>JAZDIQ010000051.1:0-54270 GCA_043804825.1 Pseudomonadota bacterium
GGGCCCTCGGCCGGCGAGCTCTTGGGCGAGTGGGTGGCGGTGCTGGGCGGCAAGGTCAGGCTCTCCACCCTGGCCGGGGCCGTGCACCCCTACCCCACCCTGGGGGAAATCAACAAACGCCTGGCCGGCAACCTGTTGGCCCCCAAGCTCTTCTCGGAGCGGGTGCGCAAGGGGCTGCATTTCTTCTTTCATCTCAAGGGCCGCGCCTGCGGACCGCCGCCCGCGCCCGGGACACCGGGCGGCGCCGGGCAAGGTCCGAATTAGTTAGGCTAACTGGGCGGTTTCTGGTATACTATGAAGCGCATTCATTCGCCCGGCGAAGGGGGCCGTGAATGGCCACGGCCTCGTCATCTCCGGCCGGGGGAGGCGCGGCGCGGTGGTATAGTGGTCACAACCATCACAGCGAGCGCGCCATGTCCTGCCAGCCCCACACCTTCCATATCCCGGTCATGGGCACCGGCTTCACCATCGACACCCCCCTCAAGGTGGCCCGTTACGGGATATCCTCGGTGGTCTCCCTGGTGGATGACGTGCTGATCGAGCAGGTGCGCAAGTTTCACAGCCGCCGCCTGGGCCTGCCCTTCACGGCCATCGCAGCCAGCGAGGAAGACTCCCGCGCCCGGCGCATCACCGCCTACCTGGACCTCATGGGCCAGGTGGTGGCGCGGCAGGTGCGGGAGCTGCAGGCCTCGCCCTTCGAGCCTGGCAGCGAGATAACCCGTTATTACGATCTGCTGCCCGAGTCGGATCTTAAGCGGGACTACCGCGCCATGCTGGCCGCCACGGACCCGGCCGACCGGGATCGCCGGCAGGCCGACTTGCGCCGGCGGGCGGTGCCCGGCGGCATCGACGTCAACATCATGACCAAGCTGGACCGCGACGCCTACCGGGGCGAGCGCAAGCTGCCGGCCGAGTTCGCCGACGCCATGAGCGCCCTGCGCGGTTACGCCCAGAGCACCCTGCGCTCGGCCATGGTCTTCTCGGCGGGCATCAACCGCCGGCTCTACTCCTATGCCGCCAAGTTCGAGGACTTCTGGCAGGACGAGAGCGCCCAGATCAAGAAGAAGATCACCCTCAAGGTCAGCGAGTTCCGTTCGGCCCTTATCCAGGGCAAGTTCCTGGCCAAACAGGGCCTGTGGGTCTCGGAGTTCCGCGTGGAGTCGGGGGTCAACTGCGGCGGCCACGCCTTCACCACCGTGGGGCACCTCTTGGGGCCGGTGCTGGAGGAGTTCAGGCAGAAGAAGCAGGAGTTGGTCTCCACCCTGCAAGACATCTACCTCAAGGCCCTGCGCGACCTGGGCCGTCCCGCGCCGGCCCAGGCCCCGGAGGTGCGCGTCACCGCCCAAGGCGGCATCGGCACCGCCCAGGAGGACGCCTTCCTGCGCCAGCACTACCATCTGGACGGCACCGGCTGGGGCAGCCCCTTCTTGTTGGTGCCCGAGGCCGTCAACCTGGACCCCGAGCATCTGCGCAAGCTGGCCCAGGCCCAGCCCGAGGACATCTACCTGAGCCAAAGCTCGCCCCTGGGCGTGCCCTTCTGGAGCCTGGCCACCTCGGCCAGCGAGGAGATCAGGCGGCGGCGCATCGCCGAGGGCCGGCCCGGCAGCCCCTGCCCCAAGCGCTTCACGGCCCTTAACAGCGAGTTCGGCCCGGTGCCGCTGTGCCCTTCCTCGCGGGAATACGCCCGGCGCAAGCTGGCGAGCCTGGAGTTGGCGGAGCTCACGGACCAGCAAAAGGAGCAGGCCCGAGAGGCGGTGCTGGCCAAGGCCTGCCTGTGCCACGACCTGGCCGGCGGCGCGACCATCAGCTACGGCCTGGACAAGCTGGCCACCACCAGTGTCTGCCCCGGCCCGGGCATCTTGAGCTTCAGGCGGGTGGCCAGCCTGGAGGAGATGGTGGGCCATATCTACGGCCGCTTCAATCTGATCGCCAACGCCCGGCGGCCGCACATGTTTTTACAGGAGCTGCGGCTCTACGTGGAGCAGCTTAGCCAGGACGTCCGGAGGATGTCCGACGACCTGGCTCGCCGGCCCCAGGGGCAACTGGACACCTTCCGGGAAAACCTCCTGGAGGGCATCGCCTACTACCGCGATCTGGCTCGCCATTTCATCGACGAGCAGCGGGGCCGTTTCCTGGAGGAGCTTCAGGACTTGCAGGACCAGGTGGAGGCCCTGCCGCTGTCCGGATTGGCCTACGCGCCGTCGGAGCAGGCGCTCAAGTCCGGCCTGGGCGGTTAGGGCATATCGTCAACAATGGCGATTAGCTCCCCTCGCCAGCCAGGGCGGGCGGGGCCCGAGCCATTGGCTGGCCGTGGCGCCGGGCGCCGGGCGTTGGGGCATCCATAAGGCACGCCGCGTCGCCAACAAACTCGCATTGATCTCCCAGGCATGCTAAAAGACTGCACAGATGGGCGGCCCGCCAGGGTCGGCGCCATGCCTTTTGCCGATCTCGCGGCCCGAGCGGGCAAGGAGCGGTGAACATGAACCTAACCGTGATCGGTCCCGGCGCCGTGGGGCTTTTGTGGGCCGCGCGCCTGGCCCGGGCCGGGGCCTCGCTGACCATCCTGGACCACCGCCCGGAGCGCGCCGCCCTGTTGACCGCCGAGGGCATCCGCCTGGAGGACGCTCAGGGCGAAACCCACCTGGTGCTGCCGGTCAGTGCCGACCCCGCCCAAGCCCTGGCGGGCTGCCGGGTGGCCCTGGTCTGCGTCAAGGCCTACCACACCCGGGAGGTGGCCCGGACCCTGGCCGCCCACCTGCCGCCGTCCGCCCGCGCCCTGACCCTGCAAAACGGCGCCGGCAACGTGGAGGCCCTGGTGGAGGCCCTGGGGGCTGAGCGGGTGCTGGGGGGCATCACCAGCGAGGGGGCCACCCTGCTGGGGCCGGGCCGGGCGCGCCACGCCGGCCAGGGCCAGACCCACCTGGGGCCGGCCCTGGGGCCGCCCGACGCCCTGTGCGCGGAGCTGGCCAGCCTGTTCAAGCAGGCCGGTTTCGCCTGCCAGGTGGCCCAGGGGGTGCAAAACCTGATTTGGACCAAGCTCATTATCAACGTGGGCATCAACGCCCTGACCGCCCTGTTGGGGGTGCCCAACGGCCGGCTCCTGGAGCTGCCGGCGGCCAAGGCCCTGATGGAGCGGGCGGTGGGCGAGGCCCTGGCCGTGGGCCAGGCCCTGGGGGTGAACTTCTTGCACCAGGACATGCCGGGCAACGTGGCCGAGGTGGCCCGGCGCACGGCCCAAAATATCAGTTCCATGCTCCAGGATGCCCGCGCCGGCCGCCGCACCGAGGTGGAGTTCATCAACGGCCACGTGGTCCGAGCGGGCCAGGGGGTGGGCCTGGCCTGTCCGGTCAACCAGACGCTCACGGACTTGGTGCTGGCTCAAGAGCAAAACCAGGCCTGAGCGGCCCCGCCAATCCTCGACCATGCCGGGAGCTTAACCAGGTATGACCCCGCAAGCTCCAACGGGCGACGACGCCATCCGACTCGTAGATGCCCAGCCCGGGGAACCGGGCTCCCAACCGGGGAGTACTCCGCAAGACCCACCGGGAGCCGCCGGCCCAGGCCAGGGCGGCAGCGCCGACCGACCCGTTAATGCCCAGCCCGGGGAACCGGGCTCCCAACCGGAGAGTACTCCGCAAGACCCACCGGGAGCCGCCGGCCCAGGCCAGGGCGGCAGCGCCGACCGACCCGTTAATGCCCAGACCGGGACACCGGGCGCCCAGACCGGGACACCGGGCGCCCAGCCGGGGGCACCCGGCCCCCGCCTGAGCCTTACCTGGAAGATATTCCTGTGGTGCCTGGCCCTGGTGGCGGTGTTTTGCCTCACCTTGATCCTGGTCTTTGTGCGCGTGCAGGAGATCGCCAAGGGCGCAGGCCAGATCGTCACCGTCAACTACCGCACCGTGGAGGCCAGCGAGGGCCTGATCCAGACGCTCTTCGCGCTGCTGGACGACCAGCGGCGCTTCGCCATCCTGGGCAAACCGGAGTACCGGCAGGCGGCCCAGGCCGACCTGGCCCTCTTTGGCCAGGGCGTGGCCGACCTGCGCCGCCAGGGGGCCCCGCCCCGCCAGGCCTGGGAGGGGCTGGCCCAGGCGCTGCGAGACCTGCCGGCCGGCCCGGACTCACCGCCGGTGCCCGAGGAGCGCGTCAACGTCTGGCTGGAAACCCTGGCGGGCATCCAGCGCCAGCACCGCCAGGACATCGCCGGGGAGCTGATGGCCTTGCAAGAGCGGAGCGAGGCGGCCCAGCGTCTGGGGCTGTTGGGGTTGATCATCTCGGCGGGGCTGTCCCTGGGGGGCAGCGTGGCCCTGGCCCTGTATCTGGCCCGCAGCCTGGGCCTGCTCAAGAAGGGCATCTCCCGCCTGGGCCAGGAGGGCGGCTTTGAGGCCATCGCCCTGAACAGCGGCGACGAGCTGGGCGATCTGGCGCGAGCCTTCAACCACATGGGCGGCCGCCTGCAAGAGGAGGAGCGCCTGCGCGCCGAGTTCATCTCCACGCTCAGCCACGAGATACGCACGCCGTTGACGAGCATACGCGAAGCCGTTAACCTGGTGCGAGAAGGCGTGTTGGGGCCGGTTAACGACAGGCAGGCCCAATTCCTGGAGGTCTCCAGCCAGGAGAGCATCCGGCTCACGGCCCTGTTGAACCGGCTGATGCAGGTGTCGAGCCTGGAGGCCCAGGACCTGGACCCCAGCCTGGCGCCGGTGGGGGCCGAGGAACTCATCGCCCAGGCCTGCGCCCGCCTGACGCCCACGGCGGCGGCCAAGCGGATCACCCTGGAGCAACCGCCGCCGGGCCAGGGTCTGACCATGATGGCCGACGCCGAGCAGTTGGGGCAGGTGCTGATCAATCTTTTGGGCAACGCCCTCAAATACTCCCCCGCCGGCGGCGCGGTGCGCCTGGGGCTGACCCAAAAGGGTGGCCAGGCCGTCATCAGCGTGGCCGACCAGGGTCCGGGCATACCCCGCGAGGAGCAGCAGTTCGTGTTCCAGAAATACTATCGGGGCCGAGGCGTGGACATGCGCGTGGACGGCGTGGGGCTGGGCCTGGCCATCTCGCGGCGGGTGGCCCAGGCCCACGGCGGCCGCCTGTGGCTGGCCAGCGCCCCGGGCCAGGGCAGCACCTTTTTCCTGGCCATCCCCCTGGCCCCGGAGCCTAGCCAGCCATGAGCGCCGCCTTACGCCCGCCCAATGGAGGCCGGTTTCAGAGCCAGCCCTTGCCCGTGCCGCTGGCCTGGCTGCTGGGCTTGGTTCTGGCCCTGCTGCTGGGCTTGGCGGGTTGCTCCCTGCCATGGCCGGGCGAGCCGCCCTCCCCGCCGCTGGCTTCCCCGGCCCAGGGCCAGGCCCTCTACCAGGAGGCCGCGGAGGCGCTCTTGGCCGGCGACCTGGCCACGGCCCGGGCCGGATTCGACCGCCTGGTCCAGTCGGCCGGCGATGTGGGGCTCCAGCGGCGCGCGCGCCTTGGCCAAGCGGCCACGGCCCTGGCCGCCGCGCGCGCGCCCGGGCAGGCCGCCGCCGCCCTGGATATGTGGCGGGCCTGGCTGGCCGAGCCCTCCCCCGGCCTGACTTCGGAGGATCTGCGCCTGCTCACCCCGGCCTTGAACGGCCTGGAGGCCTGCCTGGCCGCCGGCCCCACGCCCCGGGCCCGCCAGGACTACCGCGAGTCGCAGGCCCGTCTGGAGCAGGAGAACCAGCGGCTCAAAAAACAGCTCGGCGATCTGGAGGCCTTGCACAAGGAACTCCTGGAGCGCCGGAATCGCCTGGGCAGGTGAAGACATGAGCACCCACCAACCCCCGCCCACCGTGCTGGTGGTGGACGACGACCCGGCCATCCTCACGGTCCTGGAGGCCCGCCTGGCCTCGGCGGGGCTAAGGGTGCTCCTGGCCAAGAGCGGCGAGGAGGCCCTGGGCTTCCTGGCGGGGGAGGCCGTGGACCTGGTGGTCAGTGACCAGCGCATGCCGGGCATCAGCGGCCAGGACCTCTTCCGCCAGGTGCATGTCAGCCGCCCGGAGATGCCCTTCATACTGCTCACGGCCTTCGGGCGCATCCCCGAGGCCGTGGAGATGGTCAAGGAAGGCGCCAGCGACTATCTGACCAAGCCCTTCGAGGGGCGCGAACTCTTGGCCAAGGTGCAGGCCCTCCTGGCCCAGCGCCCCCCGGCCGGCCAGACCACCGGCACCACCGCCGCCCCCCAGGCCCTGGACCTGGCCAGCGGCCCCAGCCCGGCCATGGCCCGACTGCTGGAGATGATAGAGCGCGTGGCCCCGGCCCAGGTCAGCGTGCTCATCCTGGGCGAGAGCGGCACCGGCAAGGAACTGGTGGCCCGCCTGATCCACCAGAAAAGCCAGCGCCACGACGGCCCCCTGGTGGTGGTGGACTGCGGCTCCACCCCGGCCAACCTCCTGGAGAGCGAGCTGTTCGGCCACCTGAAGGGCTCCTTCACCCACGCGCTCAAGGACAAGAAGGGCCTGATTCAGGAGGCCCAGGGCGGCACCCTGTTTTTGGACGAGATAGGCAACATCGGCCCGGAGATGCAGACCCGGCTCCTGCGCTTTTTACAGGAGGGCACCATCCGGCCGGTGGGCGGCACCAAGACCAGCCACGTGGATTGCCGGGTGGTGGCCGCCACCAACGCCGACCTGCCGGAGCTGATCAAAAAGGGGGACTTTCGCGAGGACCTCTACTTCCGCCTCAAGGGCATCACCCTGCGCCTGCCGGCCCTGCGCCAGCGCCGGGAGGACATCCCTTTCTTGGCCCGGCGTTTTCTGCAAGACCTGCCCCGGCCGGCCGGGGCGCCGGCGCACGCCCTCAGCCCCCGGGCCTTGGCCGTGCTCATGGACTATGCCTGGCCGGGCAACGTGCGCGAACTCAAGCACGTCATCGAGGCCGGCGCGGTGCTGTGCCGGGGGGGGGTGCTGGAGCCCCAGGACTTGCAGTTGGAGCCCACGGGGACCGAACCGGCGGCGGACCCCCAGGGCGGGGCGCCCCCGGCGGGCGACTCTCTGAGCCTGGACGAGAGCGAGCGCCGGGCCATCCTGCGCGCCCTGGAGGAGACCGGCTGGGTGCTGACCGCGGCGGCCGGGCTGTTGGGCATCAGCCGGCGCACCATCCACTACAAGGTCAAGAAATACGGCCTGACCCCGCCAGCCCGGCCGGTACGCTGAGGACCGGCGTCGCCGCGCGGCTTGGCTCTCCCGCCCGCCCGCCGGGCGGACCGGGCCTCAAGCGTCGCCCTGGTCCAGGACCTCCCGCACCCGGCTGAGCAGCTCACGGCGGCGCAAGGGTTTGGAGACAAAGGCCCGGGCGCCGGCCTCCAGGGCCTGCTTGACCTGCCCATTGGCCGAGTAACCGCTGGCGATGATCACCTTGAGTTCCGGGGCCAGTCGCAGCAGGCGCTCCTGGCATCTCTTGCCGCCCATGCCGGGCATGCCCAGGTCCAGGATCACCAGGTCGGGCCGGGGTTCCAGACGGGCGAAGATATCCAGGGCCTCCTCGCCGCTGGCGGCGGTGCGCACTTGATAGCCCACGGCCTCCAGCATGCGCGCGCCCAAGAGGCGCAGGGGCTCCTCGTCGTCCACCAACAGGATGGTCTCGCCGCCCCCCACCCCCTCCTCGTCGGTGGCCTCCAGAAGGGCCGCCGGCAGGGGCTGGGCCAGGTGGGCCGGCAGATAAACCTTGAAGGTGGTGCCCAGTCCCGGTTCGCTGTAGCAGTAGATGTACCCTCCGTGTCCCTTGACGATGCCGTAGACCAAGGACAGCCCCAGGCCGGTGCCCCGGCCGACCTCCTTGGTGGTGAAGAAGGGATCGAAGACCTTTTCGCGGGTGGCCTGGTCCATGCCCTGGCCGCTGTCGGAGACCAAGAGCAGGGCATGCGGCCCGGGCCGCATCTCCGGATGCTGGGCGCAGTACTCCGGGGTCAGGGTGGTGTTCTGGGTCTCCAGGAGCAGCCGGCCGCCCTCGGGCATGGCGTCGCGGGCGTTGGTGGCCAGGTTCAAGAGCACCTGCTCCAGTTGGTTGGGATCGCCGTTGACCAGGTGCAGGTCCGTGGCCAGGATGGTCTCGATCTGGATCATCTTGGGCAGGGTGCGTTCCAGGATGGCCTGGGCCTGGGCCACGGACTTGTTGAGGTCCAGGGGGCGCAGCTCGGCCTCGCGTTTGCGCCCGAAGGTGAGTATCTGACTTACCAGGTTCTTGGCCCTTAACGCCGCCTGGATCACCTGCTCCAGGTCGCGGGGATTGACCTGGCCCTGACGGGCATCGGCCAGGGCCATCTCGGAGTAGCCCAGCACCGCCCCCAGGATGTTGTTGAAGTCGTGGGCGATGCCCCCGGCCAGGGTGCCCATGGCCTCCATCTTCTGGGACTGCCGCAACTGAGCCTCCAGCTTGCGCTGCTCGGTGATGTCCTCCACCACCGATATCAGGTACAAGGGCCGGCCCTGGTCGTCCTTGAGCGCCGAGCCCGTCACCTTGCCCCAGACCACGCCGCCGTCCTTCTTGAGGTAACGCTTGCTGCGAGCCATGACTGCCAACTCACCGGACATGAGTTGCGCCAGGCGCTGCATCTCCCTGGACAGGTCCTCGGGGTGGGTCACGGAGGCCACGGTGCGCTCCCGCAACTCCTGGAGGGTGTAGCCCAAAAAATCGCAGAAGCGCTGGTTGGCCCGCAGGAAGCGGCCCTCGAGGTCGGTGTGCACCATGCCCACCGCCGCCTGCTCAAAGGTGGCCCGGAAGCGTTCCTCGCTGTCGTGGATGGCCTGCTCGGCCCGCCGGCGCTCGGTGATGTCCAGGAAAATGCAGTGGGTCTGCTGGAAGCGCCCCTGCTGGTCGGTGCCGATGGCCCCGTTGAAGGAGACCAAGACGGCCTGGCCGTCGGCGCGCAGCACCTCGAACTCCACGCCCTCTATGTGCCCGGCATACTTGAAGTAGGGGAAGTTATTTTGGAAGTGGGGGACGAACTCCTCGCGCAGCAGGCCGCCGAACCATTTGCCGATGACATCTTCCCGGCGATAGCCCAACGTGCGCAACCAGGCTTGGTTGACCTCCAGGATGGTCCCCTGTTCATCCAGGGACTGATAGGCCAGGGGGGCCTCCTCGAACAACAGCCGGAAGCGCTTCTCGCTATGCTTGAGCGCCAGCTCGGCCCGCTTGCGCTCGCCGATGTCCTCCAGGCAGACCAGCGCCAAGCGCTTGTGGTCGTTGCGCAGCAAGGTGGTGGAGAGCAGGACGAAGACCTCCAGCGGGCCCGAGGGACGCTCCAGCAACAGGCTGGCCTCCTGGCGGTGGATATCCTGACCGCTGGCCAGGGTGTGCAGCACCGCCCCTCGCACCAGGCAATCCTGACAGGCCGGTCCATGGCCGCAGCCCTGGGGGTGGTCCAGGGCGTGCAGGCAAGCCAGCAGCTGGCCGTTGCTGAAACCCTGGACCTCGTTGGCCTGGCGCCCGGCCACCTCCAGGGCGGCCTGGTTGGCCTTGACCACCCGGCGCTCCTGGTCCACCAGGATCATCATGATCGGCGCGCCCTGAAAGATGGCCGACAGCTCGGCCTCGCTCTTGGCCAGGGCCTGCTCGGCCCGCTTGCGCTCGCCGATGTCGCGAATAAAGGCCTGGCGGTACTTATCGCCCCCCAGTTCCACGGCCCGGATGCTCACCTCCACCGGGAAGGCCGTGCCGTCGGCGCGCTGGTGCAGGGTCTCGTAGATGGCCCCGCCGGGATCATCGGAGCGCCGGGCCTCCTCCTCGAAGGGAACCATGCCATGGGGGGGACGCAGATCGCGGGCGCTCATGCCCAGCAGCCCCGCCAGGGAATGGCCGTAGGTCTGCACGGCCCGCTGGTTGGCCTCCAGGATGTTCCAGTCCTGGTCGAACAGGAGAACGATGTCATTGGCCTGCTCGTTGATCTGGATGAAGCGCTGGGCCAGCTCCCGGCGCTCGCTATCCACGGCCAATTGGCGGCGCAGCCACTGGTTGTCGCGCTGACGCCAGAACAGCCCCAGGCCGGCGGCGGCCGACAGGAGCAAAAAGACCATGACCAGACCGGTGGTCCAGGCCATGCGCCGCAGGCTGGCGTCCACCTCCTCGCGGTCCACCTTGGCCACCAATTGCCAGGAGGTGCCCGGCACCGGCCGGGCGACGGCCAGCACCACCACGCCCCGGTAGTCGGTGCCACCCTCCGGCGGGGTCTCCTGGCCCTGCACGGCCAGGGCGGCGGGCAGGCAGGCAGGCTCCACCAGGGGCCGGCGCAGGTTCAGGGCCGTGCCCTGGCGGTGGCGCGTCTGGTTGAGCACCACCACCTGCGCGCCCTCGCGCCGCGCCAGCACCAGCTCGGCGCTGGGGCTGGGGTGGGCCAGGACCGGATCAGGGGAAAAAGAAAGCGCTCGGGATTGATCAGCAGTTGCAAGGCCCCCAGGGGTGGTCCCTGGCCCTCGGGACCGGCCGCCACGGGCACCCAAAAGGCCATGCGGATGGCTTGGGGCCTTTCCGGGTCGAGGTTGGGCACCAGGTGCAGGTCTGTAAACGAGGTGCCCTGGTCTTGCAGGGCCGCCTCCAGGCCCTGGCGGTCCGGCGTGGCCGGTGGCCAGGGCGCCCCCAGGCGAGGCGAGCCCTGGGCGTCGTAGAGCACCACCTGCTCATAGCCCTGATGGCCTTGCAGACCAGCCAGCCAGGCTCGCAGCTCCCGCTGGTCGCGGGGGTCGCCGTCTCCCGTGAGGATCCGCCGGGCGCTGGCCTGCACGGCGGGGTTTTGCAGGACCACCTGGACATCGCCGCGGCGTTCCTGGAGCCAGGACTCTATCTCCGCGGCCTTCATGACGATGATGGCCGAAAGCTCCTGGCGGGCCGCCCGGCGGGCGTCGACCAGTTGGCGCTCCAGGTAATAATATCCCGTGGCCCCGATGGCCAGAGCCAACAGCAGCAGAAACGCCAGCAAGATCTTGATGGAACGGTGGGGGGATGCCTGGGCAGGCATGGTATCTCCCGGGGTGAAAAGTGAGAATAACCAGGCGTGGGGACCAGCGACGGCCAGAAGCTGGCCGCGAGGCGGGGCCAGGGACAGCGGAGCCTGGGCCGGAAGGTGGCCACGACCCAGGGCCGGCCGGAACCGACATGCTCCACGCAAGAATGGCGGCCAGGCCGGCCGCCCACCGGGCGCGGACATGCGCCAAGCGGAAAAACACCTTCGGCAGGGGCGGGGCGGGATTCACGCGGGCCTCCAAGGCTCGACCGCAACTGACGAATGCTGCATACCTCACGGCACTGAACCCACCGGCCCACCTTGACGGGGCCGGCGCGCCTGGCCCGCGCGGACCATGCGCCCAACCAAACGTCGTCCACTACCCCATTTTTTAATTATGCCATCAGGCTCGCACGCTCACAACCAGGCCTGGCGCTCGATGTGTTGGCGAGGCGATGGCGCCCCCTGGACCCGCCGGGACAACCTCTGGAACCAGTAAAAAATATACCACGACAGGGGGCAATCCACGGCGTCCCGACGGCCCGATGCTTGGGTTATAATAATAAGAAACCCACGCACGCTTCTTGGCCTTGTCGCCCCGCGACGGGAACGATCCGCGCCGCCCTCCGTGGGTGCCCTCCCGCCCGCCCCTTGCCAGAGCCCCATAAAGAAGGAACTAGGGCGTGCCGCCAGATTTGCTACCCTCCTACAGCCTGGGACCCTTGCTCGGCCTGGCCATCAACGGCACCCTGTGCCTGTGCTGCCTGGTGCTGGGGCTGATGTACCCCCGATACAAGCCCCTGAAGAGCCTGGCCTTGTTCTACGGGGCCTTGGTGTGCTTTTTTTCGGGTTTCGCGGCCTATGGCCTGCAGATATCACCGGCCTGGATACTGTCTTGGTACCGATTGATGCTGCTGGGGCTGGCGTGGCTGCCCTTCACTTGGCTGATGTTTTGCCGCGACCTGCGCGGCCAGGCCCCCAGCGCCCTGTATTACCCCTGCCTGGCCGTGGCCCTGGTGGCCACGGCGGCCCTGCACCTGGTGGACCATCCGGCGGTGCTGGGCCTGCCGCTACAGTTTCACGCCCACGGCGGGGTTTGGCGGCCCCAGTCCTGGCTAGCGCGCCCCCTGATTTACGTCTATGTGCTGGTCACCAACCTGGCCTTCATATACCTGAGCTGTTTCCGCTGGTGGCGAACTCCCCCTCGGCCCCCCTTCGTGGCGCCCATGTGCTGGGGCCTGGGCATCTGGCTCTTGATGGGCGTCCACGACGCGGCCCTGTCCGTGGGCTACCGGGTGCCAGGGCCCTGGAACCTGCAATGGCTGGGGGGGTTGTGGTTTTCCATGTGCCAGGTGGCGGCCGTGGGTCTGTATTTCCGGGATGTCCTGCGGGCCAGCCAGCGGGTGCAGGACGAGCTGCGCCATAACAAGCTGCGCTTCCAGGAAGTGGCCGAGATGTCGCCCTCGGCCATCGGTGAATGCGACACCAGCCTCAACCTCACCTTTGCCAACCGGGCGGCCCTGGAGATGCTGGGCTACCACGCCGCCGACTTGGACAGGGGTATAAACCTGTTGGACCTGGCCCCCGCGGGCCGCCTGGAGGCGGGGCGGGGCGTGCTGGAAAGGCTGCTAGCCAACGGCGCCGCCGGCTGCGAGGAAGTTTCGCTCAGGCGCAAGGACGGCCGCCAGATCAACGCCCTGGTCAATTTCGCCCCCATAGTGCGTGAGGGCCGGGTGGTGGGCGGGCGGGCCGCCGCCCTGGACATCACCGAGCGCACCCGCATTGCCCAGGCCCTCATGCGTAGCGAGGAGCGCTACCGCACCATCCTGGAGCAGATGGAGGACGGCTATTTCGAAACCGACCTCCAGGGCGCCTTAACCTTCTGCAACGACTCCCTGGGACGCATGCTGCAATACAACCGGGAGGAGCTTTCGGGGATGAGCTACCGCCAGTACATGGAGCCCCAACTGGCCGCGCGCGTGCTGGAGGAGTGCAATCAGGTCTACCGCACGGGCCGCTCCCAGAAGTCATCCGACTGGCGAATCATCACCAAAAGCGGCCAGATTCGCCACGTGCAATCCTCCATCTCCCTGCGCCGCGACGCCCGGGGGACCGTCCGCGGCTTTCGAGGGGTGGCCAGGGACGTCACCCAGAGCAAGCTGGCCGAGCAGGACCGCCAGGCTCGCCTGGAGGCCCAACTGGCCAGCCAGGCCAAGAGCCAGTTCCTGGCCAAGATGAGCCATGAGATACGCACCCCCATCAACGCCATCATGGGCATGTCCGAGTTGGCCGCCGAGAGCGGCCAGGACCCGATCGCCCTGGGCACCTACCTGGAGGCCATCTCCCGCGAGGCCTCGGTCCTGATGTCCTTGGTCAACGACGTCCTGGACTTCACCAAGATCGAGGCCGGCAAGCTCAGTCTGGAACGCGTGGAGTTCGGGCCCCGGGACCTGGTGGAGGGGCTGGCCTCCAACTTCGCCCACCTGGCCCGGCGCAACAGGGTGGACCTCTACTGCCTGGTGGACCCCGGGCTAGCCGCGCGGGTGCTGGGTGATCCCGGCCGGCTGAGCCAGATGCTGGCCAACCTGGTGATGAACGCCTTGAAGTTCACCGCCCAAGGCGAGATATACCTCACCGTGGAGGCCAGGGAGGGGCCGCATGGCGGCCAGCTGGCGACCTTCAGGGTGGAGGACACCGGCATCGGCATAGCCCGGGCCAAGCTGGAGAGCATCTTCGAAAGCTTCACCCAGGCCGACGCCTCCACCACCCGCCGCTACGGGGGCAGCGGCCTGGGCCTGACCATCGTCAAGGAACTGGCCGAGCTGATGGGCGGGAGCATCGGGGTGGAGAGCCAAGAGGGCCAAGGCAGCGTCTTTTGGTTCCAGGTACCCCTGGCGGTCCCGTCGGGCCCGCGGGCGGCCCCGTGGCGGCCGCGGGCCGAGCCGGGGAGCCGGGTGCTTCTGTGGCACCAGAGCGGGCGGGGAGGCCAGGCGGCCGAACAATACCTGCGCCACCTGGGCTGGCGGGTGTTGCGGGCCGCCAGTCCCGGCCAGGTTCTGGCCCTGGCCGGGGGCTGCCAGGCCGTGGTGCTGGGCCTGGCCGGGGCGCCCCTGGCCAGGGGCAAGCTGGACCCTGATTTCGGGGAGCAACTACGAGCCCGGCCCCTTGCCCCACTGTTGGTGCTGGCCCCGCCGGGCCAGACGGTGGGAGAGACCGCGCTGGCCGACCTGTCGCCGCCGGGGACGGTGATCACCCAGCCCCTCGGCCTGGGAGATCTGGCCCGGGGACTGGAGCAGGCTCTGGGCCTGACCGTCGGCCCGGCCCGCTCACCGGCCCCGCTGGCCTCGACCGTCAGCCAACGGGAGCAGCATCTACGCCCAGGGTTGAGCGTGCTGGTGGCCGAGGACTACCTGAGCAACCGACTCATGGTGCAGCGGCACCTGACCCTGGCCGGCTGCCAAGTGACCGTCGCCGAGGACGGCCGCCAGGCCCTGGAGGCCTTTGAACGCCAAAGCTTCGACCTGGTGCTGCTGGATGTGGAGATGCCAGGCCTGGACGGCCACGCCGCCTGCCGGGGCATGCGCGCCCTGGAGGCCCGGCGGGCCGCCGCGGGAGGCGGCGCCTCCCGGGTGCCCGTGGTGGCCATGACCGCCCACGCCACCCAGGAGCACCAGCGGGCATGCCTGGCCGCGGGCATGGACGACCACCTGTGCAAGCCCTTCCGGCGGGCCGACCTGCTGGCCGTGGTGCGCAAGTGGACCGAGGCCAGTTGAACCGGTCCTGGCCGCCCGGCCAACTCCGGCGGCTGGCGAAGGCCCCAAGGCCCGGCCCAGCGCCCCGCTAGGAGGCCTGACGCTTGATAATCTCCAGAGCTTCCTGGGCCTGCTTGACTTCCAGGTGGCGGCGCTTGGCCAGGTCCTCGGTCTTGCGTTTGAGGAAAAAGTAAAGGTCTTCCAGGCTCTCGGAGTCCAGCATGGCCAAGAGGCGGGCCACGGCCTGGCTGACCTCGGACTGGGCGGGGGCGGGGGCGGGAGCCGGGGCGGGGGCGGGTTCCTGGCCCCAGACCACCTGCTCGGCGCTGATGCCGCAGCGGTTGGCCACGGCCTCGATGAGGCGGTCGGGCAACAGGCGCTTGCCGGTCTCGTAGCGGTTGTACTGGGCCTGGCTGAGCCCCAGACGCTGGGCGAACTCGGCCTGGGTCTGCCCGGCGCGCAGTTGCTTCAGGCGCTCGCCCACCTTGAGGGCGATGATTTCGTGTCCCTCGCGAATAAGCCGCTCCCGCCGGTCGGGCCGGTTTGGCCCTGACCGAGCCGCAGGTGGCAGGGGGCCGGGCGCCCCGATGCCCGGATCAAAAATAATGGCTACAGGCTAACCCATGGCGCGCCCCGCGTCCAGTGCTCACCAGCGGGCGGCCAGGCTCAGCAGCAGGCGCAGGGAGGTCCTTCCCCGGCGGTCCATTTGGCCCAGCAGTCGCTGAAAAACCATGGCCGTGAGCAGGGCATCGCCCAGGGCGGTGTGCCGCCCCTCCTGGGGCAGGCCGTAGCGCCGGGCCAGGCTATCCAGGTTGCACTGCCGGGAGCGCTCGCGCACGCCGTAGGGGTCGGAGGGCAGGATCACGCCCTGGCAGAGCAGCACGGTATCCAGCACCAGGTTTTGCAGGGGAAAGCCGTAGAGGCCGTGCATGGTGCGGTTGATGAAGTGCAGATCAAAGGGGGCGTAGTGGGCCACCAGGATGTCCCGGCCCAGAAAGGCCAGGAAATCCTGGAAGACCAGACCGGCGTGGCGCGCGTGGGTTAGCATGTCGGGCTTGATGCCGTGGACCTTGATGGCCTGGGGCGGTATATCGCGGCCGGGGTTGACCAGCTCGCCGAAGCGATCGCCCAGGCGCACCCGGCCTTCCCTGAGGCGCACGGCGCCCACGCTCACCACGCGGTCGGTCAAGGGGTCCAGGCCGGTGGTCTCCAAGTCCAGGATCACGAAGGAGCAGCCCAGGGCCGGCACGCCGGGGTCCAGGCCCTCCAGGACCTGGAGGTTGGCGGCGGCCAGGGGGGGCAGGGGCCTCCCCCCCAGCCGCGCGCGCAGGATGCGGTTCTTGAGCTTGGCCCGAATCAGGCCCATGGGACCACCCCGGGCCAGCCGTCGGACCGGCTCACGCTCAGCCCTCCCAGACCTCGGGGGTCTGGGACTCGAAGCTCTGGTACTCGATGCGGTAGGGCTTGATCAGCACCACGCAGTAGTTGGGGTCGTCGGCGCCGCTGAAGTAGGCCTTCAGTTCCTCGTGCCAATACTTTTGCTTGATGGACGGGTCCACGGAGATCTCGGCGCGGCCGGCGATCTGCAGGTAGGGCTGGCCCATGTTGCTCAGGGTGTTGTGCCCCACGGTCAGGTGCACCTCGGGGTTGGAGCGCAGGTGGGCGATCTTGCGCGAGCCCAGGAAGGTGCAGAAGTGAATGGTCAGGTCGGGGTCGGCCTGGGGCACCACGTAGCGGGTCCAAGGCTTGCCCTCGGGGGTGACGGTGGCCAAGGCGCCCAGCACCGGTTGGCCGACGATGGCCAGAATCTTGTCCTTGAGGCTAATGCTCATCTGGGGGATGCTCCTTTCCCATGCTGCCGCGGGTGGCGGGCGGGCCCGCTGGGCCCGGGGGCGCGCGGCGGTTGTGTTTTTAGGTCAGCGGCCCGCGGTCCTGCCCCCCAAGGCCCCGGGCCAAAAAGCTCTCCAACATGGCGTTGACCTGCGCGGGCACCTCCAGGGTTATGAAATGCCCGGAGCAGACGGTCTGGCCGCCGGTCAGCCAGGGGCACAGGGCCTGGAGCTCCGCGTGCTGGCTGCGCTGCCGGCTGGCGGCCACCGTCAGCGCCGGGCAGGACACCCGGGCCAGGGCCGCGGCCCCGTCCCAACGCTGGAATTCCCGGGCCAGGGCCTGCATCACCCCCCGGGGGGTGCGGGCCATGCGCTCCAGAATGGCCTGGCAGCGCTCCGGGTCGTTCCAGGGCCCCCAGAGGGCGGTCATGTAGGCCCGGTGGGCCTCCAGATAGCGCGGCCCGGCCAGACCCTCCACCAGGCTGGGGAGGGTATGCCGCAGGCGCCGGCTGTCGGAGAGGATGGCGGTATCCAGGGCAACCACCCCCGCCACCAGCTCGGAGTGCCGCCCGGCCAGCTCCAGGGCCACGCCGCCGCCCATGCTGTGCCCCACCGCCACCACCCGCTCCAGGCCCAAGCGCCGGCAGAGCCAGGCGCAGTCGTCGGCCAGGCCGGCCAGGGTGTAGTCCTGCTCGGGTTTGTCGCTCTGCCCGTGACCGCGCAGGTCCACGGCCAGCACCCGCCGTCCTGGGGCGAAGTGCTCCACCTGGGGCTCGAAGAAAGAATGATCGCAGGTGTAGCCGTGGATGAAAAGAAGCGCGGGGTCGCCCTGGCCCTGCTGGTCATAGGCCAGGCGCACGCCGTCCCTTTCCAAAAAATCCATGCCCGTCCTCTTTAGCCCCGCCTGGCCAGCTTGTTGGCCAGGATGGAGATCAGCCCGCCCAGCATGATGTAGCCCAGAATCACCTCGACCATGACCAGGCCGGCGGCGGCCTCGGTGCGCGGGTTGATGTCGCCGAAGCCCAGGGTGGTGAACGTTACCCCACTATAGTAGAGCATGGTCAACAGCGAAAATGGCAGATGTTCGACCACGAAATGCTCCGGCCCCAGCAAGAAAAACAGCACCCCGAAGAGCACGGCGATGACCACCGACCAGCCGGCCCAGCGCACCAGGGAATGGCCGCAGTCGCTGGTTAGCCACCACAGCCAGAACCACGCCGGGTGGGCTTGGCGGTACTCCTCCAGGAATATCTGCCCCTCGGCATAGGATTTGAACCTCTGGCTGCCGTAACAGGTGGCTAGCCGCGCCCCGAAGAAGGCCTGTTGCCGGCTGTCGCGGCTGAAATCGACCCCGGCCAGGTTGGCCTGCTCCAGGGTGGCGCTGCGCAGATCGGCCCCGCGCAGGTCGGCCCCCACCAGGAAGGCGCCGTTGAAATCGGCCTCGCGCAAATCGGCCCCGCGCAGGTCCACGCCCTCCAGATGGGCGCCCTCGAAACAGACGCCGTGGCAGGAGGAATCCCCATGGTGATCCGTCCAGGAGCCGCCAGGGGTGTTGAAGGCCAGCCAGGAGGTCTTGGCGCCGCGCAGGTCGGCCCCGCCCAAAAGGGCGCCGCGCAGGCTGGCGCCCACCAGGGTGGCGCCGCGCAGGTCGGCCCCCAGGAGGTGGGCGCCGTCCAGGTCGGCCCCGGAGAGCAGCGCGCCGGCCAGGGGGGCCTGGTTGAGCAGGGCCCCGCGCAGGTCGAGGCCGCTCAGGTTGGCGCGCCGGCCCTTGGGGTCCCACAGGGGTCCGCCCGGGGCCAGAAGCTCCTGCAGGCCCGGGCCGGCCAGGTCCGGGAGCAGGCCGGGATTGTCCAGCCGCCACTGGTTGAAGGCCGCCACCCCCCGGGCGAGCACGGCCAGATGTTCGATATGGGCCATGGGCTGTAAAAATCACTCCCGCGTGGGTGGCATGCACTTTATCAGTAGCGCCGAGTCGGCCGCCTGCTTATCGCCGGGGCTCCCGCCCCCCCTCACCCTGGCCCTCTCCCCCCGCCGGGGGGAGAGGGGAGCGGAGGGGCTGTCGGGTAGGCCCAGGATTGTATTCGTAACCCCGAAGCCTTGCCACGGGAGCCGCCGAGGCCTGCCAGGACGAAAACCCTACCCGACCCGCATATGCCCCGCCGGGGGCACCCGGCCCGACCCGTTCATGCCCCGTGGGGGGCGCCCCATTAGCCTTGCACCATGCGGGTCTGATAGCGGTACTCCATCATCTGCTGGAACTGGCTTATCACCCCGAAGCTCTCCTTGAGCATCTTGCGTTGCAGGCTGTTCAGGGAGGCCGGGTCCACGAAGTTGTCGGGCAGCTCGCCCCGGGCGCGGGCCTCCAGATGCTGGCCGATGCGCAAGAGGGTGATGAAGCCGAAGGCCTCGCCCAGATCGGCGCCCATCTCCGGCTTGATCAGGCCGGCCTGGGTGATGAGCCGCAGGCGCTCCAGGGTGTTGGTCTCCTGATGGCCCAGGTCCAGGGCCATGACCCGGGCGGCGTCCACGATGGGGGTGAGCCCGCTGAGCTTGAGGTTGAGCTTGTTCTTGTGCTCGCCGGATTTTTCCACCACGAACTGGCGCAGAAAGCCCAGGGGCGGGCGATTGTACAGGGCGTTCTTGGCCATGTAGCGCAAGAACAGCCGGTTGCCCTCCAGGTATTCCTTGAGCTTCAGTTGCAGGTTTTCTATGAAGTCGGCCTCGGCGTAGATGCCGCGAAAGTCGAAGAAGATGGTGGCCAGGCGCAGACTCAGGGGCTCGGGGTCGTTTATCCAGCGCTGGAAGGTCTGGTGCCACTGGCTCTCGGTCTGGCACCAGCGGGGGTTGGAGGCCATGACCTCGCCGGGGCAGCGGGGAAAGCCGCAACGCTCCAGCCCCGTCACCACCCGCTCTGCAAAGCCCAGGAACCAATCCTTGATGGACTCCTGGCGCTCGGGGGGCGCGTTGGCGAAGATCAGGGCGTTGTCCTGGTCGGTGCGCAGGGTCTGCTCGCGCCGACCCTCGCTGCCCAAGGCCATCCACACGTAGGGCACCGGCGGCCGTCCGCCTCCGGCGTGCTCCAGCTCGGCCTCCACCAGCTCCAGGAGCTTGATGGTCAGGCGGTCGTTGAACTCGGTGACCAGGGCCAGCATGGTCTGGGCCGAGCCGCCCAGCTTGAGGAGCATCTCCAGCACCCGGTCGATCTTGTGGCGCACGCTGACCAGCTCGTCCAGGCTGGCGGTTTTCTCGATGTCGCGCACCACCGTGACCGGCGAGGAGCCGGTGAGCCCGCGCAGGTCGTGGTCGCTGATCAGCCCCACCACGCGCTCGGCCTCGGTGATGACCAGGTGGTGCACGCCGTGGGTGCTCATGGCCAACAGGGCCTCGAAGGCGTGGCTGTCGGGGGCCAGGGTGTGCACCGGCTGGCTCATGAACTCCAGCACCGGGCTGTCCGGGGAGCGGCCGTAGGCCAGCACCTTTGATCGCAGGTCGGTGTCGGTGAGGATGCCGATGGGGTGGCCCGACTCCTCCACCACCACCACGGAGCCCACCTGGCGCATCATCATGCGATGGGCGGCGGCCTTGACCGTGGTGGCCGGCAGGCAGGTGAGCACCTCGCGGGTCATGATCTCGTCCACGCGGCTCCGCACCAGGGAGGCGTCCAGGCCGGCGCCATCCAGGCCGCCGGAGGCGGCGGGCTGGCCGGCGCCCCGGCGCAGGGCCTCCAGGTTGTGGGCCAGGCCGAAATGGAAGTGGCGCTCGAAGCTCTGGTGCCGGGCCACCAGCTCGCGGAAGGCGTCGCCCGGCAGCAGGTAGCAGATCAGGTCCTCGCGGGCCGTGACCTGGAACAAGGCCCGGCTGCCCTGCAGAAGGCTCACCGCGCCGAAGACCTCGCCCTCGCCGCGCTGGTCCACCAGTAGTTCCTGGCCGTCCTTTTGGGGCAGGGTTATCTTGGCCGAGCCGGCCTGGATGATGTAGAGGAACCGGGCGGGCTCGCCGCCCATCTCGATGATCACCTGCCCCCGAGGGAAGTAGGCGATCTCCATGCTCTCCACCGCCGCCAGCAGGTCCTCGGGGGTCAAGGTGTCAAAGGGCGCCACCTTGCGCACGAAATCCAGGACCCGGGGGAAGGCGGCTTCGGTCATGGGGCACCCGTGGCGGCTACGGCTTGGGGACCAACGGCGCGGGGTATGGGGCTTTCAGTCAGTTATAGCAGGTATTGGCGGGGGCAGGAAGCGCTTTGCACAGGCGGTACCGGCCCGGCCGGGCGGCCCGGGCGGGGCGCTGGGCCGGGCAAAGAATAGCGTGCGGATGGGCGGCCCAGCGGTGATAATCAAAGTATACGAGTCCCCCGGCCAGGGGGCGCCCACGGCCCCAGCGGCCCCGGCTTATTAGGGAGGTATCCATGAACCTGGTGGAGCGCGTCAAAGGCATCCTGCTGCAACCCAAGAGCGAGTGGCAGGTCATCGCCGCAGAACCGGGCACGCCGCAGAACCTGTACCCCAGCTACATAATCCCCCTGGCGGCCATAGGGCCGGTGGCCAACGTCATCGGCCTGGCGGTGGTGGGCATGAACATGATGGGCGGTCACATCCGCCTGGGTCTGATGGGGGCACTGGCCTATGCCCTGGTCAGCTTCCTGCTGATGCTGGTCTTCGTCTATGTGCTGGGCCTGATCATCGACGCCCTGGCCCCCGCCTTCCAGGCCCAGAAAAGCCCCTCCCAGGCCTTCAAGGTGGCGGCCTACTGCATGACCCCCGGCTGGCTGGCCGGCGTCTTCGGCATATTGCCTGGGTTCTTGGCCATTTTGGGTTTTTTGCTGTCCCTGTACGGCATCTACCTGCTCTATCTGGGCATCCTCACCCTGATGCGCCCCACCCAGGAAAAGGCCGTGATCTACACCCTGGTGGTGATCGTGCCGAGCGTGGTGATCATGATGGCCATGGGCTACGTGAGCGCCATGTTCATAAGCTAGGAGCCCCTCGGACAACGCCGTCCATCCCGGCGCGGGGGTGGTTCAGCTCCTCGGCCCCAGGCCCTCGGAGTGGGTGGAGCCTTGCAGGAAGCGTCGGGTCACCATGCGCAGATGGTAGCCGGTGGCGGCGAAGCCCATGGCCTCGGCGATGCCGGCCGGCCGGCGCAGGCCCACCCGGGCCAGAAAACCCCAGAAACTTAGGCGGCTCCGGTCCAAAAAGCCCAGGCGCCAGAGTATCCTGGCCCCGGCCGCCAGGTCGGCGCGGGAAAACCGGCGTCTGGGTCGGACCCGGCGCTGCAAGGCCGTGCCCCGCCGGCGCAGGAAGGTCAGCACCCGCCGGTAATAGGCCCGGGGCTCGTAGAGCCGGTCCAGGATGTAGCGGTAGCCCTCCAGGAGACTGGCCACGCCCATCTTGGGCAGGAAGTTCAAGGCGCGCTCGTCCATGGCGTTGTCGCCGGTGGGCAGGCCCAGCAGGCGGTCCTGGCCGGCCATGCGCTCCCAGAGCCGGGTGCCAGGCATCAAGGACAACAGCCCCACCATGGCCGTGGGGATGGCCGCCTCCTTTATGAAGCGCACCTGGTCCCTGAAGATGGTGGGCGGATCGGCGTCGAAGCCCACGATGAAGCCTCCCATCACCTCCAGCCCGTAGCCCTGGATGGTGCGCACGGCCTCCAGCAGGTCCCGCCCCTGGTTCTGGCGCTTGTGGCATTCCTGCAGGGAGGCGGCCGCCGGGGTCTCCAGGCCCAGGAAGACCTCGGTGAAGTTGGCCCCAGCCATGAGGGTGAGCATCTCCGGATCGTCGGCCAGGTTGACGCTGGCCTGGGTGAGGAAGGCGAAGGGCCGCTGGCGCTGGTCCTGCCACTGCTTGACGCGGGCCAAGAGCGCCTTGGTGCGCGCCTGGTGGCCGATGAAGTTGTCATCCACCATCATCACCGTGCCTCGCCAGCCCAGACGGTAGAGGCCCTGCAACTCGGCCAGCACCTGCTCGGGGGTCTTGAGACGCGGCTTGCGGCCGAACAAGGCCACCACGTCGCAGAAATCGCAGTCAAAGGGGCAGCCCCGGGAGAACTGCACCGACATGCTGCGGTAGTTGGCCAGGTCGATCAGCTCCCAACTGGGGATGGGCGTGGTCGCCAGGTCGGGGAAGCCCTGGCCCTGATACAAGGCCTTGGGCCGGCCGGCGGCCAGGTCGGCCAGGAAGGCTGGCAGGTTGGCCTCGGCCTCGCCGGCGATGACGTGCTCCACCCCCTTTAGCTCCCGGCGCAGATGGGTAAACAGGGGCCCTCCCCCCACCACCGGCCGGCCCAGGGCCTGGCAGCGCTCCAAAACCTCCTGGGTGGAGGCGCGCTGCACCACCATGGCGCTTATGAACACCAGATCGGCCCAGCGCAGGTGCTCGTCGCGCAAGGGCTCCACGTTGAGGTCCACCACCTTCTTGTCCCACTGGCCGGGCAGCATGGCCGCCACGGTCAACAGCCCCAGGGGAGGGAAGGCGGCCTTGGGGCGCACGAAGCGCAGGGCGTAGCGGAAGCTCCAAAAGGTGTCGGGATAACCGGGATAGACCAACAGGGCTTTCATGGCGCCTACTCCTGAAATGGGTAGGAATCATGCCCTGACACCAGCGGCGGGTGTTGCGTGGGGTTAGGATAGGGCGCTGTGCGATCTATACTGAGTTTAGCGCCAGGGCGGCGGGGAAAGCAAGGCCTCCGCCAGGCCTAGGCGGGGTCATCCCCTGGCGTGCCCGGGCCGGGGCCCGAGCCGGCCGGGGGCTCCCAGGGCCGGCTGTACTTGTCCAGCACGCGGGCCACCACCTGGGCCATGAGCTGGTGGGCGTCCGGCCTTTGCATGTAGGTGAGGTAGCGGGCGCGCAGACGGTGGGCCAGAGCCAAAGTCTGGGGGGCGTCGTCCGGCAGGGCCAGGACCAGGGGGATGTCTTGCAGCAGGTGCTGCATGGCCAAGAGGTCGTGCAGGTCCTGGCGGGCGGGCAGAAGCGCCAGGCACAAAAGCCCCTGGGGGCGGGGCTGTTGCAGGCGCTGGGCCAACTGGGCCGTGCGGAGCACCCTTTCCAGGGCCGGGGGGCCGGGCAGGCGCTTCAGCTCCTCCAGCAGGCGAGCGCTGGTTTCGATTTCCTCGGGCAGACAGCAGAGCAAGAGCATGGCCTAGGTTTCCGCTCGGTTAGTAGTGCTGATCCCGATAGAGAGCAAAAGCGATGCCAAGCCGGCCGCAACCAATAATACCCGTCATACAAGCTGGTTGGCTGACAGGGCAGCGGACAGGGCCGCGGTCGGCGGGGCGGCTGTCAGGCCGGGGCGCACGCCTGTACGCCGCCGCCCGACAGGGGCCTTGCCCGGCGTCTACTGGGGTTCGGCGGGGCCGTCGTGCAGGGAAACCTGCTTAAAGAGCATCAGGTTATGCTTTTTAAGCAAGGCGTAGAGGTGCCCCCGCGAGACCCCGGCCAGACGGCAGGCGGTCTGGATGTCGCCCTGGCTCTGCTTGACCAGTTGGTGCAGGTATTGGCGTTCGGCCTGGCTGGCCAGGGATTCCTTGAAGTCCTTGAGGGAGGGCAGGTCCTGGCCCGCCGCCGGTGGTTCCGGGGACGGAGGGTCGCAGGCCGGCGGCGCCGCCGGCCGAGGGGGCGCCGCGCGGGGCGCGGGCTTGCCCCCCACCGATTCGCGGGCCAGCTTGGCCCGAAAATAGGCGGGCAGATGAAACGCCGCCAGGGTGGGCTGCCCGGCGGCGGCGCCGGCGGCGCTCTCCAGGATGTTGACCAGTTCGCGCACGTTGCCCGGCCAGGAGTAGCGGCCCAGCAGTTCCAGCACCCCGGGGGCCAGGTCCTTGGCCGGCAGACCCGCCCGCTGGCAGATGCGCTCCAGGTGGTGGCGCGCCAACTCCTCCAGGTCCTCCAGGCGCTCGCGCAGGGGGGGCAGCTCGATGACCAGGGATTTCAGCCTGAACATCAGGTCCTGGCGAAAGCTCTCCTCGGCCACCATGCGCTCCAGGTCGCGGTTGGTGGCGGCGATGAGGCGGAAGTCGCTGTCCTGCTCCCGCCGGCCGCCCAGGGGGCGAAAGCGCTTCTCCTGCAGGCAGCGCAGAAAGGATTTCTGCACGTTCAGGGGCAGCTCGCCCACCTCGTCCAGGAACAGGGTGCCGCCGTCGGCCTGGCCCAAGAGCCCCTCCTGGGCCAGGTTGGCCCCGGTGAAGGCGCCGCGTTCGTGGCCGAACAACAGGCTCTCCACCAGGTTCTCGGGCAGGCAGGCGCAGTCCACCACCACGAAGGGCTGCTGGCGGCGGGGGCTGTTGTCGTGGATGACCCAGGCCACCAACTCCTTGCCCGTGCCGGTCTCGCCGGTGATCAGCACGTTGGCCAGGCTGCCCGCGGCCTGGGCGGCGGACTCCAGGCAGGCGCGCATGGCCGGGCTGGAACCCACCAGGCCCCGGCGGTCCAGGGCGGCCAGGGAGCGCAGGCTGCGCCGCTGGCGGCGAAACTCCAGGGCCTGTTGCAGGGAGAGCCTGATCTCTTGGGTGGTGGCGGGCTTTTCCAGGTAATCCCAGGCCCCGCTGTTGATGGCCATCTCGGCGCCGTCGGGATCGCCGTGGCCGGTGAGGATGATAACCTCGGGCTCGGAGGGGGACCATTTAAGGGCGGGGATGCAGTCCAGGCCGCTGCCGTCGGGTAGCTGCACGTCCAGAAGCACCAGGTCCACCGGTTCGCGGGCGGCCAGGGCCTGGGCCTGGGCCAGGTCTCCGGCCAACAGGGCCTGGTGCCCCAGCTTGCCCACCAGGGCGGCCAAGGTCTCGCAGATCAGAGGGTCATCGTCCACGATGAGGATGACTGACACGCTTGTCCCCAAGAATGATTAGCAAATGTACTTTAACACGACCCGAGCCGGGGGGTGGCCGACAATATCACGAGGCTACTGCTTGGCTGGCAAGGCTGGCGGCCAGGGCGCGTTGAGCCGCTCCGGCCAGGCGCGCCCGCGAGTAGGGCTTGTGCAGCACCTCGGCTATGCCCAGTTGAGCCAGCTCCTCCTCCAGCCGGGGCTCCAGAAAGCCGGTACAGAGTATGAGGGGCACCGCCGAGGGCAGCGAGCGTATGCGCCGGGCCAGCCCCAGGCCGGTCAGCTCGGGCATGGCCTGGTCGGTTATCACCAAGTTGAAGCCCTGGGGGTCCTCCTGAAAGGCCCGCCAGGCTTGGGCCCCGTCGGCCCGGCCTTCCACCTGGTAGCCCAGGCGCCGCAGGATGGCCCCGCCGGCGGCCAGCACCTCGGGTTCGTCGTCCACCAGCAGTATGCGCCCAGAGCCCCGGGACGGCGTCTGGGGCTGGTCGGCTTCCGCGACCGCGCTCTCCTCGGCCAGGGGCAGCAGAATCTCGAAGGTGGCGCCCGGTCCCTCGTGGTCGCGCACGCCGATGGACCCGCCGTAGCCCCGCACCAGGCCGTGCACCACGGCCAGGCCCAGGCCGGTGCCCTCGCCGGGCGGCTTGGTGCTGAAATAGGGCTCGAATATCCTCTCCAGGATGGCCTGATCCAGGCCGTGCCCGGTGTCGCTCACCGTCAGCCGCAGGTAGCGGCCGGGCGCCGGCCCGCCTGGCGCGGCCGGGTCCGGCACCTGGGTTTCGGCCAGGGACACGGTCAGGACACCGCCGTCCTGGCGCATGGCGTGGGCGGCGTTGGCGCAGAGATTCAGGAGCATCTGATGCAGTTCGGTGGGGTCGGCCAGGGTTTTCCAGCCGCCAGCGCCCAGGCGCTGCTCGATGCGGATGTTGGCCGGCAGGGTGGATTTCAAGAGCTTGAGCGTCTCTTCCCAGATAATAGACGGCTCCACCACCACCGGCTGGCGGCTTCGTCGCCGGCTGAAGGCCAGTATCTGGTTGACCAGGCCCTTGCCGCGCTGGCAGGCGCTCTGGATGCGCTCCAGCATGTCGGCCAGGGGGCCGCCCGGCGGCGCGTCCTCCAGGGCCATGTCGGCGTTGCCCAGGATGATGGCCAGGATGTTGTTGAAGTCGTGGGCGATGCCTCCGGCCAGGGTGCCCACGGCCTCCATCTTCTGGGCCTGGCGCAACCGGGATTCCAGCTCGGCCTTTTCGCGGCCCAAGCGCTTGCTCTCGGTGATGTCCAGGATCATGAAGACCAGGCCGGCGCCCAGGTCCAGGGGATTGAGGGGGGCGTTCTTGAGCAGGATGTCCAGCACCTGCCCGTCCTGGCGCAGAAGTAGCGTCTCCAGCGAGCTGACGCCCCTGTGGCGTATCTGCTCTTCCAGAAGCCGGCCGGCGCGTTCATATTCCTCTTGGCTGGGGTAGAAACGCCTGACCGGCAGGCCCAGCATCTCCTCCAGATGGTACCCGGCCAACTCGGCCAGCCGCTGGTTGCACCAGATCAGGCGCCGCTGGGGATAACTGATCATGCCGATGCCGCCGGGCGAGGCCCGATAGATGCCGCGCAGGGTGGCCTCGCTCTCCTTGATGGCCTCCTCGTTGCGCTTGCGCTGGGTGACGTCGTGGAAGAGCACCGCCACCTGGCCGGGCTCGGTCTGAAAGGCCCGCATCTCAAAGAAACGCTTGACCGGCCCGTGCTCGTAGGTGGCCTGATCGTCATGCCAGGCCCCGCCTTCCAGGGCCAACTGACGGCAGCGCCGGGGCATCTCGCCGCCGGCCAGCCCGGGGAAGGCCTCCTCCACGTTCAGGCCCAATAACTGGCGGTGCTCCAGGCCCAGGATGGTGTCGGCCGCCGGGTTGGCGTCGGCCAAGACCAGCCGGTCGGGGCCTTCCATCTGATACAGGTGCATGCCCAGGGGCGATGATTGCAGCACGCGGCGCAGCTTGGCCTCCGACAGGCTCAAGGATTCCTCGCGCTGGCGCACGGCCTGGGCCATGTGCTTGAGGTTCTGGTCCAGGGTCTGCAACTCGCTGATGCTGGAGGCGGGCCAGTGGCCCGGGTCCTGGCCCTCGGCGATGCGGCGGGCGCGCATGGCCAGGTCCTCGAAGCGTCGGGCCATGCGCCGCGACAACAGCACCGCCACCATGACCCCCGCGCAGAGGGTCACGGCCAGGGCCCAGGCGAAGATGCCCAGGAAGGTCCACAGCGGTTGGTAGGCCGCCTGCCGGGGCAGGGCCACCAGCACGTACCAGTCCAGGGAGCCGGCCTTGGCCAACCCGGCGATCATGGGCGCGCCCTCGAACTCCAGCGCCCCCTGGATGGGCTGGTCGGAGTTCATGCCGCGCTCCACCAGGGGCAGGGCGCTGATGTTGAGTTGCTGGGCCCCGTGGCCGCCCCGGCGGTCGGCGATGACCTGGCCCCTGCGGTCCAGCACCAGGACCAGTTGCTGGGCGTCGGTGACGTTTTGCTGGAAATGCAAGCTCAAGAGATCCAGGCGCAGCTCCCCGATGACCACCGATTGACCCGAGGGCAGGCCCAGGGCCACCGAGAGCCCGCCGCCCACTACGGACAGGAAGGTATCGGACCACACCAAACGGCCCTGGCGCTTGACCTCCTGAAAGAGATGGTTGCGCGACAGATCGATACCCAAGAGATCCATGCTCTGGCCAGGTTGCCTGCCCCGCTGGGCCAGGGCGCTGATGCGGCCCTGGGGGTCGATCACGTACAGACAGGCCAGCGCTCCACCCTCGCGCACATGGGCGTTCAACAGGTTATGCAGATGCCCGGCGATCTTTTCCTCGTGGGGCAGCAGGGCCGCCACGTCCGCCACGCTGGCCGCCGGGGTGGCGAGGTAGCTCTCCACCTGGAAGGCGATGCTCTGGGCCAGTTGGCCTTGGCGGGCCTGGATATCGGCGCGCACCTGGGGCAGCAGCCAGGCCGCTCCCAGCACGGCCATCACCAAAAAAGGCAGCACCGCCACCAAGATGGTCTGCAAGGTCAGGATAAGCCTGAGGGGACGCGCCGTCATGGGGTTCATTCCAGGGTGAGGTATTGGCCGTCTCGAATCTCGGTGATATAGGTGGCGCGGTCGGCGTCGCCATATTGGTCGATGTTTATAACCTGCTGCAAGCCCTGAAAGCTCTTCAGGGCGATGACGGCCTCCTTGAGCCCCTGGCCAGCCTGGCGGCGGCTCAGGGTCTCGATCACCACACGGGCGGCATCGTAGCCGGCCAGGGCGCCGAAGCCCGGGTCCTGGCCAAAGCGCCGTTGGTAATCCCGCCTGAAGGCCTGGTAGCGCTCACTGGTGTCGTTGCGGTTAAGGAACTGGGGCACGCATACGCCCTCGGCGGCGGCCCCGGCCAACTCCAAAAAACGTTCGGTGGAGGCCCACTCCGACATGGCCAGGGGCATGCGCGGGTCCAGCCTGCGCACCTGCTGGCAGATCAAAGCCGCGTCCACGGCGTTGGTGACGGCCACCACCAGGTCGGGACCGGCCGCCAAAAGCTCCCGCGCCGCCGGCAGAAAGGTCCGGTCGTCGCCGGAGGTGTAGGGAAGAGTCTTGACCACTTGCCCGCCCAGGTGCTCAAAGGCCCGCTGGAAATCGTCCAGCCAGCTCTGGGTGTAGGAGGCGTTGTCCAGGTCGTAGATCACCGCCGCCCGGGAGCGCCCCTGGCGTTGGCGCTGATAGCGGGCGCTCTTGCCGGCATAGTCGGCGGTGGTGGAGATCACCCGCAGGAAGTTGTCGTCCAGCCCCATCAACTGGGTGGTGGTCACCGTGGGGCTGACCATCACCGTGGGGGTGTCCTTGAGCAGGGGCAGGGCGGCCATGGCCATGCTGCTGGTCATGGGGCCGATGATGGCCTCCACCCCCAGTCCCAACAGCTCGCTGGTGGCCCGCCGGGCCATCTCGGGCTCTTGGCCGTCGTCGCGGGCGATCAACTCCAGGGAGCGCCCCCCCACGCCCCCGGCCGCGTTTTGGCGCTCCACGGCCAGCATGGCCCCGTTGCGCCCGTCCACGCCCAGGTCGGCCACGCGGCCGCTCAGGCCCCCCAGAAAGCCCAGCCGCCAGGGCGGGGGCTGGCCACAGGCCGTCCCCAGGGCCGTCAGCCCCAGCAACAGCAACCCCCAAATACATGCCCGCGGGATTCGCGCCATGGCTGATTACCCCCTGCCCATTACCCCCATTCACTCTTCAGGACGGCAACGCGCGCCCCCGTCGCTGGAGGTGATCGTGGGTCGGCCTGGTCGATAAAACGGGGAAGGCAATTCAAGTATGCCCCATTTCCCGCCCGGCGGTCCAGTTCCAGGACAGCCGGAGTCGCGCCCGGCGCCAGCCCCCTCAAGGGGGCTTGATCTGGGCCCCGGCCAGACCCCATCATGGGCCAAGGGGACCGGTGCGGGACAAAAACTGGCCGGCCGTGGAGGCGAACATGAACGGCAAGACGCTTATGGCGGGGATGTGCCTGTGGGCGGCGCTGCTGCTGGCCCCGGCGGCCTGGGCCGGCATGGTGCTGGAGGGGCGTTGCGTGGCCTGCGGCTACGCCACCGGCGGCCTGGCCCTCTTCGGGGGGCGGGCCGATTTTCAGCGCAATTGCCGCTTCCCGGTGCTGTGCCCGGACTGCGGCCGGCTGGAGGTGGTAAACCTGTTGGATGCCCGGGCGGCCTGCCGGCAGTGCCCGGCCAGCCCCATGATCCCCTACGACGACCCCCGGCTGGCCGGCGCCCCCGGCGGCCAGGAGGTGGCCTCCTGGCGGGCGCCCAACCTGGGGCGCACCCTGAGGCTCAGCAACGGCGGCTACTACTGCCCGGCCTGCGGCAAGTTCGAGCTGCGCTTCAAGCGCCTGGCCATGTACGACTAGGCCGGCGGGGTGCCCGCCGCGGGGTGTAAACGGGTCGGCCGGGTGCCCCCGGCTGGGCACATACGGGTCGGTTGACGCTGTAGCCCTGCCCCGCCCAGGCGGCTCCCGGTGAAGGTCGCGGGCCATCAATCAGGCGAGGCAGCCGGTGGCTGCCTCCTGATCCCCCCACCCGCGACACCCTGGGGCCAGCGGCCCCTGCCCTTTCCGCCCACCCGGACCCCGTGCCCGGCGGTGCGGCCGAGCGCCCCGCTCCGGGCGTAGTCGGGCCGGCGACGCCGAGGCGTGACCCGCGCCGCCAGCTCCCGTGGAGGGGCCGCCGGGGCTGGCTACTGCCCCACGATCTTGAAGGGTGTCACCACGGTGTGGGATTTTTGGCCCAAGAGGTCGCGCAGGGTGGTTTCCACGCGGTAGTCGCCCGGCGGCAGGCCCGAGAGGCTGTAAGTGAAGGACAGGGGGAAGCGATCGGGGAACTGCTGGGCCTGACCGCCGAAGCGCCCGAAGTCCCGCCGGCCGCCCACCACCCGCCCCCAGGCGTCGATCAGGTTGAAGTCCGCCGTGAGGTTGTAGGTGTAGGTGCCCTCCTTGGGGTCAAAGCGCACCTTGAAGCCCACGGGCTCCATGTACAGGATCATGGGCTCGCTCTGGCGGTACTGGTTGTCCACCCGGGGCAGATACTGTCCATAGCCCGCCGGCGGCGCGGCCAAAAGATGCACCTCCAACACCCCGAAGGGCAGGCGCTCCCAGGCCAGGGCCGTGGCCACGCGCAGGGCCTTGAGGGTGGCCACCGGGTCCCTGGCCTCCACCGCCTTTTTGGCCTCCTTGAAGGCCTGGTCCAGCTCGTCGGCCGCCGCCGGGGCCGCCCAGGCGCCGCCCAGGGCCAGGACGATCAGGCCGGCGGCCAGGGTCTGCTTCCAGGTCATGGCCCATCCTCGATGCCGCGCCCCAGCTCGCGCAGGCGGGCGTATTTGGTCAGGGTGTAGAGGGCCTCCAGGCGGGCGGCCAGGTAGCCCTCGAAGCCGTCCAGAAAACCCAGGCGCAGCAGGTAGCGGCTGCCGAAGGCCCAGGCCGCGTGGCCCCAGGCCTTCAACCCCGAGGCCCGCCGGCCGGCGGCGTGCATCTGCCGGGCGGCCTGGGAGCTGTAGCGGTCCAGGCGCCGCAGATACTCGCCCACGCTCCCGTAGGAGTGATGCTCCACCCGCCCGGGCAGACGCCCCACCGGGCCATCCACCAGCAGGCGCTCGTGCACCTGGCGGGCCTCCCAGCGGCCCCGGCCCCGCCGGTACAGGCGCAGGTGGCGCTCGCCACCGTAGCCGCCGTGAGCCAGGTGGCGGCCGAAGAAGAAGACCTTGTAGTCCAGCTCGAAGCCCTGCTCCCGGGGCTCGGGGCCGTTCCGCAAAGCCAGCAGCGCCTGGCTGAGCTGGGCGTCTGGGCGCTCGTCGGCATCCAGGAACAGAATCCAGTCGCCGGCGCACAAATCGGCCGCGGCGTTGCGCTGGTCGGTGTAGCCGCTCCAGGGGCGCTCCAGCACCAGGGCCCCGGCGCCCCGCAACAGATCCAGGGTGCGATCCGTGGAGCCTGAATCCACGGCCACGACCTGGTCGGCCACCCCGGCCACGGCCTCCAGCCAGGCCGGCAGGTTGGCCTCCTCGTTCTGGCAGATCAGGGCCACGGACAGGCTGGGCATGGCTAGAACCGGCTCCTGCCCCGGCCCAGCTTGAGCCGAAAATCCAGCAGGTCGTCGGAGCGCTTGACGATGATGCGCGGCACCATCAGGGGGTTGGTCTCGGGCTCGAACTTGCCCGGCCGGGTGGTGCAGGCATAGGTGAAGCCGGCGCGGTGCACCGCCTCCAGGGCCTGCTGGCTGAGCAGGCCGTAGGGATAGCTGAAGGCCTTGGCCGGCCGGCCCAGGATGTCGGAGATGGCCTTTTGGCAGCCGGTCACCTCCAGGCGCAGGCCCCGCTCGTCCAACTGGCTCAGGTTTTTGTGCCGGTGGGTGTGCCCGCCGAACTCCACGCCCAGCATGTCCAACTCGCGCACCTGCTCCCGGCTCATGATGCCCTCGGCCGGCTCGCCCTTGTCCCAGTCCCAGCGGTTCTGGTCGTCCAGGGCGCCTGTGACCAGAAACACCGTGGCGCTCATGCCCCGCTCTTTTAGCAAGGGCCAGGCCTCCTGGTAGAAGTCCTGGTAGCCGTCGTCAAAGGTGATGGCCACCATCCTGGTGCGGTTGCCGGCCTGGGTCTGGCCCAGGGCGCGGCTCAAGGGCAGGGCCACGTAGCCGTGGTCCAGCAGGAAATCCAGTTGGCGGGCGAAACGCCGGGGGCTGACCCTGAGCTTGGCCAGAGGGGTGCCGTTGAGTTGGTCGGTGACGTGGTGGTACATCAGCACCGGGCAGCCCGGCAAGACGCGGCGCCACCAGTTGTAACGGGCGCTGAAGCCGGCGGCCAGGAGCCCCGTGCCCAGGCCCGCCGCCAGCCATTCCATCAAGCCCCACCCCCCGGCCGGCCAGCCAGCGCGCGGGCGTATACCTCTTCGGTGGCTCTAAGCATGTGCTCCCGCGAATAGGCCTCCAAAACCATGCGCCGGCCCGCCCGGCCCAGGCGCTGGCGCAGGTCCTGGTCGTCCAGGAGCCTGAGCACCGCCTGGGTCAGCGGCTCCAACTCGCCCGGCGTCACCAAGAGCCCGGTCTGCTCGTGGCGAACCACCTCGGGCAGGTCGCCAGCCCGTGAGGCCACCACCGCCCGCTCCATGGCCAATTCCTGCAACACCGCCTGGGAAACCCCCTCGGCCTTGTCGCTGACCAGCACGCAGACCGCGCACAAAGTCAGTATACGCTCTATGTCCTCGCGGTGGCCGGTCATTATCACCCCGGGCCGCAGGTCCATTGCATCCAGATAGCCGGCCACCCGCGCCCGCCCCGGGCCGTCGCCCACGATGAGAAAGCGCGTCCGCGGGCGCTCTTGCAAGACCTGGCGGGCCATCTGGCAAAAAAGGTCGTGCCGCTTCCAGGAGCGCAGCACCGCCACCACCGCCACCACCGGCTGCCCCGCCTCCAGACCCAGCTCGCTAAGCAGCGCCGGGTCGGGCGGGGCCGGGGCGAAGCGCGCCGTGTCCACCCCCGTGGGGATGGAAGTCACCCGCGCCGCCGGCAGGCCGTAGTCCTCGATCAAATGCCGCCGGATGCCCTGGCCGGTGGTTATCACCGCTTGGGGCAGGCGGTAGACCACGTTCAGCGGGTGGTTGCTCACCGGCACGCTCAGGTGACGGCAGCGCACCCCCACCGCCCCGGCCAGGCGCGCCGCCGCGCCCCCCAGCCAGGAATCCACCGAGGAGTGGGTGTGCACCACCTGCATGCCGCGCTCTTTGATCAGCCTGGTCAGGCGCCACAGGGCCGCCAGGTCCCAGGGGCCGGCCATGCTCAGGGGATGGAACAACAGCCCCGCCGCCTCGGCCCGCGGGCGCAGCTTGCCCTGGGGGCAGCCGGCCAGCTCCACGCGGTGGCCCCGCGCGGCCATGCCCCGGCATTCCTCCAGGATGCGTATCTCCTGGCCGCCCCAGCCATTGGACCATTCGGTATGCAAGATGCTGTACATCATGGAACTTCATACGGCAGGCCGGCCACGGCGTCAAGAGGCTGTGCCGCCGGGCTCCTCCGGCCTGTCGTTGACAGGCGGCGGCCGGATGTCGATACTGGTTCAGGCAAGGAGTGGACCCCATGGACCAGGAACGCGCGGCGGCCTTGGCGCAATTGGCCGACAAACTGGGATACAGCTTCGCCGACCCCCTGCTCTTGCAGGCGGCCCTGCGTCATTCCTCCTATGTGCACGAGCATCCCGACCAGGCCGGGGAGTCCAACGAGCGCATGGAGTTCATGGGCGACGCGGTCCTGGAGCTGGTCATCACCGAGTTCCTGTACCAGCGCTTCCCCCAGGCCAGCGAGGGCCAGCTCAGCAAGGCCCGCTCCGGGGTGGTCAACGAAAGCCGCCTGGCCAACACCGCCCGGGGCCTGAACCTGGGCGGCTACCTGCTCCTGGGCAAGGGCGAGGAGAGCCAGAACGGCCAGCAAAAGCCCAGCATCCTGGCCGACGCCCTGGAGGCCGTCATGGCCGCCGTCTACCTGGACGGCGGGCTGGAGGCCGCCCGGGGAGTGGTGCATCACCTGCTGGGGCCGGTGGCCCAGCAGGCCATCATGCGCGCCCCCAAAAAAGACTACAAAACCCGCCTGCAAGAGCGCGTGCAGGAGGCCCTGCACATCACTCCCCGCTACCTGCTCCTGGCCGCCGAAGGCCCGGACCACGAAAAGCTCTTCCGGGTCTCCCTGGAGATCGACGGCCAGGCCGTGGCCATAGGCCAGGGCCGCTCCAAAAAAGAAGCCGAACAAGACGCCGCCCAGCAAGGCCTGGACCTCTGGCCGGGTGGGGTGCCCCCCACGGGGCTATAACGGGTCGGGCCGGGTGATTCCTTGAACGAATGCCGGCGGCTCCCGCTGGTGGGTTGCCGCTGGCAACTTGCGCGCTGGAAGGGGTGCCCCCCACGGGGCAGTGACGGGTCGGGCGACGCCCTGCCCTGGCTAGCCTTGCCGGCTCCCGGTGTAGCTGGCCGAACAAGTCGGAAAAGGGCTGGCCAGCCAGCAAGCCCCTCCCACCCCCTCGCCCCCACCGGGGGAGAGGGCCGGGGTGAGGGGGCCGGGTGCCCCCCACGGGGCGATAACGGGTCGTTCACCCCTCTCCCCTGGCCAGCCTTGCCGACTCCCGGTGCAGGTTGTGGCCAGCCCTCGTAGGTTGGGTTAGGGGCTTTACCCCCTAACCCAACATCTTCATCGCGCCCATCCCCGCCTCCCCCCAAAAAAGCCGCCAACCTGCGCAAATTGGCGCGCCCGCCGCGCGCAAGGATTGCGCACGCCTGGGCGCCTCCCAAGAGCCCTTCGACATAACAATCATTATATCAATATGTTGTCATCTGGCACGGCGGTTGCTCTATCCCCAGGCAACAAGATGACGCCTAACAGGCGATAAAACAGAGCAACCCTCGAATCCAAGGAGTACGGACCATGAAGAAGATAATCACCGCCACCGCCCTGATCGTCGCCCTGAGCATCCCTGGCCTGGCCCTGGCCAACGCCCCCAAGGTGGGTGACAAGCTGAGCCTCTGCGAGAAGCAGGGCGTCTACACCCTGCTGGGCGCCAAGGAAAAGTGCGAGGGCAGCAAGGTGGACGGCAAGCTGGGGGCCATCAAGGACGGCAAGCTGGAGGTGGACGTCAAGGGCAAGAAGGTGATGATCGACCAGCCCAAGGCCACCCAGAGCAAGGCGGCCCCGGCGGCGCTCAAGACCAGCCAGGCCAAGGCCGCCGTCACCGCCCCGGCCAAGCCGGCGTCGGACAAGACCGTGACCCCGGCGGCGCCCGAAAAGAAGTAAACAGCCCACCTCCTGGTCCACGGTGGCCCCGTGCCGGCACCCCCGGCCGGGCGGGGCCGCCGCCCAGACCAGAACCTCAACCCACGGAGGCTTCAGCCATGTCCAGCAAGGTGCTCAAGTTGATGGCCGTCTGCCTGCTGCTGCTCTCCCTGGGCAGCCTGACCGGCTGCCTGGTGGCCTTCCCCCACGGCGGCCACGGCGGCCCCCACCACGGCTACCGCCCAGCGCCCTGGGGAGGCAACTACGGCGGCCACCATGGCCCCTGGCGTTAGGCATCGCACAAGGGAAAGCGAGGACAGCATGAACCGTAAGCTCACCATGGCCCTGGGCGCGGCGGCGCTCACGGCCATCCTGGCCCAGCCGGCCCGGGCCGGCCACCCGGCCCTGACCATCGGCATCGGCATCGCCCCGCCGGCCATGGTGGCCGTGGTCCCGGCGGAGGTCCCCCGGCCGCCGGTGGCGGAGGTCTACAACTATCACTACTATCCCCGGCAGCAGGTCTACTACGACCCGGCCCGCGGCCAGTATTTCTGGCTGGCCCAGGGGCGCTGGTACTGGGGACCCCGCCTGCCGGGCTACATCGTGCTGGGGCCGCGCTACCTGCCCGTGCAACTGCGCGACCCCTGGCCCCATCACCACCACCCCCAGATGTACCGGCAGCACCCGCCCCACGACGATTATCGCGGCCCCTGGCGGCCCTAAGGCGTGGGGGAGTTGTCGGGATCGCCGGGCGGTGGGAGATAAATCCCGGCGGGGCGGGGGCCTGGCCCACCTGGGCCTGATCGGTCCCATTGGCCGGCCGTCCTCCCGTAGCTGTCATTGCGAACGCGGTGAAGCAATCTCCCGCTCCGCGTTTTTCTGGCCTGGCGGGGGGTAAAGCGGAAATCCAAGCGGTTTTTCTTTGTGCCCCGCCCAGCCGCCCGGCCATATCGCGCCGGGCCGGGGCGGTGGCCTGGCCATCCTAGCCTGACCGGTCCCGCTGGCCGGCCACCCCGTCTCGCCTGACCCGGACGGGCGTTCACCCGCCAGCCTTGCGGCGACGATTTAAGAATGGCCGGGCTTTAGACGGGACACGGGGTCTGGGTGGGAGAAAAAACGAGAGACGTTGGCCCCAGGATGTCACGGAGAAGAAAGCCAAGAACTGGCTGTTGTTTTGGCGCGATGGCCTATCCACGGGAGCCGCCGGCGCTTGACTTAGGGGCAGCGCCAACCGACCCGTTTATGCCCCGCCGGGGGCACCCGGCGGCACCCGGTGGTTTGATGAACAATGGCCTGGCGTGCTAAGATCGCTCAAGAGGCTGGGAGCAGACCCGGCCTGATCCCCTTTGCCGGCCCTTTTCGCCAACTCCAGCCAAGAAGAGGCCCATGACCGAGCCCAGCCCAGCCCCTCCGGCCCGCATCCTGGTGGTGGATGACGAAGAGCACATCCGCCGGGTGCTGGCCCTGATGCTGGGTCATCAGGGCTACGCGGTGACCACCGCCGGCAACGGGGCCGAGGCGCTGGAGAAATTCGCGGCCGAGGTGTTTGATCTGGTGATCCTGGATTTGCGCATGCCCGACCTGGACGGCATCACCGTGCTGGGCCGCCTGCGCCAGGCCGAGCCCGACCAGGCCGTGGTGATGATCACCGCCTACGCCAGCGTGGAGACCGCGCTCTCGGCCATGAAGCAAGGGGCCATCGACTACATCGGCAAGCCCTTCAAGGAAGAAGAAATCCTGATCGTGGTGGACAAGGCCCTGGAGCACCGGCGCATGCTGGCCGACAACCGGCGCCTGCGCTCCGAGGTGCAATCCCGCCACGAGTTCGGCAACATCATCGGCCACAGTCCGGCCATGCAGCGGGTCTTCAACATGCTGCGCAAGGTGGCCGACACCAAGGCCACGGTGCTTATCACTGGCGAGAGCGGCACCGGCAAGGAACTGGTGGCCCGGGCCATCCACTACAACTCCCGCCGCAAGGACCGGCCCATGGTGGCCGTCAACTGCGCGGCCATACCCGCCACCTTGATCGAGAGCGAGCTTTTCGGCGCCGCCAAGGGCTCCTACACCGGGGCCGACCGCACCCGCCTGGGCCTGTTCGAGGAGGCCAACGGCTCCACCCTGTTCCTGGACGAGATCGGCGAATTGCCCCTGGATATGCAGGCCAAGCTCCTGAGGGCCTTGCAGGAGGGCGAGATCAAGCGCGTGGGCGAGACCACCCCCCGCCAGGTGGACATCCGGGTCATCACCGCCACCAACAAGGACCTGGCCGCCGAGGCCGCGCAGGGCCGCTTCCGCGAGGACCTGTTCTACCGCCTCAACGTCATCGGGGTGCACCTGCCGCCCCTGCGCCAGCGCCCCGAGGACCTGCCTCTCCTGGCCGCCCATTTTTTACAGAAGGCCGCGGCCACCCACGAGGTGCCGGCCAAGAAGCTCTCCCGCGACGCTCTAGAGGCCCTGGCCCTGGCCCCCCTGAAGGGCAACGTGCGCGAGCTGGAAAACCTCCTGGAGCAGGCGCTTCTCATGAGCGACGGCCCGGTGATCGAGGCCGTTGACCTCTTCGCCCTGTCCGGGGCCGGCGAGCAGGGCGTGCGCGTGGTGGTCCCCCCCCAGGAGGACGACCTGAAAAAAGTGCTCAAGCTGGTGACCCAGAAAACCGAAGAGCAGATCATCCGGCGGGTGCTGGCCGATGAGCAGGGCAACCGCACCCACGCCGCCCAGCGCCTGGGCATCAGCCGCCGCGCCCTGATCACCAAGATTCAGGAGCTGGACCTGGACTAAGCTTGGACCAGGCCTGTGAAGCCGGCCGCCACCAGCCGTGAACAAGAATGCGCACTATGCGCTAACATATTATAACTATTTGCCTATAGCCTATATGGCCCGCGCCAGGGACGGTCGGGCGGGTATCGATCGAGGCCAGGGACCGGCCTGGAACAGGTGGCGGAGGTAACAGCCGCGCCTGATCCGGCGGGTAGCCTGGCCTAATTTTTTGTTGGTTTTGCCTGGGCTTAGCCACCAGGCCCCCGATTGGCACCCGCCTTGCTACTAGGGATGGTCAAACAAGGTCTACACCGGGCGGCGACGCCGAAGGGACCAAGGACCATGAACCTGGCGCAAGACATCCGCGAAGCCTACCACACCCTGGACCTGATGCCCGGCGCCACCTGGGCCGAGGTCAAGAGCGCCTACCGCCGCCTGGCCCGCGCCCTGCACCCCGACCTCAACCCCGGCAGCCAGGGCGCCGACATGGCCCGGGTCAACCGCGCCTACCAGCGCCTGGACGACTTCATGAGCCAGGGCCGCCAGGCCGCCGACGGCTATCGCCCCTACCAGTTCGAGAGCTGGGCCCCGCGCCAGGGCCAGCGCCCCTTTCACTACGAGACCTTCCGCCCCCAGCGTCCCCACTCTGCCCGGCCGGCCGCGGAGCCTAGCCAGCCTGTGCGTCCCGCTCCGCGGCCGGCGCCCTCTCCCCGCCCGCTGACCCATCCGGCGCCGCGCCCCGCCGCCCTGGCCCCGGTGGCTCCCCTGGCCGCCACCCCGCCAGCGGCCCCCACCGTGGCCTTGGCCCAGCCCCCGGCCTTCTGCCGCCTGCGGGGTCTGCGCCGCCAGGGCCAGGACCTGGTCTATCAGGTGGAGGTGAGCGGACGCCCCCGGCGCCTGGAACTGCCCGTGCGCGACCGGCGGGAATGCTCCGCCTGCGCCGGCAGCGGCCGGCCCTCGCGGGGACGCGGCCCCTGCCCGGTCTGCGCCGGCCGGGGGCATCTGACCAGCTCCCGCCTGGTGCTGGTGGACCTGCCCGTTGATTGGCGCCACGGCCAGGTGCTCAGCCTGCCCGGCCAGCCGGGTCAGGCCAACATCCTGGTGGAACTGCTGCCCAACGGCGGACGGGCCTAGACCATGAGCACCTGGAAGCCACCCCGGGGCGACCGTCAGCGCGTGTATTACGTGCTGCCCGCCGAGCGCCTGGAGTCCCTGCTGGGCTCGGAGTTCGCGCCCCTGGGTCCCCTGGCCGACCCCGAGCCCTTGCCCGCCCCCGACCCCTCCCCGGCCGCCGGACCCTCCTACGGCCCCCGCGAACGCCCCGACGCCCCCCGAGGCTTCTTCCTCGACCGCTACGTCTACTAGCCGCCAGCCGCGGCGGGCGTAAACGGGTCGGCGGGGTGCCCCCCGCTGGGCTTTTTAACGGGTCGATTAGGCTGTCGCCTTGGCCGGCGTTACCGGCTCCCGTTCCAGGTTGATCCCACAACACTCTGGGGCCAAAAGCGTTCGTCCCAATTCCCACCCAGACCCCGTGTCCCGCCCAAAGCCCGGCCATTCTTAAATCACCGCCGCAGGGCTGGCGGCTGAACGCCCGTCTGGGCCAGGCGAGACAGGGTGGCCGGCCAGCGGTACCGTTCAGGCCAGGATGGGCCAGGCCCCCGCCCCGGCCCGGAGCGATATGGCCGGGCGGCTGGGCGGGGCACAAAGAAGAACCGCCGGGATTTTGCCCGGTGCCCCGGGCCGGGCATAGACGGGTCGGGCGGCGCTGTCGGTTCAGCCAACGCCGGTGGCTCCCGTGGCAAGCTCGTCCCGGCCCGAGCAATCGCTCGCCCGGGCCTTGGGCCGGCCTGGCGTTGAAAAACCAAGTAGGGTGGATTGCTTCGTCGCATCCCTGGCGGGGATGCTCCTCGCCATGACACCAGGCTCTATTGGGCTGGCGTCATCCCGCACAACCCGACCTGGCAGCCGCGGTCGCAACGAATCATCTCGGCTAGGCGGGTCGCAAAAGCTCAACCTTGGCCGGCGGCCTGCTCATACAGCCTGGCCACGTCCTCCAGCAGGCGCTGGCGGCCATGCCGCGAGCCCACGTAGTCCCGCAAGGCCTGGCCCAGGTCCCGAGCCTCCCGGGGGTGCTCCATGATCCGGGCCAGGGCGGCGGCCAGGCCGTTGGCGTCGCCGCTGGCGGCGGTCCAGCCCCGTTCACGGCGCTGGAAGCCGCCCTGGGCCTGCTCCAGGGTCTGACCCAGCAGGTCGGGCACCCCGCCCACGGCCGTGGCCAGCACGGGCTGGCCGCAGGCCCCGGCCTCCAGGATGACCATGGGCGTGCCCTCGTTGAGGCTGGTGAGCAACAGGACATCCAGGCCGGCCATGAAGCGCTCCGGGTCCAGGCGGCTGCCCAAGAAGCGCACCCGCCCCGCCAGGCCCAGCCGCTCGGCTTGGTCCCGAAGTTGGGCCACCTCCTCCGGCGGGCCGCCGCCGATCAGCACCCAGCTCGCGCGGGCCGCCAGCTCGGGATGGCTGCGCCTCAGCAGGGCCGCCGCCGCCAATAGCAGACCATAATTCTTCACCGGCGCCACCCGCCCCACCGCCCCCACCAGGAAGTCCTGCCCGGTCAGGCCCAGCTCGGCCCGGAAGGCGGCCCGGCCCGGGGCGGGGTCGGCGAAGGGCGCCAGGTCGATGCCCAGGGGCAGCACCAGGTATTGCTGAGGCCGGCCCACGCGGTAGGTCTGGCAGATCTCCTGGTACTGGCGGGGACTGATGACCACGACGCGCCAGGTGGCCAACCTGGCCAGCAGGCGCTCCAGGGTCAGGAAGACCCGGCCCAGCAGGGGACCGAAGTAGCCATGGAAGGTGTGACCGTGGAAGGTGTGGATGGCCCTGGGCACCGGCCAGCCCCGCAGGCGGGCGTAGGGCCGGTAGAGCATACAGGCCAGCCGCCCCAGGAAGCCGGCCTTGGAGGTGTGGGTCTCCACCACCTGGGGCCGGAAGCGGGCCATGATGCCCAGGAGCTTGCACAGGCCCTTGAGGTCGCGCCAGGGGTGCAGGCTGCGACCCAGCTCGGGCAGGTCCAGGTAGTCCAGGCCTTGCTCCCTGAGCGCCGGCCCCATGTCGTCCTCGTCGCCCTGCACGCGGCCGGCCACCAGCAGTTGCGCAAAGCGCGCCGGTTCCAGGCCGGCCATCAGCAGGGCCACGTGGCGGGCCGGGCCGCCCACGTTGAGCCTGGCGATGAGGCGCAGCACGCGCAGGGGCTGCTGTCCTGGCGAGGCCGTGGGGGGGATCAAGTGGCTTTGAGGTTGTGTCGCCAAGGCTGTTTGCTCATGCAAGGGGCGGCCGGAGTCTGGTGGGCATGTGGCGGCGAGTCTGCATCTCCACCCGCGCCGTGGCTTGTTTGCCGCTCATATTACCATGCCCGCCCCGACATGTTGCCAACAACCCTCGCCCGTGCCGCCGGCGCTGGTTTTGACAGGGGTGCTCGGGCCGCTGATCATCAGGCCCTACTTGGGGCTGGGCGGGCGCTCGGGCGGACCCTGGGGGGCCAGGCGCAGGGACTCCGGGGGCTCCAACGGCAGGCTGAGCAAAAAGGTGGCCCCGGCCTCGGGGAGGCTTTCCACGCGCAGGTCGCCCTGATGGTCGCTGGCGATGCGCCGGGCGATGGCCAGGTTCATGCCCACGGCGTCGGCCTTGGTGCTGAACAGGGGGTCGAACAGATAAGCCAGGTCGTGGGGCGATATTCCCCGTCCGGTGTCGCTCACGCTGATTACCGCCATATCCTGGTCGCTGGCCAGGCCCAGGGTCAGGCGGCCGCCCTGGGGCATGGCCTCCAGGGCGTTGTCGATGAGCACCCTGAGGGCCTTTTCGATCAGGCCGGCATCCACCCAGGCCAGGGCCGGCCGCCCGGCCAGGTTCTCCAGGACCATATCCACCCTCCCCTCCCGCGCCCGTTGGCGATAGCTCTCCAGCACCCGCCCCAGCAACAGGCCCAGGTCTTCTTGCGCCAGGCTGGGCGCCGGCAGGTCGGCGTAGGCCCGCACCTCGCTGACCACCTTTTCCAGGCTGCGCACCCCGGCCAATATCTTGTGCAGATACTCCACGTCGTGCTCGTTGGCCGAGCCCTGGCGGATCAGACGCTGGGCCAGGCCGCCGATGGTGGTCACGGGGTTGCGTATCTCGTGGGCGATGGCCTGGGCCAGGCGGTCCAGGGACTGGAGCTTCTCGCGCACCAGGCGCTGGCTGTGGTGCAAAAGCTCGCTCTCCCGGCGCAGAAGTTCCTCCTTTTCGCGGTAGTAGTCGATGCGTCTCTTCAGCTCCCGGGGCGAGACCCGCAGGCTGATGAGCATCTGGGCGTAGACCGCCGAGAGGGCCTGGGCCTCCTGGGAGGAGAACAGGGGAAAGCGCCCCAAGGCCACCGCCGCCGAGGCCGCGCCGATGGAGCCGGCCAGGGTGTTCTCCAACAGGCGGTAGAGTTCGGCCAACTGGGTCACGGTCACCAGCTGGAGGCCGGCCAGGCCCAGGTCCTTGAGGCTTTGCTCCTTGATGGCCTGCACCCGCTCCCAGGGCAGGTAGTCGGCCAGGATGGCTTCGAAGCCCTCCAGTTTGCCGGCCAGCTCGATGAAGGCCTCGCCGGCCGGGGGCTCGTCCCCCCCCAGCGGGCCGCCGGTGGCCCACTCTCCGGCCAGGCGCTCTTCTTCCTGGCCTTGCCGGAAGATCAGCGAGCCGGCCAGGTAGAGCGTCAGGTTGACCGCCAGGGACCAAAACACGGTGTTGGTCAGGGGGTCGAAGTCTTGCACACCCAAGAGCCGCTGGGGGGCCAGGAGCGCCAGGCCCCAGGGGCCGTCCTGGATCAGGGCGGGGCTGATCCAGCCGGCGCGGGCGAACAAGGGCAGCAGAGCGGTGTATATCCACACCGCGAAGCCGGCCGACAAGCCCAGGAAGGCCCCGGCGCGGTTGCCCCGGCGCCAATACAGCCCCCCCAGGATGGCCGGGGCCAGTTGCAGGATGGCGGCGAAGGAGAGGATGCCCATGTCCACCAGGATGCTGGTCCAGCCCACCTCCCACTGGAACCAATAGCCCAGCAGGATGATCAGGGCCGCGGCCAGCCAGCGCATGGGCAGCAGACGCCGGCGCAGAAAGGCCAGGGGCTCCAGGGCCTGCACCAGCGGCAGGGCCAGGTGGTTGACGGCCATGGTGGCCATGGTCATGGTGGCCACCATGATCATGGCCGTGGCCGCCGAGAACCCGCCTAAAAAGACCAGCAGGGACAGCCAGGAGGCCCCATGGGCCAGGGGCAGGCGCAGCACGAAGGTGTCCGCCTCGCTGAGAGGGTAGCCTCCCAGCAGACCGGCCATGGCCACGGGCACCACGAACAGGTTGATGAGCAGCAGATACAGGGGGAAGACTCCCATGGCCGTGGCCACGTGGCGCTGATCGAAGTTCTCCACCACCGCCACATGGAATTGGCGGGGCAGGAACAGCACCGCCGACATGGACAGCACCAGGTAGCTGAGCCACTCCAGATAGGCCGGCGTGCCGGCCAGGCCGGTCTCCATCAGGCGCGCCAGGTGGGCCTGGCCGGCGAAGCGTTGCAGGATGTCCTGAAAGCCGTCGTGCAGGTGGTAGGTGACGAAGACGCCCGCCGCCAAGAAGGCCAGCAGCTTGACCACGCTCTCCACGGCCACGGCCATGATCATGCCCTGGTGGCGCTCGGTGGGGTCCAGGCGCCGCGCCCCGAAGACGATGGTGAACAGGATCATCATCCCGGCGATGATGGCCTCCAGATGCTCGCCCACCGCCGCCGGGCCGGACTGGCCGAAACGGTATAGGAAGGTGTCGGCGTAGGGCTGGGTGAGTATCTTGAAGGTCAGCACCAGGGCCTTGAGTTGCAGGGCGATGTAGGGCGTGACCCCGGAGAGGATGACCAGGGTGGCCAGGGCGCCCAGGGACTGGGAGCGGCCGTAGCGCAGGGAGATCAGGTCGGCCAGGCTGGTGATGCGGTATTGGTTCTTGAGGCCGATCAGCCGGCGCAGCACCGCCCACCAGCACAGGACGCCCAGGGTGGGCCCCAGGTACACGGCCAAAAAGATCATGCCCGAGGAGGCGGCCTTGCCCACGCTGCCGTAATAGGTCCAGGCGGTGCAGTACACGGCCAGGGACAGGGCATAGACCAAGGGGTGATTGCCGGGGTTGAAGCCCTTGGCGGTGCGGCGTTCCACCAACAGGGCCACGGTGAACAAGAGCGCCATGTACAGGGCCATGGCCCCCAGCACCGTGTAGGGGCTAAAGCTGGCCATCGTCGTCCGCGTCGGGGTCCTCGGGGGAGCCAGCCCGCCCCAGGGACCAGGCCATGAGCATGAGGATCAGCACCAGGGCCAGCCAGCAGGCCAGGTGGTAGGGGAACAGGAAACCGATGGCGCGGTAGGCGGGATCGGACCAGAAGGGCCAACTGAACAGCGCCAGCCACAGGGCCAGCACCAGGCCCCGCAAGACCGGCTCGCGCAATAGCCGACACAGGCGTTGCATGACCGCCACCCTCCTTGCCCGGCGCGCCGGCCCGCCCTGGCGCCTGGCCCGCGAAACCTGGTGGCTGCCCCGGCGGGCCGCCGCGATCACCATTATTTATAGCATAGCATCTTTGGGATAGACGAAGGCAGGCTCCTAGCGCCGTTGCAGGTGGCGCAGGCGGTTGACGTTGTTCACCTGGTCGCGGTAATCCACGCTGAAGACATGGCTGCCGTCGCCCCGGGCCACGAAGTACAGGTAGTCCACGGCGGCCGGATGCACGGCGGCGGCCAGGCTGGCCTGGCCGGGAGAGCAGATGGGACCGGGCGGCAGGCCTTCGCGGGTATAGGTGTTGTAGGGGTGGTCCTGCTCCAGGTGGGCGCGGGTCAGGGGACCGGCCAGGGACGGCAGTCCGTAGATCACCGTGGGGTCGGCCTGCAGCTTCATGCCTTTCTTGAGGCGATTCTGATACACGGCGCTGACCAGGGGGCGCTCGGAGGGCACCTTGGCCTCGCGCTCGATGATGCTGGCCAGGGTGACGGCCTGGCGGCGGCTGAACCCCAGGCCGGCGGCCGCCGGGGCCAGGGGCTGCCAGGCCTGCTGGAAGCGCTTGACCATGGCCGTCAGGATGGCCTTGGCCGGCATGCCCCGGGTGAACTGGTAGGTGTCCGGGAAGAGATAGCCCTCCAGCCCCTGGTTGCCCAGACCCAGGGAGGCGGCGAACTGGGGGTCGCCGGCCAGGGCCAGGCCCTCGGCGCGCTCCAGCAGGCGTTCCTCGGCCAGGCGGTCCACTATCTGGGCCAGGGTGAAGCCCTCGGGGATGAGCACCAGGTGCTGGAGCACCCGGCCCTGGCCCAGCACCTCCAAAATCTCCCGCAGGCTCATGGCCGGACTCAGGCCGTACTCGCCGGCCCGCAGGCGGCCGGGCTGATCGCTCAGGCGCGTGGCCAGGGCGAACAGCCAGGCGCGGTCCACCACGCCGGCCCGGGCCAAGAGCTCGCCCACCTGCATGGTTCCGGCCCCCCGGGGTATCTCCACCACCACCTGGGGGCCGCTCTCGGCGCTTTTGTGCTCCAGAATTAGGTGCTTTGCCAGCACGTAGAGCGGCAGGGCCAGGGCCAGGGCCAGCACCGCGATTAGCAGCAGCCGCTTGAGGCCCCGCCCGCGCCGGGGCGCTGGATCATCGTGGCTAGGCGCCGGCGGGGGCGCGGGGGCCTGGTTCTCTTGGTCCTGCATGTTGCTTATTCCACGCCCCTGCTATCCAAAAAGCGCCGCAGGATGATGGCCGCGGCCAGCTTGTCCACCACCTGGCGGCGCCGCTGGCGCGAGGCCCCGCCGGAGATCAGCAGTTCCTGGGCCTCCACGGTGGTCTCCCACTCGTCCACATAGGCCACCGGCAGGCTCAAGACCCGGTGCAGGCGCCGGCCGAAGCTAAAGGCCTTCTCCGCCTCGGGACCCAGGCTGTCGTCGGTGCGCCGGGGCAGGCCCAGCACGATGAGCACGGCCGCCTGCTCGGCCGCCAGGCGGCCGATGGCCGCCACGTCCTGGTCGCGGCCGGCGCGCTCCAGGACGCACAGGGGCTGGGCGATGGCCCGCGCCTGATCGCTGACCGCCACGCCTATGCGCTTGTGCCCCAAATCCAGGGCCAGCACCCTTCCTGTGGGTTCGTCGGACATGGGCTGCATTATGATGGCAGACGGCGGGTTGCACAAGCCGTGGCGGTGGGCGGCGAAACCTCCGCAAGCCAGGCGGCGGGGGGCCGGGGCCAGGGCCGCCGGGGCAGGCCCCGGCATTGCCGCCAACCGGCCGTCGGCCTCGATCCCCGGCCCGCCTGCCGCCCGCGCCGACCGGGGCTCCTGGCGATGATCCCCAAGGCTAGGCGGACCGCCCCAGATAGGAGCTGGCCACCGCCGGGTCGGCGGCCAGCTCGCTGGCCGGCCCTTCCAGCACGATGGCGCCGTTTTCCATGACATAGGCGTAGTCGGAGACGGCCAGGCTCTGGAAGACGTTCTGCTCCACCAGGAGGATGGTCTGGCCCTGGGCCTTAAGCTCCAGCACCAGGTCGAAGATCATCCTGACCACCAGGGGCGCCAGCCCCAGGGAGGGCTCGTCCAAGAGGAGCAGCTTGGGATGGGCCATCAGCCCCCGGGCCATGGCCAGCATCTGTTGCTCGCCACCGGAGAGCGATCCGGCCAGCCCGTCCCGGCGCTGGCCCAGCACCGGAAAGCGCTCTTCCATGCGGGCGATGTTTTGGGCTATCTCCTGGCGCGGCTGCCGGTAGGCCCCCAGTTCCAGGTTCTCGCGCACGCTCATGCCCGCCAGCACCAGGCGTCCCTCGGGCACCTGCACCACCCCCGCCGAAACCCGCTGGTGGGACTTGAGGGCGGTGATGTCCCGGCCCTCCAGGGCGATGCGTCCTCCGTGTATGGGCACCACGCCGCTCAGGGCGTTCAAGGTGGTGGTCTTGCCGGCGCCGTTGGGGCCGATGAGCGAGACCACGCTGCCCCGGGCCACCTTGAAGGAGACCTGGCGCACCGCCTCCACCGAACCGTAGTTCACGCACAGCCCGCTGACCTCAAGCATTGCACACCGCCGATCCCAGATAGGCCTCCACCACCTCGGGATGACAGGAGACCTCGGCCGGCGAGCCGCTGGTGATGACCCGGCCGAAATTGAGCACCGTCAGGCGCGAGCACAACCCCATGACGAAGTTCATGTTGTGCTCGATGAGCAGGATGGTCATGCCGCCCTGCACCAGGGTGCGCGCCACCTCCGCCACCTTGTCCAGGCTCTCGGGGCGCATGCCGGCCACGGGCTCGTCCAGCAGGATCAGGCGGGGCCGGCTGGCCAGGGCGCGGGCGATCTCCAGGCGCCGGCGCTCGCCATAGGACAAGGCGCTGGCCAGGGTCCCCGCCTGGGCGCTCAGGCCCACCAGCTCCAGGATATCCTGGGCCTGGCCGCGCCAATACTCCTCCTGGCGCCGCGCCGCGGGCAGGAACAAGAGCCGGGGCAGCAGGGGGCGCCCGGCCTTGAGGTGCTGGCCGGCGATGAGGTTGTCCAGGCAGGACAGTCCCGGAAAGAGGCGGATGTGCTGGAAGGTGCGGGCCACCCCCAGGGCCGCCACCCGGTGGGGCGACTGGCCCTGTATCTCCTGCCCGTCCAGCCGAATGCGGCCGGCGCTGGGTGGCGTGATGCCCGAGAGCACGTTGAGCAGGGTGGTCTTGCCGGCGCCGTTGGGGCCGATGAGCCCGTGGATGGTGCCCTGCTCCACGGCCAGGCCCACGCCGTCCAAGGCGCGCACGCCGCCGAAATCCCTTGATATGCCTTCGATCTCCAAGAGCATGGCTAAGCCTTGGCCGACCCGGGGCGCCGTTGGAAAGCGGCCATCAACCCCTTGGGCAAAAACAGTATTACCAATAGCAATATCAGCCCGTTGACAAACATGCGCACCGGTCCGGCGCTGACGCCCAGGGCGCGCAGCACCTCGGGCAGGGCCGTGAGCAAGGCCGCGCCCAAGAGCGGCCCGTACCAGGCGCGGGTGCCGCCGACGATGTTGTAGATCAACAGGTTGACCGCCGCCGCGAAGCCGAACTCGCCGGGAGTGATGAGGAAGTTGAGGTGGGCGTAGAGCCCGCCGGCCAGGCCGGCCAACAGCGCGCCCAGGACAAAGGCCAGGGTTTTGGTCAGGGTGAGGTTGACCCCCATGGCGGCGGCCGCCGTCTCATCCTCCCGGATGCTCTGAAAGGCCCAGCCCAGGCGCGAGCGGTGCAGGCGGGCCAGGAAAAAGGCCGCCACGGCCAGGGCCAGATAGATCATCCAGGTCTGGGTGATGACCGGGATGTTGATCAGCCCCTCGGCCCCGCCGGTGATGTTGAGGTTCAGGGCCACTATGCGCACCACCTCGCCGAAGGCCAGGGTGGCCATGGCCAGGAAGACCCCCTTGAGGCGCAGCGCCGGCAGGCCCAGCAAGAGGCCCGCCAGGCCGGCCATGAGGGTGCCGGCCAACAGCGCCAGGGGATAGGGCGCCCCCAGATGGGTGGTGAGGATGCCGGCGGTGTAGCCGCCGATGCCGTAGAAGGCGGCGTTGCCCAGGGACAGCAACCCGGCGGAAAAGGTGACGTAAAGGCTCAAGGCCAGAAGGCAATTGATGCCCATGAAATTGATGAGGCTGCCGTAGATGGCCCAGAGTTGGCTGATGGCGTCCATGGCTCTCAGGCCTCCCGCAGGCGACCGCGTCCCAACAGGCCCGAGGGACGCACCAGCATGATGGCGAACAGCACCGTGAAGGCCACGGCGTCGCGCAGGTTGGAGGTGCCGCTGATGGCCACCGTGAGCACCTCGCTCAGGCCGAAGGCCAGGCCCCCCAGGATGGCCCCGGGCACGCTGCCCATGCCGCCCAGGACGATCACCGCCAGGCCCTTGAGCTCCATGGTGCGGCCCATGTCCGGCGACATGGCGTCGAAATACAGCCCGAAGAGGATGCCCGCCGCCCCGCCCAGGGCCGAGGACAAAAAGAAGGTGAAGGCGATGGTGCCGTCCACGTTGATGCCCAACAGCCTGGCGGCGTGCTGGTTCTCGGCCACGGCCCTGATGGCCTTGCCCACGCGTGCCCGCTTGAGCAGTTGGGTCAGGGCCACCATCAAGAACACCACGGTCCCCAATATCTCCACCTGCAACAGCGTGATGGTGATGCCGCCCAGGCGCCAGATCACCACCGGCACCGTGCCGGCCGGGAAGCGCACGTTGTGGGCGCCGAAGACCCCCATGGCCAGGCTCTCGAAGATTATGGCCATGGCGATGCTGGAGATCAGCCCCGAGAAGTAGGTGTCGGGCCGCCGGCGCAGGGGCTTGAAGGCCACCTGATCCAGCACCAGCCCCAAGATGCCCGCCAGGAGCACCGCCAGGGGAAAGGCCGTCCAGATGGTCAGGCCCCCCTGCTGCACCAGCCACAGGGCCATCAGGCCACCCAGGGTGAAGACCGCGGCGTGGGCCAGGTTGAGGATGTCCAGCACTCCGAAGACCAGGGTGTAGCCCACGGCGAACAGGGCGTACATCCCGCCGATGAACAGGCCGTTGACCAGCTGTTGTCCAAGGACATTCATGGCGTAATATCCAGCCGCCCACGCCCTAGCGGGCGGGGGGTCACGGCGGATTCCGCGGGGTGCGCCACCCCGCGGAACCCGCTAACAATAATAAGGCTTATCGGGGCCTACATGCCCATAACGACGAACTTGCCGTCCTTGACGATCTGCACCACCGGCTGGGAGCCGGCGTCGCGGCCGGGGGTGAAGGAGAAGGGCCCCAGCACGGTGTCCAGGTCCTTGATCTGGGTGAGGGCCTCGCGGATGGCCGCGCGGTTGCCCGGATCGCCGGCCTTCGTTATGGCCTGGTAGGCGATGTGCACGCCGGCGAAGGCCTGGGCCGCGAACTGATCGGGAGGATTGCCGTACTTCTTGCTGTAGTCCTCCACGAACTTCTTGTTCACGGGCAGGGGGGAGCTGATGTTCCAGGCCGCGCCCACGATGACGCCCTCGGCGGCGGCCCCGGCGTTCTTGATCAAGGCCGGGGAGTTGAAGCCGTTGCCACCCACGATGGGCACGCTCTGGGGAATGCCCAGCTGGCGGGCCTGGGAGACGATGCCGGAGGCCTCCTCCACCAGGGCCGAGCAGATGATGGCGTCGGGGTTGAGGCCCTTGATCTGGGTGAGCTGGGGCGAGAAGTCGCGGTCGCCCTTGGCGAAGGACAGCTCGCTCAAGACCTCTATGCCCGCCTCCGCGAGGGCCGCCTTGAAGGCCTGGTAGCCGGCCTTGGTGAAGGCGTCGTCGTTGCCGTAGAGCAGGGCCACCTTCTTGATGCCCAGCTTGGCCTTGATGGCCTTGATGGTGTTGGGTATGACCACGCCCTCGGTCAGCGAGTCGCGGAAAATGTAGTCGCCGATCTCGGTGATGCCCTGGGCGGTGTTGCTGATGGCCAGCACCGGCACCTTGGCCTGCTGGGCGATGCGGTCGGCCACCTGGGCGGTGTTGCTCAGGGTGGGGCCGATGATCATGGAGACCTTGTCGGCGTTGATGAATTTCTGGAAGACGTTGATGCCCTGCTGGGGGGTGCTGGCGTCGTCATCGAACAACAGGGTCAGCTTGAGGCCGCCAGCGGCGGCGGCGTTGATCTGCTCCATGGCCAGGGACGCGCCGTTTTTCTGGGTGGCCCCATAGGCCGCGGCGCCGCCGGTCATACTGAAGGCGCAGCCGATCTTGGCCTCGCTGGCCTGGGCGGCGGAGGGCAGGCCCCAGGCGGTCAGGGCCAGGGCGGTCAGGGCCAGGGGAATTAACCTTACGATACCTTTGCCTTTGGTCACGGGGTCACCTTTCTCCTTGAGGTCCAGCAGGCATTACCTAGACGATTAGCACTTCCCTCAATATAAAATTATATCATAATAGTAGCTTAGGGCGCTCGCCTCCTTTGAGGCCGCTTCATTAAAAACCGCGGCGCCCCGGGGCCGCCGGCACGCCCGGGGCGCTTGATTATCCCCGGCGTCTCCCTGGTTGGGCGCTCCAAGATAATCTCTTGTAAGTCTAAAAAGATGTTGTCATTCTAGTACCATTACCCCCCGCGGGCCGCTTGACGCCCCTGGCTCCCAATCCCACCCGATGGAGCGGACATGCCCTATTGCAGCCAATGCGGCATCCGGCTGGAGGATCCCGACCGCTTTTGCCCGGCCTGCGGCACCCCGGCCAGAGAGCCCCAGGGAGCAGCGGGATCATCGCCGCCGCCCCTGCCCGGCGCTCACGGCGCGGGGCCGCCAGCCGTCCCCGGCGGCCTTGTGGGTCAGGGCGTGGGCATACGCTTGGTGGCCCAGATCATCGACAGCGTCGTGATCCTGGCCTTTTACCTGATCTTGGGCCGCCTGGTGGCCGGCACCGTGGACGGCGGCCTCACCCCGGACGGCTTCGAGCTGCAAGGCGGACCCGCCCTGGCGGTCATCGGCCTGACCACGGCCTTCTGGATCGCCTATTTCACCCTGCTGGAAGGCCTGTGGCAGGGACGCAGTCTGGGTAAAAAGCTGCTGGGGCTGCGGGTGGTGCGCCAGGATGGCGCGCCCATGGACCTCCACACGGCCCTGGTGCGCAACCTGCTGCGCCTGGTGGATGGCCAACTGGGCTACCTGGTGGGGGCCATCCTGGTCTGGACCTCGCCGCTCAAGCAGCGCCTGGGCGACCGCGTGGCCCACACCCTGGTGGTCAAAAAAACACCCTAGCCGCCTCCCGGGCCAGGCGGGCGGGCATCGAAATCCTCGCGCAACCTAAATAGGGGTATCCCCATGCCGCCCACGGCCGACTGTAGCAACTGCGGAACAACCTTGCGCCCCCAGGCCAGATACTGCACCAACTGCGGAGCCCCGGCGCCGGCGGCCCCCACGGAGAGCGCGGCGCCCGTCGCCGGCCGGCGCTGGCCCCTGTGGGCGGCCCTGGGGCTGGCCCTGGCGGTGATCGCCCTGGCCTTCATCTTCCTGCGCGGCGGCGCCAAGCCCACCACCCCGGCCTCGCCGGCCCCGCCGCTGGCCAGCCAGCCGGCGGGCGGCGCCTCCCCGGTGGCGACCAGCGGCGAGCAATCCAGCCAGACGCCGGCCCTCCCGGAGCCGGCCGGCGGGCAGACGACGCCGGCTGACCCAGCCCCGGCACCCCTGACGCCCCCGGACGGGCAGACCCCGCGGGTGGACGGTCAGGTCGGCACGCAGACCACGCCCCAGGGGCAGACCCCGCTGGTGGACGGCCAGGTCGGCGCGCAGACCACGCCCCAGGTACAGACCCCGCCGGCGTCGCCGCCCGCCGGGTACGCCAATATGCCGGCTCCAGACCCGGCGGCGGCCGCCCGCCTGAACGAGGCGGGGTTGGCGCAGGCCAAGACCGGCAATCTGGCGCAGGCCATCGAGCTGTTCCAGCAGGCGGTGGCGGCCGACGCCCAAGACGGCCTGGCCTGGAACAACCTGGGCCTGGCCCTGCGCAAGCAGGGGCGGACCGGAGAGGCGGTGGAGGCCTACTACAGGGCCATCGAGGTGCAGCCGGAGCTGGCCCTGGCCTACAAGAACCTGGGACTGGCCCTGGAGCAGTTGGGCAACAACGCCGACGCGGCCCTGGCCCTCAACAGGTATTGCCAGCTTAACCCCTCCGCGTCCGACGTGCCCTCGGTGCGCGACAAGGCCGGCCGCCTGGAGCGCGCCGCCGCCGCCCAGGGAGGTGCAAGGTGAACAAGCCCCTTACTCTCGGCAAGTGCCCTTGGTGGCTGGCCGCCCTGCTGCTGATCTTGCTGGGGATGACCGCCTGCGCCACTCCGCCGCCGCCACCACTGCGCTTTCCGCCGCCCCTGGGTCCCGGCGCGCCGGCGCCGCCCCCGCCGGTCTCGGGGGCGATGCTCTACGTGGCCGTGCCCAGCCTCAACCTGCGGGCCTGCCCGGCCACCAACTGCCAGATACTCAGGGTCCTATCCCGGGGGACGCCACTGTTGGTCCTGGCGGAACAAGGCGGCTGGGTGCAAGTGCAGGCCAACGGGTTGTCGGGCTGGGTGGGCGGACGCTATGTGAGCCCCCACCCCATGGCCGGGACAAGGCGGCCCCAGCAGGCCGGCCCCGCCGGCGGCCCGCCGGCCCCCAACGAGGAATGGGCCGATACGCCGGCCCAGACACCCGCCGAGACCCCGGCTGACACGCCGGCCCCAACCCAGGACCCGGCGGTGCAGGAGGAGTTCGCCGCCCCGCCAGCTCGCTGAGAGCCCCGCGGGGCAGGGTCGCGGCCCGGGCGGGAACCCATGACCCAGGGGTGTCAGGCCCTTGATGGCAAGGCCTGGCTTGTGGCGGCCAGCGGTCGTTCACACCAGCCAAGGAGTATGGGGGGCACGAAGTAGGGGGCTATCGGGCCGCAAAATGAAAACTGGCCAGGCTTGTCAGCCTGACTGATGACGGATGAAATAAGTAGTAACCGGTTGTTCTGAAATAACTAGGTCTGTGGGTATGTCGGTTTTGGGTGGGGTATATGCCAGGGGAACGTGGAACGGGAAACCATCCCAGAATTTTGAGCCACCCTATAGCCACATAAATTTATGTGCCCAGGTAAGCCCGAATCTTCTTAACCATGCCCGGACCCACCCCTTCACCCGCAGCAGATACTCGTCGGTGGCGGACGCGAAATCGGCCAACGTTGAAAAACCGGCGGCGGCCAGGGCCTGAGCCATCTAGGAGCTGATGCCCGGCAAATCGGAAGGAAATCCAGAAATCCAGAAAGCCAGATCAGTGCCCCAGCCCCCCAATGCGCGAACAACACCCACCCGCAGGACAGCCGGGCCTACCTGCCTACGCCCAGCGCCTTGTTTTTGGGATCAGCGCGGTGCAAGG
>JAZDIQ010000052.1:0-65929 GCA_043804825.1 Pseudomonadota bacterium
GCAAGCTTGACCACCCCGGGTCATCAGGAGTAACTACATTATCACCAGCGTCGCCCCCTCATAGGTGGGTGGCCGGCTTCACGTGGATCGCCCGGCCGGCATCAAATGGAATCAGTGGCCGAAATCGGCGGAATCCGCACCGAGGATAAGCGGGGTCAGTTCGGCTATGGCGATACGTGGTGCTGGGTTGCCATTGACGCTGACACCAAGCTGGCGCCCTCTTGGCTGGTGGCCAACCGCGACGCAGAAGCCGCCGAAGTTTTCATTGATGATCTCAAGAGCCGCCTAGCCAACAGGGTGCAACTCACCAGCGATGGCCTCAAGGTATACCTAAATGCGGTTGAAGATGCCTTTGGGGCAGACGTTGATTTTGCTCAGTTGGTCAAGATATACGGCGCAGACCCCGAAGCACCCCGCCGCTACAGCCCCGCACAGTGCCTGGGTGCAGCCAAGACGGCTATCACCGGCAAGCCCGACCCCAAGCATGTCAGCACGAGCTACGTAGAGCGCCAGAACCTCACCATGCGCATGAGCATGCGTCGGTTCACCCGGTTGACCAATGGGTTTAGCAAGAAGGTGGAGAATCTCGCAGCCGCTATCAGCCTGCACTATATGTACTATAACTTTGGCAGGATTCACCGGACGCTCCGAGTGACGCCTGCCATGGAGGCCAAGATTTCGGATCATGTGTGGACGTTGGAAGAAATTGCGGGATTGTTGGATTGATGGGTACTAACTATGATCGTATACGCTAAAACTTAAATCAATCCATAAAATATAGAAAACTCGATCCTTGCGGTACCCAACCATTGGAGCCTTACCAATACATCGAAAAGAAATAATATTTACATCTTCATGTATGCCGTTGGGAAGCGTTGCATTTAAGTTTTGTATTTTCTCATACCCCAACCCATGCCTTGGTGCTACGCGCAATTGCGCCCAAGGCATCTTGCTCCGTTTCCACAACGCATCCGCAAATTGCGCTTTCCCTTGGGAGTCGCAATTATCAATACAAAAACCACGTTGCATGTGCTCTAATGAGAAAATAGGCGGGAGCGTATCTGGGTTAACATCGCTTGATGTATGAGTATTAAGGCGCACGCCTCCTTGGCCGCCTGTATCTTTTAGCCTAGACATTTAGTTAATAAGTTTTTTGAAATAATCTTTCATAGATTCTTGCGTTATTGTGTGGTGCTTTTCATAGGCAATCTTCCATGGGGCTTCTTCGTGGGTCATATTGCGCAGCTTCCACGCCGCATATTGCCCATAAACTGAGTATACTTCATTAAGCAACTCTTGCGTTTGTTGGTCGTAGATATCAAAATTGATATCGTCCGGGACCGGGATTGCTCCCGCGCCATGTTCCTTATAAGCATGATAAAGCATGGGTACTACTGGACCGTGTTCCCATGCTTCAATTGATTCGTTGAATAATGGCGATTCAAATAGGGCCAAATGGAAGCCCTGTGCGTAATAGACTAGCTTTTGAAGCTTCAAATTGGAAATGCCATCCCCAAACTCTGGATTGGCCTGAGTCAGGAAGTAGCGGGCGACGTCACGGGAAGTAAGCATTTGATCCCCCTTACCCCCAAGGGGTTGTCTTGCTGCCCTCATTCTATCGGCTATCCTGGATGCCAGGTCAAGGAGAAAGTACACCAACCTGGCCACCCGGCATCCTAAACAACAGTTTAGCATGCCCCGCCCCCGGCACAAGCCTCTTTCTTGTTCGGGCGGGATGCAGCGCCATATTCAAACTGACCCACTACCGCCGCGCGGGAACTCTGGCGTAAACTTAGTTTTTCTGCTATGTTGTAAGCTAAACCGGCCAGAGGAAAGCTGATCACCGCCATGTCCATCCCCGATAAATCAGCCGCCGGCCCGGCCGCCTCCCCCGCGCCAGCCCCCGTCCCCCAGGCAGCCGCCAGCCCCCCCACCGGCCGCGACACGCCCATGATCCGCCAGTTCCTGGAGTTGAAGGAACAGGCGCCCGACTGCGTGCTCTTTTTCCGCATGGGCGATTTCTACGAGATGTTCTTCGACGACGCCCTGCTGGCCAGCCGCATCCTATCCATCACCCTGACCAGCCGCGACAAGGGCCACCCCGATCCGGTGCCCATGTGCGGAGTGCCCCACCACGCCCTGGACGCCTACCTGGCCAAGATGGTGGAGGCCGGCTTCAAGGTGGCCATCTGCGACCAGGTGGAGGACCCCAAACTGGCCAAGGGCCTGGTGCGCCGGGAGATCACCCGGGTGGTCAGCCCGGGCATGTTCATCGACCCCCAGCACCTGCCGGCCAAGGACCACCGCTTCCTGACCGCCCTGTATCTGGGCCGCGAGGAATTGGGCCTGGCCTATCTGGACCTGGCCAGCGGCGAGTTCGCGGCCACGGTGCTGCCGGCCGGCCCGTCCCTAAGCTACGAGCTGGCCCGCCTGGAGCCGGCGGAGCTGGTGCTGGCCGAGAGCCAGGCCGGCCACCCCCAGCTGGCCGAGCTGGGACCCCAGGTGAGCGACCTTCCCCGCTCCATCCACGCCGGCCGGCCGCCCTCGCCGGGCCAGGCCCGCCAGATATTGGGCCAGCGTCTGCCGGCCGAGGAGCCGGGCCAGGAGGACGACCCGGCCTTGATCGCCGCGGCCATGGCCTGGTCGGTGGTGATCTCCACCCAGCGCCGCGCGCCGGAGCACGTGCAGGCCTTAAACCTCTACCAGGTGCGCACCCATTTGGTGCTGGACGCCAGCGCCCGGCGCAACCTGGAGATATACCGCTCCATCGCCGGCGGGGGCCGCCAGGGCTCCCTGATCCAGGCCGTGGATCACACCCGCACCGGCATGGGCGGCCGCCTGCTCAGGCAGTGGCTGGGCTTCCCCCTTTTGGTGCTGGAGGAGATCGAGGCCCGCCACCAGGCCGTGGACGAATTTTGCGGCCTGCCCCTGGTCCTGGAGTCCCTGGCCAGCCTGTTGGACAGCCTGCCCGACATCCCCCGCCTGGTGGGCCGGGCCAGCCTGGGCCAGGCCAGCCCCCGCGACCTGGCCAGCCTGCGCGACGCCCTCCTGGCCCTGCCCGGCCTACAGGCCGAGCTGGCCGGCATGACCTCGCCCCTGCTTCAGGAGTGCCGCCAGCACATGCGGGGCCTGGCCCCCCTGGCCGCGCTGCTCAACGACACCCTGGCCGAGAGCCCCCCCCTCAACCTGGCCGAGGGCGGGGTCATCAAGACCGGGGTGGACCCCGAACTGGACGAGCAGCGCCTGCTGGCCACCTCGGGCAAGGACTGGATCCTGGCCCTGCAGGCCCAGCTAAGGTCCGACAGCGGCATCGGCACCCTCAAGGTGGGGTTCAACCGGGTCTTCGGCTATTACATCGAGGTAACCAAGGCCCATCTGGACAAGGTGCCCGAGCACTTCATACGCCGCCAGACCTTGGCCACGGCCGAGCGCTACGTCACGCCCGAGCTGAAGGAGCAGGAGGCCCGGGTGCTGGGCGCCGAGGAACGCGCCCTGGAGATGGAGCGCAAGGCCTTCGAGCGCCTGCGCCACCAGGTGGCCCTGCAAAGCCGCCCGCTCCTGGCCGCCGCCCTGGCCGTGGCCGGTGTGGACGTCCTGGCCGGCCTGGCCCGCCTGGCCCTGTCCAGGGACTACACCCGGCCGCGCATGCTGGAGGACGGCGACCTGATCATCAGCGGCGGACGCCATCCGGTGGTGGAGCGAATGCTGCCCGAGGGCGAGTTCGTGCCCAACGACTTGCACCTGGGTGGCCAGGAGCAGGTTCTCATCATCACCGGCCCCAACATGGCCGGCAAGTCCACCATACTCAGGCAAGTGGCCCTGATCGTGCTCCTGGCCCAGGCCGGCTCCTTCGTGCCGGCCCAAAGCGCCCAGATACCCCTGGTGGACCGGGTCTTCACCCGCGTGGGGGCCATGGACGACCTGGCCCGGGGGCGCTCCACCTTCATGGTGGAGATGACCGAGACCAGCGAGATACTCAAGCAAGCCACCCCGCGCTCCCTGGTGGTGCTGGACGAGGTGGGGCGCGGCACCAGCACCTACGACGGCCTGTCCCTGGCCTGGGCCGTGGCCGAGCACCTGCACGACCTGGCCGGCCAAGGCGTCAAGACCCTGTTCGCCACCCACTACCACGAGCTGACCGAGCTGGCCGCCACCCATCCGCGCATCAAGAATTTCAACGTGGCGGTCAAGGAATTCCAGGGAGGCATCGTCTTCCTGCGCCGCCTGGCCCCCGGCGGGGTCAGCCGCTCCTACGGCCTGGCCGTGGCCCGCCTGGCCGGCCTGCCGGCCAGCGTGCTGGAGCGGGCCAGGCAGATACTGACCGGCCTGGAGCAGGACGGCCTGGGTCGCCTGGAGACGCAGCCAGCCGCGCCAGACGGCGGCGGGTCCCAGATGGACCTCTTCGCCACCCACGAGCATCCGGTGCTGGCCAGGCTGAAAGACCTGGACACCTCGCGCCTGACCCCCCTGGAGGCCCTCAACCTTTTGGACGAGCTCAAACGTGCGCTATCCTAGAGGCCATCTCATCACCTGGCTGTGCCTGGCCTGGCTGCTGGTGCTCCTGGCGCCGGCCTGGGCGCCGGCCCAGGACGAAAGCGCCATCCTGGACCGCGTGCGCGCCGATTATCAGCGCCTGACCGAAAACCCCCGCCTGCGCCACGTCCAGCACAACTGGCAGATACTCTACGACCGCTCGGCCCGGGTCTACACCTCCGACCCCCAGGGAGAGCAGGCCGCCCGAGCCTTGTGGTGGATGGGCCGCCTGCGCGCCGGGGCCTATGACAACTTCAAGCGCCGCGAGGATTTCGCCCAGGCCCAGGACCTGCTGCGCCGCTTCACCAATCACTTCCCGCGCTCGCCCATGGCCGACGACGCCCAGCTCAACCTGGGCCGCCTGTACGAAAAGGCCGGCGACAAAAAGCAAGCCTACCTGGAGTACCTCAAGCTCACGGTCAACTACCCGCGCAGCGACAAGCTGGCCCAGGCCAAGCAACGTCTGGACGTGCTGGAGCGCGAGTTAAAGGGCAAGGGCGGCCACCGGGCGGTGCCGGTGCCGGTCAAGACCGCCGAACCCCAAGGCCTCCGCCCGCCCGCCCAACCCGCCAGCGCGCCCAGCGCCGACCCGGGCCTGGCCGCCGTGACCGATCTGCGCCACTGGTCCACCCCCACCTACACCCGCCTGGTCCTGAGCCTGGAGCGGCCGGTGACCTTTGCCACCAGCCTTCCCCCCGGCTTGCCCCAGACCGGCAGCCCCAGCCAATTGCAGATCGATCTCAGAGGGGCGCGCCTGACCAAGCCCCTGACCGACAAGGAGCAGCAGCCGGGGGCGCTGATGAACCTGGCCCAGGCCAGCCAGTCCTCGCCGGACAGCGTGCGCGTGCTGGTGGACCTCAAGCAGTTGGGCTCCTACAAGGTCTTCACCCTGGACAACCCCTTCCGGCTCATCGTGGACTGCTTTGGCCCCAAATCCCCGGCGGCCCCGGACAGGGCCGCCACCCCGGCCCCGGCCGAGCCGGAGACCAAGACGGCCCAGGCCCCCGCCCCCGCCGAGGGCCCGCCAGCGCGACCGTCTCCGAGCAAGGGCAAGAAGGCGCCCTCCAGCGCCCAGGCCCGCAAGGTGCCCCGGGGCCAGGCCAAGGAACTGCCCCCCCAACTGGGCCTGGCCGCCCAACTGGGCCTATGCGTCAATCGCGTGGTGCTTGATCCCGGACACGGCGGCAAGGACCCCGGCGCCATCTGGCGCGGGGTCAAGGAAAAGGACATCGTGCTGGACATCGCCAAGCGGGTGCGGGAAAAGCTCCGGCGGCAATCCGGCTGCGAGGCCCTGCTCACCCGCAGCCAGGACGTCTTCGTGCCCCTGGAGAACCGCACCGCCTTTGCCAATACCCACGATGCCGATTTATTCGTGAGCATCCACATCAACGCGGCCCCCGGCCCGGGCCTGCACGGCATCGAGACCTATTTCCTCAACCTGGCCTCGGATGAGCAGTCCATGCGCGTGGCCGCCCGCGAAAACGCCACCACCCACCGCTCCATCAGCGACCTGCAGAACATCCTCAACGACCTGATGCTAAACTCCAAGATCAACGAGTCCAACCACCTGGCCCGCACCCTGCAAAAGAACCTCCTGGGCCAGGTGCGCCGTTCCTATCAGGTGCAGGACCTGAAGGTCAAGCAAGCGCCCTTCTACGTGCTAATCGGCGCGCGCATGCCCGCCGCCCTGATCGAGGTGGGATTTTTGACCAATCCCCAGGAGCACCAGCGCCTGACCAGCCCCGCCTACCGCGATCAGCTGGCCGAGGGCATAGCCCAGGGCATCGCCGCCTATTCCAAGGAATTGAAGACCGCCGCCCGCTAGGCGCCCTAGGGCCCGCCGGACTTGGCGCCCTGGGCCAACTCCTGCAAGACCAGCTTGCGGTCGTAGGCCTCCAGTATGCGCTCCATCAACTCGTCGAGCTTCACCGGCTTGATGAGGTAGTCAAAGGCCCCCAACTCCAGCCCCTCCATGCCCGACTCCACCGAGGCATGCCCGGTTAGGAGCACCACCTCCACCAAGGGGTGGCGGGCCTTGATCTCCTTGAGGGCGGCGATGCCATCCATGCCCGGCATCCTAACGTCCAGCACCACCACGTCCACGGGATTAGCGGCCAGATGCTGCAAGGCCGCGCTGGCGCTGTCCACCCCCACGGCCCGGAGTTTGCGCAGCTGCAAGCGCTCCACCAAGGGCTCCAGAAAATCAGTCTCGTCGTCCACCACCAGCACGTCGAAGGTTTTCAATTGCTAGCTCCTACTCTGCCAGGACCTTGGGAATGCGCACCATGAAGGTGGCCCCCTTGCCCGGCTGGCTGTCAAAAGTCAGGTCTCCGCCCAACCGCTGCATGATGGAATGGCTGATGGACAGTCCCAGGCCGGTGCCCTGACCAGGTCCCTTGGTGGTGAAGAAGGGGTCGAAGATGCGCTCGCGCAGTTCAGGGGGAATGCCCGGCCCGTCGTCGGCCACGCTCACCTCCACGAAAGCACCGGCCACCTGGCTGCCCAGGGTGATATGGCCGTTCTCGCCCACGGCGTCCATGGCGTTGTTCAAGAGGTTGAGGAACACCTGCTGCAACTGGGCGCGGTCGCTCTTGATGCGCGGCAGATCACCGGCCAGTTGTCGCGTGAGCGCCACCTTGCGGAACAGCGCTTCCTTTTCCAGGAAGGAGCAGGTCTCGCCGAGGATGTCGTTGACATCCACGGTGTCCTGTTGGGGCTCCATGCGCCTGGCGAAGCCCAGGAGCCGGTGGGTGACCCCCCGGGCCCTCTCCACGTGGTGCTGAATCTTGGCCACGTTGGTCTTGAACTTGGCCCCCCGGGCATGGGACTGCACGAACTCCTCGTCCATCAGGTCGTCCATGAGCCCGGCCAATTCGCCTATGGCCGCCAGGGGATTGTTGATCTCGTGGGCCACGCCGGCGGCCATGCGCCCCAGGGAGACCAGGCGCGCCGAATGCACCAGTTGGGCGTCCTGGTCGGCGCGTTGGCGGTCGGCCGCCTCCAATTGGCGCACCAGGAGCCTGACCAAAAACAGCACCACCACCACCATCAACAGGCTGCCCAGCCCCAGCACCGCCAGCTCCACGTTGCGGGCCAGGTTCAGGCCCTCGGCGCCGTTGTGGGGGTTCTGCTCGATGACCAGGAGCCAGTCCTCCTTGGACAGCCAGGCAAAGGCCAAGAGCCGCTGGCGGCCTTCCTTGTCGGTATGCTGAATGACGCTCACGCCCGGCGGCACGGCCTTCAAATCCAGGCCCGACTGATCCAGCACCGAGCCCCCGAAGCGGGGCGGGGTCTGGTACTGGCCGTCGCGGTTGACGATGTAGGCGTCGCCGCCCTGGCCCACCTGGGCGCGTTGCACCAGCTTGGTGAACACGTCGGAGTCTATGGTGGCCCGTAGCACCCAGGGGCGCTGGTCGTGGTTGTGCTTGACCGCGATGACGAAGTGGGGCACCCCCCGGCGGCCCAGGAACACATCGCTGACATAGACGCCCCGGGTCATCACCTCCTGGAACCAGGTGGCGTCCTTGTAGTTCTGATGCTCCAGGGGGTACGGCCCCACGTAGACCCGGTGGTCGCCCTTGTCGTCGATGATGCCCAGGTCCAGAAAGGTCCAGGAGCGGCGGTTGAGCAGCGAGAAGACCTGTTGCAGGCGGCCGGGCTTGGTCAGGTCCTCCATGCTGGCGCTGTGGGCCAGAACCTCCAGCAGCGCCGTGCGCTCGGCCAAAAAGACCTGCACCGCGCTGGCCCGGTTGCCGGCCAAGGAGATCAACTCCTCCCTGGTGCGCTCGCGGTGGGCGAAGTCGAAATAGAAATAGATGGCCGCCCCCAGGAAGTAAAGCGGCACCAGAGTCACCAGCAGGGCCGTCACGGTCATGCGCCGGGCCAGTTGGCTATAGGGCTTGCTCATGCCAATTCCTCGGCTGGCTGGGTGTCCAGGTTGTAGTTGCCGCTCATGAAGGCCTTGGCCAGCCATTCCACCATGCGCATGTCGTGCATGAGCATGTCCATCTGCCGGGTGTAGAGCACCAGCCGCCCCAGGGTGGTCAGCATCTCCATGGTCTGGTCCTGCTCGTACTTCTTGAGGAAGGCGCTGACGGCGTCGCCGGTGCGCTCCACCCTGAACCCCAGATCGCCCAGGATGCGGCAGATCAGCTCCCCGCGCAGCACCCGCCGGTCCTCGGTGGCCGCCCCGCCCACGAAACGGAAAGAGATGTAGTTGTCGTTCTGGTTGGGACCGCAAAAGCTGTCCAAGGCGGCGAAGTGATAGCCCACCCGGGAATTGAAGTTGAGGTAGTCTCCGCTGATGATGGCAAAGGCCTTCTGCCCCATGTCGCGCACCTTGCCGTCGCTGGGCGGGGTGAGCATGGAGGAGGCGAAGACCGACGCCAGGCCCTTGAGGCTCACCGGCCGAGGCCGGTCCCAGTGGATGGCCGGGTCCAAGAGGCCCTGCATGAAGGCCAGCCCGGGCACGGAGACGATGTCTTGGCCCATGACCTCCTTGCCCACGTCCTCGGACAGGCCGCCGCCCAGATCGATGACCCACAGCTCGAAGGGCAGCTTGTGACCCATCTTGCGGGCCTGGTGGCTGGCGGCCTGGCCCATGCGGTCTCCCAGCACGAACATCTCGCGGAAGGACTTCTCGTGCACGAAGCGGATGATGTCGTGGAAGGTGGCGCAGCGCGCCGGCGCGAACCCCGGCGAACGTGGGTCGGTGAGGGTGAGCGGGGTCATGAGCTGGGCGGCGCGGAACCAGGGCGGCTTGATCTTGCTGGCCTGAGGCCTGGTGGCCTGGTCCAGCTCCCGGCCCAGCAGGGACTCCAGGCGGCCCTCGTAGATGCGCCGAGCCCCGGCCTCCACGGTGACCACCTGGCCGGCGCGCAGGCCGGCCGTGGCCCCGGCCAGGCCCACCAGGGTGGGCACCCCGAACTCGCGGGCCAGGGAGGCCATGTGCCCCGTCACCCCGCCCACGTCGGTCACCACCGCCGCGGCCCGGTGCAGCACGGCGGCAAAGGCCGGCGAGGAGTGCTTGGCCACCAGCACCGCCCCGCTGGGGAAGCCCCCCAGGTCCGATTCCTCACGCACCAGATACACCGGGCCGCAGGCGCTGCCCGGTCGGGCTGTTTGGCCGCCCTCAAGAAGAGGAGCCTCGCCCGGGGCCTCGTCCCCGGCGGGGCTGGACTGGGGTTCCAGCACCTGCAAGGGACGCGATTGCAGGATGACGAGGCGACCTTCTTCGATCAAGGCCCACTCCACATCCTGGGGGCGGCCGAATTCCTTTTCCAGCGACAGGCCCAGACGGGCCAACTCCTCCACCTGGGCCGGCGCCAGCGCCGCCACGTTGGCCAACTCCGGGGACACCGCCTGGCGCTCATTGCCCCGGGGTCCGGAGACCACGCGGTTGGCCTTGGCGCCCAGCTCGGTCTTCACCAGGCGCACCGGCTGGCGGGCCACGGTGTAGACATCGGGCGTGACCGTGCCGTCCACCAGACCCAGGCCCAGGCCGTAGACCGCGCTGACCAAGAGGGGGCCTTCCATGCCGCCCAGGGGGTCGCGGGTATACATTACGCCGCTGACCAAGGGGTCCAGCATCTCCTGGGCCAGCACCGCCATCTCGGCGTCCTCGTCCAGAAGACCGTTCTTGCGGCGGTAGACAATGGCCTGCGGTGAAAACAGGCTGGCCACCACCTGGCGGTAGGCGTCCAAAATGCCCTCGGGACCCACCCCCAGCACGCTGGTGTACTGGCCGGCGAAGGAGGTGTCCGAATCCTCGCCGATGGCGCTACTGCGCAAAGACAGGTTGGCCGTGCCTCCCAGGCGGTCGTAGAGGTCCTGGGCCGCCTCGTCGATGGCCGTCTCCAGCTCCGGCGGCAGGTCGGCCTGCATCACCTTTTCCTGCACCTGGCGGCTCATGCCCAGGAGGTTGTCGTAGGTGGCCTCCTCAAGGAGCATCACCGCCTGGCGCACCTGCCCACCCAGGCCCGAGTAATGCATGAAGCGCCGGAAGCTGTCGGTGGTTATGACAAAGCCGTCGCAGACCGGGTGGCCGGAACGGCCGATCTGGGCCATGTTGGCCGCCTTGGAACCCACCAGATGACCCTGGCCGCGATCCACGCCCGAAAGGGGCAGCACCAGCTCGCCCTCGCCCTCGCCGGGGGCCAGCACGTCGTCGATCTGGTGGCGGATGTGGTCAAAGGCCGGCACCAGCCCCGGGTAGCGGTCCCCCGAGAGCCGGGCCAGGTGGCGGATCATCTTGTAGACCTTGGAGGAGGCGGCGATGTAGCGCGAGCGGATGAAGTCCAGGCCCACGGCGCCGGCCTCGTCGGCGCGGGTTTCTATCTCGGCGATGATGGCCAACACCTCGTTGTTGGCCCGCAAGAGATACTTGAACTCGCGGAACTGGAGCTTCAGGTCCTGGAAATCGCCGCGCGGCGCTTCGGTGCGCCCGTTGAAAAGGCGGCGCAAGGTCTGGCCCAGCCTCTTTACCACCGCCTCACCCCTTTGTGCAGAGTCGTGGCCTAACCTAACCCCGTGGTCCCATGATGCCAACCGGGCTGTAAATCTCGCCGCTCAAGGGAGGGGCCCAGCGTCGCACCGCCATACGGGCTCCCACCACGGTGGCCACGGCCAGGGGCACGAAGACCTTGCTGAAATTCCAGGCGATGGCCGCGGGGTCATCGTGGGCCACCCAGATGGCCAAGACCAGCTCGGCCAACAGCATGATGTCCATGATAACGATGATGATGGCCCTGCTCTTGTCCATGGAGGCTCCCTGCTGCCCAGCCCCGGGGCCGGTGAAAACGCCCCGGGGCTGGTGTTCTAGCTTGAGGCTACTTCTTGCGCAGATCCTGCTTGGTCACGTTCATGACCTTCAGCGCCATGTACTTGGCGCCGGCCATCTCATAGGCCACGCGAATCTTGTCGCCGGGGGTGGGGGGGATGCCCACCTTGGCCTGGGAGAGATCAAAGGTCACTTCAGCCAAGTTCTTGTCGACCTTGTTCTTTTGGGCCTCGCTGTTCTTGAGCACCATCACCTTGCCTTGGGCGTCGTAGGAAACCGCCACGCCCTGGAACACCTGCCCCTCGGCCAGGGCCACAACCGCCGAGAAGGCCACCAGGAGACAAGCCGCCAGCAGGCTTACTAGGATTCTTTGCTTTCTCATGTCTATCTCCTGGGTTCTAGTGGACCGGGGCCTGGACGCCGCCGGCCTTCTTGCCGCGCACCTCGCTGATGGCGCCGGTGACCATGATCCTGATGATGTAAAGGCTGATGATGGCGATGGCGCTCAAGACCACCACGGCGGCCAGGACGTTGAAGCCGAACTCCTTGAGCACGATGGAGACCAGGCAGCAGAGCACGGCGCAGCCAAACAGGATGCGGATGCCGTAGCCCTTGGCGTACTTGGTGGCCACCACGCCGATCTGGGCGCCGATGGCCGCGCCGGTGAGCATCACGAAGACCGCCACCATCTCGATGCGGCCCTTCAAGCTGTAGGTGAAGGCGCCGTACAGACCCGAGATCATGACCTCGAACAGGTCGGTGCCCACGGCCACGTGGGTGGGGGCGCCGATGAGGTAGACCAGGGCGGGCATGCGGATCAGACCGCCGCCGATGCCCAGGAAGCCCGCCAGCACGCCTGTGAAGATGGCCACCACGAAGGGCAGCCACAAGGAGCAGGTGATACCGGCCTGCTTGAAGTGCATCATGGGCGGAATATTGATCTTTTGCAGGGTGGGCGCCCAACTGATGCCGCCCTCGCCCGTGGCCTTGCCGCCGTCCTTGATGGACTGCTTGTCGGCCTTGACCGCCTTGGCGTAGTCATAGAATACCAGGGTGGCGATCAGAGCCAGGAGCACCACGTAGACCCAGCGCACCACGCTGCCCACCGTGCCCATGCGCTCCAACAACATGATCAACTGGGCCCCGCCCTCGATGCCGATCATGGTGCCCACGATCATGGCGATGCCCAGCTTGTAGTCCACGTTGCCGAACTTGGAGTGTCGCATGGTGGAGATCAGCGACTTGCCGGCCATGTGGGCGATATCCGTGCCGATGGCGAACGCCATGGGGAACCCCAGGATGTTGAGACCGGGGGTGACCATCCAGGCGCCGCCCATGCCGAAGAACCCGCCGATGCAGCCCACCGAAAACCCGATCAGCACCAGGCCCGGCCAGAGGATGTCAACGCCCGATATGGGCATGTGCATGTACATCCATTCCATAATCAAATACTCCTTATGCTAGGGTCTCCGCCGCCTAGTGCTCGACGATTTCGCGGCTGGTCAGGTCTATGCCCGTGCGCTTCATGACAAAGTCCATGACCACGCCCAGCACCGCCCCGCAGGCGGTGGTCAAAACCACCGCCCATGTCGCGAACATCCACATGTTCTCGTTGTAAAGCTCGGCAAAGTAGAAGTTCCAGCCCGTGAGTTGGCGGGTATCTGCCACCACCACGATTTCGGAGGCTCCGCCGCCACCGGCCGCCCAAGCCAGGCTGGGCAACAGGATCAGGACCGCCAGCAGGCCGCCCCTCGTGATCCAATTCCTGAACATACTCCCCTCCATGCTGATTAGCTGTGATCGCCGTTAAGGTTAAAATCGCCAGCGCCCGCCTGGCCCCGACCGTCTACACGGCGACTGGAACCGGGCGGGCGCCCTATGGATTGATGAAGCCCAGAAACACCTGGACGGCCGCGCTCCGGCGATGACGTGCGGCCCGGTCCCTTTAGGTGGACCATGTGGCCGTCATGATTTATGCGCCGTTGGCTCATTGGCTCTCCTGGCTTCATATCTACCCTCGCCTATCAATTTATGTGAGGCGAGTGTTTCTGGGAATAGAACGAAGGCCCCTATTGGGTACGGCATAAATCTCAATTTGGGCGGGTCCGCCCCCCAGGGCCAGTTAGGGCCAATCACCCAACGGCCCCACGCCCGGCATGGCGCCGCCCGCCCCCCCGGCGGCAGCCTTGCGCAAGCACACGGCCATCATGCTGTAATTACTGGTTAATTATTTTTAACGCCGGCTAACCATTGTAACAGTAGACATGAACGGGCGAGCGGCCAGCCCCATGGGGAGGCCGGCATTTGGCCAGGCTTCTTGGGGTGTTCCCGTCAATTGGCCCAGGCCTGGGGCGCCGCACATAGGGAATCGATCCCTTGGCTGCGCCCGGGAAAGCCACGGCGGCCACTTTAAGCAATACGTATTGGGCCTGGAGTTGGGGCGGCGCCTGCGGGAGCGCTCCGGGGGGCCATGCCCGGCATGGTCGCATCCTTGAGCGGGCTGTGTTTCCAGGTGGACAGCAAGACCGTCTGGAGCGGCCACCATGACTTGGAGGACGCCCGCGCCTATACCCGTAACCGCGGCCAAGACGGCCTGGCCCCGCGGGTGCTCAACGGCTGCGGCTGGTCCAACTACGGAACATTCACCCTCTTCGTGGTGGACCGGTCGGCTGCCCCGCCAAGCAGCGGAGGTGGCAACTAACAGGCTTTGCCGGGCCTAAATTCCGATCCCGCCGGAGTTGCCCCCCGACGGGATCAGGGCCGCGCCAAAAGGCCGGCCAGGCGCCCCACCGCCCAGGGCTCCCTAGTCAGGTGCCGGCAGGGCCTCTGTCCTGGGGGTCTTGACGGGAGGCTCCGCCGAACGCCGGGGAGGCTGGCCGGCATCGGCCACCCGCCCCGCCACCAATCCCGCCAACTCCCGCACCAGGCCGTTAAGGCTCTCGGCCTCGGCGGAGAGCTGCGCCGAGGTCGCCGCGGACTCCTGGGCGCTGGCGGCGTTGTGCTGGGTGGCCTGGTCCATGTCGTTGGCCGCACGCGTTATCTGCTGGATGCCTTGGGCCTGCTCGGAGCTGGCCGAGGCGATCTCACCCACCAGCTCGCCCACCTGCAAGGCGCTGGCGGCCACCTCGTTGAAGGCCTGATGGGCATGCTGCACCAGCCGGGAGCCGTCGCCGACCTTGGCGATGGTCTCCTGGATCAGCCCGGCCGTGTTCTTGGCCGCGCCGGCGGCGCGCCCGGCCAGGTTGCGCACCTCCTCGGCCACCACCGCGAACCCGGCCCCGGCCTCGCCGGCGCGGGCGGCCTCCACGGCGGCATTCAAGGCCAGCAGGTTGGTCTGAAAGGCTATATCGTCTATGGTCTTGACGATCTTGCCGGTCTGCTCGCTGGCCTGGCGGATGTCGGCCATGGACTGATCCAGCTGGCCCATGGCCTGCTTGGCCTTGTCGATCAACTCCTTGGCTTCTTGCATCAGGCTGTCGGCCCGGGCGGCGTTTTGGGCATTGGTCCTGGTCATGGCCGAGGTCTCCTCCAGGGAGGATGAGGTCTCCTCCAGGGCCGCCGCCTGGGCTCCGGACTGGTCGGCCAGCCGGTGGCTGCTCTCCCGCAGGCCATCGGCGGCCTGGGCCACGGCCCGGGCCGCGCGGGCCATGCGGCCGGAGAGGCTGGTGAGGGCGCGGGAAACCGCGCGCGCGGTCAGGGCGGCCACCAGGGCCAGGACCAGAACCACGAAAGCGGCCAGGGCCAGGGTCATCCACAGATCATGGCGGGCGCTGGCCAAAAAGGGTTGTAGGTCCTCGAATAGGAGCACCACCGCCTTGACCTGATTGGAATAATCCCCCAGGGGCTCCAGGTGGGCCAGGGCCAGGCCCTGCTCCAGGCGCAGTTGGAGTTCCTGGGCCTGGCCGCCTTTAATCACCGCCTGCAGGGCGGGGATCAGCTCCGGGGCCAAGGTCAGGGCGCGGCTCTTGGCCCACAGCCCGAAACCGCCCTTGCCATCCGGGGCGGCGATGAACACGTCATAGCCCTCGCGGGCCTTGACCTCCTGGGCGAAGGAGTCCTTCAGGTCGCCGCCGAACTCCACCGAGCCCACATGGCGGCCCTGGTAACTGATCGGCGCCACGCCGCGTATGCCGGCCCCGCCCACCCCCACCTCCAGGCCCGACACCGCCCGCTGGCTCTGGTTGACCGCCACCACGGTGTGTCTAAAGGAGGATAGGTCGTCGCCGAACTTTTGGGGCATGTGGGCGCGGAAAAAGGACGTGGCCGGCGGAAGGTGGAATTGCAGCTGGGCCATGCCCAGCTTTTGCTTGCTGGCCTGGTAGGCCTCCAGGGTCAGGGCCTGGATGGTCGGGCGGTCCTGCTCGGCCAGGGCCTTTTGCAATTGGGGCATGGCGGCCAGGTAGGAGGCCATGGCCTCGGCCTCGGCTCCCCGGGCGCTCAAGGCGTTGCGCACCGACTTGGCCCGCCAGGACAGGCGGCCCTGAGCCGCGTCGATGATGGCGCCCACCTTGCCGTGGTAGATGTACCAGGAGCCCAGGCCCCCCAAGGCCAGGACCGAAATCAACAGCGGCAGCACGATCTTGGCTTGCAGGGATAACGAACCTATTTTCTTCATGCTCTAACAGCCCCCATTCCACGGCCCGCCCACCACCGCCCACCGGGCGCCAGCCTCCCGGCCAAGTCCCCCTGGGGCCGGACCATTCTTGCTCCCCAGGGTGATGCAAATTAAATGCCCGTGGCCGCCCTAAGGCATGGTCGAGCCCAAACGTGCGGCATTCCTAGGCAATAATTAAAATTGTCGTTTCGGGGCCAAGGGTTGGCGGGCCGGGGCGTCAGGCCCTGGCCGACAGCCATGCGGCGCGGCAGGACAAACGTCCGCCGGCCCTACAAGCCCTGGCCATGAGCACGCAGCAACTCGGGTATCTGTTGGGGTGGCAGCGGCCGGCTGAAGAGATAGCCTTGCATGATGTCGCAATCGTGTGCGCGCAGGAACTCCAATTGGGCCTGGGTCTCCACCCCCTCGGCCACCACCTGTAGCCCCAGGCTGCGGGCCAGGGAGATCACCGCCTGGGCGATGGCCACGTCGTCTTCCTTTTGGGGAATGTCGTCTATGAAGGACTTGTCGATCTTCAAGGAGCTGATGGGGAACTGCCGCAGGTAGTACAACGAGGAGTAGCCGGTGCCGAAGTCGTCCAGGGATATCTTCACGCCCAGGCCGGCCAACACCTTAAGGATGGCGATGGCCTTTTGCACGTCGGCCATGACCGTGCTCTCGGTTATCTCCAACTCCAGAAAAGCCGGGGGCAATCCGCTGCGTTGCAGGACCCTCTGCACCAAGGCCAGCAGGTCCTGCCGCTGGAACTGGCGCGCCGAGATATTGACCGCCACCGTCAGCCCGGTCAGCCCCTGGGCATGCCATTGGGCGGTCTGGCGGCAGGCGGTGTCCAGCACATACTCGCCGATGGGCAGGATCAGGCCGTTCTCCTCGGCCAGGGGGATGAACTCCATCGGGCCGACCAGGGTGTCTTCCCTCTGCCAGCGCACCAGGGCCTCGGTGCCGATGACCAAGCCGGAGGCCAGGGAAACCTTGGGCTGGTAATGGACCCGTAGTTCCTGCTTTTCCAGGGCGCGGCGCAGGCGGCTTTCCAGACTCAGGCGTTGCATCACCTGGGCGTTCATGTCCGGGGTGAAGAGTTGGTAGTTGTTGCGCCCCTGGTCCTTGGCCCGGTACATGGCCAGGTCGGCGTTCTTCAAGAGGCTCTCGCGGTCGCGGGCATCGTCCGGGTAGAGCGTTATGCCCAGGCTGGCGGTGGTGAACAGCTCGTGACCCTTGAGCAGGAAGGACGCCTCCAGGCTGCGCAAAATGCGCCGGGCCGCTTCCATGGTGCCCTCCAGGCCGCCCACGTTGGGCACGATCACCGTGAACTCATCCCCGCCCAAGCGGGCCACGGTGTCGGTGTCGCGCAGGCAACCCTTGATGCGCCTGGCCACCTCTTGCAGCATCATGTCGCCCACCTGATGGCCCAGGCTGTCGTTGATCTGCTTGAAGCGGTCCAGGTCCAGGAACATCAGGGCCAGGCGCTGACCCTGGCGGTCGGAATGGGCCATGGCCTGCTCCAGGCGGTCGTCGAAGAGCGTGCGGTTGGGCAGGCCGGTCAGGGCGTCGTGGTGGGCCTGGTACTTGATCTGCTCCTCTCCCCGGCGGATATCGGTGAGGTCGTGAAACACGGCGATGTAATTGGTGGCGTGCCCCATGGAATCGGCGATGCGGCTGATGGTCACCCACTCGGGGTAGGCCTCGCCATTCTTGCGCCGGTTCCAGATCTCGCCCTGCCACCGCCCATTGGTGATCAAGGCTTCCCACATGGTCTCGTAAATTTCCAGGGGCAGATCATCGGTGCGCAGTATCAAGGGGCTTTCGCCGATCACCTCCGAGGGCTGATAGCCGGTGATATGGCTGAAGGCCGGGTTTACCATTATCACCGCGCCCACGCTGTCGGTGATCAGCACGCCCTCCACGGTGTTCTCGTAGACCTTGGCCGCCAGCTTGAGCTGCTCCTCGCCCCGCCGGCGGGCGCTGATGTCGCGCAGGAAGACCAGGATGTAAGCTTGTTCCTCCAGCTTGAGCGTGCCCGCGCTGAATTCCAGCGGGAAACGGGAGCCATCCTTGCGCAGGTGCTCCACCTCGCCCGAAATCCATTGCCCCTGGGCCATTTGCTCCAGGCGCTCCGCCAGCCGCGAGGCGTCCTCCCCCACCAGCAGGTCGCTCAGAAGCATGCCCTGCATCTCATCCCTGGTATAGCCGTGCAGGCTGGCCGCGGCGCGGTTAAGTTCCACGATGCGGACGGTCTGCTCCCCTTGGCCTCCCAAAAGAAAGATGGCCTCGCCGGCCCGCTCGAAGAGGGTGCGGAAGCGCGCCTCGCTGTCCAGCAAACGGTCCTGGTCCCGCTTGCGCTCGCTGATGTCCTCCACGAACAGCAGCAGATGCGGCTCTCCCTCCCTCAGAAAGCTGGTGAAGGTGGCATGGCACCATATCTCCCGGCCAAAGGTGGTGCTCACATGGGCTTCCAGGCGCTGCGTCCGCCCGCTCTCCAGGGCCGCCCTGGCCGAGTCCAGCATCCCTGATCGGCGCCAGGATTCCAGGCGGTAGAAGTTCAAACTCAACGTTTGCGCCGTGCTGCCGCCGATGATCCGGGACAGGCTCTGGTTGGCCAGCACGCATTGGCCGTCCTGGCTGAAGGCGGCGATGCCCAGGGTGGAGTGGTTGATGATGCTCTGGCTCAGCTCCAAAAGCTCGGCCACCTGCTTCTCGGCCTGGCGCCTTTCGGTGACGTCCCGAAAGCTCCAGACCCGCCCCACCACCTTGCCCCCCAGGTACTGGGGCAAGGAGTGGCGCTCCACCAGCCGGCCGTCCAGAAACTCCAGCAGCTCCAGACCAGGTTCCTCGGGGTGCTCATAGAGCCACTTTACCTTGGCCATGAAGGCCTCGGGGTCCTTTAGCTGCCTCTGGACGGCCCGCCTGGTGGCCTCGCCGCCTCCGCTCATGAGGAGATCCTCTGAAATCTGCCACAAATCCTGAAATTTACGGTTCCAGCGTATGATCTGGCCCTGGCTGCTGGTGACCAATATGCCGTCGGCGGTGGATTCCAGGGCGGCGGTCAACAAGGACAGCGAGTGCTCCAGCTCGGCCTCGGCCCGCTTCTGCTCGCTGATGTCGTGGGAGAATACGGCCACCCGCCATACCCGTCCCTGGTCGTCAAACAAAGGATAAAGGTTGTTTTCCAGGGTGTAAGGGCCGCGCTGGTCCACGAAGCGCACGGCGCGCCCGCTGTTGATCACCGAGTCGAGCCTGGCCCGACGGGATTGATACAACTCCGGCGTGAAATGTTGGCTGAGGTCCTGGCCCAGCAACTGCTCCGGCTTGACGCCGAAGCGGCGGGCCCCCACCTCGTTGATGGCCAGCACCCTGAAATCCAGGTCCAACAGCATGGCCGATTGGGTGGTGGCGTTGAGCAGGCCGCGCAGAGCCTCCTCGCTGGCATTCAGGAACTGTCGGGCCAGCGGGGCCTGGTCGGCCAAGGCGCCCCGTTGGAGGGTGGCCGTCCTCGCTCGTTCCTCCTGGTCCTCGCCGCCGTGGCTCATGAATTCCTGGGGCTCGGGGTATTGGGAAACGTCGTGGACCGTGGCGTGGAGCAGACTGCGGCCAAGGCCCCGCATGGGGGAGGCGTAGATTTCCACCTGGCGCAGTTCGCCGGAGGCCAAACGGTGGGAAAAACGGAAGTAACGCTGTTGCCCGGTCTGGGCCATGTGCAATTTTTGGCGCAAGCGCTCCGGTGGCAGGGGGTTGAGGTCTGAGAACTGGAGTGACAGAAGCTTCTCCCGGCTGTAGCCATAGAAGTGGCAAGCCGCGCCGTTGGCCTCGACGATGGCCCCGTCGGCGGGGTCGATAATCAGCTTCATGCTCTGGCGGGTCTCGAACATCTGCCGAAAGAGCTTGGTCCGGCCGCCCCCGGGGCTCCGCCGCTCGCCACTGTCGTCAGCCGACCCTGGCCTGCTCAGGGCCAACTGGACGGCTGCCCGCAGATTGGCCGGGCTCACCGGCTGGATCAAGAGTGCCTCGGCCTCCAGGGCCTGGGCCTGCCGCAGAAAACCCGAGCCATCCTTCTGGCTCAGCAGGATAAGCATGAGTTGGTGGCTGGAACACAGACGGTCGGCGATGGCCATCCCCTCCTGGCTCCAATCCTGATCCAGGGCGACGATGGCCAAGCGGGGCTTTCGCCGCGCGGCGGCCCGCAGGGCCTGGCTGGCGGAACTGGCCACCCGGCCCGCGTGGCATCCCAGGCTCTTCAGGACACTGATGATCCCTTGGCCGACGGCGGCATCGCGGGCGACCACCATGACCTGGCTGGCGCTTGTGGGGATGGGCCTTGCTCCAAGGGTGGCCGGAGCTTCCAAGGTTGGGGTTAGCGCGTCAGCAGCCTCCGCTTGGTCTGTTTTTTGGCGCTTTTGTGTCATGGTTATTGATTATAGTCACAGCCGCCGTCGGATTGGCAAGCCGGGGTACGCGAAAACGTCCCCGCGAGATCAGGGCCGAGCACCCAGCCGCGCCGGCGGCCCTGCCATCTTGTCCGGCGAGACACCATGTCCAGTCCACCAGGACTGACGCCGCCCCGTGCAGGGCCGGGCCGAGGCCCTTGCGAGGATACCGATGAAAACCATATGCATGATAGGCAGGTTAGCTCAAGATCGCCGCCAAATAGTTTATTGGCACGATCCTTGAATATTGCCTATCGACGTCTGCCCCCAACAACACCAACCGGTCTAGCCAGCAAAGGGGATTTTTAGCATGGGTACCATAGCCATCATCGCCTTGGGAACTTGCGGTTTGTTGTGGGTCGTCGCTGTCGTGGAATTCTCGCGCACCCTCTCCGAACTCACCCGCTGCCGCCATAGCGCCGTGCGCGTGCTGGAGACCATGGACAGCGGCCGCTAAGCCCCTGGCGGGATTTCCAGTAGCTCTCGCGCAAGCCGGCCGGCGGCACAGCGTCTCCCGACCCGTCTATGGGAGCCGAGTCACTCGTCCATTCGGCCTAGAGCCAAAATTCCGGATAGCTCCGCCGGGCCGCCAGGTTGTTGATCAACAGGGCGATGACCAGCATGGCCAAGGCGCCCAACCCCACGGGCACCAGGGCGTAGAAGTAGCCCAGGGCGTGTACCTTGGGCCCGCCGATCACGGCGATCAGGGCCGTGGCCCCGCCGGGCGGATGCAGGGTCTTGCTGGCGTGCATGACCACAATAGCCGTGGACACCGCCAGGGCAGCGGCCAGCCAGGGCAGTCCCGGCAGGGCCTGCTGGGCGCTGACTCCTATCAGGGCCGAGAGCACATGCCCGCCCAGCAGGTTGCGCGGCTGGGCCAGGGGGCTCTTGATGGCCCCGTAGATCAGCACCGCCGAGGCGCCAAAGGAGCCCACCAGCAGCATCAGGGGGGTGCCATCCAGATATTGCTGGTTGATGTAGGCCACGGCGGCGATGCCCAAAAAGGAGCCCAGCCAGGACCAAGCCATCTCGTATAAACTCACCCTGGGAGGGCTCTGGGTGGTGCCCTTCATTTTGGCCAGATAGTTCATGCCCTCCGCCCCCCCGCGTGGCGCACCAGGTCGGCGCGGCTGACGATGCCCAGCAGATGACCATGTTCATCCACCACCGGCGCTCGGTTGACCCCCCGCTGCTCGAACAGCGCGGCGATCTCGGCCAGGCTGGCCCCCGGCCCCACGCAGATGGCCGGGGCGCTCATGGCCTGGCCCGCGCTCTGGCCGAGCATGGGCGCGGCCAAGCAGGAGGAGTTGCCCAGACAATGGGCCACCACCCCCATGAAAGTGCCCGGCCCCTGGGGGTCCAGGCGGGTCAGGAAATCCTTCTCCGAGATCACCCCCAGCACCCGGCCACCCTCATCCAACACCGGCACCCCCGATACCCCGGCCCGGGCCATGGCCTGGGCCACCTGGCCCAGGGGCATCTCCCGGCCGACGCTGACCACCGGGGTGCTCATCAGGTCCCTGGCCCGGAGATTAAGACCCAGGCGCTGCATGGCCTGCCTGTAGGCCAGGACAAAGACCTCCCGAAAATCGCCCGGGGTGATATCCAGATAGCCCGAGAGACCCTTCATGGCCTCCAGGATATCCTGGTCGCTGAGCTGGTACTCCGGGGGCACCCGCACCGGGTCTTGGTCCGAACCTTGCCGCATTGCTTTAGCCTCGCTGCCCTGGGGTTATTGTGGTATTTGGGTACTTTTTTATTATTATATCTGCCGTCGCCAGCTTGGCAAGCCCCCATGCCCAGGCCCGTCCCGGAGCCGTTTAGACTTGCCAGACCGGCTCCCCGGGTATAAACCCATATAAACATCAGTGGTTTTTTTGGCACAACGGAAATGCGGAAAGGCAACGGCATGAGCGACAGCGAGAACACACAGCAGTTCGAGAATTTTTTGCGGCAGTGGCCCGCCAGCCTGGCCGGCCTCCAAAAAGTTTATATACAATTGAAGACCTGGGCCGAGGCCCTGCCCGCGGCCAGGTCCACCTTCGTGGCCCGACCGGGGGTGAGCCACTCCCTGCGCTTTGACCTGGCGCCCCGCCCGGCGGGCCGCCAGCGGCCGGTATTTGCGCTGGTCGACGTGGTGGATATGAGCGGCGAACTTTTTCTGTCCGTGTGCTTCTACGAGGACGAGATAAACGACCCCCAAGAAATGGGCAACGCCATCCCCCAGGGGTTGTTTCAAGAGACAGGTTATTGCTTCGACCTGGAGGACGACGACCCGGAGTCGGTGGCCTATCTGGCCGCGCGCCTGAACGAAGCCCACGCCGCGGCCCTGGCCAGCGCCAAGGGTTAGCCGTAAACCCCGGAGGTCAGCCGGCGGCGGGCCTAGTCCGCCGCCGGGCGGCCGGCGGCCCAGGCCTTCAGCGTGGCCCACAGCTCGCCGCCCTGGCTGTCGGCCAAGCGCTGGGTCAGAAAGACCAGCAGCAGACCCTCCAGGCCCCTGAGCGCCGCGTCCACCAGGGAGACCCGCTCCAGCACCAGCCCCTCCAGCCCCTCCTCGCGGGTGCCGCCCGGCGCCGTGGGGGGCAGCTTGAGGGCCTTGAGCCCCAGCTCGGCGGCCTCCAGGGTCAGCCAATACTCCTCGCCGTCGATCATCAGGCCCAGGCGCAGGCTCTCCACCAGCTTGCCGCGTCTGAGGCCCTGGCGGGCCTCGGCCAGGGAGGCCTCGCGCCCCTTGACGGTCACGCGGGTGCCCTCCTGGCCCTGCATGGGGCAGAGCGACAGGCGCTCGCCCAACAGCACGTCCACCAGGCGGCCGTCGGCCAGCTGCACGCTGCCCTGCTCCTCGCTGACATACCACAGCCAGGTGAGGAACTCCTGGCCCAGGAAGGCCTTCTCGTTCATCAGCGCCAGCACGTCCATGGTCTAGGCCTCCCCGTCGTAAAGGCTCAAGGGCCGGGCGGCCTCCAGGCGCTGGGCCAGCTCCCCCGCCCCCAGCAGGTCGCCGGCCAGCAGGTAGGGGATGCGCGGCCAGGCCTGCAAATCAAAGGTGCGGCGGAACAGGTCCTCGAAGACATCCCGCACCGCCCGCCCCGCCGAGCCCAGCCAGACCTCGCCCAGCCGGGTGTCCCAGCAGACCTCGAAGACCTGGGTGGCCGGCGGCGTGCGACGCAACAGATCCAGGCGCACCTTTTCCTTGAGGTCCTCGCGGTCGGCCCTTGAGAGCCCCCGCCCGTCGCGGGCGGCCAGGGCTTTCCTCACCTCCAGGGTGTGGTACTTCTTGATCAGCCCGGCCGGCACCCGCCGGCGGTCCCAGCGCAGGCTCAAGACCACGTAGGGGTCCAGGGCGTAGGAGGCATAGGCAAAGGTGGTGTCGAAGTAGTCGTGGGCCGAGACCCAGCCCACGGCCTGCTCCTCGGTGCTGTCCTCGATATCCAAAAACAGGTTGGCCCGAATGCGCCGGTCCACGAAATCCCAGAAATCCGGCGGCGTGTCGCCCTTGACCTGATAGCGGCTGAGGCTCAGGGAGCCCTTGATCAATCCCATGGCTAACCTTTCCCTGCTCTAGGTCACAACCCGGGGGGCCATGCCGCCCCGGCTCGGCCCCGGTGGGCCGTGTCAGGCCCCAATCTACTGGGCGTCGGCGCCGGGTTCCAGCGCGGCGCCGCTCAGACGCATCTCCCCAAAAAGCAGGCTGGGGCACCTCACCTTGGTGTAGGGGAAGGGGTCGTCGCCCACGCGCCGCAACGCCGCCCACAGCTCGGCGAAGTTGCCGGACATGTTCATGCCCTCCACGGCGTGGGCCACCTGGCCGCCCTCCACCCACAGGCCTTGCAGGCCATAGGAGAAGTCGCCGGTGGTGGAGTTGAAGTTGCCGCCCAGGAAGCTGGTCACGGCCAGGCCCCGGCCCAGGCCGGAGAGCATCTGGCCAAAACCGCCGGCCTGACTGGGGGTCAGAAGCACGTTGCTGTTGGAGCCGGTGGTGGGCGTTAGGCCCAGCACGCGGGCATAGTAGGTATCCAGGTAGTAGCTCTGGAGCACGCCTTTTTCTATCAGGCTGAAGGGCTGGGCGGCCACGCCCTCGCCGTCATACCAGCGGGAGCCGAAGCCCTGGGGCAACAGCGGCTGATCGCCCACGCTGAGCAGGGGCGAGGCCACGGACTGGCCCAGGCGTCCCTTCAAGTAGCTGCGCTCCTGGTACAGGGTGGCCCCAGCCAGGCAACTGAGCAGATCGCCCAGGAGACGGCTGGCGGCCTGGTTCTCCACCAGCACCGGGAAGGCCCCCGTGGGACCGGGGCGCGCCCCCATCTGGCGCACGGCCCGCGCGGCCGCCGTGTCGGCCAGGGCCTTGAGCTGTTCCGGGCCGCCCAGGCCTTTTAGGCTGTGCGCGCCCACCCACCAGTAGCCGCTGCGCCGCTTGTCGCCCTGGCCCGGGTCCATGAGCACCACCGAGGCCACGCCGAAGCCGCCGGTCTCCTCCTGGCTGGCCAGGAAACCGTAGCTGGTGGCCAGCACATCCTGGGAGACCTCCATGTAGGAGCCGCCCTGGGCGCTGACCAACTGGCCGGCCTTGTCGCCGGCCTGGCGGCTATAACCCTCCAGCTCCCGGCCAATGTCCATCCACAGCGCGGTGGGCGTGTCGCGCATCTTCTGGTCCAAGAGCCCCAGGTCCGGGGCCGGCCCCCGGGCGTAGCGCGCCGGCTCGGGCAGGGAGCGGTTGGCGTCGGGCTCCAGGAGCCGGGTCAGGGCCGCGGCCTTGTCCATGAAGCCGGCCAGGGCCTCGGGACGCAGGTCGCTGGTGGAGTGCATGGCGTAGCGGCCGTCCAGGAACAGGCGCACGGTCAGCCCCTGGCGGACGGAGGCGCTGGCCTTTTCCAGGCCGCCGTCGCGGAAGCCCACGTCCACGAAGCGCGAGCGGGTCACGTTGGCCGCCGCCTCCTGGGCCCCGGCCTGCTTGGCGGCGACGAGGGCTTTTTCGGCCACGCCGGCCAGATCGGCGAGCGCCTGGCTAGGCATGGGTGCCTCCCACGTTGATGGAGCTAACCAGGGTGGTGGGCAGCCCCTGACTCACGGGCACGGTCTGGCCCAGCTTGCCGCACATGTAGCCAGCCGTGGCCAGGGCCGGGTCGTTGCCCACCATGCTGATGCGCGACAAGGCCTGGGGGCCGTTGCCGATGATGTTGACGTCCTTGACCGGGTGGGTGAGCTTGCCGTCCTCGATGGCATAGCCGCTTTTGACGTAAAAGCTGAAGTCGCCCGCGCCGATGTTGACCTGACCGTTGGTGAACTGCACGGCGTAGAGCCCCTTCTTGACCGAGGCGATGATCTCGGCCGGATCGTGGGGGCCGGCCTCCATGAAGGTGGCGCGCATGCGCGGCATGGGAGCGTACTCGAAGCTCTGACGCCGGCCGGAGCCGGTGGAGTCGCACTTGTACCAGCGGGCGCTCAGGCGATCGTGCAGGTAGGAGCGCAGCACGCCCTTGTCCACCAGCACCGTGCGCTGGCTCTCCCCACCCTCGTCGTCGAAATTGATGGCCCCGTGGGCCCGTGGGATGGTGCCGTCATCCACCACCGTGACCTGGGCGTCGGCCACCCTCTGTCCCATGCGCTCGGCATAGGTGCTGACCCGGCGGCGGTTGAAGTCGGCCTCCAAGCCGTGGCCGATGGCCTCGTGCAACAGGATGCCCGCCGAGCCTGGGGCCAGCACGCAGGGCATCTCGCCGGCGGCCAGCGGCCGGGCGTCAAAAAGTTCCAGGGTGCGTTTGACCGCGCCGTCGGCCAGGGAGTCCAGCAGCTCGGGGGTGTAGACCTCCCGGCCGGTGCGGGTGGTCAGGTCGCGGTAGTTGGACTCGCGCCGGCCCGCCTGCTCGGCCACGCAGGAGGCGAACAGGCTGGTGCGCGGGCGCAGGTCGCTTAAGAGCACCCCGTCGCTGTTGGCCAGTAGCACCCGGGATTGGCCGTCATGGAACTGCAACAGGGTCTTCTTAACGCGGGCGTCGGCCCCGGCCATGCGCTCGCCCACCCGGCGCAAAATCTCCAGGCGCTCGGGCACCCCCACCTGATCCCAGGGCTGGGCCTGGGCGTAGAGGTCCAGACGGGTCTGGCGCTTGAGGGGCCGCACCTCCAACCCGCGCGCCCCCGGGGCCTGGCCGCCGGCGTCGGCCAGGGAGGCCGCCGCGCGCGCCGCCTCCAGCATGGCCGGCAGGCTTAGTTCCTGGCTGAAGGCGTAGCCGGTCTGCTCGCCCTTGAGCACCCGCACCCCCATGCCCAGGCTCACCGAGGTATAGGCCCGGTTGACCTTGCCGTCCTCCATGACGATCCAGGTGCCCTGGCTGTGCTGGAAATAAAGCTCGCTGTAGTCGCCGCCGTGCACCAGACCCTGGCGCAGCACGCGGTCCAGATCGCCGGCGGTGATGCCGAAGGCCTCCTGGAAATAATCCAGAGGCTGCTGGTCCGGGGTGCCGGCCTGCGCTCCCCAGAACGACTGGCAGCCCAGGCCCAGCAGCACCGGCCCGGCCAGCGTGGCGGCGGTGGCGGCCATCAAGAACCCCCTTCTGCTCATGCCCCCTTGAGGGGCCTGTTCGGTCATCGTGGTCTTCTCCCCGAGTGGGGCCTCGCCCAGGCCATGTCTGGTCGGGTGGGCCTGACCCTGGGATCAAGTATACCAGCCGCGGCCAGCCCGCCAGGTCTCACAACCCCTTGGCCTTGGCCATGATCAACAGCGTGCGCCGGATGAGCCTCATGTCCAGCACGAAAAGCGGCCAGGGGCCATGGTTCTGCTGAAAATCCAGGTATTCCTGGTCCATGCTGGCCTGCTTGTCCATGGTCAGGTCGGGCATGTCCTTGTTGGCCTGCACCATGCCGGTCAGCCCGGCCTTCTGCACGCCGCGGAAATATTCGCCCTTGGCCAGGCCCTGCTCGTATATCTCCAGATTCCGCGGCCGGGGACCCACCACGCTCATGTCGCCCAGCAGGATGCTGAAAAGCTGGGGCAGCTCGTCCAAGTAGGTGCGTTGCAGCACGGTGCCCACCCACCCCAGGCTCACGCCGTCCTGCTCCAGGTCCTTGGTGTGGATGAACTGGCCCCTGGCCCGCATGCCCTCCACCACTCCGGGCTTGAAGATGTTGAACTTGCGGAAGGCGAAGGCCCTGCCCTGGGACACCCGCGTCTCGGTGTAGAACAGGGAGTCCCTGGCATGTCCCCGCAGCAGGTGTTCCAGGAAGATGCCGGCGAAACCCAGCAGGTAAACCGGCGCGCTGAAGGTTATCAGCACCAAGGCGAAGGCCAGATCAAAGCCGCGTTTGAGCCAAGGCAGGGGAACCGGTTTTTGGGAGAGGGGCAACGGGGACAAGCTTGGCGGGGTCAATGCTTCCTCCATGGGGGGGCGGGTCCAGGGGAGCCGGGGGGCGGGCGCTCCGGTTGGGTGGCTGGAACCTATTCTACCCCAAGCGACGCTTGAAACGCAGCACGCTCAGGCTAAGGAGCACCATTCCCAGGATGCCCAGCCCCACGAACTGGGGCCACAGCACCTCCACGCCCACGCCCTTGAGGAATATCCCCCGCACCACCACGATGAAATAGCGCAGGGGGTTGAGGTAGGTGAGGTACTGCACCGACTCGGGCATGTTGGCGATGGGGAAGATGAGGCCCGAGAGCAGGATGGCCGGGGTGAGGATGAAGGTGCCGCCGGTCATGGCCTGCTGCTGGGTGGAGGAGATGGTGGAGATCAACAGGCCCAGTCCCACGGAGTTGAACAAAAACAGCACCGTGCCCAACAAGAGGCACCACAGGGAGCCTCTGAGCGGCACGTCGAACCAGAATATCCCCGCCACGGTGACCAGCACCACGTCGGCCAGGGCGATCAGCACGAAGGGCACGGTCTTGCCCAGGATCAGCTCCACGGGCCGAAGCGGCGAGACCAGAAGCTGCTCCATGGTGCCGATCTCCTTTTCGCGCACCACCGCCAGGGCCGTGAGCATCAGGCTGACCAGCATCACCACCATGGCGATGACTCCCGGCACGAAGGACCAGCTGCTGGTCAAGTTCTCGTTGAACCAGACGCGGTGCTCCAGCTCCACCGGGGCCTTGGCCTCCACGGCCCCCAGGCGCCGCATGCGCTCCTTCATCAGCTCCTGGGCGTAGTCGTTGATCACCGCCCCCAGGTAGCGCAGCACCACGATGGTCTGGTTGGAGTCGGTGCCGTCCATCAACAACTGCACGCTGGCCGTCTCGCCGGTCTTGATGCGCTTGGCGAAGTTCTTGGGGATGCGCACCAGCATGGTTATCTCGCCCCGGTCGATCAGGTCCCGGGCCTGCTTCTCGCTGTCCAGGTAATGGTTGAGATCGAAATAGGTGGTGCTGCCCAGGCGTGAGATGAGCTGGCGGCTCTGGGGGGTGTGGTCCTCGTCCATGATGGCCGTGCGCACGTGGTGGATGTCGAAATTGACGGCGTAGCCATAGATGATCAACTGGATCAAAGGCGGCAGAAACAACAGGATGCGCAGCCGGCGGTCGCGCAGCACGTGGATCATCTCCTTGACCAGCATGCGTCCGATGCGCCGGAAGAACACCCCTCACCTCACCTTTTTGGAGAAACGCCGCACCGCCGCCACCAGGAACAGCCCCGCGAACCCCGCCATGACCAGCGCCTGGGGCCACAGGATGTCCAGGCCCAGGCCCTTCAGGTAGACGCCCTTGACGATGGTGACGAAGTAGCGGGCCGGCGTCAGGTAGGACACCACCTGCATGATGATGGGCATCTGGGCGATGTCGAACATGAAGCCCGAGAGCAGAAAGGCCGGCAGGAAGGTGGTGAGCATGGCCAACTGGTTGGCCTGCACCTGGTTGACCGAGGCAGCCGAGATCAAGAGCCCCTGGCCCAGCATCACCACCAGGTAGAGGGCCGACATGACCACCATCAAAATCCAGGAGCCGCGCATGGGCACCTCGAAGAGGAACTGGCCCATGCCCATGGCGATGGCCATGTCCAGCATGCCGATGATGAAGTAGGGCCCCAGCTTGCCCAGGATCAGCTCGGCCTGCTTCAAGGGGCTGGCCATGAGCCCCTCCATGCTGCCGCGCTCGGCCTCGCGCACCACCGATAGCGCCGTCAGCGTGGCGCCCACCATGGTCATGATCACCACGATCAGCCCCGGCACGATGAAGTTGCGGCTCTCCATCTCCTCGTTGAACCACACCCGCGGCTCGTAGCGCAGGGGGGTCTTGATCCTGCTCAATCCCTTCTGGCCCAGGCGCTCCACCATGATCTTCTGGTTGTAGTCCGCGGTCACCCCCTGCACATAGCCCAGGATGACGTTGGCCGTGTTGGCGTCGGAGCCGTCGATGAGGGCCTGCATCTTGGCCGGCTTCTCGGCGCTCAGGTTCTTGCCGAAGTCGTGGGCCAGCACCAGGAGCAGGCGCGCCTGGCCGTTGTAGATCAGGCGCTCGCCCTCTTCATAGGAGTCCACGTAAAAGCTTAGATTGAAGTAGGGCGAGCCGGCGAAGCGGTTCAGGAATTCGCGGCTGGCCTGGGTTCGCCCCAGGTCCAGCACCGCCGTGGGCACGTGCTTGATGTCGAAGGTCAGCGCGTAGCCGTAGAGCAACAAGAGCATCACCGGCATCAGCACGATCTGGATCAGGCTGCGAGGGTCGCGCTTGATCTGGATGAGTTCCTTGCGGAACACGGCCAGCACCCGCCCCGCCACCATGGCTCAGGCCTCCCCCGCCGGACGCGCGGTCCGCCGGGCCTGGGCCGCCGCCTTGGCCGGGTCGCGCCAGGCATAGAGCACCGCCCCCCAGCCGAAGCCGCCGCCCACCCCGGCCAGCACCAGATTATCGCCGTCCTTGAACAGGCGCCGGTTCTCGTCCAAGAGGATGGGTATGGAGGCCTGGGAGGTGTTGGCGTATTTCTGGTAATTGGACAGCACCTTTTCCAGGGGCAGGCCCATGCTCAGCGCCACGCCCTCCAGGATGCGCCGGCCGGCCTGGTGAGGCAGCAGGTAGGAGACGTCCGCCGTGCCCAGGCCCTTGGCCTCCAGCACCCGGCGGGCCGACTCCTCCACCTTCTCGATGGCGAACTTCCTGATCTTGCGGGCCTTGAGCTGGAAGCAGTGCAGGCCCTGGTCGTAGACCTGGCGGCAGTTGTCGCAGGTTATGGGCAGGGCCGAGCCGCCGGCCGGTATCTCGGCATAGTCGGCCTTGCCGCCGTCGCTACAGGCATAGCTGGCCAGGATGCCGTGGGACCGCGAGCCGACGCGGGCCAGCACCACCGCCCCGGCGCCGTCGCCGAAGGTGGCGCCGCTGATGTAGTGGCGATGGTCGGTAACGCTGGTGGACTTGTCGGCGCCCACCACCAGGGCCAGGCGATATTGCGGGAAATGGCTCAGCATGGCCTCGGCCACGTGCAGGCCGTAGACAAAGCCCGAGCAGGCGGCGTTGACGTCCAGGGCCAGGGAGCGGCCGCCGGCCCCCAGCTTGCCCTGCAGGATGGAGGCGGTGTTGGGCGTCTTCTTGTCCGGGGTGGCGGTGGTGACCACGATCAGGTCCAGATCGCCGGCATCGAGACCGGCGTCGGCCAGGGCGCGGCGGGATGCCTCGTAGGCCAGGTCCGAGGTGGCCTGCTCCGGGGCGGCCCAACGCCGCTCTTCAAAGCCCATGACCCTGGCCACCCACTGGGGGTAGGGACCGCTGCGCGCGGCGTCATAGCGGCTCAGGTCCACGTGGGCCAGCAGGTCCTCGTTGCTCACCACGCGGCTGGGGAGATAGCTCCCCGTACCCACGATCATATTGCCCATGCTCTCCGACCCTCGCCCACGGTTGCTCCCCCTGGCCAACCGCCTGGCCATGGAGAATCAAGGTTCTCCCACCAGCGACAATCTTATCAGATTAGTCTCGGGCTTGTGCGGATCAACAGACTGGGCCTGGCCAGCGGCGGCCGGCCTCCGGGCGGCCATGCTCCGACCCCGGGTAGGGGCCGTCAGGGCAGAAGGTGCTCTATGGTCCGGCGCAGGACGCGCACCACGGCTTCATGGTCCAGGCCGGGATTGGAGATGGCGCGCACCGTCAACCCGTTGAACAGCGTGATCAAAATTTCCACCCTGGCCTGCAATTCGGACTCGTCCAACTGGGCGCTGGCGCGCTGCCCCGCCGCCAGCAGGCCGCGCAGCTTGTGGCGTATCTTCTCGTCAGCCTCCTGGACCAGGGCGGCCACCTTGGGATTGCGCCCGGCCTCGGCCAGGGCCTCCAGCATTATGGACGCCCGGTGACGGTCCAGATGGTCGGCCACGTGGCGGTACAACTGAGTGGCGATGGTTTCCACAAGGTCGCTGTGCTGCCTTGCGCCCTCGTCAATGGCGTCCAAGGCGTCTTCCAGGTCCATCTGCACGATGCAGTTGATGATGGCTTCCTTGCTCTCGAAATAGTGGTAGATATGCCCGGCGCTCATGCCCGCCTTCTTGGATATCTCGGCCATGCTGGCGCAGTGGAAGCCGTGGCGCCTGAAGCACACGTCCGCCGCCTCCAGCACCTGCTGCCGTCTGGCCTGAGCGCGCTCCTGGGCCGGCGGCCGGTGGCACGTCCCTTGGCGCTGGCCTTCCTCGCCTGGCTCCCCCTGGTCGTCCTCTCCAGGCCCCTCCCGTCCGGCCGGCACCCCCGGATCCCCGGGCGGGGAGGGCCGACGCTCGTCGTCGTTGCTAGCCATCTCTACTTGCTCCTAAACCAGGGTATCCTTCCGCGCCCTCCCGGTAGCCTCGGAGCCTGTCGGAGTATCGCTCCGGCAGGTTCCGACTCCCAATCAGGGTTTGGCGGCGACCACGGGTTGGCTGGCTTGCCCCGCACTGCTCTCCCGCCAGCCCCCGCCCAGGGCCTTGTAGAGCGTCACCAGATTGGTCAGGCGCGACAGGCGCACGGTGATCAGCCCCTGCTGAGCGCCATAGGAGGACCGCTGGGAGTCCAACACCGACATGTAGCTGTCCACCCCGCGCCTGAAGCGAGCCTCTGACAGGCGATAGCTCTCGCTGGTGGCTTCCACCAGGGCTTGCTGAGCCGCCAACTGCTCGGCCAGGGTGCCGCGCAGGGCCAGGGCGTCGGCCACCTCCCGGAAGGCGGCCTGGATGGCCTTCTCATATTGGGCCACGGCGATATCGCGCTCGGCCTGGGCCGTCTCCAAAAAGGCCAGGTTGCGGCCGGTGTCGAAGATGGGCAGGTTCACCGTGGGCACGAAATTCCAATAGCCGGTGCCCGCCCGGAAAAGCTGGTCCAATTGGTTGCTGGCCGTGCCCCCGCCGCCGACCAGGGTGATGCTGGGGAAAAATCGAGCCCGCGCCGCGCCGATGTTGGCGTTGGCGGCCTTGAGGCGATGCTCGGCCGCCAGGATGTCCGGCCGCTGTACCAGCACTTCGGAGGGCGTGCCCACCGGCAGGGCCTTGAGGGCCGAGATGGCGTCGGCCATGCCCTGGGGCAACAGTTCCGGCGGCACGGCGGCGCCGGCCAAAAGATTCAGGGCGTTGCTGTCCTGGGCCACCAGGGTGGTGAAACGGGCCACGTCGCCCCGGGCGGTCTCCACGCTGGTCTGGGCCTGGCGCAGGTCCAGGGCCGAGGAGACGCCCACCTCGAAGCTGCGATTGGTCAACTCATAGGAGGCCCGCTGGCTGGCCAGGGTTTCCTGGGCCAGCCTGAGGCGCTCCAGGTCGGCGGCCAGGTTCAGGTAGGCGCCGGCCACCTCGGCCACCAGGCTTATCCGGGCCGAGCGGGCGGCCTCCTCGCTGGCCAGGTACTGCTCCAGGGCCTGATCGTTGAGGCTTCTCACGCGGCCGAACAGGTCCAGCTCATAGGTGCTGAAGCCCACGGTGGCGCTGTACTGGCGGCTGATCATGGCGTCGCCGTTGCTGGACAGGGCGGCCGGCAGGCGCTGGATGTTGGCCCCGGCCGTGGCGTTGATGGTGGGCAACAGGTCGGCGCGCTGCACCTGATATTGGGCGCGGGCCTTCTCGATGTTCAACAGGGCCACGCGCAGGTCGCGGTTGTTGGCCAGGCTGGTCTCGATCAGCTTGACCAGCTTGGCCTCGGAAACACCTGGCGCCAGCCGATGGCCGCGGCCATCCCCGCCCGCCCGGCCGACGCGGCCTCGTAGGCCGGGCCGCCGGGCCAGTCGCCGGGCACCGGCGGGGCGGGGCGGTTGTATTGCGGGGCCAGGCTCTGGCAGCCGCACAAGAGGACCAGAGCCGCCAGCAGCGGCATGATTTTCTTGGCCATGACTAACCCTCCCGTCCCGAGGCGGCGTCTCCGGCGGTCTGCCCGTCTGGGGGCGCCCCTCCCGGCGCTTCCGCGGCGGGTTTGCGGCGGCTGAAGGTGCGGCTGACCAGCACGAAGAACAGCGGCACGAAGATGACGCCCAGCACCGTGGCCGAGATCATGCCGCCCAACACGCCGGTGCCGATGGCGTTCTGGCTGCCCGATCCCGCGCCGGTGGTTATGGCCAGGGGCAAGACGCCCAGCATGAAGGCCATGGAGGTCATCAGGATGGGCCTGAGGCGCAGGCGGGCCGCCTCCAGGGTGGCCTTGACCAACTCCATGCCCTGCTCGTGCAGATCCTTGGCAAACTCCACGATGAGGATGGCGTTCTTGGCCGAGAGCCCTATGGTGGTCAGGAGGCCCACCTGGAAATACACGTCATTGGAAAGCCCGCGCATGGAGGCCGCCAGCAAGGCCCCCAGGACCCCCAGGGGCACCACCATGAGCACCGCGAAGGGTATGGACCAGCTTTCATACAAGGCCGCCAGGCACAAAAAGACCACCAGGGTGGACAAGGCGTAGAGGGCCGGGGCCTGGGAGCCCGACAGGCGCTCCTGATAGGATAGTCCGGTCCATTGGTAGCCCACGCCCGGCGGCAATTTGGCGACGATGTCCTCCACCACGCGCATGGCCTCGCCCGAGCTCTTGCCAGGGGCGGGTTGCCCCAGCACCTCCACCGAGGGCAAGCCGTTGTAGCGTTCCAGGCGCGGTGAGCCGTAGGACCATTGGGCGTTGGCGAAGGCCGTGAAAGCCACCATCTCGCCCGCCGCGTTGCGCACGTACCACTTGCCCAGGTCGGAAGGCAGCATGCGCGCCGAGGCCTCGCCTTGCAGGTAAACCTTCTTGACCCGGCCCTTGTCGATGAAGTCGTTGACGTAGCTGCCGCCCCAGGCGCTGGAGAGCACGGAGTTGACGTCGGCCAGCTTGAGCCCCAGGGCCCCGGCCTTGGCCTGATCCACGACCAGCTTGTACTCCGGGGTGTCATCCTGGCCGTTGGGGCGCACGCCCATGAGCACCGGGCTCTGGCCGGCCATCCCCAGGAACTGGTTGCGGGCGGCGATCAGGGCCTCGTGACCCAGACCGGCCCGGTCTTGCAGCTCCAGGTCAAAGCCCTGGGCGTTGCCCAATTCGATGACCGCCGGGGGAGTGAAGGCGAAGACCATGGCGTCGCGGATTTTGGAGAAGGCGGCCATGGCCCGGCCCGCCACCGCCTTGGCTCGCAGATCGGCCCGGTTGCGTTCGCTCCAGTCCTTGAGGCTGATGAAGGCTATGCCCATGTTCTGCCCCCGGCCCGCGAAACTGAAACCAGACACCGTGAACAGGGAGTTGACCGCCTCCTTCTCATCATTCAGAAAGTGATTCTGCACCTCCTCCAGCACCTTCAAGGTGCGGACCTGGGTGGCGCCGGCCGGCAACTGCACCATGGTGAACATGAAGCCCTGGTCCTCGTCGGGCAAAAAGGCGGTGGGCAGGCGCAGGAACAAGAGAGCCATGCCGCCCACGATGAGGGCGTAGACCACCAGGTAGCGCCCGTAACGACCCAGCATGGAGCCGGCCACCGTAAGGTAGCGACGGTTGCCCCGGTCGAAGGTGCGGTTGAACCAGCCGAAAAAGCCGCGCTTGGCCTGGTGGCGCTCGGCGCTCACCGGCTTGAGCATGGTGGCGCACAGGGCGGGAGTGAGGATCAGGGCCACCAGCACCGAGAGCACCATGGCCGAGACGATGGTGATGGAGAACTGGCGGTAGATGACGCCGGTGGAGCCGCCGAAGAAGGCCATGGGCACGAAGACCGCCGAGAGCACCAGGGCGATGCCCACCAGGGCGCCGGTGATCTGGTCCATGGACTTGCGGGTGGCCTCCTTGGGAGACAGGCCGTCCTCGCGCATCACGCGCTCCACGTTCTCCACCACCACGATGGCGTCATCCACCAACAGGCCGATGGCCAGCACGGTGCCGAACATGGTCAGGGTGTTGATGGAGTAGCCAAAGGCCGCCAGCACCCCGAAGGTGCCCAAGAGCACCACCGGCACCGCTATGGTGGGGATGAGCGTGGCCCTGAAATTCTGCAAGAACAGATACATCACCAAAAAGACCAGTGCGATGGCTTCGATCAGGGTCTTGACCACCTCCTCGATGGACACCCGCACGAAGGGCGTGGTGTCAAAGGGGTAGACGGTTTTCATGCCTGGCGGAAAAATCTTGGCCAGTTCGGCCATCTGCTTGCGCACCGCTTGGGCGGTGTCCAGGGCGTTGGCGCCGGTGCTCAGCTTGACCGCCAAACCCGTGGAGGGCTTGCCGTTGTAATGGGAGACGATATCGTAGTTCTCGCTGCCCAGCTCGATGCGGGCCACATCCTTGAGGCGCACCGTGGAGCCGTCGCTGTTGACCCTGAGCAGGATGTCGCCGAACTGCTCGACTGTCTGCAGGCGGCTCTGGGCGGTGATGGTGGCGTTTAGCTGCTGGCCCTCCACCGAGGGGGTGCCGCCCAACTGACCGGCCGATATCTGGGCGTTCTGGGCCTGGACGGCGGCGCTGATGTCGGAGGGCATCATCTTGTAGTTGTTAAGCTTGTCGGGGTCCATCCAGATGCGCATGGAATACTGGGAGCCGAACAGGGTCACGTCGCCCACGCCATCCACGCGGCTCAGCACGTCCAGCACGTGGGCGGAGACGTAGTCGGCCAGGTCGATGCGGTTCATGCTGCCGTCTTCGGAGTAGAAACCCACCACCATGAGGAAGTTGGAGGTGGACTTGGAAACCTGCACGCCCTGCTTCTGCACCTCCTGGGGCAACAGCGACAGGGCCAGTTGCAGCTTGTTCTGCACCTGCACCTGGGCGATATCCGGGTCGGTGCGGGCGTCGAAGGTGAGGGTTACGGTGGCGCTGCCCGAGGAGTCGCTGGTGGAGGACAGATACGACAGGTGGTCGATGCCCTTCATCTGCTGCTCAATGACCTGGGTGACCGTGTCCTCCAGGGTCTTGGCCGAGGCGCCCGGATAGTTTGCGTTGATCTGCACCGCCGTGGGCGCGATGGCCGGGTATTGGGCTATGGGCAGGGTGTGGATGGACAGCACCCCGGCCAGCATGATGACGATGGCGATGACCCAGGCGAAGATGGGCCGGTCTATAAAAAAGCGTGCCATTAGGTATGCCCCTTAGCTTCCGTTGCCGCCGGGGGCGGGCTTGACAAAGGGCACGGCCTTGGCCGTGGCCCCGGGACGCACCTTTTGCAAGCCTTCCACGATCACCCGCTCGCCGGCCTGCACCCCGGAGTTCACCAGCCACTGGTCGCCCACGGCCCGCTCCACGGCCAGGGTGCGCATCTGCACCCGGTTGTCGGCCTCCAGGACCAGCACCGTGGCCTCGCCCTTGTTGTTGCGGGTCACCCCCCGCTGGGGCACCAGGAGTGCCTGGTCATCCACGCCGGTCTCCAGGATGGCCCGCACGTACATGCCGGGCAGGAGTTCCTGCTGGGGATTGGGGAACACGGCCCGCAGGGTTATGGCCCCGGTGCCCTGGTCCACGGTCACGTCGGAGAACTGCAAGACGCCCTCCTGGGGGTAGTCGCTGCCGTCCTCCAGGATCAGCTTCACCCGGGCCTTGTCCTTGCCAGCGCTCTTGAGCTGGCCGCTGGCCAATTGGCGCTTGAGCTTCAAGAGCTCGGTGCTGGATTGGGTCACGTCCACGTAGATGGGGTGCATCTGCTGCACCGTGGCCAGGCTGGCGGCCTGGTTGGCGGTGACCAGGGCGCCCTGGGTCACCGAGGAGCGGCCGATGCGCCCAGAGATGGGCGAGGTGACCCGGGTGTATTCCACATTGATGCGCGCGGTGTCCTGGGCGGCCTTGGCCCCGGCCACGTCGGCCTCGGCCTGCTTAAGGGACGCGAAGGCGTCATCATAGTTCTGCTGGCTCACGGCGTTGATGGCCACCAGGTCCTTGTAACGCCCGGCCTTGAGCTTGGCCGCGAAAAGATTGGCCTCGGCCTTGGCCAGGGTGGCCTTGGCGCTGTCCAGGGCGGCCTGGTAGGTGGCCGGATCGATCTGGTACAGGGCCTGGCCGGCCTTTACGTCCGAGCCTTCCACGAACAGGCGTTTTTTGACGATGCCGCCCACCTGAGGCCGCACCTCGGCGATGAGATAGGGGGTGGTGCGGCCGGCCAGTTGAGCCTCCAAGGCCACGCGTTGGGGCTCCAGGGTGATCACCCCCACCTCCGGCTCCATGGCCGGGGAGGGGCCCTCGGCCTGGGGCTGCCCCTGGAACGCCACCAGCCCGCCCACCACCAACAATAAAGCCCCGGCCACGGCCAGCGCGATATTTCGTTTCATCGGCATGACTAACTCCTGGGAAGGTGGTTATCCACGGCACCGGCCCCGCTGGGCGCCGGTGCCGTGGCGTTCTTCTTGCTCCATCGCCGCCCCGGCCCCTCATGGCCGCCGGTCGGCTCGGCGTCTTGCGTCCGCGCGCCCCGGACCGGGGCTGGCGGTGTGCGGGCGGCGCCGGTAGTCGCCCGCACAAATTAGAATGATCGTTCATTCTAGCACCCCCACGGCAAAGCGCAACACCGGCAGGCAGGCGGCCACCCGCGACCTCGCCCCGCCAAAACCAGGTCTGCCCCGCGGGTCATGGACGACGACCCGGGCCAGGTCGTCAGCGCGTCGCCAACGGCGGTTGGGCAGCCCCAAGGTGTAATAAAATTAATTTATTATGTTTTATCTTTTGCGGCTTCGATGTAGGAGATGAAGGCGTCTTCCAGGCTGGGTTCTATCTCTTCCAGGCGGCGGCAGGAAACCCCCCGGGCCTCCAGGGCCAGGCGCAAGTCCTGGTCGCTTTCCATATCCTCCGAGACCGACAGATGCAAGCTATCGCCGAAGATGTTGGCCTCCAGCACCTGGGGCATACCCTGCACCGCCTCCAGGGCCTGCCCCAGGTCGTCGGTGCGCAGGCACAGCACCCGCCCCGGCAGGGCCTGCTTCAGCTCCAGGGGGGTGCCCTGGGCCACCAGGCGGCCCTGGTAGATGAGCACCAGGCGGTCGCAGTATTCGGCCTCGTCCAGATAATGGGTGGTAACCAGCACCGTGACCCCGCGCTGGGCCATGTCGCTGATCAGCTCCCAGAAGTTGCGCCGGGAGTTGGGGTCCACGCCGCTGGTGGGCTCGTCCAGAAACAGGATCGAGGGCTCGTGCAGGATTGACGAGGCCAGGGCCAGGCGCTGGCGCAGGCCGCCGGCCAGGGTGCGGGTGGGCTGGGAGCGCCGGTCCAAGAGGTCCACCAGGCTCAAGACCTGGTGGGAGCGCTCCTTGAGCCGCGCCCCCCTGAGGCCGTAGATGCCGCCAAAAAAGGTCAGGTTCTCCTGCACGGTCAGGTCGTCGTACAGGGAGAACTTCTGGCTCATGTAGCCGATGATCTGCTTGATGTGGGCATGGTCCTTGACGATGTCCAGGCCGGCCACGCTGCCGCCGCCGCTGCTGGGCAACAACAGACCGTTGAGCATGCGGATGGTGGTGGACTTGCCGGCGCCGTTGGGACCCAAAAACCCGAATATCTGCCCCTTGTGCACCTGGAAGCTGACGTGGTCCACGGCCCGGAAGGCACCGAAGTCTCGGGTCAGGTCGCGCACCTCTATGGCCAGCCCGCTGTTCAAGCCTCGGGCTCCTGCTCGGCGATGATCTGCACGAAAAGGTCCTCCAAGTTGGGCTCGGCCGGCACCCAGCGGGCCCCGGCCTGGCCGGCCCGGGCCAGGGCGGCCAGGATGGCCGGCCAGGCCGCCTGGCGATCGTCCACTGTGACCATCAGGCGGTCCCCCCGAGCCAAAACCCGGCGCACCTGGGGCAGTTCCTCCAAGGCGCGGCGGCCGGCCCGCAGGTCCTCCAGGTGCACCTCCATGAGCTGGCCCTCGAAGCGCCCGCGCACCGCCGCGGGCGTGTCGGCCACCAAGAGGCGGCCCTTGTGCATCAACCCCACCCGGTGGGCGCGCTCGGCCTCGTCCAGGTAGGCCGTGGAGACGAAGATGGTCATACCGCCGCTCAAAAGGCGGTAGAGGATGTGCCAGAACTCCCGCCGGCTCACCGGATCCACGCCGCAGGTGGGCTCGTCCAGGATAAGCAGCTCCGGGGTGTGTATCAGGGCGCAGGCCAGGCCCAGCTTCTGGCGCATGCCGCCCGAGAGCTGCCCGGCCAGGCGGTCGCGGAAGGGGGTCAGGTTGGAAAACCCCAACAAATCTGGCACCTTCTCCCGCCGGTCTTGCTTGCTCACCTGGTAGAGATCGGCGTAGAAGGCTATGTTCTCGTCCACGGTGAGGTCGTCGTAGAGCCCGAAGCGCTGGGGCATGTAGCCGATGCGCTCCTTGATCTCCTCGGCGGCCTTGACCGTGTCCAGGCCCAGCACCGTGGCCCGGCCCTGGTCAGGGTCCATGATGCCGCAGAGCATGCGGATGGTGGTGGTCTTGCCGGCGCCGTCAGGCCCCACCAGGGCGAAGGACTCCCCCCTGGCGACGTTGAGTTGCAGGGCCGTTACGGCCGCCAGCTCCCCGAAGCGCTTGCCCAGGTCCTGGGTGTCTATGGCCGTTTCAGGGCTTGGCATCGGCGCTGGGCTGGGACGGCTCCAGGGGGATGACCGCCTCGCCGGGCATGCCCGGCTTGAGTTCCTGGTCGGGGTTCTCGGCCCGCACCTTGGTGCGGTAGACCAGGGTCACGCGCTCCTTCTGGGTCTCCACGGTCTTGGGCGTGAACTCGGCTTTTGAGGAGATGTAGGCCACCCGGGCCGGGTAGCGCTTGCCGGGATAGGTGTCGGTGGTGACAAAGGCCTTTTGCCCCAGGCGCACCATGGCCAGCTGGGTCTCGGGGATGTAGCCCTCCAGCCACACGCCGTTCAGGTCGCCCAGGGTGATCACCGGCGAGCCCACGGCCAGCACCTCGCCGGGCTCGGCCTGGCGCACCAGCACCACGCCGCCTACCGGCGCCAGCAGGCGGGCATAGCCCAGGCGGGTGCGGGCCAGATCCAGGGCGGCCGTGGTCTGGGCCAGGTCGGCCCGGCCGGCGGCGATGTCCTCGCGGCGGAAGCCCTCCTTGACCAGACTCAGGCGTTCCTTGGCCCGCTGGGCCGCCTCCTGGGCCACGATGTGGGTCAGGCGGGCCTTGTCCAGGTTGGCCTGGGGCGTGGCCCCCCGCTTGAACAGGGCCTCCTGGCGCCCCAGGTCGCGGGCCTTGTCGGCCAGGTCGGCCTGGGCCTGGGCCAGGGCGGCCTGGGCATCGCCCAGTTCCTGGGGGCGGTTGCCGGCCAGGAGCTTGTCCAGGGTGGCCCGGGCCGCCGCCTGGCGGGCCTCGGCCAGGGCCACGTCTTGGCGCAGGTCCTGGTCCTCCAGCTCGGCCACCAGTTGGCCGGACGGCACCTGGTCGCCCTCCTCGAAACGCACCGCCGACACCTTGCCCGGCACCTTGAAGGCCAGGTCGGTCTCGGTGGTCTCGATGTGCCCTGAGAGGCGTATGGCCTTGAGGTCGGCCGAGCCGTCGCCGCGGTATTGCCGATAGGCCAACACCCCGGCCGTCAATAGCCCGGCCACCACCACGAGGATAATGATCTTGCGTTTCACGGTCCCTGACTCCCTGGCCTGCCGACTGCGTAGCTGCTGGCGCCCGCCGGGGCGCCGGGCCAAGCCCGCCTACAATTTAGCAATAGCGGACGAGGCCCGTCCATGGACATTTTATCATCGCCCGGGCGTATTGCCCTGTCCACCCGGGCCAGAGCTTGTGCTAAGATGGCCGCGCCGCGGGCGGGACCCGCGCGGAACCAAAGGCCCCAACCCCCGCAGGAGGAACCCGTGAAAAAATCCAACCGCGGATGGCTGCCCGCCTATTGCCAGCCCGAAGCCTTCTTGCCCAAGGTGCCGGAGACCCGCGTGCTCTTCAGCCGGCGCCCCTTCCTTTTTCAGGATTTTTTGGGCAAGGCCATGACCTTTTTGCAGAGCGACACCATCCGCAAGATGGGTTTCGACTACAACCCCGACACCGCCCTGCCCTGCAAGTGGCGCTGCGCCGACGAGTCGGTCTTTGGCGTGGACCTGTGCCTGTATGCCTACACCGGCCAGTACCCCTTTGACAAGGGGGCCATCGGCGGCATGTTCAACGAGGCCAGCCTGGGCGCCGCCACCCACCACGGCGGCATCAACCTGGATTTCGGCGGCAGCCACGTGGGTTACGTGCCCGGCGAGGGCGGCGGCCGCTTCGGGGCCATCTGGCGTCCCCTGCACCAGGAGTTCTCCACCGACTGCGGCTACCTGATGGGCGTCATCGAGCCCTTCAAAAAGGTCTACGAGGACGCCTGCCGCAACATCTTCGCCTACAACCCCGGCGGCGACCGTCTCCTGGTGAGCGTCCCCAACGAGTTCCTGCACCCCGACTGGTCCAGCCACCACATCAAGCTCTTGGTGGACCTGGAGGCGCTGACCGCCGAGGCCGTGGACTATAAGGACGACCTGCCCCACACCCACACCCTGGTGGGGCGCTCACTGTTCTACCTTAACCCCCGTTTCGTGGAATGCCTGACGCCAGAGCAGGCCAGTTCCTTCCACTCGCCGCTGCCCACGCCCATCGGCCGGGCCCTGACCAATCCCTTCTTCAACATTTTTGACACCAAGGCCCCCCTGGACGAGTCCGGCCAGCCCCGGCAAAAGCTCCTGCCCTACATGAAGCACATCGTCTCGGCGGCCCATTCCCCGGCCGGGCTCAAGGCGGCCATCATCAACACCGCCCTGAACCACAACAACCTCACCGACGCGGTGCGCTCCCAGGCCTTCAGGCCCTATGACTTCGTCAGCTTCACGGGCATCTTCATCGATCTCTACGACGAGGACCTGCAAAGCTACGTCAATTTCTTCCAGCCCCTGGGTCTGACCATCAAGCCCAAGGGCTGCCAGCGCGAGGTGGAGATGACCACCGAGGAGATCCACCACGTGCTGGACAAGCTGCCCCTGGCCCCCTCGTTCTTGCCCCTGGAGGACGTGCTGGGCTTCAGCGAGCCGGAGATACCCCTGGAAAAATTCACCTACCAGCCGGGCTACTTCACCCAGGGCTGATATCGCTAGAGCGAAGACGGGCGGGGTTTATCCCCGCCCGTCCCGTTTTCGTCACAACCCTGGGCTTTACAAAAAAGGGCCGGCCGCACAGGCCTAGTCGGCGCTGGTGGGACGCTGGCGCAGGGCCTTGGTGCGCGCCCGGGCCAGCTTGGCCTCCAGGCGCCGCATGCGCGCGGCCTGGCTGGGCCGGGTGGCCCGCCGGGGGATGACCGGGGCGTTAAGGTCGGCCAGGCGCTTGGCCAGGCGCTCCAGGGCCTTCTCGCGGTTTTGCTGGCGGGAGCGGCGCTCGCTGGCCGTGACCACGATGCCCGTGGGCAGGTGGGTCAGCCGCACGGCCGTCTCCACCTTGTTGCGGTGCTGGCCGCCGGGGCCGGAGGCCCGAAAATACTCCCAGGAAAGCTCGCTCTCCGGCGGCGGGGTGGGCTGGGCCATGGCCGGTCCCTAAGCCCTTTTATCTTGTTCGATGTAGGCGTAGGCCGAATGGTTGTGGATGGACTCGAAATTCTCGCTGTCCACCGTAAACCAGGTGATGTTGGGGTCCTGACCCAGCTTGCAGGCCACCTCGCGCACCACGTCCTCCACAAAGCGGGGCGTGGCGTAGGCGCGCTCGGTGACGAACTTCTCGTCGTCGCGTTTCAATACCGAAAAGACCTCCGAGCTGGCCGAGTTCTCCACCAGGCGGATCAGGTCCTCTATCCAGATGAAACGCTTGAAGCGCACGGCCAGGCGCACCAGGCCGCGCTGGTTGTGGGCCCCGCCCTGGCTGATCTCCTTGGAGCAGGGGCACAGGGTGGTCACCGGCGCCGTCACCTCCACCACCAGATCGTAGCCCTTGCCGTTGAGCGAGCCCCGAAAGGCCACGCCGTATTCCATCAGCCCCTGGGCCCCGCTGACCGGCGCCGACTTGTTGATGAAGTAGGGGAACTCCACCTCTATGTGGGCGCTCTCGGCGGCCAGCCGCCGCTTCATCTCCTCCAGGATATCGCTCAGGTTGCGGATGTTGATGTTGTTGGAGTACTCGGACAAGAGCTCGATGAAACGGCTCATGTGGGTGCCCTTGTACTGGTGGGGCAGGTTGACGTACATGTTGATGGAGGCCACCGTCTGCTGGGTGCCGTTGGCGCGGTCCAGCACGGTGATGGGGTAGCGAATGTTTTTCACCCCCACCTTGTCGATGGCGATGTTGCGGTCGTCGAGCTGGCTCTGCACGTCGATCATGGGGGCCTCCCCCGCCGCGGGCCCCCTGGCCACGGAGCGGGATTGCTGGCTGGCTAAATACCCCGGACAATAGTCGGCTTTCCGGGGGTGGAGGTTAATTATAAAGTGGAACGAGAGGGGCCACAACCCCTCTCGTTCCCGTTGGCACTACATTATTGTAACTGGCTACCAGCCCCAGGTCAGGTGCTTGTGGATGCTGTCGGCGGCCAGACGACCGGCGCCAGCGGCCAGGATGACCGTGGCCGCGCCGGTGACGATGTCGCCGCCGGCCCACACGCCGGCCTTCTTGGTCTTGCCGTCGTCATCGGCCACGATGTAGCCCCACTTGTTGACTTCCAGACCCGGGGTGGTGGCGGTGATCAGCGGATTGGCCCCGGAGCCCACGGCGATGATGGCCAGGTCGCAGTCGATGGTCTTGACGCTGCCGGGCTTGGGAACCGGCCGGCGGCGGCCACTGGCGTCGGGCTCGCCCAGCTCCATCTCCTGCAGCTCCACGGCCTTGAGCCAGCCGCGCTCATCGCCCAAAAAGCGCAGGGGCGAGTGCAGGTAGAAGAACTGGATGCCCTCCTCCTCCGCGTGGTGCAGCTCCTCGGCCCGGGCCGGCATCTCGTCGCGGGAGCGGCGATAGACGCATTTGACGTCATCGCAGCCCATGCGCATGGCCGTGCGCAAGGAGTCCATGGCCACGTTGCTGCCGCCGAAGACGCAGACGTGCTCGCCGCGCACCAGGGGCGTGTCGTACTCTGGGAAGAGATAGGCCTTCATCAGGTTGGAGCGGGTGAGGTACTCGTTGGCGCTGTAGACGCCGATGAGGTTCTCGCCCGGAATCTTCAGGAAGCTGGGCAGGCCGGCGCCCACGCCCAGGTACACGGCGTCATAGCCCTCGGTGGTCAAGAGCTCGTCCACGGTGATCTGGGAGCCCACCACGGCGTTGCACTCCACCTGGCAGCCCAGGCGCTCCAGGAAGTTGACCTCGCTGGCCACTATCTCCTTGGGCAGACGGAACTCGGGGATGCCGTAGACCAGCACGCCGCCGGGCTTGTGGAAGGCCTCGAAGATGGTCACCTCGTGGCCCTTGCGGATCAGGTCGCCGGCCACGGTGAGCCCGCCGGGGCCGGAGCCCACCACGGCCACCTTCTTGCCGGTCTTGGCCGCCACCGGCGGCATGGGGATGTCGGAGCGGCCCCGGGCCCAGTCGGCGGCGAAGCGCTCCAGGTTGCCGATGCCCACCGGGTCGTCCTTCTTGCCCACGATGCAGCGGCCCTGGCACTGGCTCTCCTGGGGGCAGACCCGACCGCAGACCGCCGGCAGGGAGTTCTTTTCCCACAGCTTCAAGATGGCCTTGGTAAAGTCGCCCTCGGCGATGTGGTGGATGAACTCGGGGATGAAGACCCCCACCGGGCAGCCCTCCACGCAGGCCGGCTTCTTGCACTGCAAGCAGCGGCTGGCCTCGGCCTGGGCCTGCTCGGCGGTGTAGCCCAGGGGCACTTCCTGGAAATTGCGCCGGCGCACGCTGGCCGGCTGCTCGGGCATCTTCTGGCGAGGGGTTTTTTGCTTCTTATCTTCGGCCATGTTCGGCGTCTCCTGGCTAATGGCGGTTGAGGTCGCTTAGGACTGGCTGGCGCAGGAACATTTGCGCTGGTAAGCCTCCATGGCCTCGCGCTCCTGCTTCTGGTAGGCGGTGAGCCTTAAGCCCAGCCCTTCGAAGTCCACCTTGTGCCCGTCGAATTCCGGGCCGTCCACGCAGGCGAACTTGGTCTCGCCGCCCACCGCCACCCGGCAGCAGCCGCACATGCCCGTGCCGTCGACCATGATGGCGTTGAGGCTGACCATGGTGGGCACCCCGAACTCGGCGGTGACCTTGCAGCAGAACTTCATCATGGGCACCGGCCCGATGCACACCGCCTCCTTGACCTCCGAGCCCAGCTTGGTCAGTTGCTCGCGCAGCACGTCGGTGACAAAGCCGTGGTGGCCATAGGAGCCGTCGTCGGTGCAGACGTAGAGCTCGTCGCTGGCCACCTTCATCTTGTCTTCCATGATCAAGAGCTCTTTGTTGCGTGCGCCGATGATGGCGATGACCTTGTTGCCGGCCTGCTTGAAGCCCCGGGTGATGGGGTGCAAGACGGCCACGCCGGTGCCACCGCCCACGCAGATGATGGTGCCCTTCTTCTCTATGGGCGTGGGGCTGCCCAGGGGGCCGGCGATGTCCTGGATGTGATCCATGACGTTCAGGCTCTTCAGGAGGGCGGTGCTTTTACCCACCACCTGGTAGATGATGGTGATGGTGCCCTTCTTGGGATCGCTGTCGGCCATGGTCAGCGGGATGCGCTCGCCGGTTTCGTTGACCCTGAGAATCACGAATTGGCCGGGCTTGGCTTTTTGCGCGATCTTGGGCGCCCTGATTTCGTTGGCCACCACCGTGCCCTGCGCCAGCTCGGTTTTGGATAAAATTTCAAACATGACGCCTCCGTTAGTGGCAATACTGCCGGGCTTTGAGAGATGTGGATTGCCCTTGCGGGTGCCGGGGAGGATTGGCCAGCGCCCCTCCTCCCAAGGAAATGCAACCAGCTTCACATAGCATTGTCTCCCGCGGCTGTCAATTCAAAGCGTTAACCCACTTAATCCCGTGGATTCAGTATGTTCAATCTATTCACCTATATATTACGAGTATATTAGGACATTCGGCGACTTGTCTCTCCCCCCGCGGGCCCGGGCGTGGCCGGTCATGGCACAAGGCTCGTCCTAACTCCCGCCAATGTGCAGCAATTTTCTTGACGCCCAGTACAGAAGCGTGCTATTTGCCCGTGGGTAAACGGTTTTTATGATCTGGGGTCGCCAGGGGCGGAGCGTTCTCCACCAACCGTGGACAGACGCCAGATCGACGTGGGCGGGGGCGGAGCGGACCGCACAAGGCCTTCCGCCTTGAAGTTGTACAATCGCTGAGCACTTATTTTAGGAGGAAGACCATGCCCAAGCTGCCGGATCCGGCCAAAGGCGCCAAGGACTTTGAGATCGCAGAAGCCGCCGAAAAATACATGAAGCCGATTCGTCAGATCGCCGAGGAGCTGGGGATCACCGACGAGGAGCTCCTGCCCTACGGCCATTACGTGGCCAAGGTCGACTTCATGAAGGTGGTCAAGCGTCTGGCCAAAAAGCCCGACGGCAAGTACATCGACGTCACCGCCATCACCCCCACCCCCCTGGGCGAGGGCAAGTCCACCTCCTCCATGGGTCTGGTGCAGGGCCTGGGCAAGCGCGGCATCAACGTGACCGCGGCCATTCGTCAGCCCTCCGGCGGCCCCACCATGAACATCAAGGGCTCGGCGGCCGGTGGCGGTCTGGCCCAGTGCATCCCGCTGACCCCCTTCAGCCTGGGGCTCACCGGCGACATCAACGCCATCATGAACGCCCACAACCTGGGCATGGTGGCCATGACCTCGCGCATGCAGCACGAGTTCAACTACAATGACGCCCAGTTGGCCAAGCGCGGCCTGAAGCGCCTGGACATCGACCCCCGCCGCCCGGAGATGGGCTGGATCATCGATTTCTGCGCCCAGAGCCTGCGCAACATCATCATCGGCATGGGCGGCAAGTCCGACGGCTTCATGATGCAGAGCAAGTTCGGCATCGCCGTGTCCTCCGAGATCATGGCCATCCTGGCCGTGGCCAAGGACCTGAAGGACATGCGCGAGCGCATGGGCAAGATCATCGTGGGCTACAACAAGTACACCGGCGCCGCGGTGACCACCAATGACCTGGACGTGGCCGGCGCCATGACCGCCTGGATGGTCGAGGCCCTCAACCCCAACCTGATGCAGACCCTGGAAGGCCAGCCGGTCTTCGTGCACGCCGGCCCGTTCGCCAACATCGCCATCGGCCAGAGCTCCATCATCGCCGACCGCGTGGGCCTCAAGCTGGGCGACTACCACGTGACCGAGTCCGGCTTCGGCGCCGACATCGGCTTCGAGAAGTTCTGGAACCTGAAGTGCCGCTACAGCGGCCTGAAGCCCCACTGCGCCGTGGTCGTGGCCACCATCCGGGCCCTGAAGTGCCACGGTGGCGCCCCCATCCCGGTGCCCGGCAAGCCCATGCCGGCTGAGTACGGCAAGGAGAACGTGGGCTGGGTCGAGGCCGGCTGCGCCAACTTGGTTCACCACATCAACACCGTCAAGAAGGCCGGCATCAACCCCGTGGTGTGCATCAACGCCTTCTACACCGACACCAAGGGCGAGATCGCCGCGGTGCGCCGCCTGGCCGAGGAAGCCGGCGCCCGCGTGGCCCTGTCCCGTCACTGGGAAAAGGGCGGCGACGGCGCGCTCGAGTTCGCCGACGCGGTGGTGGACGCCTGCGCCGAGAAGAACGACTTCAAGCTGCTCTACGACCTCAAGATGCCGGTGCGCGAGCGCATCAACAAGATCGCCAAGGAAGTCTACGGGGCTGACGGCGCCGACTTCTCGGCCGAGGCCCTGACCAAGGCCAAGCGCATCGAGGCCGACCCCGAGCTGTCCAAGCTGGGCACCTGCATGGTCAAGACCCACCTTTCCTTGACCGACAACCCGTCCCTCAAGGGCGTGCCCAAGGATTGGCGCCTGTTCGTGCGCGACATCCTTATCTATGGCGGCGCGGGCTTCGTGGTCCCGGTGGCCGGCGCCATCACCCTCATGCCCGGCACCGCCTCCGACCCGGCCTACCGCCGCGTGGACGTGGATGTAAAGACCGGCAAGGTCAAGGGCATCTTCTAGACCGCACAATAAAAGCTTTGTGCATCCCAACTCGGGGGGCTTGCCCCCCGAGTTTTTTTTGTGTATGGTCCCAAAGACCCCTGTAATAATATGTTCGATGATTTAAGTTACTATTTCACAAGTCACCACCACCCTTGGCCGCGAATGCGCGTAGCGGGCCGTTCTCCCGAGCGGCTAAAACCCATCCCGGACGGGGCGGGGCCTAAAGCCGCCCTCCCCGCCCCAGGTTGAAGGACGAAGAAATGGCAAACGCAAAAGACAGCAAGGTCGGAGCGGTAATGGTAGTGGGCGCGGGCATCGCCGGGGTGCAGGCGTCCTTGGACCTGGCTAACGCGGGCTATTACGTCTACCTGGTGGAAAAGACCTCGGCCATCGGCGGCCGCATGGCGCAGTTGGACAAGACCTTCCCCACCAACGACTGCGCCATGTGCATCGTCTCTCCCAAACTGGTGGAGTGCGGGCGGCACCTGAACATCGAGATCATCACCAACGCCGAGGTGCAGGCCATCGCCGGCGAGGCGGGCAACTTCCTGGTGGAGGTGCACCAAAAGCCCCGCTACATCGACCCCGAGAAGTGCACGGCCTGCGGCGACTGCATCGAGGCCTGCCCGGTGGCCCTGCCCAATGAGTTCAACCAAGGGCTAAACACCTGCAAGGCCACCAACAAGCGCTATGCCCAGGCCTTCCCCAACTCCTACGCCATCACCAAGCTGGACCGCGCCCCCTGCAAGATCACCTGCCCGGCCAACCTGAACGTGCAGGGCTACGTGCAGATGGCCAAGGTGGGCAAGTACAAGGAGTCCCTGTCCATCATCATGGACGACCTGCCCCTGCCCGGGGTCATCGGCCGCATCTGCCCCCACCCCTGCGAGGGCGAGTGCCGCCGCTTGCAGGTTGACGAGGCCGTGGCCATCCGCGACATCAAGCGCTTCGTGGCCGACGCCGTGGGCATCGAGAATATCGAGCTGCCCCTGGCCGAGGCCCGCCCCGAGCGCGTGGCCATCGTGGGCGCCGGCCCGGCCGGTCTGTCCTGCGCCTACCAATTGGCCCGCCAGGGCATCAAGTCCACCATCTTCGAGGCCCTGCCCAAGGCCGGCGGCGCCCTGGCCGTGGGCGTGCCCTCCTACCGCCTGCCCGCCGAGGTCCTGCAAAAAGAGATCGACAACATCGCCGCCCTGGGCGTGGAGATCAAGCTAAACAGCCCCATCGGCAAGGACCTGACCCTGGACGACCTCAAGGCTCAGGGCTTCAAGGCCATCTTCCTGGGCGTAGGCGCGCCCAAGAGCTTTGACCTGCGGGTGCCCGGCGAGGACAACCCCCAGGTCATCGCCGCCCTGGACTACCTGCGCGGCGTGGCCCTGGATCAGCCCGTGCCGGCCGGCCAAAAGGTGGTGGTGGTGGGCGGCGGCAACGTGGCCATCGACGCGGCCCGCACGGCCCTGCGCAAGGGCGCCGCCGCCGTGACCATGGTCATGCTGGAGTCGGCCGAGGAGCAACCGGCCAGCCCCTGGGAGATCACCGAGGCCCTGGAGGAGGGCATCGAGTTCATCCACCGCTTCGGCGTCAAGGAGATCAAGGCCGCCGGCGGCCAAGTCTCCGGCCTGGTGCTCAAGAAGGTCACGCGGGTCTTTGACGAGAACAAGCGCTTCGCCCCCGAGTACGACGAGGCCAGCACCCAGGAGATCGCCGCCGACATGGTCATCAAGGCCATCGGCCAGCGCACCGACCTGTCCTTCCTGGGCGACAACAGCCCCCTGGAGGTGAGCCCCCGGGGCACCATCGTGGCCGATCAGCTCACCATGGCCACCAACCTGCCCGGCGTCTTCGCCGGCGGCGACGTGGTCACCGGCCCCTGGATCGCCATCGGCGCCGTGGCCGCCGGCCGCGAGGCGGCGGTATCCATCGATCGCTTCTTCAAGGGCGAGGACCTGGCGGCCGGCCGCGAAAAGATGAAGCTCCTGCCCGAGGACCAGCAGGACTACAACCCCATCCCGGCCAATATGCCGAAAGCCGCCCGCGCCCACATGGCCTACCGCGGGGCCGAGGAGCGCAAAAAGGACTTCAGCCAGTTCGAGCTGGGGCTTTCCCCCGAGCAGGTGGCGGCCGAAGGCGAGCGCTGCCTCAACTGCGGCGTGTGCTGCGAGTGCTTGCAGTGCGTGGAGGCCTGCAAGGCCAAGGCCCCGGCCCACGACCAGGTGGCCCAGGATATGTCCATCAACGTGGGCAGCGTGATCCTGGCCCCGGGCTTTGATCCCTTCGACCCCTCGCTGTTCGAGACCTACGCCTACTCCAAGCACCCCAACGTGCTCACGGCCATGGAGTTCGAGCGCGTCCTAAGCGCCTCCGGTCCCTACCAGGGGCATTTGCAGCGCCCCAGCGACGGCGTGGAGCCCAAGAAAATCGCCTGGTTGCAGTGCGTGGGCAGCCGCGACATCAACCACTGCGACAACGGCTACTGCTCGGCGGTGTGCTGCATGTACGCCATCAAGGAAGCGGTGATCGCCAAGGAGCACTCCCATGAGCCCCTGGACACCGCCATCTTCTATATGGACATGCGCACCTACGGCAAGGACTTCGAGAAGTACTACGACCGCGCCCGCGAGGAGCACGGCGTGCGCTTCATCAGAAGCCGCGTGCACACCATCGATCCCATCGAGGGTGAAAGACTGCGCATCGAGTACGCCACCGAGGACGGCGAGGCCAAGGAAGAGCATTTCGACATGGTGGTGCTCTCGGTGGGCCTGCAGACCGGCCCCGAGGCCATAGAGACCGCCCAACGCCTGGGCATCGACCTGACCAAGTACCACTTCACCGAGACCAGTTCCTTCCAGCCCGTGGGCACCAACCGCCCCGGCATCTTCGCCTGCGGCAGCTTCTCCGGGCCCAAGGACATCCCCCAGGCGGTGATGGAGGCCTCGGCCGCCGCCGGCATCGCCTCCATCGACCTGGCCCAGAGCCGGGGCACCCTGACCAAGGAATTGGTCTACCCCATCGAGAAGGACGTCTCCGGCCAGTCGCCGCGCGTGGGCGTCTTTGTCTGCAACTGCGGCATCAACATCGGCGGCATCGTGGACGTGCCGGCGGTGCGCGACTACGCCGCCACCCTGCCCTATGTGGCCTTCGTGGACGACAACCTCTTCACCTGCTCCCAGGACACCCAGGCCAAGATCAAGAACGCCATCGACGAGCACAACCTCAACCGCGTGGTGGTGGCCTCCTGCAGCCCGCGCACCCACGAGCCCCTGTTCCAGGAGACCATCCGCGAGGCCGGCCTGAACAAGTACCTATTCGAGATGGCCAACATCCGCGACCAGGACTCCTGGGTGCACCAGGGCGAGCATGACAAGGCCACCGCCAAGGCCAAGGATCTGGTGCGCATGGCCGTGGCCAAGGCCGTGTTGGTAGAGCCCCTGCACCAGGTGGACCTGGAGCTTACCAAGTCCGCCCTGGTCATCGGCGGCGGCGTGGCCGGCATGAACGCCGCCTTGAACCTGGCCGACAGCGGCTACCCTGTGCACCTGGTGGAAAAGACCGACACCCTGGGCGGCAACGCCCGCTTTTTGCTCAACACCTGGAAGGGCGAGGCCATCGCCCCCTACGTGGACGAGCTGGAGTCCAAGGTCCGCCAGCATCCCCAGATCGACCTGCACCTGAACAGCCAGGTCACCTACGCCCGGGGCTTCGTGGGCAACTTCGTCAGCACCATCAAGACCCCCGACAAGGACCTGTCCATAGAATACGGCGTGGCGGTGCTGGCCACCGGCGGGCATGAGTCCAAGCCCCACGAGTACCTCTACGGCCAGCATCAGGCCGTGGTCACCTCCCTGGAGTTCGACGCCGAGCTGAAGGGCAACCCCGAGCTGCCCAAGCAATTCGAGTCCGCGGCCTTCATCCAGTGCGTGGGCTCCCGGGAGCCCGAGCACCCCTACTGCTCGCGCCTGTGCTGCACCCACTCGGTGGAAAGCGCCATCAAGGTCAAGGAGCAGAACCCCGAGGCCCAGGTCTACATCCTCTACCGCGACGTGCGCACCTACGGCGTGCGCGAAGACCTCTACAAGAAGGCCCGCGAGCACGGGGTGCTGTTCATCCGCTACAAGGTGGAAGATAAGCCCCAGGTGGCGGCCAATGGCGAGCGCCTGACCATCAACGCCATCGACCACGTGCTGGGCCGCCCGGTGACCTTCGACGTGGACCGCCTGGTGCTGGCCGCGGCCATCCTGCCCAACGAGGTCAAGGAGTTGGCCGAGGCCTTCAAGACCCCGCTGAATGCCGAGGGCTTCTTCCTGGAGGCCCACATGAAACTGCGGCCCGTGGATTTTGCCAGCGAGGGTCTGTACCTGGCCGGCCTGGCCCACTTCCCCAAGCCCATGGACGAGGCCATTGCCCAGGCCAACGCCGCCGTGGGCCGCGCGCTCACCGTGCTGGCCAAGGACCAGATCAGGGTCGGCGGCGTGGTGGCCACGGTGGACCCCTCCAAGTGCTCGGTCTGCCTGACCTGCGTGCGCACCTGCCCCTACGGGGTGCCCAGGATCAAGGACGGCGCGGCCTTCATCGAGGTGGCCTCCTGCTACGGCTGCGGAGCCTGCGCCGCCGAGTGCCCGGGCAAGGCCATAACCCTGCAACACTTCACCGACGCTCAGATCCTGGCCAAGGAGAAGGCGGCGTTCAACTAGGTGTGGGCCGAAGAAAGCCATCCATGACTTTCTTCTCTTGGACGGGCCGTCCATGGCCCGCCCAGGAGCCCGCCGGAGCAATACTCCGACAGGCTCCTAGAACCTGCCGCCGCCGAGGCTCTCTGGCTCACCGGCGGCCGGCTCCCAAAAGCGCGGACGCGACACTCTACACAGGGAGGGTTAGACGTGGGCGAGAACTTTGAGCCGACCATCGTATCGTTCTGCTGCCGGTATTGAGCTTATTCAGCGGCGGACCTGGCAGGTTCGATGCGACTGCAGTACCCGACCAACATCAAGATCATCCAGTTGCCCTGCTCGGGCCGGGTGGACATCTTGCATATCCTCAAGTCCTTCGAGGACGGCGCCGACGGTGTGTACGTGGCCGGCTGCATGGAAGGCGATTGCCATTTCCTCACCGGCAACTTCAAGGCCCGGCGCAAGGTAAACTACGTCAAGACGGTGCTGGCCGCCCTGGGCCTGGAGCCAGAGCGCATCGAGATGTACAACATGAGCTCGGCCGAGGGCCCCCGGTTCGCCCAGGTGGCCCGGGAGTTCACGGCCAAAATCAAGGAGCTGGGCCCCAGCCCGGTGAGCAAGGCCAAAGCAGCCTGACCGGATGAGCCGACAGGCCCTCCGAGAGCGAGGTAATTCTTATGATCATAGGGGACAGCAAGCCTCTGGAAGAAATCCTGGAGATGATCCAGGGCAAGGAGAAAGTCCTGGTCCTGGGCTGCCGCGGCTGCGTTACCGTGTGCAACGTGGGCGGCGAGAAGGAAGTGGGCATCCTGGCCACCATGCTGCGCATCGCGCGCAAGAAGGCTGGCCTGGCGCCCACCATCGAGGAGCGCACCCTGGAGCGCCAGTGCGACCCCGAGTACATCGAGGAGCTGGCCGAGGTGGCCGAGGGCTATGACGCCATCGTCTCCATCGCTTGCGGGGTCGGGCCGCAGTTCATGTCCGAGCGCTATCCCAAGGTGCCGGTCTACCCGGGCATCAACACCACCTTCATCGGCGGGGCCTTGGAGCACGGGGTGTGGTCGGAGCGTTGCCAGTCCTGCGGCAACTGCCTGGTGCACAACTTCGGTGGCCTGTGCCCCATCGCCCGATGCAGCAAGAGCCTGATGAACGGCCCCTGCGGCGGCTCGGCCAACAAGAAATGCGAGATCAGCCCCGATGTGGACTGCGTGTGGCACCTCATCGTGGAGAAGATGGCCGGCATGGGGCGTCTGAAGGAGTTGGAGCGGGTGTGGCCGGTGAAGAACTGGATCACCAGCCGCGACGGTGGTCCCCGCGTGCGGGTGAGGGAGGACCTTAAGCAATGAAATCCGGCAGCAACCTCGAAAAAGTACTGGCCGCGGGTCATTTCGCCGTCACCGGCGAGTTGGGCCCGCCGCGCGGCAACAACGTCGAGGAGGTCCGCCACAAGGCCGCTTTCCTCAAGGGCATCGTGGACTCGGTCAACATCACCGACAACCAGACCGCCGTGGTGCGCATGGCCTCCTGGGCCGCCTGCAAGATCCTCCTCGACGAGGGTCTGGAGCCCAATTACCAGATGGTCTGCCGCGACCGCAATCGCATCGCCTTGCAGTCCGACATCCTGGGCGCCTCGGGCCTGGGCATCAAGAACGTGCTGTGCCTCTCTGGCGACCACCAGCGCTTCGGCGACCATCCCGAGAGCAAGAACGTCTACGACCTGGATTCCATCCAGCTCATCGCCGCCTTCAAGAAGATGCGCGACGAGAAGGTCTTCTTGAACGACAAGGAGCTGGACGGCGCGCCGGGCATCTTCATCGGCGCGGCGGCCAACCCCTTCGCCGACCCCTTCGAGTGGCGGGTGGTGCGCATGGGCAAGAAGATCGCGGCGGGCGCGGACTTCATCCAGACCCAGTGCATCTACAACATGCCCAAGTTCCGCGAGTTCGTGAAAATGGCCGTGGACCAGGGGCTCACCGAGAAATGCGCCCTCCTGGCCGGCATCACCCCGCTTAAAAGCGTGGGCATGGCCAAGTACATGGCCAAGTTCGTGCCCGGCATGGACGTGCCCGAGGAACACATCAAGCGCCTGCAGGGCGTGGACAAGAAAAAGCAGGGCGACGAGGGCATCAAGATCTCCATCGAGATGATCCAGGAGATCAGGGAAACCATGCCCGGCGTCAAGGGCGCGCATGTCATGGCTATCGAGTGGGAGCACCGCGCCAAGGAAGTCGTGGAGGGCGCCGGCCTTCTTCCCAGGCCCGTGGTCTAGCCGCCAATCCTCGCCAGAGGAGTTGGGCGGTCGCTGTTGAAAAAATCCGGGCGGGGATAAACCCCGCCCCTACATCAAGACAATAGCGTCGCTGCTTTCTCTTTATGTAGGGGCGGGGTTTATCCCCGCCCGTGTATTTTAGCGGGCGCCTGTGCCCTGGCGGACGGAAACCATGGCCGCCAAATTGACAGCCCCCGCCGACGGGGGATATATTTCATTCCGGTCATTCTCATTTCCCGGCTAACACGTCATTGCCAGGAGCCCTCCCGGGCCACGAAGCAATCGCGGCAAAATGCTCTGGAGTAACCCATGCGCCTAGAAGAATTCTCCCCCGTTGACCGCGAGCTGGTCATGCCCCAGGTGGGCGGCCGCCTGGTCTATCACTGCCTGGGCTGCGGCTCCGACCACGGTATCGATGAGCTGCTCTACACCTGCCCCCAGTGCGGGGAGGTGCTCTTGATCGAGGACCGCGACTTCGCCCGCTTGAAGGCCCGCGACGGGGCCGCCTGGCGCCGGGCCTTCGATCTGCGGCGCATGCTCAACCTGCCGGCGCTCTCGGGCATCTTCCGCTATCACGAGCTGATCGCCCCGGTGGTGCCCCTGGACAGCGTGGTCTACCTGGGCGAGGGCCACACCCCCCTGGTGGAGGCCTGCCCGCGCCTGAAAGACAGCCTGGGCCTGGACTTCTGCTTCAAGAACGACGGCCAGAACCCCAGCGCCTCCTTCAAGGACCGAGGCATGGCTGTGGCCCTGAGCTACATCAATTACCTGATCAAGCACCGGGGCGCCGGACAGATATTGAGCGTCTGCGCCTCCACCGGCGACACATCCGCCTCGGCGGCCCTCTACGGCTCCTACCTGGCGCCAGCCGTGGCCTCGGCGGTGCTCCTGCCCCGAGGCAAGGTGACCCCCCAGCAGCTCAGCCAGCCCCTGGGCGCCGGGGCCAAGGTCTTCGAGATACCGGGGGTCTTCGACGACTGTATGAAGGTGGTGGAGCACCTGGCCGACCACTACCAGGTGGCGCTCCTTAATTCCAAGAACGCCTGGCGCATCCGCGGCCAGGAGTCCTACTCCTTCGAGGTGGCCCAGGACCTGGACTACGACCTGGCCGGCCAGGTGCTCCTGGTGCCCATCGGCAACGCCGGCAACGTCAGCGCCATCATGGCCGGCTTCCTCAAGCTAAAGGAACTGGGCATCGTCAGCGAGCTGCCCAAGCTCATCGGCGTGCAATCCCACCACGCCGACCCGGTCTTCCGCTACTACCAGGAGCCCGACCCGGCCAAGCGGGACTGGCGGCCGGTGACCGTGCAGGCCTCGGTGGCCCAGGCGGCCATGATCGGCAACCCCGTATCCATGCCCCGGGTGATCGAGCTGGCCCGCCGCTATGAACAGGCCGCCGGCGGGCCGCGCTTCTTCGTGGTGCAGGTCAGCGAGCAGCAGATCATGGATCACATGATCCTGGCCAACCGCCACGGGCACATCGTCTGCACCCAGGGCGGCGAGTCCCTGGCCGGTTTATCGCGGGCCAAGGAGCTGGGCGTGGTGGCCAGCGGCGAGCACGCCATCCTGGACGCCACGGCCCATCACCTCAAGTTCATCGGCTTCCAGCAGATGTACTTCGAGGACAGCTTCCCGCCCGAGTTCGGGGTGAGCCCCCGCCGCGAGCTGATCAACCTGCCCCAGGACGTGCTGGCCCCGGGCCTGGCGGAGCTGCCCGCCCCGGGCAAGCCCCTGGAGGGCGAGGCCTTCCAGCGCTTCGTGGAGGCCACGGCCGGTGAGATCGCCCGCCGCCTGGGCCTGGCGGAGCGCTCGTGAAGGCCATCGACCAGCAAGCCCTGGCTGACGACGGCCTGTGCTTCGCCTGCGGGGAGCGCAACCCCGGAGGCTTGGGCATGCGGGTGCGCCTGGCCGACAACCAGGCCCATTGCCTCTTGACCCTGGCCCCCCGCTTCCAGGGCTGGTCCGGCATCGCCCACGGCGGCATCGTCTGCACGGTGCTGGACGAGATCATGGCCTATGCCGTGATCCACTTCATCGGCCAGGGCGTCACCACCGGCATGGAGTCCACCTTCCGCCAGCCGGTGCCCCTGGGCCAGCCGATCACGGCCCGGGGCTGGATCGTGCAACGCCGGGGCCGCCTGGCCGAGACCGCCGGCGAGATCCGCTTGGCCGACGGCGACGCCCTCCTGGCCCAGGGCAAGGCCCGCTGGCTGATCAAGCTGGATAAAAACGGCCAGCCCCTGCCCCGCTTCGGCTAGTCCGGTTTCCCCGCGCGCCGGGCCTGACATTGTCAGGCCCATGCCTTGCTGCCATAATACATAGGTCACATCTATGCATTGAACGCGGCAGTTGCCAACCACGGGGGAACAAGCCATGAACGTAGCGATGATCGTTTCCAGCGCCATGCCGGAGGTGCAGTGGAACGCCTTGCGCCTGGCCAACCTGATGCTCAACGAGGAAGATGAGGTGACGATCTTCCTCAATGGCCCGGCGGTGGATTTCCGCCCGGGCGATTCGCCCCAGTATCCGCTCAACCTTTTGGCCAAGACCTTCGTGCTCAGCGAGGGGGTTCTCCTGGCCTGAGGCAAGTCCATGGGCATCCACGGGGTGGATGAGGACGAGCAGATCAAAAAGTCCACGCAGCAAGAACTTTACGGGCTGATCAAGGACAGCGACCGGGTGGTCTATTTCTGAGAGAAATCGCGATTGGCGGAGGGAGGTGGGCCGGCAGGCCCAGCCATGAACCATATGCTGCTCACCGTGGGCCGACCCAAGGCCGCCTACCTGGCCGCGGGCCTGGAGGACTACGCCGGACGCCTGGCGGCCTACGGCGGCTGCCTTCTGGAGGCCGTGCGCCCGCAGAAGGCCCTCAAGAACCGGCCCGTGGCCGAGGTGCTCCAGGAGGAGGGCCGCCGCCTCCTGGCGCGTCTGGAGCCCCGGGACTGCGTGTGGGCCTTGGACCTGGCCGGCCGGGCCTGGCCGTCCGAGGAATGGGCACGGCGCCTGGAAAAGGCTCGCGATGGCGGCGCCCGGCGTCTGGTGCTGGTGGTGGGCGGGGCCGAGGGCCTGGACCAGGCGCTCTTGGCCCGCGCCGACGAGCGGGTGAGCCTGGGGGCCATCACCCTGCCCCACGAGCTGGCCGCCTGCGTGGCCCTGGAGCAGCTCTACCGCGCCCACACCATCCTGGCCGGCACGCCCTATCACCGGGGCTAAAGCCCCCGCCAGCGCCGGACAAGACAGCGCCCCCGTTCCTCTAAGGGAGCGGAGGCGCTGGCGTTATTGCTGGGAGTTGAGCGCGTCGCCTACAGCGGCCCCACGCTGGCCTCCGGGTCGCGCCCCAGATGGCGGATGACCCGGCCCTCCACCAGGTAGACCACCTCCTCGGCGATGTTGGTGGCCTCGTCGCCGATGCGCTCCAGGTGGCGACCGGAGAGAATGAACTCCACCCCCCGGCGCAAGAGGCGGTTCTCGGAGGCCATCCACTGCACCATCTCCTCCAGGATATGGCGGTTGAGGCTGTCCAGGTCGTCGTCACGCTTGATGATGCCGTTGGCCAGAAGCACGTCGCCGGCCGCGAAGGCATCCATGCAACCCCTGGTCATCTCCTGGGCGATCTCGGCCATGGTCAACAGGGTGGCCGGGACGTCGGTGTGCAAAAGCTCCTCCAGGGTCTGGGAGCGCTGGGCCAGGTTGACGGCCTGATCGCCCATGCGCTCCAGATAGGCGCATATCTTGATCACCGCCGACAAAAAGCGCAGGTCCACGGCCACCGGCTGTTGGGTGGCCAGAAGGGTTATGCAGCGCTCCTCGATCTGGTTCTGCATGATGTCTATACGCCGGTCGCCCTTGATGACGGCCAGGGCCAGGACGGGGTCCCGGCGGGCCATGGCCTCGGCGGCGTCATGTATGGATTGCTCCACCAGACCGGCCATGGTCAGGATGTCATCTTTGACCTGCTGCATCTGGCGGTGGAAGTATGAAATATTATTCATCAAGCCCTCATTGTTGCTTTGGTGCGCCCCCCGGCTGTCCCCCGCCGCCCCGCGCCATAATTGATGCTATGCCGCCAGAGATGCTAGCCAAAACGACCGGTGATGTAATGCTCTGTCTGTTCCTTGGACGGACGGGTGAAGATGGTCTCCGTGGGCCCCACCTCCACCAGGTTGCCCATGTAGAAGAAGGCCGTGGTGTCGGAGACCCGGGCCGCCTGCTGCATGTTATGGGTGACGATTATAACCGTAAAGTTCTTTTTCAGCTCCTTGACCAGTTCCTCTATGCGCGCCGTGGCGATGGGGTCCAGGGCGCTGGTGGGCTCGTCCATCAAGAGCACCTCGGGCTGCATGGCGATGGCCCGGGCGATGCACAGCCGCTGCTGCTGCCCGCCCGAGAGCCCCAGGGCCGATTGGTGCAGGATGTCCTTGACCTCGTCCCAGATGGCCGCGGCCTTGAGCGAACCCTCCACCAACTCATCCAGCCTGCGCTGCTCCCTGACCCCGTGCAGGCGCGGCCCGTAGCCCACGTTGTTGAAGATGGACTTGGGGAAGGGATTGGGCTTCTGGAAGACCATGCCGATGCGCCGGCGCACCTCGGTGGGGTCCACGGCCGGGGCGTAGAGGTCCTGGCCCTCGAAAAAGACCTGGCCCTCCACGCGGGTGCCGGGGATCAGTTCGTTCATGCGGTTGATCAGCCGCAGGAAGGTGGACTTGCCGCAGCCCGAGGGCCCGATCAGGGCCGTGACCTGGTTGCGCACCACCTGCAGGTTGATCTCGTTGAGCGCCCGCACGGCTCCGTAATAAAAGTTGAGGTCGCGGGCCTCGATGATGGGCTTGGCGGTTTCTACCATTTTTTGGTCCTGCGCAGACGCGTGCGGATGATGATGGCCGAGAGGCTAAGCCCCAAGACCAGGCAGATCAAGACCAGCACCGTGCCGTATTGCAGGGGCCTGGTCTGTTCGATGTGGGTGCCGGAGGTGGCCAGAACGTAGATGTGATAGGGCAAGGCCATGACCTGGCTGAAGGGGCTGTCGGGCATCCGCAGGCTGTAGAAGGTGGCGGCGGTGAACATGATGGGCGCGGTCTCGCCGGCGGCGCGGCCGATGCCCAGAATGCCGCCGGTGAGGATGCCCGGCAGGGCCGCCGGCAGCACGACCTTGTAGATGGTCTGCCAGCGGGTGGCCCCCAAGGCCAGGGAGGCCTCGCGGAAGGTGGCCGGCACCTGCCGCAGCGCCTCTTCCGAGGCCCCGATCACCGTGGGCAGGATGAGGATGCCCAGGGTAAGCGAACCGGCGGCCACGCTCACGCCCATGTGAAAATAGACCACAAAGACGGCCAGGCCGAACAGGCCGAAGACCACCGAGGGCACGCCGGCCAGATTGGCGATGCCCAGACGCACGATGCGCAGGGGCATGCCCTCGGTGGCGTACTCGCTCAAATACACCGCCGCGGCCACCCCCAGGGGCAGGGCCACCAGCATGGCCCCCACCGTCAGGTAGATGGTGCCCATGATGGCCGGAAAGATGCCGCCCTGGGTCATGGCCTCGCGGGGGGGCTGGCTCAAAAATTCCCAGCTAATGGCCCCCAGCCCCTGGCTGAGCACGAACAACAGGATGCCGCCCAAGGCGCCCACCACCATGAGCATGCCGCCCCTGAGCACCCCGAAGGCGAACTTTTCGCGCCGGCGACGGCTGGCCAGGTCGTGGCTGCTCATAGGGTGGCCGAGCCCTTCTGCTGGAAGCGATGACTGACCACCGCCGCCACCAAGTTAAAGCCCAGGGTCAGCAAAAACAGCACGATGCCGATGGCGAACAGGGCGTGGAAGTGCTCTCCGCCATAGGGCGTCTCGCCCATCTCGGCGGCGATGGTGGCCGGCAGGGGCCGCACCGGATCAAAGAGGCTGGTGGGAATCTGGGCCGCGCCGCCGGCCACCATGAGGACCACCATGGTCTCGCCCATGGCCCGGCTCATGCCCAGGATCACCGCCGTGCCGATGCCCGAAAGCGCTCCCGGGATCAGCACCCGGCACAGGGTCTCCCAGCGGGTGGCTCCCAGGGCCAGGGAGGCCTCCACCAGATCGCGGGGCACCGCGTGCAGGGCGTCCTCGCTGATGCTGGCGATGGTGGGTATGGCCATCAGGGCCAGCATGAGGGAGGCGTTGAACAGGTTCAGGCCCGTGGAGATGTCCAGCCAGTCCTGCATCATGGGGGCCAGCACCACCATGCCCACGAAGCCCAGCACCACCGAGGGCAGGCTGGCCAGTAGCTCGATGGCCGGCTTGACCCACTCGCGCACCCGGTGGCTGGCCACCTCGGCCAGATACAGGGCCGAGGCCACCCCCAGGGGCACGGCGATGGCCGAGGAGACCACCGTGACCACCAGGGAGCCCATGATCAAGGGCAGGACTCCGAAGTCCGGCGGATCATAGGTGGGATACCAGGCCTGGCCAAAGACGAAGTCCAGGGGGCTGACGCTGGCGAAGAGCCCCAGCCCTTCCTTGAACAAAAAGAGCACGATCAGGGCCATCAACACCACCGAGAAGGAGCCGGCGGCCAGGAACAGGCGGCGCACCCACACCTCCCGCTGCTGGCTGTTGAAACGCCTAACCTTGAAGCTGGCGCGGTCTCCCTGCCGGGGGAACGCCCCCATCTGGCCACCCATGGCGCCCATCACGGTTTCCGCCTCGCTGAACTGCTGCATAGCTTGCCGTCCAATCCCTGTCACACCCTTAGGGCCTCCACATCGCTTCCCGTCCAAATATACGGCCTGATCTTGCCGGCCCGGTTACGGCATTGTTACAATCTGGTTACAAAAGACAGGCCTCGGTTGACCGGCTACGCGGGGTTTGTCGCAAGCCAGCAACCGAGACCTGGCGAGGGTGGCGGGCTTGGCCCGATCACCCTTGAGTCGCGGGCAGTTACTTCGTGGGCACGAAGCCCTCTTCCTTGACGATCTTCTGGCCCTCGTCACTCATGACGAAGTCCAGGAAGGCCTTGACCTGGCCCTTGGGCTCGCCGCGGGTGAACATGAACAGGGCGCGGGCGATGGGGTAGGTCTTGTTCTTGGCGGTTTCGGGGCTGGCGGTGACGCCGCCCACGGTCAGGCCCTTGAGGTTCTTGTTGAGGTAGCCGATACCCACGTAGCCGATGGCGTACTTGTTGCCGGCCACGGACTGGGCCACGGCGCCGTTGCTGGCCTGAAGCTGGGCGTCGGGGCGCACCCGCTCCTTGTGCAGGACCTTCTCCTCCCACACCTCAAAGGTGCCGGAGCTGGAGTCGCGGGACACCACCACGATGGTCTTGTCCTCGCCGCCCAATTCCTTCCACTTTTTAATCTTGCCGGTGTAGATGTCCTTGAGCTGGGCCACGGTCAGGTCCTTGACCGGGTTGACCGGGTTGACCACGGGCACGATGCAGTCCAGGGCCACCGTGAACTCCTTGACGTCGGCGCCCTTTTCCTTGGCCAGGGCAACTTCCTTGTCCTTCATCTCCCGCGAGGAGTCGCCGATGTCGGCGGTGCCGTCGATGATGGCCTTCACGCCGTCGCCGCTGCCGGTGCCGGCCACGGTGATGTCCACGCCGGGGTGCTTCTTCATGAAGTCCTCGGCGGCTTTCTGGGCGATGGGCAGCACCGTGGTGGAGCCGGTGATGGAAACCTTGTCTCCCGCCAGGGCCTGGCCGGGAATCATCGGCGCGGCCAGCACCAGGGCCATAGCCGTGTACATGGCGAATTTCTTAAGCATTTCTTCCTCCAGTTTTGTCATGGCGGGGCGATGCGGCCCCAAGCAACCCTCTATTCAGGGCAAGGATAGGCGTCACTTGTGACAATTAGGTTACGGCCGTGAGACGGTTTGCCGACACTTGGGCGGCACCGAGCGGCACCGGTGGCCAGCCCGCCAGACGCTGCTCAAGGACCGCCCGGCTGGCCGAAATCAAGGAAGAATGCTTGTGGATGAGGGCTAACGCCAGCCGTGCTCGCTACCCTGGCGCAGGCGGACGATGTTTGCGCGGTGCCGCCAGATCACCATGAGGGCCATGGCCAGGGCCATGAAGGTCAGGGGCGGGGATTGGCCCCAGATCATCAGCCAGATCGGCGCGCTGGCGCAACCGGCCATGGAGCCCACCGAGACGTGCCCCGACCACCAGGCGGCCAGGACCAGCACCCCCAGGGTGGCCAGGAAGGTCAGGGGCGAGGCGGTGGCCAGAACCCCCAGGGCGGTGGCCACGCCCTTGCCGCCCTTGAAGCCCAGGTATAGGGGGTAGAGGTGCCCCAAAAAGGCCGCCAGGCCCACGGCGGCCGCCGGCCAGGGCGGCAGGTAGGCCAGGGCCAGGGCCATGGGCACGGCGCCCTTGGCGGCGTCCAGAAAAAGCGTGGCCACGCCGGCGGCGCGCCCGGCCAGGCGGGTGACGTTGGTGGCGCCGATGTTGCCCGAACCGCCGTGGCGGGGGTCGGGGCCGCCCATTAGGCGGGTGATCAGCAGCCCGAAGGGGATAGACCCCAGAAGGTAGGCCCCCGCCACCATCGCCGCGCCCAGCAGATTCATGATGCCCTCGCCCGCCGCCTGGTTTGCCATGATGACATCCTGTCTTTTAGGATGCATACCAGACTGGCGCGCCCCTGGCGACGATTTATTTCCACAACTTCGTGGACAAAATCCAGACCAGCAATTATTCTAGGGGCCTGCCGGGGGTGTCCCGCGGCGGCCCCTGCGGCGGACGCCAGGTTTCTTGCCTGGCCAGGGCGACCGGTGTATGCTCAAAAAAATAGCGGGGGACAAGGGTGCGTATCTGCGTGATAGACGGACAGGGCGGCGGCATCGGCAGCGTGATCATTCGCCGCGTCAAGGAGGAGTTCGGCGAGGACGTGGAGGTCTTGGCCCTGGGGACCAACGCCATCGCCACGGCCCAGATGATGAAGGCCCGCGCCAACCGCGGGGCCACCGGCGAAAACGCCATCCTGGTCTCCATCCAGGGGGCCGACGTGGTCATCGGCCCCTTGAGCATCGTGCTGGCCAACGCCATGATGGGCGAGGTCACCCCGGCCATCGCCGCCGGCGTGGCCAGTTGCCAGGCGCGCAAGTTCCTGCTGCCGCTGACCCAGGAAAACGTGGAAGTGGTGAGCGTCAGCCACGAACCCCTGCCCCATCAAGTGGACCACATCGTAAAAATCCGCCTCAAGGAGTTGCTGGATCATGTGTGAAGCCACGGCCTACATCATCAAAAATGGTAGCGAGGAACTGCTCCTGGCCGACGTGGACGTCATCGAGCCCCAGGAAGACGGCTCGGTGCGCCTGGTGAGCATCTACGGCGAGCAGAAGGTGCTCAAGGCCCACATCAAGTCCATGAGCTTGGTGAACCACCGCGTGGTGCTGGCCCAGGGCTAGCCGCCCGGGCGCCCGCGCCCCCCGATAGACGCCAACGCCCGCCCCTGGGAGGAAAATCATGGCCGACCAGTCCGCCATCGACCGTGTGCTCAAATCCTTGCACTGGCTGGGGCACGACTGCTTCCGCCTGGATAGCTCCGCCGGCAGCATCTATTTCGATCCCTACGAGCTGCAAGGCGGCCCCACCGCCGCCCTGATCCTGAGCAGCCACGACCACTTCGACCACTGCGTGCCCGAGGACATCGCCAAAATCAAGGGCCCCGGGACGATCATCGTCAGCGAGGCCCAGTGCGCCAAGAAATTGGGCGCCGGGGTCAAGGTGATGAAGCCCGGCGACCGCCTGGAGCTGGCGGGGGTCGAGATCAAGGCCGTGCCGGCCTACAATACCGACAAGGACTTCCACCCCAAGGCCAACGCCTGGCTGGGCTTCGTGGTCACGGTGGACGGCGTGAGCATCTATCACGCCGGCGACACCGACCACATCCCCGAGATGGCCGGCCTGGACGTGGATATCGCCCTCTTGCCGGTCTCGGGCACCTACGTCATGACCGCCGAGCAGGCTGTGCAGGCGGCCCTGGCCATCAAGCCCCGCCTGGCCATACCCATGCACTACGGGGCCATCGTGGGCGATTTGAGCGACGCCCAGCGCTTCGCCCAGGCCCTGGAGGGCCAGGTGGCGGTGCGCATCCTGCCCAAGGAAGACTAATGTGGGTCGGAGAAAGCCATCCATGGCTTTCTCCTCTTGGCGCTTGCCAAAAATTATTTTTGGCAAGCTTCCGAAACCAGCCCCAATAGCCATTGGCCCTGGTTTCGAGCGGGCCATCCATGGCCCGCCGATGGAGACACCGCTGGCCGTTGTGTGCCGGAGAAAGCCATCCATGGCTTTCTCCTCGGGGCGCTTGCCAAAAATTATTTTTGGCAAGCTTCCGAAACCAGCCCCAATAGCCATTGGCCCTGGTTTCGAGCGGGCC
>JAZDIQ010000053.1:0-51828 GCA_043804825.1 Pseudomonadota bacterium
CGGGCTGACCCTGGTGGCCGGCCTGGGCAAGCCCGGGGGGCGGCAGTATTTCTTCGAGTTGGCCCCGGGCGAGCTGTTGGGCTTCTTCGAGTGGCCGGGGGTGGAGCCCTTGGCCGAAAAGGACCACGGCTACCCCACCAAGGGCCCCTTCGGCTTCGACCACCTGGCCATCGGCGTGGCCAGCGAGGATGACCTCTGGGAACTCAAGGACCGCCTGGAGGCCGCCGGCTTCTGGGTCAGCGAGCCCATCGACCACGCCTTCATCCACTCCATCTACGCCTTCGACCCCAACGGCATCGCCATTGAATTCGCCTGCCCCGCCCCGGCTCTGGACCTGCACCAAGAGCCGCGCATGGTCGACCGCGGGGCCTCGCCGGTGACGCGGGAGGGGGCCGGCCCCCAGGCGGGGCACTGGCCGCCGGTGGAGAGGCCCACCCCCCTGGAGCAGCGGCGCACCTACCCCGGCGAGGGGCTTGACCTACTGGAGAAGACACCCTGGCGGGGTTAGGGCGCGCGCCTGTCCCGCCCCGCCGGGGGGTAGGGACGACCCTCCCCAAAATACGGGTTTCCCCCCATGGCGGTGGGCGCCGGCATTTTCATAAGATATGACCATAGGTAGGCCAGTGACCGGCGCGGCGACGCCCGGCGCGGGCCGGTCTTGATACCGCGCGGGGGCGGCGCGTCGGCGGCGTCCCGGCGTACCGGTTCATCCATCAGCCAGGTAGGCCTCATGGGCGATTTCCCCCTGCCGCGCATCAGAGACCTGATCCACACCGTGGTGCCCTTCGACACCCTGAGCGAGGAGGACCTGACGCGGGCGGTGTCGCGCATGGAGATCGCCTATTTCCCGCGCGGTCAGGTAATCATCCGCGCCGGCGACGCCCCGGCCAAGTTCCTGCACATCATCAGTTCCGGCTCGGTGAAGGTCACCCTGCCCGACGACTCCGGTGGCGAGCTGTTGATCGACCTGCGCGGCGAGGGCGACTGCTTCGGGGCGGTGAGCCTTTTGCAAGGCGCCCAGGCCCTGTTCGAGGTCACCGCCCGCGAGGACGTCATCGCCTTTCTGCTGCCCGGCGAGCACTTCCGCCAACTGGTGGATAGCCAGCCGGCCTTCAAGCGCCATTTCAGCTTTTCCCTGGCCCGCAACATCCAGGCCTCGCGGCGCACCGAGCCCTCCGTGGGCTCCACCTTCGCCGGGGGCCAGTCCCTGGGGCTGGACGCCATGCTGGGCCGCAGCCAGGTCTCGGAGCTGATGACCTCCGAGGTGCTTTGTTGCCCCCCGCTGACCACCATCCAGCAGGCCGCCCGGCTCATGACCGCCGCCCGCGTGGGCTCCATCGTGGTGCGCGAGGAGACGGGCCTGCACCTGGGCATCCTCACCGACACCGACCTGCGCTCGCGGGTCTTGGCCGAGGGCCTGGACACCCAGGCGCCGGTGCACGAGGTGATGAGCCGGCCGCCGCGCAGCATCGACACCAAGGCCTACGCCTTCGAGGCCATGCTGGAGATGATCCGCCACCGGGTGCACCACCTGGTGGTCACCGAGGGCGAACGCATGGTGGGGGTGATCAGCGACCACGACGTGCGGGTCATCACCGGCAGCGCCCCGGTGGGGGTGATGCGCGATCTGGACAAGATACACTCCTTCGACCAGTTGGACCTGGTGCACCAAAACCTGGACCCGGTGCTGGAAAAGCTTCTGCGCCTGGGCGGCTCGGCTGAATACATGCTGGAGCTGGCCACCGAGTTCAACGACCGCCTGACCCTCAAGATACTGGAGCTGAGCGAGCTGGAGATGGCCAGTCAGGGCCTGGGGCGGGCGCCGGTGCCCTACGCCTGGCTGGCCCTGGGCAGCGCCGGCCGACGCGAACAGGCCCTGCGCACCCCCCAGCACAGTTGCCTGGTGTTTTCCTGGGTGCCCCAGGCCCAGCAAGCCGAGGTCAAGACCTGGTTCGTGGACTTGGCCGGCCGCGTGGTGGAGCGCCTGGTCCGCTGCGGCTTCCCCCTGGGGCGGGAGGGGCTCCTGGCCTCCTCGCGGGCCTGGTGTCACAGCGACTCCTGGTGGTATCGCACCTACCTGGACCTGATCCAGGAGACCGACCGCTGCGCCTTGCCCGAGGCCGGCCCCTTGTTCGACCTGCGCGGCGTGCACGAGGAGATGGCCTTTGCCGAGACCCTGCGCCTGCACGTCAGCGAGGCCATGGACGGCAACCGCCAGTTCCTGGCCCGCATGGCCAGGGTGGGTTTCCACGACCGCCCGCCGCTGGGCTTTTTGCGCGACTACGTGGTGGACAAGCGCGGCCAGTATCAGGACCAACTGGACCTGCGCAGCAGCGGCTTGCAGCCCCTGGTGCGCGGGGCGCGGGTGTTGGCCCTGGAGCAGGGGCTAACCGTGACCAACACCTTGACTCGCCTGGCCGAGCTGGCCAGCCGCGGGGTGCTCAATGAACGCTTCGCCAGCGACCTGCGCGCGGCCTTCAGTTTCATCACCCTGCTGCGCATCTCCCGCCACCTGGAGGCCCGGGCCGCCGGCCGCGAGCCCGACGGCTTCGTGAACCCGGCCAGCCTGAATGCGGTGCAGCGCAAGATGCTCAAGGAAAGCTTCGCGGTGATCAGCCAGCTCCAGGAATTCATGGAACAACGCTACCGCGCGCAGATGGTGGCTTGACCAGTCCCGGCTCCGAGACTTAAAAAATTCTCGGAAAAAGTGGAAGAACTTCCATCCCGGGACGGGCCGGCGGGCGGGGGCGGACAACGGACCTCAATAAAATGAAGTACATTCCCTCCCCGGGGCTTCCGATTTGCCCCTGGCATGGGTTATGCTGTGATGAATATTCTTCAGAGCCCGATCACACCAGAGACCGTCACCCGGCGGCTACGCCACGCCACCGGGCGCGCCCGGGGTCCAAACATCAAGGCGGGGAAAAGGGGACTGCGTGAACTGGGGACTGACCCGCCTGCGCAACAGGATGCTGCAACTGCGCATCGGCGGGCGCGCCTTGGACCCGCTGGCCAGAAAGAACCTGCACGCTCTGGAAGGACTGCGCTTGGAGGCTCCCGCCCGCGACCATAGCTACGTGGTCATGGACCTGGAAACCACCGGCCTGGACCCCACCAAGGACCGCGTGGTGAGCGTTGGGGCCTTTCGGGTGGTGGAGGGCAGGGTCAGACTGGGGGAGGTCTTCAGCGAGCTGTGCAACCCGGGCCGCGACATCCCGGTGGAGTCGATCAAGGTGCACGCCATCGTGCCCGACATGATCCGGGACGCCCGCGAGGCCTGGGTGGTGTTCGAGGATTTCCTGGCCTTCATCGGCACCGACATCCTGGTGGCCCATTACGCCGCCTTTGACACCTACATACTTGATCTAGCCATGAAGGCCCGCTCGGGCTTCGCCTTGCAGAACCTGGTGCTGGACACCGTGGAGATGTGCCGCAGCCTCTTGCTCAGGGCCGATCCCTACGGCGTGTACAGCGATTTCAAGAAATGCAGCCTGGACAAGCTGGCCGATATCTACGAACTGGAGGTGCCCGAGCGGCACACCGCCCTGGGCGACGCCCTGACCACGGCGATGATCTTCCAGCGCTTCCTGCAGGTGATGGAAGAGCAGGGCTCGGGCACCCTGCGCGATTTGATCAGGATAGGCGCCATGGCGTCTTGAGAATACTCACCACGGCGGCCACCCGGCGGCGGGGCCTACGGGTGGCTAGAGATAGGCTTTTTGGCAGGCAATAGAGTCTCAATGGTCCAACATGCGTGGGAGGAGGATTCAATGGCTGAGGACAAGGTCGTAGAGAAGGGTGGCAAATACTATCCCCCCCAGTCCTTCGTGGCTAAAGCCCACATCAAGGACATGGACACCTACCGCCAGATGTACGAGCGGTCCGTGAAGGACCCCGAGGGCTTCTGGGGCGAGGTGGCCGAGGGCTTCCATTGGCAGAAGAAGTGGGACAAGGTCCTGTCCTACAACTATCACCGCAGCAAGGGCCCCATCGACATCAAGTGGTTCGCGGGCGGCAAGACCAACATGACCTACAACTGTCTGGACCGCCACCTGGCCACGCGCGCCAACCAGACGGCGATCATGTGGGAGGGCAACGAGCCTGGCGAGGACAAGGTCCTCACCTACCAGCAGATGTACGAGGAGACCACCAAGTTCGCCAACGTGCTTAAAAGCTTGGGGCTCAAGAAGGGCGACCGCGCCACCATCTACATGCCCATGATCCCCGAGCTGGCCATCGCCATGCTGGGCTGCGCCCGCATCGGCGTGATCCACAGCGTGGTCTTCGGCGGCTTCTCGGCTGAGTCCTTGAAGGACCGCGTGGTGGACTCCAAGTGCAGCATCATGATCACCAGCGACGGCACCTACCGCGGGGCCAAGGCCGTCACCTTGAAGCAGATCGCCGACGATGCCATGAAGGGCGCCGAGAAGGACGGCGTCAAGGTGCCGCATTGCGTGGTGGTGCAGCGCGTGGGCGAGGGCAAGGGCATTGACTGCCCCATGGTGGCCGGCCGCGACCAATGGTGGCACGACGTGATGAAGGATGCCCCCGTGGGCTGCGAGCCCGAGTGGATGGACGCCGAGGACCCCCTGTTCATCCTCTACACCAGCGGCTCCACCGGCAAGCCCAAGGGCGTGTTGCACACCACCGGCGGCTACATGGTCTACACCTCCATGACCCACAAATACGTCTTCGACTACCACGACGGCGACGTCTACTGGTGCACCGCCGACATCGGCTGGGTAACCGGCCACAGCTACATCCTCTACGGCCCCCTGCTCAACGGCGCCCAGTCCATGATGTTCGAGGGCGTGCCCACCTATCCCGACTCGGGACGCTTCTGGCAGGTGGTGGACAAGTGGGGCGTGAACATCTTCTACACCGCGCCCACGGCCATCCGCGCCCTGATGCGCATGGGCGAGGACTTCCCCCGCCAGTACACCCGCAAGAGCCTGCGCCTGTTGGGCACCGTGGGCGAGCCCATCAACCCCGAGGCCTGGCAGTGGTACCACAAGGTCATCGGCGAGGAGCGCTGCCCCATCGTCGACACCTGGTGGCAGACCGAGACCGGCGGCATCCTGATCACCCCGCTGCCCGGTTGCACCCCCACCAAGCCCGGCTCGGCCACCTTCCCCTTCTTCGGCGTGCAGCCGGCGGTGGTGGACGACAACGGCCAGGAGATCCAGGGCAACGGCGTCAGCGGCCGCCTGGTGGTCAAGGCCCCCTGGCCCGGCCAGCTGCGCACCACCTACGGCTCCCACGAGCGTTTCGAGCTGGTGTACTACTCCGACTTCGACGGCCTGTACTTCACCGGTGACGGCACCAAGCGCGACGAGGACGGCTACTACTGGATCACCGGCCGCGTGGACGACGTGATCAACGTCTCCGGCCACCGCATGGGCACCGCCGAGGTGGAGAGCGCCCTGGTGGCCCATCCCTCCGTGGCCGAGGCGGCCGTGGTGGGCTTCCCCCACGAGATCAAGGGCCAGGGCATCTATGCCTACGTCACCTTGAAGGTGGGCATCGACTACACCGACGCCTTGAAGAAGGAGCTGGTGCAGCACGTGCGCAAGGAGATCGGGCCCATCGCCACGCCCGACATCATCCACTGGGCGCCGGCCCTGCCCAAGACCCGCTCGGGCAAGATCATGCGCCGCATCCTGCGCAAGATGGCCCACAACGAGATGGACCAGTTGGGCGACACCTCCACCCTGGCCGACCCCTCGGTCATCAGCACCCTGATCGAGATGAAGGGCAAGTAAGCCCGTCTCCCGAGCCTCGCGGGGCGCCCCTCGGGGCGCCCCGCTTTTTGCCCCCGGCCGGTCCATTCGGCCGTCCACGGCCCCGTGGGCGGTGTGTTACAATTATGACTAAGCAAGTCATCCCGACCCTTCACGGCAGCCCCACGGGCAGGTTTTAGGAGACTCCATGACCCCTGAAAGCCCCCCCCTCGTCCTGTCGCCTCCCGAGATACTGGCTTTTTTGCAGGCCACCTCGCCCTTTTCAGACCTGGACCAGGCCAGCCTGCAAAGCCTGGCCGGGCGCTGCCAGCAGGAGACCCATGCCCCGGGGGCCACCATCCTGGTACGGGGCAAGAGCCAGGTGGACGCCTTGCGCCTGATCATCAAGGGGCGGGTGAAGGTGTTTTTCTCCGGCGAGGAGGGGCAGGAGAACCTCATCGACCAGCGCGGTCCGGGCATGAGCATCGGCGCCCTGGGCATCCTGCGCGGCAGCCTATCCAACCTGGACGTGGTGGCCGTGGAGGAGACCCACTGCCTGATCGTGTCCCGCGATGACTTCCTGAAACTCATCGCCGGCGACCCGCGTTTTTCCCAGCACTACCTGCAACTGGTCTCGGAAAGCTACGTGGGCAAGGCCCTGGCCGAATTGCAGCGCCCGCGCCCGCCCAAGCCGGCCGAGGGCTCGCTGTATCTGTTCAGCGCCCAGGTGGGCGACGTGTCCCGCCGCCGGCCGGTGACCATCCCCGGCTCGGCCAGCGTGCAAGAGGCCGCGGTGCTGATGAGCGACCAGAGGGCCGGCTGCCTGTTGGTCACCGACCCGGCCGGGGCCATGGTGGGCATCGTCACCGACCGCGATCTGCGCAACAAGGTGGTGGCCGCCGGGCGCAGCATAAACTCCCCGGTGAGCGAGATCATGACCAGCCCGGTGCAGACCATCCCCACCCACACCGTCTGCTTCGACGCCATGCTGGAGATGATGAAACGCCGGGTGCACCATATCGCCCTGGAAAAGGCCGGGCGCATCGTGGGGGTCTTCGCGGCCCACGACCTGATGGTGGTGCAGGGCTCCTCGCCCCTGTCGCTGGTGCGCGAGATCGTTAACCAGAAAAAAATCGAGGGCCTCTACGAGCTGTCCTTGAAAAGCCCCCGCGTGGTGCGCCCCCTGATCTACGAAGGCGCCAAGCCCGGCTACGTCACGCGCATGATCACCCTGATCAACGACTACATCCTGGATCGCATGCTCACCCTGCTCATCGAGGAACTGGGCGATCCGCCGGTACCCTTCTGCTGGATATTGATGGGCAGCGAGGGCCGCAAGGAGCAGACCTTCCGCACCGACCAGGACAACGGCCTGATCTACCAGGACCCCCAGAGCGAGGCCGAGGCCAAGGCCGCCCGCGAGTACTTCGCCCTGTTGGGCAGCCAGGCCATCGAGCACCTGGTGCGCTGCGGGTTCCCGCGCTGCAAGGGCGGCATCATGGCCTCCAACCCCCAATGGTGCCAGCCCATGTCGGTTTGGCGCCAGTACTTCGACCGCTGGATCACCACGCCGGAGCCCCAGGACGTGCTGCACGCCACCATCTTCTTCGACTTCCGCCCCGGCTGGGGCCAGAAGGAACTGGGCGGGCGCCTGCGCGACCACCTCATGCGCCAGGTCAAGGGCCAGGAGGTCTTCCTGCGTTTTTTGGCCAGGGACACCCACGCGGCCCAACTGCCGCTGACCAGCATCTTCCGCAACTTCGCGGTGGAGCGCGAGGGTCCGCACAAGAACAAGCTGGATCTGAAGACCAAGGGCCTGGTGCCCTTCGTGGACTTCGCCCGGCTGATGTCCTTGCGCCACGGGGTGCGCGAAACCAACACCCTGGAGCGCTTGCAGATGCTGGCCGAGGGCGGGAACCTTTCCCAGGATTTGCACCTCAAGGCCAGCCAGGCCTACGAGTTTCAGATGCAGCTGCGCCTGGTGCATCAGCAGATGATGCACGAGGGAGGCATGGAGCCCGACAATTTCATAGACCCGCACCGGCTTTCCGAACTGGAGCGCCGCACCCTCAAGGAGGCCTTGGCCGTCATCTCCGAGATAAAGTCTTATCTGCGCGAAACCTTCCGCCTCAGTTCGGCCTGAGCCCCGGCGATCCTGGTCCATGCCTTTGCGCCGCTTGGTCGCCTGTCTGGGGGCGTTCTGCGTTATGCTGGCCCTGCCGGCCCGGGCCGGACAGGAGACGCTGGCCGTCTATTTTTTCAGCCGCCCGCCCTTTTACATCAGCGGCAGCCAGCCCGGCCCGGCCTGCCGGGGTCTGGTGCTAGAGCGAACCTGCCGGGTCCTGGAGGAGGCCGGCATCGCCTACTACTTGCAGGAGTTGCCGGTCAAGCGTAGTCTGCAAGAGATCAAGCGGGGACAATACGGCTGCGGGGTGGGCTGGTACAAGCTGGCCCCGCGCCTGGCCTTCGCCAACTTCAGCCTGCCGCTTTTCCGAGGCCTGCCCCTGGCCATTATCATCAACCGCCGGCGGGCCGGGGAGCTACCCGTTCGCCCCACCCTGGAGCAGGTGCTGCGCAGCCCCTTGAACAGGGGCGTGGTGGCCGGCTACTCCTACGGCCAGTGGGCCGACAGCCAACTGGCCAGCCTGCACCCGTCCACGGTGTCGGTCAGCGGCACTTCGGCCAACATGCTGCGCATGGTGGCATCCGGTCGCTGCGACTACTGGCTGATCAACACCGAGGAGGCCAGGTGGCTTTTGGACCATCATCCCCACCTGGCCCATGCCCTGGAATTCAGGCCACTGGCCGACGCCCCCCCGGGAGAAAACCGCCACCTGATGTGCAGCAAGAGCGTGCCGCTCGAGGTGCTGCGGCGCATCGACCGGGCCATCGCCCACCTGTACGGCGCCCCCCCCGCGGCGCCCTAATCCGCGCGGGGGCGGCGTGGCCCTTGGCAGGGCGGCCCGCTCGGGGATACTATAGACATGTGCCCCAAACCATAACCAGCAACAGGTGTGAGCATGTCCCCTCCCACCAGAGGCCGACGCTTCCTGACCAGGGACCTCACCCTGGCAGTGGTGCTTTTGGTGGCCTTGGTGTCGGCCATGGTCATCTCTCTGACCTACCTGCACGCCGTCCGCCAGGGCTGGCGCGCCCTGGAGGCCAAGGCCGATGAGTACACCGCCTATCTGCGCAGCAGCCTGGAGCCCCCGATCTGGAACTTCGACGAGGACTCGGCGGTCAGGATCGCCCAATCCTTCGTCAAGAACGACCTTATCGACTCCCTGTTGATCATCGACTCCGAAGGCCGGGTCGTCTTCGAGAAATCCCAGCACGACCAGTACGAGGCCATCGAGCGCACGGTTTCGCTCACGCACGGGGACGCGCTGATCGGCAAGGTGCGCTTCACCCTGACCGCCCGCCAGTACATACAGGAGCGGCGCAACCTGTTGTGGAGCAGCCTGGCCACAGCCCTGGCCGTGCTGCTGACTCTCCTGGTGCTTACCGGGTGGCTGCTGGGCCGCCTGCTCAGAAGGCCCCTGAGCCAGCTTATCCAGAGCATGGCCACCATCTCCGCCGGCGATTACGACCGGCCCATAGAGGGCATGCGCTACCAGGAGCTGTCGGCCATCGCCACCGAGTTCAACCACATGGCCGCCCAGGTCAAGGGCCGCCAGGAGTCCTTGCAGCAGAGCAACCAGATGCTGGAGCAGGAGATCGGCGAGCGCCGCCGGGCCGAGGAGGCCTTGCGCCAAAGCGAGGAGCGCTACCGCAACCTCTTCGACAACATCAACGACCTGATCTATACCCACGACATGGAGGGGCGGCTCTTGTCCGTCAACCGCCAGGTGGCCCTGACCTTTAACTACAGCGTGGGGGAGCTGACGGGCCGGCCCATCAGTCAATTCATGTCGCCCAAGTACGCCCAGTACTTTCACGACCAGTACCTGCCCGCCATAACGCGGGCCGGCCGCCTGGACGGCGTGGCCCAATACCTGGCCAGGGACGGCTCGGTGCGCTACGTGGAGTTCAAGAACACCCTGGTGCGCGAGGCGGGGCGGGAGCCCTATGTCAGCGGCTCGGGGCGCGATGTCACGGCCCGCGTGCTGGCCGAACGCGAGCTGCACACCTTGCAGCGAGAATTGGTGCAGGCCCGCAAGATGGAGGCCATGGGCACCCTGGCCAGCGGCATCGCCCATGACTTCAACAACATCTTGCAGGTGATCTCCGGGGCGGCGCGCATGGGCCAGGGCCAGGCGAAGGAAGACTCGGCCCTGCGGGGCTACCTGGAGGAGATAGATCGCGCCGTGGGGCGCGCCGCCGACCTGGTGCGCCGGCTCCTGACCTTCAGCCGCAAGACCGGCGCCGAGTTGAGACACCTGGACCTGCGCCAGGAGGTGATACAGACGGTCAAGATTCTGGAGCGCACCCTGCCCAAGATGGTCGCCATCGAGACCCACCTGGCCCCGGACCTGGCCTGGGTCAACGCCGACGCCAGCCAGCTGGAGCAGGTGCTGATGAATTTGTCGTCCAACGCCAAGGACGCCATGCCCCAGGGCGGCCGTCTCCTGATCGAGGCCCGCAACGTGACCCTGGACGAAAAGTTCTGCCAGGCCCACCAGGACCTGCGGCCGGGCGACTATGTGCTCTTAAGTTTCTCCGACAGCGGCCAAGGAATGGACCGCCAGACCAGGGACCGCATCTTCGAGCCTTTTTTCACCACCAAGGGCATCGGCCAAGGCACCGGCCTGGGCCTCTCCACGGTCTACGGCATTGTGAGCGCCCACGGCGGAGGCATCCTCTGCCACAGCCATCCCGGCCTGGGCTCCACCTTCCAGATTTATCTGCCGGTGCCCCCGGCCACGGATCAGCCGGCGCTGGAGCCGGTGCCGGAGCAGGCCGCCCCCCCCCTGGGCCGGGAAACCATCCTGGTGGCCGACGACGAGGAGGTCATCCTGGAGATGGCCCGCGAGTTCTTGGACCAATGCGGCTACCGGGTGCTCACCGCCACCAGCGGCGAGCAAGCCCTGGAACTCTACCGGCGACAGGCCGGCGAGATCGCCCTGCTGATCCTGGACCTGGGCATGCCCGGCATGGGGGGGTTGGCCTGTCTGCGCCGCCTGCGGGCCATGGGGGCCACGTTAAAGGTCCTGGTGGCCAGCGGCTATCTGGCCGAGGCCGACCAACGCCAATTGAGCGACCTGGGGGTGAGCGAATTTCTGGCCAAGCCCTACCACCTGGACATCTTGGCCCGCGGCGTGCGCTCGGTGCTGGACGGCCCGCCGCCGCCGGCCTAGACTCATAGGAAGGTATCCCTCGACCCGTATAAGCCCAGCCGGGGCCACCCCGGCGTCTCGGCCCCCCTCACCCAGCCTCTCCCCCCGATGGGGGGAGAGGGGCAAGATGAGGCGCGGAGCCGCCGCAACCCCGCCACGGGAGCCGCCGGCCCAGGCTTGTGCGCCAGCGCCCATCGACCCGTTCATGCCCAGCCGGGGGCACCCCGGCGTCTCGGCCCCCCTCACCCAGTCGCTCCCCCCGGTGGGGGGAGAGGGGCAAGATGAGGCGCGGGTCAGCCGCAAGCCCGCCACGGGAGCCGCCGGCCCAGGCCAGAAGGACGTCGCCCATCGACCCGTATAAGCCCAGCCGGGGGCACCCGGCTAGCGCCAGCGTTTTTTGCGTTTGTAGCGTTGGTAGCCCTTGACCGAGACCTCGCTCTTGATGCCCAGGTAGAATTCGCGCACGTCCTCGTCGGCCAGGAGTTCCTGGGGGCTGCCGGCCAGCACGAAGCGGCCGTTTTCCATGACGTAGCCGTGGTGGCACACGCCCAGGGCCATGGCCGCGTTCTGCTCCACCAGGAGAATGGTGGTGCCGTCCTCGCGGTTGATGCGCTCGATGGTGGCGAAGATTTCGCGCACCAACAAGGGGCTGAGGCCCAGGGAGGGCTCGTCCAGGAACATGATGCGCGGGCGCATCATCAGGGCGCGGCCCATGGCCAGCATCTGCTGCTCGCCGCCGGAGAGCGTGCCGGCCAGTTGGCGGGCGCGCTCCTGGAGCCGGGGGAACAGGCCGTAGACCCGTGCCAGGTCCTGCTTGACGGTGGGTCCACTGCGAGTGTAGGCGCCCATCATGAGGTTTTCCCGCACGGTCAGTTCCTCGAAGACCTGGCGCCCCTCGGGCACAAAGGCCAGGCCCTGGCGCACGATCCACTCGGTGTCCTTGTGGTCGATGCGCTTGTCGTCCAAGAGGATGGAGCCCTTGTCGGGCTGATCGTCGATCAGGCCCATGATGGTCTTGATGATGGTGGACTTGCCGGCGCCGTTGGCCCCCAGGATGGCGGTGATCTTGCCTTCCTCCAGTTGCAGGCTCACCCCGCGCAGGGCCATGACCAGGCCGTAGAGGGTCTCGATGTTCTTGACCTCAAGCATGGGCCGACGTCTCCAGTACCTGCTCCTCGCCCAGGTAGGCCTTGAGCACCTCGGGGTGGTTCTGCACCTCCTCGGGCCGTCCGCAGGCTATGGGCTGGCCGTAGTTCAAGACCAGCACCTGCTGGCTCACCTCCATGACCAGGCGCATGTCGTGCTCGATGATCAAGAGGGTGACGCCCAGGACCTCCTGGATGTCCTTGAGCCAGATCATCAGGTCCTGCTTCTCCTCCAGGTTCATGCCCGCCACCGGCTCGTCCAACAGCAAAAGCTCCGGCTCCATGCACAGGGCGCGGCCCAGCTCGACCTTTTTTTGGATGCCGTAGGGCAGGGCCCCCACGTGGCGGCCGCGCGCCCATTGCAGGTCCAGGAAGTCGATGATCTCCTCCACCTTGCGGCGATGGGCTATCTCCTCGGCGGCGGCCCGGGAGCCCCGGCGGAAGAAGGTGGCCCCGGCCAGCACGCCCGTGCCCATGTGCAGGTGGCGGCCCAGCAGCAGGTTGTCCAGGGTGGTCATCTTGGAGAACAGCTCGATGTTCTGGAAGGTGCGCCCCAGGCCCATCTGGGCCACGCGGTGGGGTTTTAGCCCCGTGAGCCGCCGGCCCTTGAAGAAGACCTCGCCGGCCGTGGGCCGGTAGAGGCCGAAGATGCAGTTGAACAGGGTGGTCTTGCCGGCGCCGTTGGGGCCGATCACCGCCGCTATGGAGCCCTGCTCCAGGCTGAGCGACACGCCGCTCAGGGCGGTGAGCCCGCCAAAGGTCATGGTCAGGTCCGTGGCCTCGAAGAAGGACATGCTGGTGTTTCTTTCGGGCGCCCGGGAGGCCGGCGGCGGGTGCCCCCGCGCTTGGTCCCCGCCGGGGCAAGGCGCGGAGCGGGCCGCCGGTCGGACCCGGGGGGGGACCGCCGGGTCACGGCGGCCCCCCGGGGTTTAGGCCTTTACTTCACGCTGATCCAGTCGGACAGGCGCACGGCCTTGCCAATCTTGCTGGTCTTGCCGTCGGCGTCCTTGACCTCGGCGGTCTCGCACTTGGCCAAAAAGACCTCGCGCATGCCCTGGCGTTGGCCGGGGCCGAAGGTCACCTTGCCCATGATGCCCTTGAAGTCCTTCAAGGTCTCCATGGCCTTGACGAAGCTGTCCACGGTCAGGTCCTTGCCGGCCCGCTTGAAGCCTTCCACCATGGGCTCCACGAAGCCGAAGCCGGCGTAGAAGAACACGCCCCAGTGGTCGGTCTTCTTATCGGCGTACTTGTCAAAGGCGGCCTTGTACTTGGCCATCAAGGGGTCGGTGGAGTCGGGCAGCTCGGCGAAGTTGCCGAAGATGACCCCGTTCCACAGGCCCTTGGTGATGTTGTACATCAGGGGCGCGTCGGAGAGGGTGGAGCAGGCCACCCACTGGGGCTTGAAGCCCAGCTTGGCGGAGGTGCCCAAAAGGATGGCAGCGTGCTTGGGCAGCACCCACATGATCACCGCCTCGGCGCCGGCCTCCTTGAGCTTGAGCACGTGGCTGGCCAGGTCGGTGTCGGTGACCTCCACGGGCATCTCGGCCACCAGCGTCTTGCCGTGGGCCTTCATCTCGCTGAGCGCGCCTTCCAGGCCGCCCTTGCCGTAGTCGTCGTTCTGGTAGATGAAGGCGATCTTTTCCTTCTTGAGGGTGAAGAGCAGGTAGTTGGTGAGGATGGCCGCCTCGTCGGGATAGTTGGGATACACGGCGAAGACGGTCTTCTTGGGCGGGAAGGCCCAGTGGGTGCTGCCGGTGGCGGTGCCCACCCAGACCAGGTTGTTCTTCACCAGGTCGTCCATCACCGCCATGCCCGGGGCGGTGCCCACGCCGCTGGCGAAGCCGAAGACGCCCACGTTCTCGATCAGCTCCTTGACCACGGCCTTGGTGCGGTTGGGCTGGTAGCCGTCATCGCGCAGGAAGTACTCGATCTTGCGGCCGTTGATGCCGCCTTCGTCGTTGATCATCTGGAAGTAGACGCCGGTGCCCCGGGCCACCGAGCCCCACAGGGCCGCCGGGCCGGTCTGCGGCCCCCACTGGCCGATCTTGATGGCGGTGTCGCTGACGCCGCGCACCTGGCCGGCCAGGGCCGGGCCGGCCAAGGCCAGACTCAGGGCCAGACACAGGCCCGCGATGAAACCTTTACGCATGCTCCCCTCCTTGCTTTAAGAAACTCATGGCGCCGGCTGCCAGGCAGCCCGGCGCCGGCTATACCTTGCGCACGTAGTGCTTGGCGAACAACCCGCTGGGCTTGAAGCACAGCACCAGCACGATGACCGCAAACGCCACCACGCTCTTGAACTCCACCGAGACGTAGCCGCCGAAAAGGTTTTCAATCACCCCCAATAAAAAGCCGCCGGCCACCGAGCCCACCAGGGAGGTCATGCCCCCCAGGACCGCCGCCGAGAAGCCCTTGAGCTGGGGCGTCCACATCAGGTTGGGGTCCAGGGTGTCGGTGGGGGCGATCAGGAAGGCGGCGCAAGCGCCCACCAGGGAGCTGATGCCCCAGGTGAGCATCAGCACCCGGTTGACCCGGATGCCCATGAGCCGGGCCGCCGTCTGGTTCTGCTGAGTGGCCTTCATGGCCACGCCCACCTTGGTGTGGCGGAAGAACAGGAACAGGCAGAGCATCAGGGCCAGGGCCACGGCCAGGGTGACCAGGTTGAGCTGGCTCATCACCACCCCGCCCAGGTCGTAGGTCTCGAAATCGCTGACCGGGAAGGGAAAGTCCTTCTGATCGCCGCCCCACTTCCAGGAGGCCAGGCCGTAGATGATCATCTCCAGGCCCAGGGTGATGATGATCAGCCCCAGCACCGTGGGCTCCTTGGCCCGGCGCAAAAAGGCGAACTCCAGGAGCGCGCCCAGCAAAAAGGCGAAGGCCAAGGCCCCGGCGAAGGCCCCGGCAAAGCCCAGGCCCTGGCTGGTCAAGAGCATGAAGGCCACGAAGGCGCTGAGCATGGCCATGTCGCCCTGGGCGAAGTTCAAGACCTCGCTGGTCTTGTAGATGATGACCATGGCCAAGGCCATCAGGGCGTAGGTGGCCCCGATGGCGATGCCCGAGGCTATGAGCTGGAAAAACATGGTTGCTAGCGCCTCTCGACCTGGTCTGGTCTTGGAGTTGTCCGTGTCAGCCACCAGGAGAGTTGCCCCCCGGTCTTACCCCCTCTCCCCCACTGGGGGAGAGGGTTGGGGTGAGGGGGATTCCCGCAAGGCCGCCAGAATCACCGAAAGCACCCCATCCGTCTACAACAGCACCTGGTTATTCCAGAATCGCAATACCCGAAAGCCTTGCGACTCAAGATACCGCGTACGCCGTTGGTCCTGCTCGGCGGCCAGGGCATGTTGGCCGCCGTCCGCCTCGACGATCAACTTTCGGTCGAGGCAGACAAAATCGACGATGAACGGCCCGATGAGGTGCTGGCGTCTGAATTTGAAAGCAGCCAGGCCGCGCGACCTCAGCCTACGCCACAATAGACGCTCGGCTTCGGTTTGCCCCTTGCGCAATGACCGGGCCAAGCCTTTCAATCACCCCTCACCCCTCACCCCGACCCTCTCCCCTCAAGGGGAGAGGGGGTGGGAATACGGATCGGTCCAGCATCATCAGCTCACGGGCCTTGTCTCACTCGGTGGCTGTTCTCGGGAGAAAGCACATCGTTTTCCCCTACACTCTTGCTCCCTCTCCCCCACCGGGGGAGAGGGCCGGGGTGGGGGGATTCCCCTGCCCCCCTAGAACGGCCAGGTCTTCCAGTAGATCTTGGTGCGAATCCAGATGCCGTAGAGCCCCAGGGGCTCGAAGATGACGATCAGCACCATGATCAGGCCGAAGACCACGAACTGCACGTTGGGCAGGCCGCTCTCGGTGAAGAAGCGGCCGCTGATATCCAGGAGCAGCGGGCCGATGTAGGCCAGCTCGCCGATGCTGGCCAGCTTGATCTGCAGGAAGGTGATGAGCACCGCGCCCATCACCGAGCCCAGGATGGAGCCCAGGCCGCCCACCACCACCATGGCCAGAAAGAGGATCGAGACCATGATATTGAAGGTGTGGGGGTTGATGAAGCCCAGCACGAAGGCCATCAGCCCGCCGGCGACGCCGGTGTAGAAGGCGCTGACCGCAAAGGCCAGGGTCTTGTAGTAGGTCAGGTTGACGCCGATGCACTCGGCGGCGATGTCGGAGTCGCGGATGGCCACGAAGGCCCGGCCCACGCGGGTCTTGGTCAGGTTGCGCAGGCCCCAGGCCAGCAGCAGGCACAGGGGCATTATCAGGGCGTAGCGGCCGGCGTCGCTGGTGATGGTCAGGCCCAGGAGGTTCAAGGGCGGGGCGGTGAGCCCCATGTGTCCGCCCAGGAAGTCGATGCGCCCCAGTATCTGGGTGACGGTGAGCCCGAAGCCCAGGGTGGCGATGGCCAGGTAGGGGCCCTCCAGGCGCAAGGCCGGCAGGCCCAGCAGAAAGCCGAACAGCGCGGCGATGAGCCCGGCCAGGGGCAGGGCCAGGAGGATGGGCAGGCCCAGCTTGGTCATCAGGGCCAGGGTGCCGTAGGCGCCGATGGCGAAGAAGCCGGCGTGGCCCAGGCTGATCTGGCCGGTGTAGCCCACCAGCAGGTTGAGCCCCAGGGCCACGATGACGTTGATGGCCACCAGATTGACGGTGTAGATCAGGTAGCTGCCGGCCAGGAAGGGAAAGGCCACCAAGCCCGCAACCAGGGCCAGGAGCCAGAAGACCTGCGCCTGGCTGTCCAGCAGGCGAATGTCCTCGTAATAGTCGCGTTTCATATCCATGGCGCTGGTCCCGCTGGGGCGGCACAGGGTCAGCCGCCGCCGGTCTAGGTGTTTTTCTTGTCCAGCCTGTCCAGGATCTTGCCGGCGTAGTGGTGTTCGTCCAACAGGGCGGATTGGGGTCGCATGGTCCCCAGCTTCATGGTCAGGAAGTTGAGGCGCTTCATGGCCTGGTAGCGGGCCTGCTCGTCGGGGGCCTGGGCCAGGAGGTCCTCGGCGCGCACGATCTCATTGCGCAGGTCCAACTCCGGCGGGGTGTAGCCGGCGTTTTTCAGCACCTTGTAGGCCATGCGCAGCTCGGGGTCCAGGCGGGAGTCGTCCTCCAGCTCCAGGGGCTGGCCGGCGCCGGGCAGGTTGTCCAGCTCACCGCGCGCGATGGCGTCCTTGATGCGCTCTTCGGCCAGCTTGGTCCAGGCTAGTATGGGCACGATGTGGCAGCCTTCTCCCGGCGCGTGTCTCACGCCATTGTGATGTTAGCCCAGCTTATGGGCGGGGTTCAACCACAAACCCCGGGGCAGGCGAGCTTTTCACAAGTTGGGCCCCTGAGAGGGCCAGAAGGGGGCACCGGGTCGGGCTCGCCCTGGCCCTCCCCCCCGATGGGGGAGAGGGGACAACAAGGCCGGCGGAGACACTAGATGCCGCGCCATCCGTCCCGCGATTGCCTCGTCGCCCTAACGGGCTCCTCGCAATGACCCTTCCTGCTTATCCCGCCACAACCTGGAACGGGAGCCGCCAGGGCTGGCCAGGGTTAAAACGCCGACCGACCCGTTTATGGACATGAGCACTCACCCGCCGAGGCGGGACATGTGGCAGCCGGAGTGGTGTTCGCCCCGGGGGGTCTGTTCGTGCTGGCGGGGTTTTACGGCGGCGGCTTGCCTGAGGGCCTGGGCCAGGTCTTCGTCGCTGGCGCCGCCGCGCAACAGGGCCTTTATATCCAGAGCCTCGTTGGAGAACAGGCAGGGCACCAGGAGCCCCTCGGCCGACAGGCGCAGGCGGTTGCAGGTGGCGCAGAAGTGGCTGGTCAGGGCGCTGATGACCCCCAGCTCGCCCACGGCGCCCTTCAGGCGATAGCGCTGGGCCGGCCCGTCCCCGGGCCGCGCGGGCAGGGTCTCCAGCTGGCCCAGGCCGCCCAGCACCGCCAGCACCTGCTCGGCGGCCAGGAAGCGCTGAGGCACGAAGCCGGTGTGGCGGCCCACGGGCATGTACTCAATGAAGCGCACGGCCAGGGGGCGATCCAGGGTGAGCCGGGCGAAGTCGGCCAACTCGTCCTCGTTGACCCCGGCCAGGAGCACCACGTTGATCTTGACCGTGATCCGCCGGCTGGCCAGGGCCGCCTCGATGCCTTGCCAGACCTGAGGCAAGGCCCGCAATCCCTCGCGGGGCTCCAGGCCGGTGATGGCCCCGTAGCGCCGGGGGTTGAGGGAGTCCAGGCTGACGTTGACCGTGGAGAGGCCGTGCTCCAGGAGCATGGGCAGGTTCTGGGCCAACAGGCGGCCGTTGGTGGTGAGCCGCAGGTCGGGGCGGGGGCGCAGGGCGGCCAGCTTGGCCAGGAGGCTCTTGAGGTCCCGGCGCAAGAGGGGCTCCCCGCCGGTGATGCGTATCTTGTCCACCCCCAGCTCCACGGCCACCGCCGCCACCCGGGCCAACTCCTCCAGGCTGAGTATCTCGGCGTGGGGCAGCTTGGGCAGGCCCTCCCGGGGCATGCAGTAGGTGCAGCGCAGGTTGCAGCGGTCGGTGACCGACAGGCGCAGGTAATGGAGGCGGCGGCCGAAGCCGTCGATAAGTCCCCGTGGCGCTGAGGAATTGCTGGGATGGTCGATCATGATCCCCAGAGTTTAGCCCCGGCGGGGCTGGGCGTCAAACCGCCGCCTGGCCGGCCGGTTGGAGCAGGTCCTGGGGCGGGCCTTGCCCCTCGTATTGTTCCACCAGGTGCTTGAGCTGGCGGTACTCGCTCATGATTTCGCGCTCGTAAAGGTTCTTGCCCCCGCCGCGCAGGAAACGGCGCTGGAGATCCCTGTCCGCCAGCTGCTTGCGGCAGATGCGCAGGAGCTTGCGCAGGGAGCGGGGGTGATGGAGGACCAGGTCCTGGCCCTCCTGCTCCAGGACGTGCACCAGGATGGTCAGCACGTGCGCCAGCTTGAGTTTGCGCCCCGAGGCGTCGGCCCGGTTCTGCACCAGCTTTTCCAACAGCCGCAGGCGGTGGGACATGCGCAGGTCGGCCAGGGCCTTGACCACCTCCTGGCGCAATTCCGGCAGCTTGGCCAGATCATCGTCCAGGGAGGGGTCATCCAGGAAAGAGGTCAGGATGCGCGTGACGCGCTCGAAATGGTCGGGGGAGTATTCGGCCACGATGGGCCGGTGTTTGAGCAACCAGGCCGCCAGGCACTTGAGCCGGGTCTTGATATCGCCGCTGCCCTCCACGCGCTCACGGCCCTTGTAGACGATGGAGCCGTGAAACTCGCCGCGCACGATGTCGTTGAGCATCAAGAGGCGGTCCTGCCCCAGGCCCAGCACGTCCAGCTCCAGAATGCGCCCGCTCTGGGGGTGCACCACCTCCTGGCGCAGCACGCTCAAGGCGCGGTCTTCCAGCACGTTGTCGGGGTGGTAGGCGTGCTGGGCGTAATGCACGCGCAATATCAAGACCTTGCGCGCGGGGTCCACGAAGAAGCCCTGCTCGGACAAAAGCCGGTCGGCCTCCTTGCGCTCGCATTGGGCGGCCACCAGGGCCACCTTCTCCACCTGGGGCAGGCCGCCCTTGGCTCCCAGGCTGCACAGGGTGGTGATGGTGCGGTCGCTGTTGCCCAGCACCTTGACGGCGAAGCGCTCGCGCCGGCGCAGGAGCCGCCGGGCGAAGAGGGCGGCCGAGGTGTGGCGCTCGCCGCAGATGGCAAACCCCGACTGCTCCATGAGAAAGCGGTACACGAACAGGCGGTTGGCGGCGTAGAGGTCGTTGTCGCCCTGGCTGAACTTGCCCAGACGCTGTCCGTAGCGCTTGATCTCGCCGTCCAGGTCCGAGGGGAAAGAGGCGAAGATGCCGGCCAGATGCATGGCGCCCTCGGGGTCGCGGGCCAGCACATGCCCGCGATCCATCTTGAACAGATGGGGCAGGAGCTGGTTGTAGCGGCTGAAGCGGGTCACGGCCCGCCGGCCCAGGGTCTGCTCGAAGTCGGCCAGTTGGTTACGGGGCAGGCGGTCGCGGATCAGGGCGCGATTCTGGGCCGCCAGGCTGGGGTCGGTGGGCAATCCCTCGGGCAGCAGCAGGTCGAATTGAAAGCCCTCGTCCTGGTAGGATAGCTGCCGGTCCAGGAGCACCATGCTGAAGGCCGGCAGGTGCTTGTATTCGATCAGGGGGGCGTCGAAGGGGGGGATCAGCTCCCGGGGCTCCACCAGGGGATAATCGGCGTGGTAGGCGCTGAGCAGGCCGGCTTCGATATGCAGGTAATCCAGGACCTTTAGGGTCTCGGTCAGATCGGCCAGGGGCGTCGGCGGCGGCACGGTGCACAGGTCCCACAGGGGAGTGCCCCTGACCTCCACCCGGCAAAAGTGGCGCTGGGCCTGCTCGGCCATGCCCTCTCATCCCTCTCCGGCCTGGCGCCGCCTTGGGGCCGCTGGGCAGCGGCGGCAGGGCCTGGGTGGAACAACAAGCTGCGATTAGGCGCCAATGGCAGACGGGGGGCAAGGCCCGCCAGGGATGTCCCGGCCGGCGCTGAAGCGTCCGGGGTTCCGAAATCCTAGTACCACGTAGCCCAAGCCCGGTCAACCATGCAACAAATCAAGCCTGCGACAAAGCGCATTTTGACCCGCTGGTCTGGTTGACAGCCCGGCGGTGCTCTGTTATTAAAGAGTGCTCACGGGGCTGTAGCTCAGCTGGGAGAGCGCATGACTGGCAGTCATGAGGTCGTCGGTTCGATCCCGATCAGCTCCACCAAAGATATCAAGGGCCTAGGCGGCAACGCCTAGGCCCTCTGGTTTTGCCGGGAAGCACCTGGGACGCAACAGGGAAGCGTCAGGAGCAATTCGCCCATCCGCTCATGCATCCCGGACAGATAAAAACACCATCCTCCCCAAAAATATACGCTTTGAGACCAAGGCACGGCACTTGGCGCGAGAATACGATTTAATTTTTTGATATAACAAATAAATATGCCATAACCCGCCTGGCTGGAGTACATGGCTGAGCAATCGTTTAGAGGCAAGGCCGCGCGGATTTCTTGACCTGGCGGTGTCGGACAAGGTCGATCAGATCATTGCATGGAAGCCCATGGGAGGCCAATTCCAAGCCTCTTGACCAAGGGCACCGTTTATGAGCCTCCCGGCCCACGTTCTTGAGGAGGCCGCCTCGCTCCTCGGCCCTTGGGGCACGCGCCCGGGAGATAGTCGATCAACAGCCAGTCACAGGCGGCCACGGCCCGCTCGGGCATTGGCTTACACCCTGGCGCCACCCGCCAGCCGCGCTCTTGGAGGGGCCCGAACCCCCAAACCACGCCCGCCCGACTCCAACCCGCCGCCTTGAAGGCCAGGGTCATTTCCGCTCAACCAGCCCGTCCGGCGTTCAGCGGACAGCAGCTTTGCCTGGCCTCGCCAGGAACGTGTCGGAGTCTGAATAATGTGGTATGTTCAAGATGCTGAATGGTCCAGACGGGGGAAAATCGGTGGAACAGCTCTGCAATCGGCTGCGTAACATAAGAAAATCCCAGAATATGTCCCTGCGGGACCTGGCCGACCGCGTGGGCTGCTCGCCATCCTACCTTTCCATGGTGGAAAACAACAAGATCGACCCCTCCATCAGCCGCCTGAAGCGCATTGCCGAGGGCCTGGGCACCACCATCCGGGGGCTTTTCCAGGACGAGGCCAGGGACAACGTCATCATCCGCCAGGCCGACCGCCAGCATGCCGACTTCCCCGCGGCCAAGCTCAAGATCGAGATGCTGGTGCCGCAGCTCACCAAAAAATTGATGGATGCCCGGCTGGCCATAATCGCCCCCGGCGGCGGCTCCGACGGCGACTACCATCACCCCGGCGAGGAGTTCGGCCTCATCCTGCTGGGCAGCATGGATTTGACCATCCAGGGTGTCAAATATCAGTTGTCGGAAGGCGACAGCTTCTATTTTCCCTCCACCCATCACCACAGCTTCCGCAACACCGGCCGAGAGGATGTGGTGGTGGTGTGGGTGAACTGCCCGCCCAGCTGGTAGGGGCAAGGCCTGACGCATGAAGGCCGCCAGGTGCCAGTCACCTGACGGCCTTTGCCCACGGCTCCGGAATCGTTACATCGACGCCCCCCCGCGGCGGCGGCCTAGTCCTGTATCCGGGCCAGCTTCTTGGCCAGCTTCTTCTTCATGTCCAACTTGCCCAGGCGAGCGTACATCACTTTCTGGGTTTGGGGCGAACCGGCGCCGTGCATGGACTCCACCAGGGCGGTGCCGCCGGTCATGTTCTCGATGAGCCTGAGCACCCGCATGCGGTTCTCGGGCGAGACACCCTCCACGCCGGCCATGTATTTTCTGATGTAGGGGCCGATCTCGGGATGGCCCAGGTCGCGCTCCGAGGGCATGGTGGCCAGGATGCCGCCGGAGATGTCATGGGCCAGGCGGGCGATCTCGTAGACCACGCGGGTGACGTTTTGCTTGGTGCAGTTGGCCAAGAGCGGGTCGGGATAGAAGGCGCCCGAGTCGGTGACCGAGCCCATGGCCGAGCAGGAGACGCTGCCGGCGTAGATGGTCTCGGTCAGGTGCATCATCTCGGCCAGCTTGTCCTTGACGTGGCTGGCCCCCAGGGTGCCCTGCATCTCGGCGGCCAGGGCGCAGGCGCCCACGATCACATCGGAGACGCCGCCCTTGCAGCCGCCGTAGTTTTGCCGGTGCAGGGTGGCGAAGCGCTCCACCATCAAGCCGGTAAGCTCGGTCTCGCCGCACATGAACACCCGCTCCCAGGGCACGAACACGTCCTCGAAAACCATCAGGGTCTCGCCGCCCACCTGGCCGTATTCGCAGTTGCCCTGATCCATGGAGCAGGTCAGCTTGCGTTCGTCGTTGGTCTGGCGGCCGAAAATCTGGATCACCCCCGGCGAGTTCAAGGGCACCGCGCACATCAGGGCATAGTCCTTGTCCTCCGGGCGCATGAACTGGGTGGGCATGATAAGTATCTCGTGGCTGTTGGCGGCGCCGGTCTGGTGGGCCTTGGCCCCCCGGATGACGACGCCGTCGTCGCGCCTTTCCACCACCCGGGTGAACTGGTCGGGGTCGCACTGCTGGCAGGGAGACTTGCTGCGGTCGCCCTTGGGATCGGTCATGCCGCCCACCACCATGCGGTTGCTGCTTTGGATGTACTTGAGAAACTCCACGAAGCGCTGGTGGTAGTTGGTGCCGTATTTCTGGTCCATGTCGTAGGTGGTCATGTAGGCGGCGTTCATGGCGTCCCAGCCCACGCAGCGCTGGAAGCAGGAGCCCGTCTCGTGGGCGATGGCCCTAAGGAGCTGCACCTTCTTGATCAGGTCCTCCACCGACTGGTGGATGTGGGTGAAGCGGCTGATGCGCTGGCCGGTGAGGTGGCTCACCGCCGTGGCCAGGTCCTCGAACTCGGGCATCAGGGCCATCTCATAGGTCTTGGCCGCGGCGTTGATGTGGGGCTGGAAGGCCGGGTGGACGGTGACGTCCGGCACCAGCTCGCCGTCGAAGTAGATGACGTGCTTCTGCTCCCTGAGACTCTGGATGTAGTCCTGCTTGGTTCGGATGGTCATGGAGCACCTCGTTTGCTTAATAGTTGGGCCACCACCTTCTCGGGCGGGGCCTGGTCATGTTTGACAAGCACAATTTTATCGCTTCGCGGCAAGTCTTGCAGGGGGCAGGCCTTGGGGCAGCCGCAGATCAACAGCAGCGCCTCGTGGCCCCGGGTGTCCGCCCCGACCCACTCCATTTCCGGGCCAGCCGCCTGCTTGATGCGATCGAAATACTCCGCCCGCTCATAGGCTGGGTCGCAGCCGCCGCAATATTTCAGGGCCACCCGCATGGGCAAGTCTGGCTCCCTTGTTAGCGCCGCGGCGGGTCGCCGGGTGGGACCATTTCGCGCAGGCGGTTCTTGAGCACCTTGCCGCCCGGATTGCGGGGCAGCTCGATCACGAAGCTCACCGAGGCCGGCACCTTGTAGTCGGCGATGATCTCCTCCTCGCCGCAGTCGGTTCCCTGATTGAGCACCACGAAGGCGTGCACCACCTCGTCGAAGATGCTGTGGGGCCTGGGCACCACCGCGGCCTCCAGCACCTTGGGATGGCTCACCAAGGCAGACTCCACCTCGATGGAGTAGATGTTCTCGCCGCCCCGGATGATCATGTCCTTCTTGCGGTCGGCGATGTAGACAAAGCCCTCGGGGTCCATGCGGGCGTAGTCGCCGGTGTGCAGCCAGCCGTCCACGATGTTCAGGGCCGTGGCCCGGGGCTTGTTCCAATAGCCCCGCACCACGATGGGAGCCTTGATCAATAGCTCGCCCACGCTGTCCGGGGGCAGGTCGTCGCCGGCCTCGTCCACCACCCTGAGCCGGGTGCCGCTGGTGGCCAGGCCGATGGAGCCGGCCTTGCGCAGGGCGTCGCAGGCCGGCAACACCGTGACCAGGCTGGTGGCCTCGGTCAGGCCGTAGCAGTTGCACAGGTCCACGCCCAGGCGGTCCTGGAGCTGGCGGATGGTCTCCGGGGCCATGGGCGCCCCTCCGTAGGCGGCCAGGCGTAAGCCCGAGAGGTCCGAGTGCGCCAAGGCCGGGTTGACCAGCATCAGGGTGTACATGGTCGGCACCTTGAAGGTCACGGTCACCCGGTGGCGGGCCATGAGCTCGATCATGGCGGCGGTGTTGTAGGAACGCATCAAGACGCAGGTGCCACCCACGTAGCAGAAGGCCACCAATTGCGAGTGCAGCCCGGTGACGTGGAACAGCGGCACCACCAGCAGGGTGACGTCGCTCTGTTTGTAGCCCAGGTGGGCGCCGGCGTTGCGGGCGTTGGTGAAGACGTTGCCGTGGCTCAGGATGGCGCCCTTGGGCTTGCCGGTGGTCCCGGAGGTGTACATGACGCTGGCCGGGCTGGCGGGCTCCAGGATTGGCCGGGCGGCGGGCTCCGGACCGGGCTGGCAGAGCGTGGCGAAGTCCTCCACGCCCGCCTGACGCCCTCCCGCCAGGATCAGCCGGGGCGCGCGCCCCAGGAGCCCTGCCAGGGCTTGCCAGGCCGGCCAGAACTGCTGCTCCAGAATCAGGGTGCCGGCCTGGGAGTCCTCCAGGATATAGGCCAGCTCCTGGGGGGCCAGGCGGTTGTTCAGGGGCACCACCACCGCCCCCAGGCTGAGCACCGCGAAGTAGGCCAGGCAGAAGTCGATGCCATTGGGGAACAGCAGGGCCACGCGTTCGCCCTGGCCCACGCCCCGGGCCTCCAGGGCGGCGGCCAGTGCCCGGCTCCGGGCCAGCACCTGGGCGTAGGTGAGGCCGCGCTCGTCCTCCAGCAAAAAGGTCTTATCCGGCAGGCGGCCGGCGGTGTACTCCAGGATTTGGTGGATGAGCATGCCCCGCTCCTACCAGGCGGTCCAGCCGCCGTCGATGTAGATGGTCTGGCCGGTGATGAAGTCCGAGGCCGGCGCGGCCAGGAAGATGACGATGCCCTCCAGCTCGGCGGGATAGCCCCAGCGGCCCATGGGCGTGCGCTCGTTGATGAAGTTGAACCGCGCGGGGTCGTTGCGCAATTGGGTCACCAGTTCGGTCTCGAAGTAGGTGGGGCCGATGGCGTTGACCCTTACCCCCTGCTGGGCCCACTCCAGGGCCATGACCTTGGTGAGCTGATCCACCCCGCCCTTGGAGGAGGCGTAGGCCGCCTGCATGGGCAGGCCCACGGCGCCCAGGATGGAGCTCATGTTGATGATCTTGCCGTAGCCTTTGGCGAGCATGCCCGGGGCCACGGCCTGGGCCATGAGGAAGTAGCCCTTGAGGTTGGTGGCCAGGATGCGGTCCCACTCCTCCTCGGGAAACTCCAGCACCGGCACGCGGTGGTTGACCCCGGCGTTGTTGACCAGGATGTCGATGGCCCCCAGGCTCTCAACCACCTGGGCCACCGTGTCTTGCACGCTGGCCTTTTTGAGCACGTCCAGGCTGAAGGCCTGGGCCTGGCCGCCTTGTTCCTGGATCGCCGTTGTCACCCGCTCCAGGTCGGGCTGGCTGCGGCCACAGACCGCCACCCTGGCCCCGGCCTTGGCCAGGGCCTTGGCCGCCACCTCGCCCAGTCCCCGCGTGGCGCCGGTGACCAGCGCCACCTTGCCGTTCAAGTCGAATATCTCCAGCATGATCCCTCCCGGCGGGCCCTTATAAAAACAGGCCTTATAGGGCCAAGTATTTCTTGACCACGCTCTCGTCGCCCCAGATGCCTTCCATGCTGTCCTGGTGCACGATGCGCCCCTTCTCGATGATGTAGCCCCGGTCGCAGACCTTGCGGCAGAATTTCAGGTTTTGGTCGGCCAGCAGGATGGTCACGCCGTGGGAGCGGATCTCGGCGATGGACTCGCCCAGGGCGCGCACCACCAGGGGGGCCAGCCCCTCGGAGGGCTCGTCCATGAGCATGAGCTGGGGGTTGGCCATGAGCGCCCGGGCCATGGAGAGCATCTTTTTCTCGCCGCCGCTCAAATTCAGGCCCTTTTGCTGGCGCCGCTCGGCCAGCACCGGGAACAGGGCCTCCACCTTCTCCTGGTCCCAGTAGCCCTTGCGCGGGGAGAGCTTGGCCGCGATCAAGAGGTTCTCCTCGCAGGTCAGGTCCGGGAAGATGCGCAGGTCATCGGGCATGTAGGCCACGCCCCGGCGTGAAACGCTGTAGGCCTCCTGCCCGCGCAGCTCGGTACCCTCCAACTGGATGGATCCGGAGCGGGGCGGGGTGAGCCCCATGATGGAGCGCAGGGTGGTGGTCTTGCCCACGCCGTTGCGCCCCAAAAGGGCCACCACCTCGCCGGCGGCCACCGAGAGCGAGGCGTCTTGCAGGATGTGGCTGGTGCCGTAGTAGGTGTTGATGGCCTCCACCTTCAAGAGCATCACAGCACCTCCTCGCCCAGATAGCACTCGCGCACCTTCTCGTCGCACTGCACGTGCCCGGGCGGGCCGTCGCAGATGACGTCGCCCCGGTGCAGCACCACCACCCGGTCCGATAGCGTGAAGACGATGTCCATGTCATGCTCGACGATGATGAAGGTGGTGGTGCCCTCCTGGGAGATGCGGCGGATATGGCTCAAGATATCCACGCGCTCCACCGGGTTCATGCCGGCGGTGGGCTCGTCCAGGAACAAGAGCTTGGGCCGCGCGGCCAGGGCGATGGCCACCTCCAAGAGGCGCTGGTCGCCGTGGCTCAGCTCGCTGGCCCAGAGCTCCGCGCGCGCCGCTAGGCCCACCCTGGTCAGGACGTTCATCACCTCGGCGCGCACCTGGTCTTCCTTGGCCCGGGGGCGGAAGAAGCGCGCGCCGCGCCGCGCCGCCACCAGCACCGGTATCTCCACGTTCTCGAAGACCGTGAGCATGGGAAAGACATTGACCACCTGGAAGCTGCGGCACAGCCCCAGCCCCACCCGGCGGTGGATGGGCATGCGGGTCACGTCCTGGCCGCGGAAGAAAATTTGGCCACCATCCACGGGCAGCGAGCCGGACATCATGTTGATGAAGGTGCTCTTGCCCGCGCCGTTGGGGCCGATGATGGAGGTTATCTGCCCGGCTTGAAAGGTCAGGTCGATCTGGCGGGCGGTGACCACCTTGCCGAAGGCCTTGGACAGGCCGCGCACTTCCATCAGGGGGGCGCTCATGAGGCCACCTCCTTGGTCTTGCGTCCCAGCTTGGCCGCGATGGTGCCCACCACTCCACCACGGAAGCCCAGGAGAATCACCAGCAGGACCACGCCGAACCACAGCATCCAGTAGGGGGTGAAGCGCACCACCACCTCCTTGAGCGCCACAAAGATGAAGCTGCCCACAAGGGGTCCGGCCAGGGTGTTGATGCCGCCGATGAGGCAGACCAACACCGGCTCGGAGGAGTGGGACCAGTGGGCGCTGAAGGGGCCGGCGTTGCTTTCCAGGAGCACCGAGAGCCCGCCGGCCAGCCCGGCCAGGGTGCCGGACATGACAAAGGCGGCCAGGCGATGATGCTTGATGTTGGCGCCGGCGAACTCGGTGCGGCGGGCGTTCTCGCGGATGCCACCCAGGATCAGGCCGAAGGGCGAGGAGCGCACCCGGTGCACGAACCACAGCACCAGGGTGAAGAGGCCCAGCACCAGGAAGTAGAACTGCCCCTCCTTGCGGATGGGTATCTGCACCAGGCCCAGGTTGATCATGCCCCGACTGATGCCCACCAGGCCGTCGTCGCCGCCGGTGATTTCGCGCAGGTTCCAGATCAGGGAAAAGACCATCATGCCGAAGGCCAGGGTCAGCATGGCGAAGTAGATTTCGGTGTGGCGCACGCAGAAGAAGCCGATGATCAGCGCCAGGGCGGTGGCCAGCAAAAGTCCCGCCAGCAGGCAGACCAGGGGGTCCTTGGCCAGGTGCAGGTAGCACAGGGCCGTGCCGTAGGCCCCGCCGGCGAAAAAGGCGCCATGGCCGAAGGACAACAACCCCGTGCGGCCGAAGAGCAGGTCATAGCCCAGGGCGAAGATGGCCAGGATGAGGATGCGCATGGTCACGTAAAGCAGGAAGCGGTCGCCCAAAAAACCCAGCGCCACCATGCCAAGAAGTAGCACGCCGAAGATGATGTAGGCCCGGTTGTCTCTCATCAGCGCGCCTCCCCGAAGAACCCCTGCGGCCGCCACAGGAGCACCACGGCCATGAGGATGAAAGTGAGGAACATGTCGAAGGAGGGCAGGAAGCGGGTGCCGAAGGCCGAGAGCAGACCGATGACCAGGGCCCCCAGGAAGGCGCCCTTGAGGCTGCCCAGGCCGCCGATCACCGCCACCACGAAGGCCTCGATGATGATCTGCTCGCCCATGCCCGGGGTGAGTAGCCCCAGGTAGGGCACCGCCAGGCCGCCACCCACGGCCCCCAGCCAGGTGCCGAAGACGAAGACCCCGGTGAACAGGGCCGGCACCCGCACGCCCAGGGCCGAGGCCATCTCGCGGTCCGAGGACGAGGCGCGGATGATGCGCCCGGCCCAGGTCTTTTCCAACAGGCCCCACAGGCCCAGGGCCACCAGCGGCCCCACGGCGATGACAAAGAGATTATAGGTGGGGAACCTGCGCCCCAATATCTCCACGGAGCCGGCCAGGCCCGGAGCGCTGGGGGCGCCGATGGAACCCGCGCCCCACACGATCTTGACCAAGTCGTCGAAGAGCAGCACGAAGGCAAAGGTGAGCAGCAACTGATAAGGCAGGTGCAGGGCGTAGACCCGGCGCAAAAAAAACCTCTCCACCAGCGCCCCCACGGCGGCCACGCACAGGGGACCCAGCAACAGGCCCCACCAGAAGTTACCGCCCAGGGCTGTCAGCATGCTGTAGCAGAAATAGGCCCCCAGCATGTAAAAGGCGCCGTGGGCGAAATTCAGCACCCCCAGCACGCCGAAGATCAGGGTCAGGCCGCTGGCCACCAGCCAGATGAACATGCCCTGGGACAGGCCGGCCAGACAGACATGCACGATGGATTGCAGCATAGGGCGTGATCTCCCGCTAAGGCCCCGGCCGGAGCGGCTCCGGCCGGGGCCAGGCGATGCCTAGGCCTTGAAGGGCGGCTTGCTCTCCGCGCCCTCGAAAGGCGGACGGGCGAAGCAGTCCTTGGCCGGCACCACCACCATTTTGCCCAGCGCCTTGAAGGGGTACTTGGGATCGGCCTTGGTCAGTCCCCAGGGCACGTCGTACATGGCCTGGTGGTCTTCCTTGCGGAAGACGCGCTGGCCGGCCGGGCAGTCGATTTTCATGCCCTCCAGGGCGCCGATGACCGCCTTGGTGTCCTTGGAACCCGAGGCCTCCACGGCCTTCTTGAATGCGTACATGGTGGAGTAGGCCGACTCGGAGACGTAGGCCGGATAGTGGCTCCAGCGCTTGTGGAAACGAGCCACCCAGTCATTGTTGGCCGGGGTGTTGGGATATTGGAAGCAATAGCGGCCGCTGATCCAGATATTGTCGGGCATGTCATTGCCCATGCCCTCCAGCACGTCCATGGCCGCGCCCACCGGGAACATGACGTACTTGATCTTCTCGAACAGGCCGGCTTGTAGTCCCTGCTTGATCATGGTGATCAACTCGCCGGCCCATTCGGTGCTGTAGAGGCCCTCGGGCTTGGCGTCCATGATGGTGTTGATGTGGGAGCGGAAGTCGGTGGTGCCAAAGGGCGCCCAGGACTCGGCGGTGAAGCTGGCGTCCTTCTTCACCTTGCCCAGGGTCTCCTTGAACATGTTCCAGCAGGTGAAGCCGTACTCATACTTGGGGCTGATGGTGGCCCAGGTTTTGGCCGGCAGATCCTTGGCCACCAGGGCGGCGGCGTAGCCGTCCTGATAGGTGGAGGTCACCATGCGGAAAATCTGCTTGATGCCGTTTTTGAAGACCTGTTCCTCGGTGAGCTTCTCGGTGGCGGCGTGGGTGACCATCAACACCTTGTCCAACTCGGCCATGACCGGGGCCAGGGCCAGGGCCTGACCGGAGCTGTCTATGCCGGCCAGGAAGTCGGCGCCCCAGGAATCAACAAAGTAGCGGGCGTTCTGTATGGCGTCCGGGGCCTTGAGGGTGGAGTCGCGGAAGTCGATGTCCAGCTTGACTCCGGCGATGCCGCCGGCGGCGTTGATCTCCTCCATGGCCATGACGGCGCCCATCTTGTGGAATTCGCCGTAGCCGGCCAGGGTGCCCGAACTGATCGCCTGGTAGCCAACCTTGACCGGACCGGCCACCTTGGGGGTGGCGGCGAACAGCCCGGTGGGTTTGAGGATGCCGATCCCCAGGCTGGCCGCCGCCGTAGTCAGCAGGCCGGCCTTCACGAACTGCCTTCTGGTCATCTCCTTTTTAGCCATAAATACCTCCTCGCTATTTCTTGGCTACCTGGATTAACCGGCACCCGGGACATGGCTAGCCATGTTCGCCCCAAGGCCAGTCCCTTTTGGACAAGCCGATTCTTGCGCAGGGGAAGCCGCGAACAGTACGCGTGGCAACGGCGGCGGAGCGTGAGGAGAAGGAGCGGACTTTTTCCCAACCAAGGACCCACCCACCGACAATGGCGGGCACCGTGTTCGTACCCCTGGCAGATTCAGGCTATAAAATATAATGAACGCTTGTCAAGCCCGCTCCCGGCTAGTGCCCTTTTGAACAGGGGCTTGGCTGGCGTGGCCGGCAGGCGGCCAGCAAGGCTAACAGAATATTTTTGCGAGATATTTAATGCCAAAAGCCCCAAGTAGGGAGATTGGCGGCCCTGAAAGCCATCTTATGGCTAAGCTGCCAAAATTTATGACATCGCGTGCCGATGTTCAGTCGCTGGCCACGATTTGTTCATTATTTTGAATTTTTCGGCCAGCGGCGGTCAGCCCGCGGGCGCGGGTTGCTGCCAGGGTCAGGCGAGGCGGTCGCCTAAAACGGGCGCCATCAGACCGGCTGGTGGCTGACCCGCCAGGCCTGGTCCGCCCCCAGCTCCAGGCGGCTGTTGACCAGCCAGGCGTCGTCGTGGCGTTGGGGGAAGTCCCGGCGCAGAAAGGCCCCCCGGCTTTCGGCGCGGGCCAGGCTGGCGGCCAGCACCCCGGCCAGGAAGCGCCCGCCGCAGGCCAGGTCCCAGCGCAGCCATTCCCGGCGGGGATCGGCGGCGGGCGCGCGGCCCAGGTCCTGGGTCCAGGCGGCCAGCTCCTCCTGGCCCAGGGCAAGGTCGGCGGCAGCGCGCACGATCCCCGCCCGTTGCCAGGCGATCTGGCGCAGGCGCTCTCGCAGGTGGCGTAGGGGATTGCTCCCCGAAGCCGGCGCGGACGTTGGATTCTCCGGGCTGGCCGCCTCTTCCAGGGGCAGGGCCTGGCAGTCCAGGGCCTGGCGGGCCGCGCCCCAGCCGGCCAGGCGCCCCGAAACCAGGCACTCGGTCAGGGCGTTGCCGCCGCGCCGGTTGGCGCCGTGCAGGCCCCAGACCATCTCTCCGGCCGCGAAGAGCCCCGGCAGCAGGGTCTGCCCCTGGCCGTCCACCTCCACCCCGCCCATGCAGAAGTGGGCCCCGGGCATCACCGCCACGGCCTGGCGGCGGAAGTCGAAGCGCATGTGGCTGAGCAGGGCCATGGGATAGGAGGGCCAAAGCTCCTCGGGCACGGCGCTGAAGTCCATGCGCACCGGCCCCTGGCGGGCCTCGTCGGCCATGATCTCCGAGAGCTTGTCGCGCAGTCCCATGATGGCCAGGTTGACGTCGCTCAGGCCATGGCGGGCCAGGATGTCCTGGCCGGCCGCGTTGACCAGGCGGGCCTGGGTCGGATAGGCGGGATAAAGCATCACCCCCGGCAGGCCTGGCTCCACCAGCACCAGGGGAAAAAACTGCACGAACTCCAGGTCCATCAGGGGCAGGCCGGCCTGGGCGGCCAAGGTGTAGCCCTGGCCCAGCATGGACTTCATGTTGTCGTTGACCGCGTAGACGGCCCCGGCCCCACCGCAGGTCAGGACCACCGTCTTGGCCGCCATGCGCAGCAGCCGGCCCTGGGCATCCAGGCCCTCCAGGCCGGCGACGCGGCCCTGGGTCTTGATCAGGCGGCGCGCCTGTAGCCCGCTGACGACCTCCACCCCCGCCCTCTTGCTCAGGGCCTGGGCCAGGGTGCGCATCATGCCGGCGCCACGGATCACATCCTGGCGATAGGTGGGGGCCATGTAGAAGTTGGGGCCAGGGGTCAGCTCCACGCCCAGGCCGGCCAGAAAGGCAAAGGCCGCCTGGGCCTCATTGGCCACGCGTTGAACGTAGGAGCGCCGGTTGATGCCGCGACCGATGTCCAGGGTGTCGGCCACGTAGGCCTCGGGCGGGTAGGTGGGTGAGGGGCCGCAAAAATAGCCATTGCTCATGGCCGAGTTCGTGCCCAGGCCCACCACGCCCCGGTCCACCAAGAGCACTGAAGCCCCGGACTCGGCGGCCGTGATCGCGGCCACGATGCCGGCCAGCCCGGCCCCGATGATCGCCACGTCGGTTTTGCGCATGCTTTCCCCCCCCCGTGGAGCCTCGGAAGTGGTCCCGGCTGATCAGATCACAGGCACCCCGCCGCCAGCCTCCAGTGCCGGCTTCCGGAAGCAAGCCGTGTTGGCCCGCCAGAAGTTAACAGAAAAATTCACACTCGCGGATTGGCCCGCGCTGGGTTTACGGGAGGTAGAGCAAGCTTGGCCGGGTGGTGTCCAGTCCCCAGCCAAGGCTTGCCAAGATACTATTATTATAAACTATTTACCACCTTAGGCAGGCATGAGCCATGCCCAACCTTGCCAACCCGCCATCAAGCCCATCAGTTACCACGACAATAGAAGGCAGCGCTCCCAGTGCTCGACCCAAAAAGGATCAAGCGTCAGGGCGCGCGGCTGAAAGAGGCATGGCAGGGGCGATGAAGATAGGCTTTTGGCCCCGGCGCGTGGCCGGGGCCAGCTCGGGAGCGCCTTGCTTCAACACCTTCTTCACCTTGTCCTCTTGGCGAGGGCCGGCCCCGGCGGCGGCGGCCACTGGTCGCGTACAGCACCGCCCTCTTCCCGATGTGGCAAATTTGCCCCATGGGGGTCGCCCCGCTTGAGGTTGGCCAGGCTGGCGGCCTTGACCTCCTGCCCCAACGTCGGCTTGGGCAGCAAGGCCAGCTCGACCTTGCGGGCCTCGCCGAGGTTCCGCCGGCCTGGTCCTGGTACCTGAAGCCCCCCCAGTCCGAGCACTGCATGGCGGGGACCGGCGGGCCTGTTGCCGCCGAGCCAGCCTGGGCCAGTCTGCCGGGAGGCGGCAAGGGCACCACGCGGCCAGAAGCGCATGGCGGGCGCTGGTCTTTATTTAGATTGTGACAGCACCGAGGTTCAGGCCGAGGTGCTACCTACCTCCCCTGGCGCGGAGGGCGGAACGCAATGCCTGCCGGCGTATCCGGCGTCGCGCCTGGCGCTCCTTGCGCCGGCGGACATCTCCTGGCTTTTCAGCGAACCGCTTTTCCTTCAGCTGACGGAATATCCCTTCCTTGGCGAGCATGCGCTTAAGAATCTTCATGGCCTTCTCAACGTTGTTGTCCACGACCTTGACTTCCACTGCGATCCCCTTCTTGGCTGTGCTCAATCGGTTGCGATTTGTGAATGACTGTATCATATCACAGGACGTGGCCCGCCTGGCCCAGGCACTTCCTCGAGCTTATTGGCCGCGGGCGAGGCGTCCGACACTCCACACCCCGCCTGGGCCGCTGGTGGCCGGCTGGCCCCGCCGCCCTGGCGGGATGAGCCCGGGCGGGGCCAGCGAGCCTAGGTCGCCAAAGGAGTCCGTGTCTTGCGGATGCGGACGCAACGACCTCTATGCTCACCCGCGGCCCCGGGGTGCTCGGAGATGTGGTGATATTGCCCATGTCCTTGCCATCCGGCAACATAAAAACTCCAGCCCTGCCCAGACGCCCGCCCCGGCGGCCCCAGGCCGGGGCTCCCGGGTCTCGTGCCTGGTGGTGGCGGCCGGCGGCGGGCGGGGCCTCATCCCTAAGCTAACGCTCCCGTCAGGCCTGCCGCATGCGCCGGCCCCAGGCGTCGGCGGCCCTTATCATGTCCACCACCACCGTGGGTGAGGTCTCGAAAGGCTCGTTGTGCATGGTCTCCCCGGCGGCGCAGGCCTTCTCGGCCACCAGGCGCAGGTCCTGGTCCGTGACCGCCTCCAGGCCCAGATCAGCCAGGGTGGTGGGCAGGCCCACGGATTGGCAGAAGCCATAAACCTGTTCCATGACCGAGGGATGCTTGTCGGTCAAAAACAGGGAGACCAGGACCCCGAAGGCCACCTTTTCACCGTGATAATAGTCCCTGGTGCGGGGCAAGACCGTGAATCCGTTATGCAGCGAATGGGCCGAGGCCAGGCCGGCGCTCTCGAATCCCAGCCCGCTGAGCAGGGTGTTGGCCTCCACCACCCGCTCCAGGGCCGGGGTGACGGCCTGGGCCGAGCAGGAGGCCAGGGCCGCCGTGCCGTAGTCCCGCAAGGTGTCCCAGCAGAGCCTGGCCAGGGCATGGGCGGTCATGGAGCCGATCGCGCCGGCGATGTTGCGCGCCCTGCGCACCCGGCAGGACTCGGCCTCGAACCAGGTGGCCAGGGCGTCGCCCATGCCGGCGGCCAGGAAGCGGGCCGGGGCCTGGGCCATGACCTGGGTGTCCACCAGCACCGCGTCCGGGTTGCGCGGCAGCAAATCGGCCCTCTGGAAGGTGCCTTCCGGGGTGTAGACCACGCAGACCGAACTACAGGGGGCGTCGGTGGAGGCGATGGTGGGGACCATGATCGCGGGTACTTGGGCCAGATGGGCCACGGCCTTGGCCGCGTCCAAGGTCTTGCCCCCGCCCAGGCCCACCACCACCTCGCCGCCGGCCTGACCGCACAGTCTGAACAGCCTTTGGATTTCATCGTCGCAACATTGCCGGCCAAAGGGCTCGACCACCACCTGGCACTTGTCCTGGAGGCCGGGCAAGAGGGCTGGCAAGAGGTGCCGCCGGGGGTGGGGCGAGGCGATGATGAAGGCCTTGCGGCCCAGCCGGGCGCATTCGCCGCCCAGCCGGGTCAAGGCGCCCCGGCCCTGAATGTAGCGGCCCGGGAACAAGGTGATGCTTATCATGGCGTTATCCTCTGCGAAAATGGTTCAAGCGCCCTGGCGAGGGTCGGATATGGACAGGGCCTGGCCGTCAGGGTCGTTCAAGCAGGGTCGTTCAAGGACAACCAACGGCCGGTCTTTAGGCTCAGCGGGCGATCCGGCACCGATGAATCCCCTGGCGGCAGTTTGACTCATTTGGCGGCCGGCAAACAAGGAGATGTTTTTGCACCGTGAGGCATCAATGGAAACCCACGCCACCCCCGGGCAGGCGCCCCGCCCCGGCGGATGGCCGCGCGGGTGGGTAGACCATGGCAACGAGCTGAATAAGCTTCATAGTGCGGCGCAAAATACCTGGCCTGGCCGTGGATAGCAGTTGCGGGGCCAGCGAAACGGGTGTTAAATAAACGTTCGTATACCACAGCTAGCGGGCAGGTGCCTTTACATGACCAGACAAGCCTTCAAGAACCGGCGCGAGGAGATACTGGAGCTATCGAAGCCCCTCTTCGCGGCCAGCGGATATGACGGTGTTTCCATGCGTGACATCGCCAAGGCGGTGGGTGTCACCCCGGCGGCCCTCTACAACCACTTTTCAGACAAGGAGCAACTCTATCTGGACGTGGTCGGCTATGCCGTCAGGGAAAACATGGGGCCCGTGAACGCCCTTTTGGAAGAGGAGGGCGACCCCTGGGTCAGGCTGGAAAAGTTCGTGGACCGGCTCACGCGCTTGCTGGCCAAGGAAAAGGACCTGAGACGGCTGATGCAGTGGGTGCTCCTGGACGCCGATGAGCAGCGCCTGCGCAAGCTGACGGAGTGCGTCTTTCTGGACCTGTTCAACGTGTTGCAGGATTTCGCCGATGAGCTGGCCCCGGGACATGCCCCTGGCCTGCTTGTGGTTTCCATGGTGGGCCTGGTGATCTATCCCTTCGAGACCCAGCCGGTGCGGCGCTTCCTGCCGGTGAATCAGCGGCGAATCGATGACCCCAAGGTCCTTACGCGCCATATCGTCGGCTTGCTGCGCGCTGGTATCGGCGGAATCGAGCAGGCCTGAACCGCCGCAGGGCCCCCTTGGGGGCCGCGCGTAGCAGACATGCTCACTGCCCCTTGGCAGCCGGCGCCCGAGGCAAAGGGTGAGAGTCAGCAAGGGAAACCGACCATGAAGCTACCGCCAAGATTTCTGATGGCGATCTTGGCCGCCTCGGCCGTCGCCGCCCTGGTCGCCGCCATGCTCTGGCTGCGCCAGCCGCCCCTGCCCCAGGGCCTGATCCAGGCCAATGGCCGCATTGAGGGGGACCACTATGCGGTGGCCGGCAAGATTGCGGGCAAAATCTCTCAACTGCTGGCCCGCGAGGGCGAGCGGGCGACCCAGGGGCAGGTGCTGATCCGGCTTGACGACGCCCAGACCCGCGCCCGCGTCGAGCAGGCCCGCCAGGCGGTCACCGCCATGACGGCCCAATTGCAGGCCGGGCAGCACGCGCTGGAGCTGCTGCGCAAGGAGGTGCCGCTGACCATACAGACCGCCGAGGCCACCGTGGCGCTGGCCCGGTCCCAGCTGGGCACGGCCCGCGTCGGCGAGGAGCAGGCCAAGCGCGACGCCAGCCGGTTCAGCAGGCTGATGGAGAGGGGCACGGTGGCCGGCCAGCGTAACGAGCAGATGGACCTGGCCTGGCAAGTGGCCAAAAACCAGACGATCGCGGCGCAAAAAGAGGTGGAGCGCGCGGAGAGGCAACGGGATCAGAGCCTCCTGGGCTGGGAGCGGATCAAGGTCAAGGCCGACGAGGTGGCGGCGCTGGCGGCCCAACTGAAGCAGGCCCAGGCCGCCTTGGCCGAGGCGCTGAGCCTGGAGGACGACCTGACCATCCGGGCGCCGGCGGCGGGCGTGATCACCCAGCGCCTGGTGGACGTGGGCGAGGTGGTGGCGGCGGGCGCGCCGCTTTTGGACATCGTCGATCTGGACCGGCTCTATCTCAAGGTGTATGTCCCGGAAAAAGATATCGGCAAGGTTCGCCTGGGCCTGCCGGCCCGTATCCACACCGACGCCTATCCGGACCAGCCTTTGTCGGCCACGGTGCGCTATATCGCCTCGCAGGCCGAATTTACCCCCAAGGAGGTGCAAACCCCGGATGAGCGGGTGAAGCTGGTATACGCGGTCAAGCTCTATCTGGACGCCAACCCGGAGCATCGCGCCACGCCCGGCCTGCCGGCCGATGCCGTGATCCGCTGGGAAGCCAACTCGCCCTGGGCCAGCCCGCGATGGTAGACCAGGACGAGCCCGTGGTGCGGGTGCGGGATTTCGTCAAGCGTTACCGCAAACAGACGGCGGTGGCCGGCGCCAGTCTGGCCATCGAGCGCGGGGAAATCTATGGTCTGATCGGCCCCGACGGCGCGGGCAAAAGCAGCCTGATGAAGGCCGTCGCCGGGGTGCTGGCCTTCGACGAGGGCACGCTGCATGTCTTTGGTCAAAAGATCGACTGCGAGGCCGCCGCCGAAAGGGTCAAGGTCCGGCTGGGTTTCATGCCCCAGGGCTTGGGCCTTAATCTCTACCCCGAGCTTTCGGTGGAGGAGAACATCGATTTCTTCGCCCAGTTGCGCGACGTGACCCCCGCGGAGCTGGCCCAACGCAAGCGGACCTTGCTGGCCATGACCCGCTTGGACAAGTTCCGCGGCCGACCCATGAAACAGCTCTCGGGCGGCATGAAGCAGAAGCTGGGCCTGGTCTGCACCCTGATCCACGAACCGGAGCTGATCATCCTGGACGAACCCACCACCGGCGTGGACCCGGTGTCGCGGCGGGACTTCTGGATGATCCTCACGCAACTGCTGCGTCAGCGGGGCGTCACCGCCCTGATCTCCACGGCCTATCTGGACGAGGCGGCGCGCTTCCACCGCCTGTCCCTGATGCTCGGCGGGCGGGTGCTGGCCCAGGGCGAGCCGGACGCCATCGTGGGCCAGGTGCCCGGCGTGCTGGTGGAGCTGGTGGCCGAGCCGCAGGTGGAGGCCTTGTCGCGCCTGCAAGGCGGCTTTCCGCAGGCCGAGGCGGTGGGGCCCAAGTTGCGGGTGTTCATGCCGGGGGCGACCCCGGCCCAGGCCCGCGCGCGGACCCAAGAGCTGCTGGAGGGACTGCGGGTGAGCCAGATGCGGGTGGCCATGCCCGAGCTGGAAGACGCCTTCATCGCCATGTTGCGGCAACAGCCGGGGGCCGGGCCGGAGGCCGCCGGCCAGGCCCAGGCCTGGCGCGACGATGATCCCCCCCAGGAGGAGGGCGTCGCCATGGCGGCGCGGGAGCTGAGCCGCGATTTCGGCGGGTTTCGGGCCGTGGACCGGGTCAGCTTCCAGGTGCGGCAGGGGGAGATCTTCGGCCTGCTGGGGGCCAACGGCGCCGGCAAGACCACGGTGATCAAGATGCTGACCGGCATCCTGCCCCCCACGGGCGGCGAGGGCATGGTGGCGGGGGCGGACATGCGCTTTGCCAGCCAGGCCATCAAGGAGCGCATCGGCTATGTGTCGCAGGCCTTTTCCCTGTATCAGGACTTGACGGTTCAGGAAAACCTGCTGCTTTTCGGGCGGGTCTACGGGGCCGGACGCGGCCGCCTGGCCCAACGCATCGGCCACGTGGTGGCCCAGGCGGGGCTTGGCGAGTTCACGAGCCAGCTGGTCGGCAAGTTGCCCATGGGCATCCGCCAGCGCCTGGCCTTGGCCTGCGCCCTGGTGCACGGCCCGCGGGTATTGTTCCTCGATGAGCCCACCTCCGGCGTGGACCCCATGGGCCGGCGCCGCTTCTGGGAGATCCTGGTGCATTTGGCGCGGGTGGGACAGGTGGCCATTCTCATCACCACCCATTACATGAGCGAGGCCGAGCACTGCGACCATCTGGCGCTCATGCACGCCGGACGCGTCATCGCCGACGACTCGCCCGCGGCGCTCAAGGCCGCGCTGCAACGAGAAGCCGGGCAGGTGCTGGACATCGCCGCCCAGCCGGTGCTGCCGGCCCTGGAAGCCCTGGAGCAGGCGGGCTTTGCCGCCCCGGCCCTGTTCGGCAAACGCATCCACCTGCTGGCGCGGGACGCCCGGAGGGATGAGGCCCGCATCCGCGCGGTGTTTGCCGACAAGGCCATCGAGTTGCTTGACCTGGCCCCGCGCTCCCCCACCCTGGAGGACGTGTTCGTGCATCGCATCCTGGAACGTGAACGCCAGGAGAAGTCGGCATGAATCTCCGGCGCATCGTGGCGTTGGCCTACAAGGAATGGCGCGAGATCCTGCGCGACCGGCTGTTTTTTGCCCTGGCCTTCGTGGTGCCGGCGTCCTTGATGCTGGTCTTCGGCTACGGCCTCACCCTGGATGTGGAGCACATCCCCTTCGCGGTGGTCGATCACGACAAGAGCGCCATGAGCCGCGATTACCTGCACCGCTTCATCGACTCGCGCTACTTTAACTACAAGGGTGACGTGGCCAGCGAGCGCCAGTTGGCGCCCTTGCTGGCCGAAGGCCGCATCAGGCTGGCCATCGTCGTCCCCCCGCGCTTTCAGGAAAGCCTGCTGGCGAGCCGGCCGGTGGCCATCCAGACCCTGATCGACGGCACCTTCCCCTTCCGCACGGCCAGCAGCAAGGGCTACGTGGTGGCCATCAATGCCGCCTTCAACGGCGAGCTGCTGGTTAGTTATATCTCGCGCCGCCTGGGGGTGTCCTTGTCGTCGGCGCGCGCCATGGCCCAGCCGGTGGGGGTGCAGTTGCGTTATCTCTACAACCAGGAGATGAAGAGCGTCTGGTCCATGGGGGCCGCGCTGATGATGTTCGTGCTGATGGTCACTCCGCCATTTCTCACCGCCCTGGGGGTGGTGCGCGAAAAGGAGAACGGCTCCATATACAACATCTACGCCTCCACTGTGACGCGCGGCGAGTTTCTGATCGGTAAGCTCGCGCCCTATGTATGCATCTCCCTGACCAACTTTCTCATCCTCTGGCTCATGGCCTGCCGGCTGTTCGGCTCGCCCTTCAAGGGCGATCCGCTGTTCTTCATCCTGGCCTCGGTGGTGTATGTCTCCTGCACCACCGGCATAGGCCTGCTGGTGTCGCTGTTCGTGCGCACCCAGGTGGCGGCCATGATGCTCACCGTCGTGGTCACCATTGTTCCTTCCGTGCTGTATTCGGGCCTTTTGGTGCCCGTGGCCTCCATGGACCTTGGCGGTCAGGTGGAGGCCCATCTGTTCCCGGCCATGTATTACGCCGACATCGTTCTGGGCAGTTTTCTCAAGGGCGTGGGCCTGGAGCACCTGTGGGGCAAGGTGCTGGCGTTGATGATCTACGCCGTGGCGCTGTGGACGGCCAGCTTTCTCATGTTTCACAAGAGGCCTAAATCATGAGCGGCGACCTGTCGGAAGTCGGCGCGCGGACTTTTCTGTGGTGGTCGCGCCTGACGGCCATTACGGTCAAGGAACTGATCCAGTTGGGGCGCGATACCCTGCTTTTATCCGCCATCGTCTATATGTTCGTCCTGGATGTCTACATGGCGGGCAACGTCGGCATGCAGTTGAACAACGCCGTGGTGGTGGCGCGCGACGCCGACCACAGCGCCGCCTCGCGCGAGCTGCTCTATCGCTTCCGCCAACCCTATTTCAAGCTGGGCGGCGAGGTGCTGGACAATCGCGCCGGGCAGCGCCTGCTGGACCGGGGGCGGGCGCTGGTGGTGCTGGACATCCCGCCCCAGTTCGAGCGCGACATCCAGAAGGGGACGCCGGTGGCGGTGCAGGTGCAGGTGGATGCCAGCAACACCGTTCTGGGCTTTCTGGCCTCCAGCTACGCCGCCCAGATCATAGGCCAATACAGCTACGACCAGGCGCTGGCCCGTCTGGGCGTCAGCGAGCGCTGGCTGCAAAACGTGCCCATGATCGCCGACGAGCATCGCGTCTGGTACAACCCCAACCAGCAAGACACTTGGTTCATGCCCATCTCCGAGCTGCTGACGGTCATCACCATCATGGCCATCATGCTGCCCGCCGCCGCCGCGGTGCGCGAAAAAGAGCGCGGCACCATCGAGCAGTTGCTGGTATCGCCCCTGACGCCGATCCAGATCATGCTGCCCAAGATCATCTCCATGACCCTGGTGATCCTGCTGGGCACGGCGGTTAGCCTGTTTGTGGTGTTGCAGGGCATCTTCAACGTGCCGATGAAGGGCAGCCTGGCGCTATTTTTCGCGGTGACCACGCTCTACACCGTATCCACCTCCGGACTGGGCCTCTACATCGCCACGCTGAGCCGCAACCTGGCCCAGGCGGCCTTGCTGGTCATCCTGGTGCTGATGCCGATGCTCTTCCTCTCCGGCGCCTGGACGCCCCCGGAAGCCATGCCCCACGGGATACGCCTGGCCATGTTTATCTCGCCGCTCTATTACTTCATCGAGATGGGCTACGGCATCATGCTCAAGGGCGCGGGGCTGGAGGTGCTGTGGGATTCGCTCCTGGGACTGGCGCTCTTGGGGATGCTGATCCTGGGCTTCGGCGTCTGGCGCTTCGGGCGGCAGTTCAAGTGAAGCCTGGCCGCCATGCTGCACGGGAGTGATTATTTGCCCGGGGACGGCCAGCGCCTCGCCGGCGGGCGGCCGCCTTTTGTCCCTGGAAACATATCGCCCGGCGGCGGTTTGTGATAAACTTAGAACATGTCATAAGCCCAGGCATTGCCTGCCCCGGGAGCCCCTAGCCTTTGTAAGGATATCCGCGTGAGCCCCCAGCCAGGCGGCCCCACCAACCCTGCCGAGGAACTGGCCGCCCTGCGCGCCGAGGTGGCCCGCTTGCGCCGTGAACGGACCGAACTGCGGCGCCTCGCCCGCCTGGCGCGGGCCCAGGGCCACGGCCTGGAACTGCTCCTGGACGCCAGCCCCGACCCCATTTTTATCATGGACCCCCGGGGAGTGATTCTGCACGCCAACCAGGCCCTGGCCGGACGGCTGGGCCGCCGGCGCCGGGACCTGATCGGCGCCCGCGCCTGGGACCTGCTGCCCCCCGAGGTGGCCCGGAGCCGCAAGGCCTACTTCGACCAGGCCCTGGCCAGCGGGCAGCCCAACCAATTCGAGGACCAGTGGCGGGGCCGCCACATGCGCTTCCAGCACATGCCGGTCCTGGACGCCCGAGGCCGGGTGTCGCGCATGGCCGTCTTCGCCCGGGACGTCACCGAGGCCCGCCTGGCCGAGCGCTCCCTGCGCGCCAGCGAGGAGAAGTTTTCCCGCGCCTTCCGCCACGCCCCGGTGCTGATGTCGCTGACCGTCCTGGAGGACGGCACCTATCTGGACGTCAACCAGAAGTTCCTGGAGGTCTCCGGCTACCAGCTCCACGAGGTGCTGGGGCGCACCTCGGCGGATCTCGGCTGGCTACGGCCCGCCGACCGCCAACGAATATTGGAAGCCTTGCGGGACCAGGGGCGGGCCGGGGGCCTGGAGATCACCACCCATGCCCGTCAAGGCCAGGACGTGCCCTGCCTGTATCACTGTGAACTGGTCCAGATAAACGGGGCCACGCGCCTGTTGTCCATCGCCCTGGACATGACCCAGCGCCAGCAGGCCGAGAGTTCGCTCTTGCGCCTGGCCGCCGGGGTGGCCCACAACTTCAACAACCTGCTCATGGCCGTGATGAGCAACGCCCAGGCGGCCCTGTCCCTTCTGGAAACGAGCCAGAAGGACGGACCGGCCCTGCGCGCCCACCTGCACAACGTGGTGCGGGGCACCCACGACGGCGCCGACCTGGTGCGTCGCCTGTCGGGCTTCGTGGCCCGCCGCCAGCCCCAGGCCCCGGAGACCTTGGGGACCGGCGACCTGCAGACTCTTTTGGGGGACATGGACCACCCGGGGCAGCCGCCGGCACCGCCGACGCCGCCCGCGCCGTGGCCGCCGCCAGGGACGCCCGCGGCGGCCCTGAAGGTGCTCCTGGTGGAAGACGAGGCCATCGTGGCCATGGGCCTGGCCGCCAACCTGCGCGGAGCGGGCCATGAGGTCTGCCACGCCCCCTCCCTGGACCGGGCGTTGGGTGACATGGCCCTATTCAGGCCCGATCTGGTGCTGTGCGACCTGGGTCTGCCCGACTGCGCCGGCTGGGAGGTCTTTTTGCGCCTGGCGCGGGAGACCAGCCGCCTGGGTCTGGCCCAGACCCCCCTGGTGGTGCTCACCGGCTGGAGCCGGGACCAATTGGGCCAAACCGCCAACGGCCCCGAGCAGCCGGCGGCATTCCTGCAAAAACCGGTGGAGAGCCGCCGGCTCCTGGAAGTGCTGGCCGCCGTGACGGCCACGGGGCGGCTGGATGGCCCCGGCGAGCCGGTCTGGGGCCCCTGAGGGCGGCCAAGAGGCCCCTTTATCGGCCTTTAGGAGCAGTTTCCCTAAAATTCCAGCGCCCACGGCGATATAATTATATATTATTAATGACGGTAATGACCAGGGTTGACGGTGCCCCGGAGGGGGGAGGCGCGCGCCAGCCAGCCCGGAATCAACCCAGCCGCCCAAAGTTGGCCCAAGCCAAGAATCGGCATCAATCGGGATGACCTCCTTCGCCCGACATCTGCGTGACCTCCTGCCCTGGGGGTCCGCCACCCTGGCGCTGCTGCTGGCCTTGGCCGGCCAGGCCAGGGCCGCCGAGCTGAGCCAACAGGAGCTGGAGTATCTGCGGACCAAGGGCGCCATCGTCTTCATCAGCCAGACCAACTATCCCCCCTTCGAGTTCCTCGACCAGGACGGCAACCGCGTGGGCATGTGCGTGGAGTTGGCGCGCTGGATGTCCACCACCTTGGGATTCAAGGCCCGCTTCGCCGACGCCAGCTTCCAAGAGGCCCAGGATGCCGTGCTCAGCGGCCGGGCCGATGTGCTCACCAGCCTTTTTTACAGCCCCAGGCGCGCCCAGACCTTCGACTTCAGCCACATGACCTTCCGGGTGCCGGCCTCCATCTTCGTGGCGGCCCAGCGCCCCGACATAAAGGATATCAACGACCTGTCCGGCAAGACCATCGCCATGCCGGCCGGGGACTATGCCCAGGAATTCCTGGAATCCCGGGGGATGGAGTTTCGGGCGGTATATACCCGTAACTTTGCCGAGGCCGCCGACTTGGTGGTGGCCGGCCAGGCCGACGCCGTCATCGGCGACGAGCAGGTGGTGCTCTACGATATCTATTCACGGCACCTGACCCAGCACATCAAAAAAGTGGGCGAGCCCCTGTACGTGGGGCAGAACTGCCTGGCCAGCAAGACCGGAGACGCCGTGCTCTTGGGCATCCTCAACAAGGGCCTGGAGCTGGCCCGCGGCACCGGCACCCTGGAGCAGATCAACCGTAAATGGTTGGGCGTGCACTACCGGGAGGATGGCTCCTTCTTTACGCGCCACCGGCTTTACCTGTTGGCCGCCGCCGGGGTGATGCTGTTGGCCAGCCTTTTGATTTGGCTGTGGAACCTGCAACTGCGCCGCCTGGTGCGCCGGCGCACCGCCGATCTGGCGCGCTCGGAGGCCACCCTGCAGGCCATCCTGGCCGCCTCGCCGGTGGGCATCGGCCTGGTGGACAACGAGGTCATGGGCGGGGTGCTGGGCTGGCGCAACCCGGCCATGAACGCCATGCTGGGCCTGCCCGCCGGGCAGGAGCAGGACCTGGCCCTGGACCGAATATTCGCCGAGGAAGAACAATATAGCCTGGCCCAGGAGGCCTTGGCCCAGGCCCTGGCCGACGGCGGCCAGACCCAGATGGAGACACGCTGGCGGCGCCAGGACGGCCAAACCCTGGACTGCCTGCTGCGCGTGGCTCCCCTGGACATGGCTGGACCCGGTCGCAAGGCCCTGGCCATCGCCAGCGACATCACCAGCCGCAAGCAGGCCGAGGAGGCCATGCGCGAGCAACAGGAACGGCTGCGCCTTTTGGGCGACAACCTGCCCAACGTGGTTTTTTATCAGATGGTGTCCGGACCCGGCCCGACCCGGCGTTTCACCTATGTCAGCGGTAGCGTGGAGCGACTCAACGAGGTGACGCCGGAGACGGTGCTGGCCGACGCCAACGCGCTCTTTAGCCAGGTGCCTGTCCAATACCAGCGGGAACTGGTGGCCAGGGAGGCTCAAGCCTCGCGGGCGTTGACCCTGCTCAAGATGGAGGTGCAGACCCTGTTGCCCAGCGGCCGGTCGCGCTGGTTCGAGCTGACGGCCTCTCCCCGTAGCCTGGGCGACGACTCGGTGCTCTGGGACGGCGTGCAGGTGGACGTCACCGAGCGCAAGCAGGCCGAGGAGGCCTTGCGGGTGGCCGAGGAGAAACAGCGCCTGGTCTTGGAGGAATCCAGCGACCCCATCTTCAGCTTCGCCCCCGACGGCACCTATCTCTACGTAAACAAGGCCTTTGCCGCGCCCTTTGGCAAACAGCCGGCCGAAATCATCGGCCGCCGGATTTGGGATGTTTTCCCCCGGGAGGAGGCCGACAGGCGTTACGCGGCGGTCAAGGACGTGTTCGCCAACGGCCAGACCCGGGTGATCGAGGTGCGGGTGCCCCTGCCCCAGGAGGACCTGTACTTCGTCACCTCGGTCAAGCCGGTCAAGGACGAACAGGGCCGGGTGATAACCGTCATCTGCATCTCCAAGGACATCACCGAGCGCAAGCGGGCCGAGGAGGCCCTCAAGGAATCGGAGGAGCGTTTCCGGGTCATCAGCGAGGAGTCTCCCCTGGGCATCAGCCTTTTGGACAAGGACGGGCGCTACGAGTACCTCAACCCGGCCTTCACCAGGATGTTCGGCTACACCCTGGAACAGATCAGGCAGGGCGAGGATTGGTTCCGGTTGGCCTTCCCCGACCCCCAATACCGCCAGCAGACCATGGAGACCTGGCTGGAGGACCTGCGCGGCAGCCAGCCAGGCGAGGTGCGCGGCCGCACCTTCCAGGTGACCTGCCAGGACGGCGGACGCAAGACCATTCTCTTCAGGCCGGTGACCATCACCCGGGGCCGGCAGTTCGTGATCTACGAGGACGTCACTCAGCGCCTGGAGGCCCTGGCGGCGCTACAGGAGAGCGAGCGGCGCTACCGCGAGCTTTTCGACAACATGAGCGACTTGATCTACACCCAGGACCTTGAGGGGCGCTTCCTGACCGTCAACCCGGCCCTGGCCAAACTATTTGGCTATTCCACGGAGGAATTGCTGGGGCGGCGGGCGGCGGAGTTCATGCGCGCGGATCTGGCGCCGGCCTTTGAGAGCGAGTATCTGGCGCAACTGCGCCAACAAGGGCACCACTTCGGCCTTTCCCTGTATTTCGCCAAGGACGGCGGCCGCCGCTACATCGAGTATCACAGTTCCCTGATCACCCCCGCCGACGGCCCGCCCTACATCAGCGGCGTGGGACGCGACGTCAGCGAGCGCATCGGCGCCGAAAAGCAACTACAGCGTTTGCAAGAGCAGCTCTTTCAGTCGCAAAAGATACAAGCCCTGGGCGTGCTGGCCGGAGGTATTGCCCACGATTTCAACAATGTGCTGCAATCCATCTCGGGCTACACCCAGTTGATGCTGGCCGAAGACCACACCATCGACGCCAACCGCGAGCGGCTGGAGCACATTGAGCAATCCATCGTACGCGCCACGGGCATGATCGGCCACCTGATGACCCTGGCCCGCAAGGGCCAGACCAAGATGGAGCGCGTGGACCTCAACCAGGAGGTGGGGCGCACGGTCAGGATACTGGAGCACACCCTGCCCAAGATGATAACCCTGAAAACCAGCTTGGCCCCGGACCTGCGCTCGGTGAGCGCCGACGCCACCCAGGTGGAGCAGGTGCTCCTGAACCTATCCACCAACGCCGGCCAGGCCATGCCCCAGGGCGGGGTGCTGACCTTCGCCACCACCAACCTGGACCTGGGCGGCCCCGGCCTGGAGGCCGTGCCCGGCCTGGAGCCTGGCTCCTACGTGCGCCTGGAGGTGAGCGACAGCGGGCTGGGCATGGACGAGGAGACCCGCTCGCACATCTTCGAGCCCTTCTTCACCACCAAGCCCCAGGGTCAGGGCACCGGCCTGGGGCTATCCACGGTCTATGGCATCGTGACCAACTACGGCGGCCAGATACTGTGCCACAGCCGGCCCCGGCAGGGCACGACCTTCACCATCTACCTGCCCGCCTGGCCCCAGCAGGACGCCCAGGCCTCCCAGCCCCCCTTCCCCCCGCCCCAGGCCGCCCGGGGCAGTGAAACCATCCTGGTGGTGGACGACGAGCCGGCCATTCTGGACACCTGCCGCCAGGCCCTGGAGGAGCGCGGCTACGGCGTGCTCACGGCCTCCAGCGGGGAGGAGGCCCTGGAGTTATTCCTGGGCTCGCCCCAGGCCATCGACCTGGTGATCCTGGACCTGAGCATGCCGGGCATGGGGGGGATCAAGTGCCTGGGCCAGCTCCTGGAGACCCGTCCCCAGGCCAAGGTGCTGGTGGCCACCGGCTATATCGACGAGGCCGTGACCCAGCAGATCAACGACCTGGGCGCCCGGGACCTCATCGGCAAACCCTACCGATTCCAGGACATCATGGCCAGGGTGCGCGCCCTGCTGGACGCCTGAGCCGCCGCCGCGAGAAGCCAACAAGCTGATCGCCCCCCCGAGGGGGCCGCCCCTATATCCCCCGATAGAGCTTGTCCAGGCTGGATGACGGCAGGCCGGCGGCCGCCAGGAGGCGGGCCTCCTGGTCCAGGTCGTAGTCCAGGCGGATGATCTCGGCCCCGGGCCGGGGACCCAACTCCAGCAGGGCGTAGGAGGCGCGCGGGTCGCCATCCTTGGGCTTGCCCACGCTGCCGGGGTTGAGCACCAGTCCGGCGGGCAGGCGGCGGATGAAGGGCCGGTGGGTGTGCCCCAGGCACAGCACATCCACCCCGGCCTCCATCAGCCAGGATTGCAACTCAGCGTCGGGATGATCGGGATAGACGTACTGACGCGGGTCACGGGGGCTGCCGTGCACGGCCAACAGGGCCAGCCCCTCCAGGTCCAGGCTGAGGCTGGCGGGCAGGCCGGCCAGAAAGGCGCGGGCCGGGGCCTGCAGGGCCTTTTCGGTCCAGGCGAAGACCGCCCGGGGCTCGGGGCCGATGCCGGGTTTGAGAAAGGCCTCGATGCCGGCCTGGCCGCCGGTCAACACGGCCTGGTCGTAGTTGCCGTCCAGGCAGCGCCAGCCGGCCTCCCGCACCAACTCCACCACTTGGTTGGGCCGGGTCAGGTAGCCCACCAAGTCGCCCAGAACCACCACCGACTGGACGCCACGCCGCGCCAAGTCGGCGGCCACCGCCTGGCAGGCCGCCAGGTTGGCGTGCAGATCGCTCAGCACCGCCAGCCGGGTCATGTGGTCAAGGCCAGCGGCCTAGAAATAACCCGGACGCAGGATGCGGCTCTTGTCGTTACCGTTGGCGGCGGGCTTTTTTTCGGCTTTTTCCTCGCCCTCGGGCAAGGGCTCGAACTCCTCGCCCTGCACCCGGGCCTTCAGCACCCGCGAGGGGCGGAAGGTTACCACCCGCCGGGGGGGCAGGGTGAGGGGGTCGCCGGTCTGGGGATTGCGGCCGCGGCGCTCGGTCTTGGCCCGCACCGACCATTTACCGAAGCCGCTGACCAGCACCTCCTCGCCAGCGGCCAGGGCCTCCTTGATGAGGTCCAGGGACCTCTCCACCGCGTCGGCAGCCTCGGCCTTGGTCAAAAGACCCTGGGCATATACCTCCGCGACGATGTCCGCCTTGGTCAAGGTCATAGGTCAGCACTCCTGCCTTAGTGAGGACACGCTCCGACCGATGGTAAGCCCTACGGGGACCTTACGCCAACCACGGCCACACGAGCCTGCTATGTGGGGCTGCGGTCTTATATTAGCAGGTACTTGAAATGCCGGGCAATATCTTTTTACGCCTCTGGCGGCCCCCACTGAACCCCGCTCAAACCTCCCCGGAGCGCCCCCGTCTTGGCCCTGATGGTGGCCATTGGCGGGTAATGAACCGGTTTAAGCGGGTTTTTCGGACCCATGCCCCCCGCCGACGAGGGCTGGCGCTGCGCCGCCGCTCCGGCCCTTAAAAACTAAATTTGCCGCAGCAGGCCGTACTTCAGCCCCCACAGGGCCAGGTGCTCCACCTGATAGGCGGGGCAGAGCCCGGCCAAGTCGGCCTGCAAATCCGCCAGGCTGGCCCCGTTGCCCCGCTTTTGCAGGGCCGCCAGCAGGGGCTCCAGGCCGGCCGGGTCCAGGGTCTGGGCCATGTCGGGATAGGGCGCGCGCGCCCAGCGGCCGGCCAGGAACTCCGCGGCCAGGGGGCCGGGGGCCAGGCCCTGCCCGGCCGCCAGGGCCCCCGAGGGAAACCCGCCGAAAATCTCCCCCAGGCCGGCGCCCAGCACGTCGGGCACGGGCGGCGAGGGGGCGGCCCGAGCGGCCTGGCGGGCCAACTCCAGCCACAGCCTCTCCAGGCGGGGCACCACCACTCGCCAGTCGAAACGCGTGCTTACCCGCCGGCGTCCGGCCTGGCCCAGGCGCCGGCGCAGCTGGCTGTCGCCGGCCAGAAGCTCCAAGCGCTCCACGAGCACCGCCAGGTCCACGGCCGTGCGCTGGCTGACGTGCAAGGCCGCGATATGGTCGGCCAGCAAGGGCCACAAGGGGTCCAGGGGGCCGTAGTGGCCCGGCCCCAGGGTGGGGATGAGAAAGCCGGTCTGGCCCTCGGACACCAGATCGCGGTAGCCGCTGAAATCGCTGGCCACCACCGGCAGGCCGGCGGCCATGGCCTCGATGATGGCCAAGCCGAAGGTTTCTTGCAGGTTGTCCGAGGGCGAGACGAAGATATCGGCGGCGGCCAGCAGGCTGGGCTTGAGCGCGCTGTCGAAGTCCTTGAAGATGCACAGGTTGTTGGCCAGGCCCAGTTCCTGGGCGGTCTGGGTCAAGGCCTGGGCATAGCCCCGGCTGTCGGCCCCGGCCAGCAAAAGCCGCGTGGGCCGGCGCTGGTTCAAGAGCGCCAGCACCCCCAGCATGGGCTTGAGGTCGTACTTGTCATAGGGCGTCAGCCGGCCCAGGCACAACAGGGTGAGCATCCCCGGCGCCAGCCCCAGGCGGGCTAAAGCCTGGGCCTGGTCCTCTGGGTCGAAGTCCGCCAGGTTCACCCCCAGGGGCACCAGGTCCAGACGCCCGGCATAGCCGGCCTGTGGTAGGCCCAGCTGGCGCAGCCGCCCGCCGGCCGCCCCCAGGGAGCGCTCCAGATAGTCCCGGGCGGCCCGGCTGGTGCACAGGATGGAGTCGTGGGGCATTGGCCCGGGCAGCACCTTGTAAAGATTGCGCACCTGGGTGGCCCAGTAGGAAAGCGAGTGGGGCACGCAGGTTATGGGCAGGGGATGCCTGGCCCAGCGATTGCGCAGGTGGCACAGCTCGGGGAAGTAGCGCTCCAGCTCGGCGGCGTGCAGGGCCGTATAGGGCAGACGCTCCAGGGCCGCCGGCAGGGACTGGGCCGACAGGAGCTTGACCCGCCGCTGGTTCTCCGGGCGGGTCAGCCAGGGGGCGTAGACCTCCTCGAAGGGCTTGAGCGCCGCCTGGAAGGGCAGGAAAAAGTGCAGCTCGTCGAAGCTGGAGTATTCCAAGAGGGCGGCCACGGCCCCGAAATTGGCCACCTTGCGCCCCAGGCGGAGGTCCGGATCGGCCAGCTCATCGAAGGAATTGACGAAACCCAGTATGCGCATGGCCCCTCCCTGTTGGCGTTACTATAACTGACATGGCCCGGCCGGGCCAAGGACCAAGGCCGGGGGGTTGCCAGTTGGGGGCTGGCGTTATAATTTGAGGCGCCCGTCAAGGAGGACCCCGTGCCCGGCGCCATCGTCAATTATCATCCCGGCCTCAAGGCCCAGAGCAACTTGCTCCTGGCCTCCCAGCGCCCCCTGGATCAGCGGGACTACCTGGCCGTGGCCGGGGCCTCGGCGGTGCTCCTGCCCCAGGTCTGCCGCGCCGACCTCTACGCCCTGGTGGCGGCCCTGCATAAGCCCCATTTCCCCCGGCCGCTCATGCACCTGTGCCTGGACGGCAAGGTGGGCAACCACCTAATCTTCAAGCATTATGGCCTGCCGCAGCCGGCCACGCTGGTCTTTGACGACCTGGCCTCGGCGGCCCGGGCCTGGCAAGAGGGGCGGGTGGCGGCGGCGGGCATCCAGGCCCCCCTGGTGGCCAAGGGCGCCGGTGGCGGCCAGGGGCGCAACGTCTTTCTGGTGCACACCCCCGAGGAACTCCGGGCCCTGGAGGGTCGCCTGGAAAC
>JAZDIQ010000054.1:0-19897 GCA_043804825.1 Pseudomonadota bacterium
GGTAGTAGAACGACGAGCGGCTGAGCCCCAACAACTCACACTGCCGCGCGATGCTCAAGCCTTGCGGTGGGCCGGATTCGACCCTCCTTTTCCTCCGCTCGTGGCTCAGCGACCGGAGGCCCTGGCCAAAAAATCGCGCTCGATGGTCAACTGCCCGATCTTGGCGTGCAGTTCCTTGATCTGGGCCTCGCCGACCTCCTCGCGCTGGGTCGCCTTGCCCGCGAATACCTCCACCATGCCTTCGGCGGCCTGGCGCTTCCATTGGGCGATCATGTTCGGGTGAAGGTCGAACCGCGCCGCCAACTCAGACAGCGTCTGCTCGCCACGCAGAGCCTCCAACGCCACCTTGGCCTTGAACTCCGCTGAAAACCGCCTGCGCTTGCTCTTGCTCATCTCCGTGGTCCCTCCATCGTTCTCGCCGTGCCGTCCACCTTACACGACTGTCCGATTCTTGGGGACCACCTCTCCTAGAACGCTATGCTCCGCTGCAAACGGTGCTACTCTCTGAAGGGCCTGCAAACCCCGAGCGCCGTGCGCAGGTAGCGCTGTCACAGATATCGTACTGCGTTAAGTTACGTACTGGTGCCTGAAAATCCCCGTGTCGGCGGTTCAACTCCGTCCCTCAGCACCAAAGAAATCAAGGGCTTAGGTTGAATGACCTAAGCCCTAATTTTTAGCTAGCATCCGCACAGCATCCAAGGGCGTATTCGAAGCGTTGGGCTACGCCGAGGACCTCGGCGGTTGGCATTATTTCCTTGGGTGCCAAGTCTGAGCCGAAGGGTTCCCTGGTGAGGGCAAAGGTAGCGCGGTATTTCCCTGGAGTACAGGGAATGGTAGCCCACCAGATCATTTTCGACAGCTCTTTACTAAGAGCCTATTCATAGCATCCAATCAGCACGACAGACTTGCTGGCCTGCTCGGCAATATCGGCTGTCTTGAGGGCGGAACCAGACGAGCCCGTATGGTAGACCACTCCCTGAGTCTCCAGAAAGGCCTTGGCCATAGCCCCGTGTATGGAGAAGTTGACGTTCTGTGGCAAGTCTCCAGTAGATTTGGCCACCTTGATTGCGTCCAATTTGCCAACCACAACACCGATGACCAAGCCGCTTTCATCAAATAGGGGGCTGCCGCTGTTGCCGGGCTGTACCGGAGCGGTGATCTGCAGGACCCTACGATTGTCACCAGGCCCAGACAATGCGCTCAAGGTGCCTGATGTCACGCTGGGCGCTGTCGTTAGCAGGCCCTGCAAGGGATAACCCACCACCACCACAGTTTCACCAGCACGTAGGGGGGGACCGACCCGGAAGCGGGCGGGCTTGTAAGAACCGGTCGGGATTTTGAGCAAAGCCAGATCATTGGCCGGGTCGCTGGCCAGGACTGTTACTGGCTGATCTTGACTGGCTACCCGAATCTCCCTGGCTCCACGGACCACATGCAGATTAGTAAGGACATGCCCCTGCTCACTGACCACAAAGCCCGTTCCTGTGCCCTTAAGCCGTGGGGCCTTGGTAACGGTGTTAGGGACAGACTGAGTGGCTTCTGTTGCTGGCCGCGGTATCGGCGCAGTCCCCGCAGCGCCATTCCTGAAGTTTGCCGACAACCGCTGTGCCTCGGCAATCTGCTCAGGATTCATCTTCCTTTCCAGCGGGGCAAGTTCCCGTTTTGCTCCTTCATCACCACCGGCCGCAGCCAGGTTGGTCCACATATATGCCAATATGTAATTTTTAGAGACACCCTGGCCGTTGTGGTACATGATGCCTAGGTTGCGCTGCGCCGGAGTTGCCCCCTGCTCCGCAGCCTTGGTAAACCAAAAAATCGCCTTCTTGTAGTCCGGTGGCACACCATGGCCGCGGTAGTACATAATGCCGAGGCCATACTGCGCCCGGGCTATCCCCTGCTCTGCTAACGGTATGATTAGTTTAAGCGCTGTCTCATAATCCTGGCGATCATAAGCCACCTTGCTGTCCTCTAAAGGCCCTGCATAAACAGGCGCGGCCAGGCAGACCAGGCTAACCAACATCAGCGTCATCAGTTTTGTCACTGCGACATTCCTGCTTTCAGGGTTCCTGACTCATCTGCATGACCACCGGCAGTATGGCCCCCGGGTCTGCAGGTGGCCCTTCTTGGAAATGCTGGCTGAGCACCCTTATGTCCTTTTCAGTTAGCACCCCAGACAGCTGCATCAGGCGAACTCGGTTCAATAGGTACTCGTGCATGGCGTCTGTCAGGTCACGCCGAGCTCGGTAGAGGTCACGTAGAGACTCTAGAAAGTCCACCATAGTGCTAGCCCCTACCTCCACCTCATGCTGCGTGGCCTGCACAGCTGCCAGATTGGACTTCAACGCCTGCTGAAGGGCCTTTACCCGCCTTAGCGATTCATTGACACCCCGAAAGGACTCACTGGCTTTTTTGATGATCTGACGGCGCAGGCCTTCATATTCCTGACGCGCCTTGTCTTGGAGATGGCGCGCCTCACGGGTCTGTGCCGTTACAGCACCACCGTCGAAAATGGGAACTTTAAGCTCCAAGGCAACCGAACTGACCGTGTCCTCGCCTGGTGTCCTGCCGCCCGTGTCCTCATAATAATGGCTGGCTGTGAGGTTCAGGGTGGGTAAGTGCCCGGCCATCTGACGGAGCACTTCCAGACGGGCCCCGTCTAAGGCATGCTCCTTGGCCAAAAGGGTATGGTTTTGGGTCAGGGCCAGGCGTTTCCATTTCTCCAGATCGTTGGGTTCAGGCGGGCTGAGGACCAGGCCAGGTTTTAGATGGGCCAAGCTATGGTGCTCACCACCGGTCAGCTCGCGTAGATCCCCGCGGCTGTTCTCCAGGGCATTCTCTGCTGCTATTTCATCCGCCACGGCCATATCATAGCCAGCCTGGGCCTTATATTCCGCCGTAGGTGAGATCAAGCCCAGCTGGCTGGCACGGCGGGCGCGCAACAGTCCCTGCTCAATGGCCATCTTTTCGACCCTAACCCAATGCAGCTTATCCTCAGCACTAAGCGCCTTTAGGTATCGCTCCAAAACACGCAGGCAAAACTCGGCTACCGTGGCCCGGTAGCTGGACTCGGCCTCTTCTTGACGTTGGTCGGCCATAGGCCAGCCTACCCAGGACTGCACGTTGAGCACGGGCTGGGTGAGGAACAGCCCATATTTTTTGCTGTCGTAATCCTGGTTGGGCCTGGAGGCGCCAGTCTTGAGGTCAACGGGAGGATTCTTGTCCTCAAAATGGTTCAGGCCGTTGGAGCCACTGGCGGCCAAAGAGGGCAACAGCGTAGCCATAACCTTGGGCTTGGCCTGTTGAGCGGCCAACAGCGTGGCCTCGGCAGCCCTGAGCTGGGGATCGTTATCCTTGGCTAATTGGAAAACCTCCCATAACCCTTCGGCGGCCACTAAGGAGCAATCCCCCAGCAAGCAAGCCAGCAAGACTAGCACCATGAAAGAGTGTCTCGACAATGGAGCCCCTAGGTTAAGGTCCATCTGCGTTTGAACTCATCAAAAATCAGTCCCCACCGCCCCTGTCAGGGCTCGCGCAGGCTCTCGTCAAATCCCCGCATTATGGGGTAGAGGAGATAGGAGATCACGCGACGCTGGCCGACCTTTATCTCAGCGGTCAGGGTCATGCCCGGCAGCAAACGAAAGTCAGGGGGAACGGAGTTGAGTTTGACCTCTTCCAACTGCAAGCGACCCAAGTAAAACATACCGCCCTTTTTATCTTCTTGGCCTTCACCAAGCAAGGCCTGTTGCACCAAGTCCTCACCGAGGCTGCGCAGCTTGCCCTTGGCTGTACCGTGTTTCTGATAAGGAAAGGCGTCAAACTTAATACGTGCCTGGTCTCCTGTGCGCACAAAGCCAATGTCGCGGACCTCCAGCTGCACCTCCACCTCCAGGGGCACATTCAAGGGCACCAAGGTGAATAGAGCTTCGCCCTCGCGCACTACGGAACCGGCAGATCGTTTGGCGATTTCCAGCACCATGGCATCCTCGGGAGATCGCAGCACCACCAATTCTTCACGACGGGTGGCTTTAACAAGCTGCTCAGCCGAGTAATCCCTTTCACGTATGGTCTTGACCAATTCCTCACTGATCTCCTGCCGCCAGTTCTGCACGAAGGCCTCGGCCTCGGCCCGGTTCTTGTTCACGTCATGGCGTATTTCTGCCTCGCGATTGTTGGCTTGCCTTAGTTCGCGTTCCACTTCCAGACGCTGGTTCTGGGATTCCAGCACCTTCAATCTGGACTCGTATCGGCCTTCAGCTAGGGAAGCGCGCATGCCCTCAATCTCTTTGAGACCTTTGTACCTCTGCCCCAGGACCTTCTGTTCATTGAGATTGGTGGCCAGCGAGGCCTCCAGGCGGGCTATGCCCTCTTGGAAACCCTTGAGACGAGCCTGGAAGTTGGCAGCGCGCTTCTTATAGATGTCTGCCTGCAACCGCTCATCCGGATCGTCGCTGTTCTGAAGCTTATATGGCTTATTGTTAAGTTCCGCTTCCAAACGCTGAATCTGGGCGCTGAAGCTCATCACTCGCGCACGCTGTTGGGCCACGTCGGCCTGAGTGAAGGTAGGGTCCAGGGTAGCCAGTACCGCTCCCTTGGGCACCACCTGACCAACCTTGGCTCTGATGTCATGGATCACTGCCGTCTCCATAGGCTGCACTACGATGGTGGGAACCGTGGTCACCACCTTGCCGCGAGATACCACCACCCGGTCCACATCAGACAAGGAAGCCCATAGCACCGCTGTCACCAATAGCAAGACCAATAGATAGAGCGACCAGCGTGCCCCGCCTGGCAGCGGCCGCGCCTCCAACTCCAAGGCGTCAGGCTGGTATTCCACGGCCACAGGGGATAGTCCCTGAGCCTTCTTCCCAGCCCGTCCAAACCTGCCGCCAGGCTTTAGACCGCTTTGTGACCGCCGGTCTGCTGATTCCATAGGTTCCTGTAGATATCGCAGTCCACGAGCAACTGGGCATGAGTACCCTCGCAGGCTATCCTGCCATGATCCAGCACCACCACATTGTCGGCATCCACCAAGTTGCTCAGGCGATGGGAAATGATCACCACCGTTCTGCCCTTGGCTATTTGGGTGAGGTTCTGCCTTATGATGGTTTCACTCTCGGGGTCCAAGGCGCTGGTGGCTTCGTCCAATATTAGAATGGGGGGCTTGGTCAAGAGGGCCCGGGCGATGGCCAGCCTTTGCCTCTGACCGCCCGAGAGATTGGTGCCGCCTTCCTCCAAGACGGTGTCGAAGCCGTGGGGTAATTGTTCTATGAACTCGTCCGCGCCGGCCAAGCGCGCGGCCTCAACGATATCGGCAAAGGTGGCGTCGGTCTTGGTCACCGCGATGTTGTCGCGCACTGACCCCCGAAAAAGAAAGTTCTCCTGTAGCACCACGCCCAGGTTGCGCCGCAGGTGAGAGATATCGATCTCGCGCAGGTCCACACCGTCAAGGCGGATGATGCCTTCCTGCATGGTATAAAGGCCTTGTATCAAGCGGGCCAAGGTGGTTTTGCCCGAACCGCTTCTGCCCACCACCCCCTGCACTGTGCCCGCGGGGACAACCAGGCTGATGTCTTGCAAAGCCGGCCTGGTGGCCCCAAGGTAACGGAAGGTAACCTCCTCGAAGGTGACGGCCCCCTTGATCACCGGCGTCAGCCCTCTCACCGGACCCGATCGTTCGGGTTTGGTGTTCATGACCTCGCCGAGCATCTGAATGGATAGCCCGGTCTCCTGGTATTCGTGCACCAAGGATACCACCTGCACCAGGGGGCCGGTCACCCTGCCTGCCAACATCTGAAAGGCCACCAGCACGCCTACCGTCAGCTTGGCATCGAAGACGTCCTGAGCGCCCAAGGCTATGACCGCTATCAGCATCATCCGTTCCAGAACCTTGGTTATGCTCTGGGCCACATTGGAAATCATGCCCACCCGGTAATGCTGGTTCACGGCCCCGGCCGCTTTGTCATCCCACAGCTTCTTTTGCTTGGGTTCAATGGCCAAGGACTTGACCGTGTTCATGCCATGGATGTTTTCAACCAAGAAACCCTGACGATCACCTTCCGCAAGGTAAAGCTGCTTAAGGCGCTGACGGAAGGGACCGATGAGGCAAGCGATCACCAAGGCTATCAGGCCCGAGAAAAACAACACCATGATGGTCAGCTTGGCGCTGTAGAAGAAAAGCACCGGCACCAAAACAAAAAGCGCCACCGAGTCCAACAGCGTCATCAGCAGACGGCCGGTGAGGAAGTTGCGGATTTTCTCCGTCTGCTGCATGTGCTTGACCAGCACTCCAGCGAAGCGGCGCTCGAAAAACTCCAGAGGTAGGCTCAGAAGGTGGCTGAAGGTCCGCCGGGCTACCCGCATATCTATCCGCCGTGTGGCGAAAAGCAGCATGAACTGACGCAGGAAGCTGAATCCAGCCTCGAATAAAAGGGCCAACAGCACCCCTATGGTCAGGACCCACAGCGTGGCCTGGCTTTGGTGCACCAAAACCTTGTCGATGACCAGTTGGAAGAAGATGGGCGTGGCCAAGGCCACCACCGGCAGCACTAGGGCCGCCAGGGTGACATCAACGAAAAATCGGCCCTGCCGCATAATTTCCGGCAAGAACCAGCGCAGGCCAAAGGGTTGTTCCTCATCCAACAGGCGGAACTGCCGCTTGATAAATAGCGTTTGGCCGTCCCACTTTTTGGCCAGGTCTTCTATGTCCAACACAATGACCCCTGGACGATCGGCCAAGGGGTCAACCACCGCCACCTTGAGCTGACCCTCCTGCTTCCGGGCCGCCAACAGCACTACACCATTGCCGTTGGTCAGACGAGCCACCACGGGGAATGCCTCACCCAAGAAAGCCAGTTCCTGCTGGCCAATCTGAGCAGCCTTGGCCTTGAAACCATTGTCCTCGGCTATGCGCGCCAGATTTTTGAGGTCAACCTCTCGGGCGGTAAGGGCATTCTCATGCACCAGCCGGGTTACCGAGAGATCGACCCCTTGCATGCGGGCCACAAAGACCAAGCTCTGGATGAGGGTATGGGGAAATAGATCGCTGGAGGATGGGCCTGGCTCAGCCTGGGCTTCCGTGACAACCTCGGCACTGGCCTGGGTAGCACCGTCTTGGGGCTGCTGGTCCTCCAAGCTGGCAGGAGCAGCCTTCGGGGCGCGGCTGATGACCGACCATGCCTTTTTGAATAGACCAATCACTGTGCTTGGCCGTGAATTTTAGCGAGCACCCTGGCTCCTTTTTACATAAAGACCTTCCCTGCCTAGGCCTTCGGCCCCAAGCTAGGGAGGAGCATATCCAAATCAGTTGTCGAGATGCATTGCCTTTGCCTGGAAAGCTTAAGACGCAGCCGCCAGGTGAGTGTTGGTGTTGACACTAGAATTGCCCGTCAAGGCTGCTGAGGAGCTGCTGGTGGGATCTGCAAGGGCAGCCTGTGCCCCTTGCGCGCGCGTGGTCGCCTGGGGCAGCAGGCTGGGGTCAACTGATCCCTCAGGCAACAGAGGATTGCGCACAGACCAATCGCCATAGGCCGGCTGCTCGAAGAATTGCGCCAGTTGGCGCCCCACGATAGACAAAAGGTAGCGCCCAGAGTCGTTTTGACCGTAGGCCCCAGCATCCACGTAGTAGATGCCGCCTTCACCTGGAGTGAAGTTGATGGTGGCTGCGCCACCCTGGCTCGCGTTCCCCTGGCCCCACCCTACCTGGGTGCCGTTGGAGTTGTATAAACCCAGCGATGGGGTGGCAAGGCCGCCCTCGCCAGACTCCCCCTCCAAGGTGACCAGGTAAGAGGAGGCAGCCTCCAAGGACAAAGCCACCCAATTGTGAGAACCAGGATCGGCAAGGGTGCCCTGGCGCGCCCCAAAGGCCGAAAGCGGAGAGGCGGACCAGGAATCTTGGGTCTTATCGTCTTGTGGCACCGAATAGGCGCTCAAACTGTAGGTGCCGGCCTGGCCATTATCAAAGGCCGCGGCTCCCAGGTAGTACTTGCCGCTGACCACCGGGGTGAACACAAGCCGCGAATTCAACCCCTGTCCACTATCGTCGTCACGGCCAACCATGGAGCCTGAGTTGTCGTAGAGGTATAGATAGGGATCATAAAGAGAACCTTCACCACTGGCCTGACCTTGAAGATCAAAGCAATAGGTTTGGCCAGCTTTCAAGTCTAAGCTGTAGCGATCCTGGCCTCCCACGGTGGCGATCTCTCCACTGGTAGTACTGCCCAATGACAGGCTTTTCTCGGAATCTTGGCCTTGACCCGAACCTTGGCTTTGAGAGGCTTTATCGGGCGCCTCGGATAAGCTCAAGCGGTAGGTGCCCGAACTGGCGTCATTATAATCCCCTACCGCGAAAAAGTAGGTACCGCTGCTCTCTGGGGTGAAATTGAGCAAGGAGTTGCGGCGGACCCCACCATCATCAGCGTGGTCCAGGTTTTTACCGGCGTTGTCATACACATACAGGTAGGGATCAGTCAAGGTGCCCTGTTGGGTGTCCATGCCCTCCACGGCGATCGCGTATTTGGTACCTGCCTTCAGGTCCACCCGTATCCAGTCGATATCAGCCAAAACTTCCAAGTTGCCGGAAATAGACTCCCCAGCGTTCAGTTTGCCTGGGGTAAGAGTAGAAAACTCATTCTGGTAGCTGCCCGCGGCAAGTTGAAAAGTACCAGTCTGAGAATCCTTGTAGGAGCCGGCTCCAAGGAAGTAATCACCGCTACGTGTAGCCGTGTAGGTGATCCGGCTGTTTATGGTGCCGCCGCTGTCGTCGTTTTGGGTTACCAGGTCGCCGTTGGAGTCGTAAAGGTAGAGCAAGGGATCCCGCATGGTGCCTTGGCGGGTAGTACTGCCTGCCTGGGCAAAGAAGTAGGATTCGCCCGCTGTCAGGTGAACCTTGTACCAATCCCTGGCGCCAAGGCTGGCCAATTCCCCCGTGATGGTCGCACCAACATCGATCACACCAGTAGTCTTGGTGTCGCCAGTGATACCTTCAGTGACCATCAGCTATGCTCCAGGTCCCAACCACGCCAAATAGACAACTGTAGTAGCCAGGATCAGTTTTTTGCCCAACTTTGATTAAGTCAGCGCAGGGCTTATTGGTAACACTTATCTACTGAGGGGTCATCGCCGGAGGTGGGGTTTCGTTCTTTTTCAGAACACCGACCTCCACCAACTTATTAATCATGCCTTGGATGTTGTTGAAGGTCTCGAGCAAAGCATCTGGGGTCATAATAATGCGTTGCCTCATTTCCTTGGCAGGGCGGCCCTCCGCGTCTTTCTCCGTGGCAGATAGGCCGGTAAAGTCAATCATGACAACCCCGTTGTGGAAACCGATGCCGCCACAACCTACCGCGAAAGTTTCCTTGCTCATTTTGCCCCTGTAAAACGAAAGAAGTTAAAATCTTTTAAGATCGATCATCACCACAAGTGTGTAGCACGTCCGAGTAGCCGACAACAACCATAGAAACTAAAAGGTTCTTCGTCGTTAGCTGTGGAATTTGATGAGTTCGCCCAGTGGAGCGGCGATGAAGTAGATCATGGTCATGAAGGTGAAGACATTGCGGTAGCCTCTGGCTCTTGCCCTGGCGGCCTGGAAGATGCCGTTGAGCCCCTCCAAGCGGGCGTTGGAATGGTTGGAGGTCCAGCGGCGTAGGATCAGGTCTGCGTGCTCTTCCAAGGTCATCAAGGCCTTGAGGACCGGGGCCAGGGTTTTGCTGTCAGGCGCTATGCACTTCAGGGCATGGCGGGCGAAGTGGGTGATGCGCCATTGGGCAGCCCGGACAGAGTGGGCCTTCCTGATCCAGCGCAGCATCTCCTTGATCCGCCAGGCGGTGGCGGTGGCGAAGCCGCCGGTTTCCAGTTCGGTCAGGGCCTGCTGCTGCTTTTCGGTCAGCCTGCCGCCGTCAGCCGCCTTGAGCACGGCCCAGCGTGTGGCCTTGGGCAGCTTGCGCTCCCTGGCCTCGGCCTTGCGGACCTCGTCCACGGCGGTGGTGAAGAGCTGGACTACATGGAACCAGTCCACGGTGACATTGGCGTTGGGGAAGCTCTCGCCGATGGCGGCCAGGAAGGCTGGCGACATGTCGCAGACCACCTCGGCGATATTGTTGTGATGACCGCCATGCTCACGCAGGAAGCGGCGGAACAGGACCAGACAGCCCTTGCCCTTGCCGGGGGTTACGAAGATGACTGGCTTTTGCTTGCGGTCCAGGTCGATGAATACGGTGACGTAGTTGTGGCCCCGCTTGGAGGCGGTTTCGTCCAGAGCCACGGCCTTGACCCCGCCCAGGTCCATCTTGGACAGGGCCTGGGTCACGTAGAACTGGACCACCCGCCAAAGTCGCGTGTCGCTGACGCCGATGATACGGGCCGCAGCCAGCACGGGCATCTCGCGCACCAGGGTCATGGCCGCCTGCTCGAACAACAGGGTGAATCGGCTGCCCTCGCGGGTCCAGGGCGCTTTGACCTGTTTGATCCCGTGGTCAGGGCAGTCCACCCGGGGCAGCCGGGCAGTCACGTAGCAGTGATGCTGGAAAAGATTGAGGTGGCGCCAGGTGAATTCGTGGAAGTCGTGAGCCTTGCATAACCTGCCACAATCCGGGCAGGGGTACTCGGCTCCCCGGTCGGCGGCCACCTCCAAAAAGACCTCGTGGGGCTGCTTGTCGGTGTCCACACGCTGCCCCACCAGCCGCCAGGGCGGTTGCAACCCCAGGCCAAGGGCCAGAAGCTCGCCAGCGTCCATGATCGCTCCCTGCTTCAACAAGAACATGTGGATCGATGCATCATGGAACCGGAACTACACCAATTCCACAGGAAACGACGAAGAGGCAACTAAAAACACAACCAGCTTGAAAAAGCAACACATTTAAATAACACACAAACTAGAAGTTGGGACTCTTCGGCTGCTCGGTCAAGTTTGCAGCCGTTTCCGTTTTCAGTTTTGGCGCAGCTGCATCTGCATTCTGCTCCGGCGCTACGTTTCTCTTGACTAAACCAACTTCAGCCAGTTTCTCCATCATGCCTTGCATGGTGTTAAAAGTTGCTATGAACCCTTCGGGCGTAAATATTAGACGCTCACGAATCTCGGTAATAGGCCGCCCGTTGGCATCGCTCTCAAAGGTGGACAAACCTGTTACATCAACCATTACCACGCCATTATGAAAGGCAACCCCGGCACACCCTACTGCAAATGTCTCTTTCAGCATCGTTAATCCTAACCCTTAAGTTGAGTAAAATATCATTTGCCCCTAGACTTGTTTAGCTATTGCTGTCACAAGCGTCGCGGCGGGCTAACTCTAGCTAACCAAGCTAGCTGCCACAGACGAATCGGTGATCTTCCCCCGATTTGGTGGACACGTAGTTAAGCGGCCAATTTGATCCTTTCATAATCTGCTGGGGCGATGAAGCGCAAGGCGGAGTGTCTGCGTCCTCGGTTGTAGAAGACCTCGATGTACTCGAAGATATCTGCCTTGGCTTCCCAACGGGTCTGATAATCCCGGTGGTGGATCAGTTCGGTCTTGAGAGTATGGAAGAAGCTCTCCATGGGGGCGTTGTCCCAGCAGTCCCCATTGCGGCTCATGCTGCAAATCATGCCATGGGCCGTCAGCGCCTCCTGGTAATCACCACAGGCATACTGGCTGCCTCGGTCTGAGTGGTGAAGCAATCCCGGTCCCGGGCGTCGGCGGCCCACCGCCATGTCCAGGGCGTCCAGCACCAGCCTTCTGTTCATGCGGCCAGCCATGGACCAGCCCACGATCATGCGTGAATACAGGTCCATGATCGCCGCCAGGTGCAGCCAGCCCTCTCGGGTGGGGATGCAGGTGATGTCCGCCGCCCATTTCTGGTTGGGAGCGGCGGCCCCAAAGTCGCGCACCAGCAGGTTGGGAGGCACCGGGTGGGAATGCCCAGAAGCCGCCGGTCCTCGCGCACCCGCAGGCTCTCCGGGCGCCCCCGCCAGGCGTAATAGGCGCTGGCAGGCACCCCCAGCACCCGGCACATCCGCCGCACCGGGTAGTGGCCGGAATGGTCACCAACAAACTGGCATCTCATTTGGGCACCCGCGAGAAGATGCCCACGGCTTTTTTAGGACGTCGCGCTCCTGGCGCAATATATCGTTTTCACAGCTTAATCGCCGCAGTTCCTCGTCCCGGTCCTTCAGGCGACTCTTGCCGGGGAAGGCTTCCTCGGGGTCTTCGGCCTGCTGCTTCTTCCAGCGGCCCAAAACGCTTTCCTGGACCCCAAGGTCGCGCGCCGCCTGCGCCAAACTCAGACCGCCTGCCGTCACCAGACGCACCGCCTCCAGCTTGAACTCACAACTGAAACTCCGACGACGATCTCCCAGTAAACACCTCCTGGGCCAGCATCCGACCCTTTCAAGGTGTCCACATGATCGGAGGAACTTCAAACCATTAAATTTTGTTGGAAGCAAGAGGTAAGCGGAGGAATAAAAATAACCCTTGCTGTCGTCCTTAATCAGATGCAAGGCCTCGAAGAGCCACTTTTTCCCAAGTTACAGCGTCTGGTCATCCAAGTCATCAGCAGCCCACAAGGCATGGTGGGACTGATCTTCGGAAACGTGCAGAAGACAATCGCCAGGACCGGTTCGCTATCAGGGGACGGGGCAGGTGGGGCTGCAACTACTTCTGGACTCCATGGCCTCAGACCGGATTAGTAGAGCGCGCGGCCGCCACCAAGCAAGTCGTAGCCATAGGCAGCCGGTTGTTCACGCCTTTTCGAGCCTGCCGAGCTCGGGCCTCGCACCACGCCGGGCCGTTATTGCAAGCCTCGCTAGCTGATACGTGCCGCAGACCACCAGGGCCACGTCCACGTAGGCGCCCAGGAGGATTATGCCGAACAGCCCGAAATACGTACACACCACCCCCGAGACCAACTCCAACCCGGCCGGCCGCCGGTTGGCCAGACACAACAACCCGCTTATGGACAGCATGGTGGGGCAATTCACCACCCCCAAGGGCGAGTAGAGCAGGGCGTTGAGCATGATCGGGCTCTGCACCCAATGCAGGTACCAGAAGCCGAACCCCAGGCCAAGGATTCCAAAAAGCCGGTCCGCGGCGCTGGTCTTGGCCAGGTCCCAGCCCAGCTCGCCCCGCCAGAGTCCCTGCAGGATGAGCGCCAGATAGAGCCCGAACACCAGGATATTGGGCAGGATGAAATAACCCAGCGCCACGCTGGCGGCCGAGGCTGCTAGCAAGGCCATGAAGCCGCCGAACCAACGGACGCGCGCGGCGGGCAGCAGCAGCCCGGCCGCCAGCGCGGCCAAGAAGGCCCCGTGCATGAAGAACGAAAGCATATTCATATCGGCCGCCACCGTGGCCAGCATCCGGCTGATGGCCGCAGGCTCACGGGTGAGCGTCAGGGCGAAAGCCACGGCCAGAACTCCCAGCGAAACCTTCCATTGCATCTTGCGGTTCATTGCCCTCTCCCTTCTGGCTTTAAAAACATGGCCCGTAGCCCGCGCCGGGGCTCCGCGGGGTCCAGGGCCAAGCCCGCGGCGCGCGCCAAATCCAGCGACTGGGCGAATTTGTCCGGGCTGACATGCCCCCGCGGCTCCGCCACCAGGAACCTGCCGCCTGGCTTCAAAGCCGCGCAAATCTCCTGGAAAAAGCCCGCCTGGTCCTTGAGCTCGTGCACCACATGCAGGGCCAGGGCGAAATCAACCCCGCCCGCCAGGTCCTCCACCCCCAGCCCGTTGTCCTTGGCCAGGCGCGTCTCGATACGCTCCAAAAGGCCGGCCTTCTCGGCTCGGGCGCGCACCTTTTGCAGCATCTTGGGATTGATGTCCACCACCACCACCTTGCCCTGGGACCCCACCAGTTGGGCCAGGGGCAGGGTGAAATAGCCCATGCCGCAGCCCGGCTCCAAAACGGTCATACCGGGCGACACGTAGGGCCCCAGCATCTTTTGAGGGCTTTCCATAAGCTTCCTGAGCGGACTCAGGAGGAGATATCCCGCCCACATCGGGCAGACATGCTGTGTCATGCCGTTTTCCTCCAATGTAAGTAAGCACGTACTAATTTCAACCGAAAAATAAAACCTCGCGCCTACTCCCTGGGCACAAGTCCGTCCATGAACAGGTCCGCCAAGTTCCGGGCTGCTTCTTCGTTGATGATCCCCAGGGGGCTTCCGGCGAAATTCATATGAATGTCAGACACATATAAAAACAAGGCAAACATGAAGAACCGTGCGGCAAGGCGCGGGTCTTTGGCCTGAAGCGCGCCCTCTTGCTTGCGCTTGGCAAAATAGCCCTCGAGAATCTGGATGGGGGTGCTCTGGTGCTCGGCCATCCGGAGGCCCTCCAAGCTGCTGAAGAAAGTGAGCCGCACTATGCGCTCATCGCACCCCACGTGCTCCATGATATGGCGGGCGATAATGTAGAGCACTTCTCGGTCATCACCCGCCTGCATAGCGGGCTCAATCTCCTCGGCAATCGGGTGGTGGGCAAAAAGATGTTGCCGCGCCTCGGCGTACAGGTTCTCCTTATTGACGAAATGACGAAACAAAAGAGTTTCGCTCACCCCCGCTTCCTGGGCGATCTCCTTGGTGCGCGCCCCGCTGAAGCCCTTTTGAGCAAACACATTGAGCGCCGCCTCCAGAATGAGATGCTTTCTTTCCTCGGCGCTGAGTCGGCTGTTGGTTGGGCGCATGACTTAAAGCCTCTTCGATTAGTATGTACTTACTTATATCCGAAAAGAAAAATGCGTGTCAAGGCCAAGTCCGTCAAGGTGGTGTACGAGGGTCGCGCCATCCTGGACTTGATCAAGCGGCGAGCTGCTTGACCGCCTCGATCTCCTCTTTCATTTCTTGTCGGCCAGCCTGGGCCTGATCCAGGGCCTCGGCCGACACGTATCTTCGGGCCACGGCCCACTCGTCGTTCTGCTCGGCCAGCACCGCGCCCACCAGCCTGACGATGGCGGGTCGGTTGGGGAAGATGCCCACCACATCAGTGCGGCGCCTGATCTCCCGGTTGAGCCGCTTCGGCCAGCAGCTTGGCCGCCTCGCCAAAACGCTTCTCCAGTTGCTCCACCACCCGGCCATGCTGGGCCCAGACCTCATCCGCGTCCGGTTGAGCAAAGATCGAGCGCAGCCGGGCTGGCGCACCAGCCACCAGGCGCAGAACCCGGCCGCCGCCAGCACCAGCGGCACCACCCGGAAGGCCAGGGCCTGGCGCCAGAAATACAGCACCGGCGGCAGCACGAAAAACAGCGCCAGGCACTCGAACCAGAGCAGCCCCGCCGCGCCACGCCCAGGGCTGGCAGCGGATCGGGTGCGACGCCCGGCGCGAGGGCCGGTATGCAGCGCGGCGTGGGGTCCATGGGGTTAAGTATAAGGCAGGGAAGGGAGGAAGGTAGGACTAGCTGCCGCTGCGGCCGGCTGCCTGCGGCCTGTGAGCCAAAAATGGGGCCGGTGTGTCCAACGCCCCGCCCCCCGGGTCATTGCGAGGAGCCGTCAGGCGACGAAGCAATCTCTATTAATAAACAGAAGTTTAGTAGCTCCGGCCAACGTGGAAATACTTGAAGCAGCCTAAACTAGTGTCTTTAATAAAATCATCGTGAAAACCAATTATCCCTAATATGCAGCAGCAAACCAATAATTCTAATAAGTCTGATGCTCGGAAGAATTTATTAATATCATCAAGGTAAGGTCGTGGAGATAAATGATGGGCAATCGTGTTCCGAGTTTGAACTATGTACTTAATGAACTTATCGCGATCTTTCATGAAAAATTTTACCCAATAATCATGCTGGTCAAGTATTGCGGCTAATCGCCGATCAAATTTGCCTTTCCCTGAAATGTGTGAGTTTAAATAATTGCGTTCGTAGCGTTCAAGAATCCTGGTCATAGCAATAAATTTGTCTTCTGGGAAAATATTATTGCTAAATATTGCAGTTATTGCAACTGAGTAAATTAAATAAAATTCAGGATCCGTAAGCCATCGGTCAAAAAAGTCATTAGGAAGGAGCATAGTATCTTTAAGGCCAAACAGCATGTTCCCACGTTCAAATTTTGATGTTGTGGTGCTGCCGCCCGTAACAAGTGTGTGTACATAATCTTCATGCTTTTCAGTGTCGACTAAGACGACATCATTTAATGGGCTTTTGGCCATGGTGGCAAGTGAAATAAACATAGCGAGTTTACGGCTAATTTCATCAATAGCTTCTAGGTTGTTGTGTTTATTAAAAAGAAAGGAGACTTTCACTTTTGGAGTCCATTGTGTTCCTCTATCGGAAGATATAAAGTCAAAGATGATATATACGACGATAGTACCGATGGAGATATTAAAGCTATGGAGATAGGTTGGCTTATCTCGAATTGATATTGCATCGACATCAAAAAATTGGTGTAATGCATAACTGTTTGACTTCGAGTGATATGCCCACTCGAATAGATTATCTATTTGCAATGTGGCCAAGTTATAGGCGATATCACCATAATTTAAAATTGGTGGGCCCAGCAGACACCACCGCCCAAAGAAATCAGTTTGAGAAACGCGTGGATATTGATTGTCGAAATGGAGCCTTTCTCTTGCGCGAAAAGAATGAACATCAACAATATTGATAGGCCCATTTTCAAGGCTGCATCCATTTAGTATTGTGCCATTATTAGGGTCATATTTTATTTCGGGGGGAAATTTTTGGCCTTCAGATATTAGTGAAACCTTAAACTGTCCGTTTGGTAGATTTTCTTGGTATCCGAAGTATTTATTATTCTGGTCATCGGGCAGCCACCAAACTCCATGATTTATGAACTGTTCCGCCACGTTAGTACTCCAAGTATTCGAATAGGGAGATTCAGTTATAAATGGATTAAATAATGTGCCACTGAAGCGTACAATACGCCGCCAACCTTAGGGAATAAAAAAAGGGCGGGGATAAACCCCGCCCTTGCGAACAAACCTAGTTTTCTTCTCGTCGCTTCCTCTGGCGCGGGCTACTCCTCGTCGCCGTCGCCGTTGCCCTCGCCAGAGTCTTCGCCGCCTTCGCCGTTCTCGGACGGCTCGCCAGCCTCGCCGAGCGGCAGGTCGCCTTGCAGGTCGTCGCCCTCGCCCTCCAACTCGTCCTCGACCTCGGCCAGGCGGGCCACGCTGGCGATGCGCTCGCCCTGGTTCAGGTCCTTCAGGGTGACGCCCTGGGTGTTGCGGCCGATCTCGCGGATGCCGCTGACCTTGAGCCGGATCACGTCGCCGGCGGTGGAGCTTAGCATCACCTCGCTGGAATCCTCCACCACCAGGGCGCTGACCACGTGGCCGTTGCGGTCGCTGGTCTTGATGGTGATGACGCCCTTGCCGCCGCGGTGCTGCAGGGGGTATTCGTCCAGGCGGGTGCGCTTGCCATAGCCGTGCTCGGTCACGGTCAGCAGGCTCGGCGCGCCGGCCAGGGCCTCCATGGCCACCACCGCGTCGCCCGCCAATAGCGCGATGCCCTTCACGCCGGCGGCCACCCGGCCCATGGGCCGGGCCTGGTCCTCGGGGAAGCGGATGGCCAGACCGGTCTTGGTGGCCAGGAACACCTCCATGTTGCCGTCGGTGAGCCGCGCGGAGATCAGGCGGTCGCCCTCGCCCAGGTTGATGGCGATGATGCCGCCGGCGCGCGGCCGGCTGTACTCCATGAGGTCGGTCTTCTTGATGATGCCGCGCTCGGTGGCCATGACCACGTAGCGGCCCTGGCCGAACTCGCGCACGGCCAGCACCGTGGCCACCTTTTCCTCGGGCTGGAGGTTGAGCAGGTTCACGATGGCCTTGCCCTTGGTGGCGCGGCCGGCCTGGGGCAGCTCGTGCACCTTCACCCAGTAGAGCCGGCCCAGGTTGGTGAAGACCAGCAGATAGCTGTGGGTGGAGGCGATGAACAGGGCCTCCACAAAGTCCTCTTCCTTGGTGGCCATGCCCTTCTTGCCCTTGCCGCCGCGGCGCTGGGCGCGGTAGAGGCTTATGGGCGAGCGCTTGATGTAGCCGGCGTGGGAGAGGGTGACGACCATCTCCTCCTCGGCGATCATGTCCTCGATGTCAATCTCTTCGGCCGCGCCCACGATCTCGGTGCGGCGCACGTCGCCGAAGGCCTCGACCAGGGCCTGGGTCTCCTCGCGGATGATCTTCAGCACCAGGGGCTCGGAGCCCAGGATCTCGCGCAGGCGGGCGATCTCCTTGAGCACCTCGCGGTACTCCTCCATGATCTTGTCCCGCTCCAGGCCGGTGAGCCGCTGCAAGCGCATCTCCAGGATGGCCTGGGATTGCAGCTCGGAGAGGCTGAAGCGGGTCATCAGGCCTTCCTTGGCCGCGGCCGGGTTCTGGCTGGCCCGGATCAGCGCGATCACCGCGTCCAGGTTGTCCAGGGCGATCTTGAGGCCTTCCAGGATGTGGGCGCGGGCCTCGGCCTTGCGGAGTTCGAAGGCGGTGCGCCGGCGGATCATCTCGCGGCGGTGGTCGATGAAGTTGCTGAGGATGGCCTTCAGGGTCAGCAGCTCGGGCCGGTTGTTGACGATGGCCAGCAGGATGACGCCGAAGGTGGTCTGCATCTGGCTGAACTTGAAGAGCTGGTTCAGCACCACCTGGGGCTGGGCGTCGCGGCGCACCTCGAAAACCACCCGCAGGCCGTCGCGGTCGCTCTCGTCGCGGATGTCGGTGATGCCCTCGATGCGCTTGTCCTTGACCAGGTCGGCCACCTTTTCCAGGAGCCGGGCCTTGTTCACCTGGTAGGGCAGCTCGTTGACGATGATGGCGGTCTTCTTGGTGCGGGGGTGGACCTCGATGTTGGCCCGGGCCCGCAGGGTGATCACCCCGCGGCCGGTCTTGTAGGCGTCGCGGATGCCCTGGCGGCCGTGGATGAAGCCCCAGGTGGGGAAGTCCGGGCCGGGGATGTAGTGCATCAGGCCGTCGTTGTCGATGGCCGGGTTGTCGATGAGCGCGATGACGCCGCGGGCGATCTCGCCCAGGTTGTGGGGCGGGATGTTGGTGGCCATGCCCACCGCGATGCCGGCCGAGCCGTTGAGCAAGAGATTCGGGACCTTGGTGGGCAGGACCAGGGGCTCCGCCAGGCTGCCGTCATAGTTGTCGCCGAACTCGACGGTCTCTTTTTCCAGGTCCTCCAGGAACATGTGGGCCAGCTTGGCCATGCGCACCTCGGTGTAACGCATGGCCGCCGGGGCGTCGCCGTCCACCGAGCCGAAGTTGCCCTGGCCGTCCACCAGCATGTAGCGCATGGCAAATTCCTGGGCCATGCGCACCAGGGCGTCGTAGACCGCCGAGTCGCCGTGGGGGTGATACTTGCCGATGACGTCGCCCACCACGCGGGCGGACTTCTTGTAGGGCTTGTTAAAGTCGTTCTTCAGCTCGTGCATGGCGAAAAGGATGCGCCGGTGCACGGGCTTGAGGCCGTCGCGGACGTCGGGCAGGGCCCGTCCGATGATGACGCTCATGGCGTAGTCGAGGTAGGATCGCTTGATCTCATCCTCGATGAGCACGTCTTCCTTGCGCTGGTCTGTAGGCAGCATGCGGTAACCTGCGTGGGAGTTTGGCAGCCGGGGCGAGGGCGGGCGGCTATGCCGCCGAACACAGGGGCTTTTCGGGGCCGCCCTTTTGCAGTTATAACCTTACGAATTCTATCAGAAAAGGCCGGTAAAATCAATGCCTGGGCGATGCCTGCCCCCAGGCGCGCGCCCGCGTTGCCACCGGTGGGCGTTGGTGTTATCTTGGGCGCGGATTCGGGGCCACCCGGCCGCAGAAGCGGCCGAGGTCGGGCGGAGCGGAAGCCTTGAGCGGCTTTCTTGACAAGCTGGCTTGCTGCCTGTGTTTGCTGGCCATCCTGGCCCTGGCCCTGCCGGCGGCCGCGGCCATGCCCAACCTAAACGGCCAATGGCGTCAGGACGACGAGGGCCCCAACCTCATCCTGATCGCCCA
>JAZDIQ010000055.1:0-83366 GCA_043804825.1 Pseudomonadota bacterium
TGCAAAAGCCCCAGGCGCACCTCCTGGCCCACCCCCACCTCGGCCAGGGCCAGGCCGTAGTCGCCGCTGTCCCCTAGCGCCCGGCCGTTGAGGGTGGTTAGCACCATGCCCCGACTCAGGCCGGCCTCGGCGGCGGGGCTGTTTTCGGTCACCTGCACCACCAAGACCCCCCGGGCCTCGTCCAGGCCAAAGGCCTGGGCCAGGCGGGGGGTGAGGTCTTGCAGCTCCAGGCCCAGCCAGGCCGGCACCACCTCGCCGTAGCGCGCCAGGTCTTCCACCACCCGCCGCACCCGGTTGACCGGGATGGCGAAGCCGATGCCCTGGGCCTGCTGGAAGATCGCCGTGTTGATGCCGATGACCTCGCCGTCGGCGTTGAGCAGAGGCCCGCCGGAGTTGCCGGGGTTGATGCTGGCGTCGATCTGGATCAGGTCCCGCATCCACTGGTCCCTGGCGGTGCGCACCTGGCGACCCAGGGCGCTGACCACGCCCACGGTGACGGTGTGCGACAGGCCGAAGGGGTTGCCGATGGCGATGACCTCCTCGCCGATCATGATCTGTTCGGAGTCGCCCAGGTTGAGCTGGGGCAGGGGGCCCTTGGAGGTGATGCGCAGCACCGCCAGGTCGCTCTGGGGGTCGGCTCCCACCACCTGGGCCGGGAAGACGCGCTTGTCGGCCAGTTGCACGGTGATCTCGCTGGCGGAGCTGACCACGTGGCCGTTGGTGACGATCAGCCCCCTCTTGCCGTCCAGGATGAAGCCCGAGCCCAGGCTGGTCTGCTCGCGCTGCATGGGCTGGAAGAACTCCTCGAAGAAGCGGTCCATGTTCTCGTCGCCGGAGCGGAAGAGCCGGGCCTGCACGCGGGTCTTGGTGGAGATGTTCACCACCGCCGGGCCGGCGCTCTGCACCACGCGCACCGCCGGGGTGACGCGGCCGGCCCGGTCGGCCTGGGCCGGGGCCGGGGCCAAGCACTGCCAGGCCAGCAGGGCCAACAGGAGCGCGCCGGCCGGGGCCAGCATATTGGGTATGCGCATGGCCTTAGGACCAGTCAATGCCACCGCCTCCGCTGGAGGGCGGCGGCGGAGGAGGGGGCGCGTAACCACCGGGGGCCGGCGGCGGGGTGTAGGGCCTGGCCTGGCCGTGATCTTGTCCGTGACCTGGGCCGGCCATCTGGCGCAGGCGGGTCATGCGCTCGGCGATGGGCGGGTGGGTGGAGAACAGGCCCATCAGCGAGGAGCCGCTCAGGGGGTTGACGATGAACATGTGGGCGGTCTGGGGCCGGGCATCCTGCATGGGTTGCACCTGGTTGGCCTGCTCCAGCTTGCCTAGGGCCGCGGCCAGGGCCTCGGGGTCGCGGGACATGGCCGCGCCCTCCTGGTCGGCCAGGTATTCGCGGCTGCGGCTCACGGCCATCTGGATGAGGAAGGCCCCCAGCGGGGCCAGGATGGACATCAGGATCAGGCCCAGCATGCCCCCGCCGCCCCGTTCGTCGTCGCGGCCGCCGCCGAAGATGGCCCCCCAACGGGCCATGCTGGCCAGCACCATCACCGCCCCGGCCAGGGTGGCGGCCACCGAGCTGATGAGGATGTCGCGGTCCTTGACGTGGGAGAGTTCGTGGGAGATGACGCCGCGCAGCTCGCGGGGATTGAGTATGCGCAGGATGCCGCTGGTCACCGCCACCATGGCGTGCTCGGGGTCGCGGCCGGTGGCAAAGGCGTTGGGCGTGTCCTCGTTGATGATGTAGACCCGGGGCATGGGCAGGCCGGCGTTGGCGCAAAGCTCGCGCACGATGTTGTGGAGCCCTGGGGCCTGGCGCTCGTCCACGGGCTGGGCCTGGTACATGGCCAGCACGATCTTGTCCGAGTACCAGTAGGAAAAGAAGTTCATGGCCACGGCCAGCACCAGGGCGATCATCATGCCGGAGCGTCCGCCGATGGCCCCGCCCAGGAGCACCAAGAGGCCGGTGAGCGCCCCCAGGAGCACCACGGTCTTGATTTGGTTCATTTCGACACCTAAAAGAAGGTTGCGGATTTTTCGCACCTAAAGGTAAGCGGCACGCGGGCGATTGTCAATGCGGCCTGGCCGCCGTGGCCGTTGATTGACAGCCGGGAGGGCCGAGGCTAAACTCCCAGTCATGCGTTTACTTCTCACCAACGACGACGGGGTATACGCCCCGGGCCTGGCCGCCCTGCACGCGGCCCTGGTGCCCTTGCACGAGGTGACGGTGGTGGCCCCGGAGACCGAGCAATCGGCGGTGGGTCACGCCATCACCCTGGTCGACCCCATCCGGGTGCGCCGCCTGGGTCCCCGCACCGGCTTCGAGGGCTGGGCCGTCACCGGCACCCCGGCCGACTGCGTCAAGCTGGGCGTGAGCGAGCTTCTTCCCCAACCTCCGGAGCTGGTGGTCAGCGGCATCAACCGGGGGGCCAACGTGGGGGTGAACCTGCTCTACTCGGGCACCGTCTCGGCGGCCACCGAGGCGGCCATCCTGGGTCTGCCCGGCCTGGCCTTTTCCCTGGGCACCCTCAAGGACCCTGACTTCACCTACGCCGGCCGGGTGGCCGCCCATCTGGTGGGCCTCTACCCCGGCCTGGGGGTGCCGCCCCGGGTGTCGCTCAACGTCAACGTGCCGGCCCTGCCCGAAGCCCAGATCAAGGGCATCCGCTTCACCCGCCAGTCCGAGGCCCGCCTGGTGGAAAAATTCCTGCGCCGCAGCGATCCCCGGGGCCACATCGATTATTGGCAGGCCGGCGAGACCATGGGCACCGAGGGCGACCTGGACACCGACTATCCCGCGCTGCTGGCCGGCTACGTCACCGTCACCCCGGTGCGCCACGACCTGACCCACGGGCCGATGTTGGACCACCTGAAGGCCCGCGGCCTGGACCTGCCCGGCGGAGGCTGATCCCCTCCTCGATCGGCCCGCCCTCTCGCCGAGCCAGACTGCCCATCCCTCCCGCCAATGCCCGTTTTAGGTGCCCGTGGGGCGTTATGCCCCAGACAATGGGGCGCTTGGTCGCTTTTTGACCCACTATGTGGTGATGTGAAAGTTGCCGCTGGCGGCCCCGGGAAGGGTTGACAGGACAACGGTTAGTAATAACGCTATAATAACTCGCAAAATTTCTAGGGACCCCAGCCTGGTACGCAACTTGCCTATGTGCTGGGTAGCCGCCCGCTTGGGGCGGAGACCTTAAGTTCCTAGGAGGAACCCATGCCAGCATATGAGTATTCTTGCACCGCCTGCCCTGAGCGCGAAGTGCGCATTACCGGTATCGACGACCACACCGTGATCTGCGACCAGTGCGGTCAGGTGATGGTGCGCCAGATGGACGTGGACACCCTGCTGGCCTCCTACAGCCGGTCGGCGGACCAGGCCGAGAGCACCACCTAGCCACAAGTGCCCTTGGTTGGGCACATGGTGGTCGGTTGGCGTCTTGGCGTTGGCCGCCGCTGGCGGCTCCCGTTGCAGGTAATTCTAGATACTTAAGGCAAGCAGGCCACCTGGCCCGTTGCGTCTGTGGGGCACACATGCGGGGCGGGTGGCGCCGGCATCGCCGCCAGTCATGGCGATTCCTGGTCAACTCAGCCAGAATTCCTTAACAGCTAGGTCACAAGGTCCCAACCCGCGCGGGCTGGCTGGCGCTTTGCCGCCGCTTGGCCTATCATGCTCCCCATGCAGCACGCGGCCCTAAATCCTGGCCTGCCGGCTAGCCTGAAAGCGGCCCTGGCCGCTTTTCGGCGCCAGGGCTTGACCCCTCCCCAGACCCTGGCCCGCCTCTACCAGCGCTTACCCCAGACCACCTGCGCCCGCCAGGGGCACTGCTGCGGCCTGCTGCCGCCCCTGGCCAGCCTGGAGATGCTGGCCTGGCTGGCGCGCCTGCCCAGCCTGCCGCCGGAGGAGCGCTCTGTCCAAGCAGTTGCGCTGGTTGAGCATTTTCTCCTTAACGCCGCGCAACGCCGGGCCTGCCCCTGGTCCCGGCCGGGGATCTGCGCCATCTATGGCCAGCGCTTTCTGGCCTGCCGGGCCTATGGCCTGTGGTCGCCCGAGGTCTATGCCGGCCGCCGCCAGGCCGCCCTGACGGCCCAGCAGGCCGTGATCGCGGCCTGGGCGGGGCTGGGTGTGCGCCTGCCCGCCGAGGTGCTGGCCCCGGCGTATGAGTACTGCCGCCAGGTGCGTGTTTCACTGCTTGGGGAAAAACGCCCCAACCTGGACGGGCTGCTGGCTGACTGCGAGGACGAGTTGCTCGGCCTGGCCCAAGGCCTGCCTGGCACGGCGGACCTGGCCTCTTGCGGCGGCGACCTGGCCTATCTGCTGGCCCGCCTGGCCCTGGGCGAGCAGGCCTGCCTGGCGGCCAAGGTGCAAATCACCAAGGCCCTGCTGGCCGGCCAGCCCCAGGCGGCGGCCGAGCTGTTGCAAAAACACCTGGCCACGGCCCGGGCCTGGGCCATCTCCTGGGAGGAATCATCCACATGACCCCGGCTGCCTGTCCCCTGCCGCGTTGGCCCCAAATCTCGGCCCTCTTGGAGCGGCGGGGCTGGCGGGTGCATCACCTGGCCCGGATGCTGGACACCCGCCCCAGCCAGCTCTTCGCCTACCTTTATGGCCGCCAGGAGATGCCTCGCCACCTGCGTCGCCGGGCGGAGCGCTTGCTGGACCTGACGCCGGGCGGCCTGGGCTGAGCCCCGGCCACCCCCCCCAGGCCCTTGGTTTGACCAGGCACCGGGCGGACTCTATACTTGGCGGCCTAACAAGGGATTAACCATGTCGCCAGTGCCCGCACCGCCTGACAACTCGTCAGCCCCAGCGCCAGCCACCGGCCCCGGCGCCAGCCTGGCCGGGTTGTGGTACGCCTTGGCCGCCTGCACGGTCTGGGGATTGTTCCCCCTCTATATCAAGGGCATGTCTCAGGCCAACCCCCTGGAGATACTCTGCCACCGCATCATCTGGTCCATGCCCGTGACCGCTATCATGGTGGCCCTGCGCCGGGGCTGGCCCGAGCTGGCCCTGGCCCTGCGCCGCCCCGGCGTGCTTATGACCCTCATGGGCAGCGCCCTGTTCATCACCTTCAACTGGCTGGGCTACATCTACGCCGTCAATTCCGGGCAGGTGTTGCAGGCCAGCCTGGCCTACTTCATCTATCCCCTGCTCAACGCCTTGTTGGGACGAGTGTTTTTGGGCGAGAGGCTCCGGCGGGGTCAGGTGGGCGGGGTGGCGCTGGCGCTGTCCGGAACCCTGGTGCTGGCCATCGGCTACGGCCAGACCCCCTGGCTGGCCCTGATGCTGGCCTCTTTCTTTGCCTGCTACGGGCTCTTGCGCAAGCGGGTGGCCATCGACGCCGTGGGGGGGCTCTTCGTGGAGACGGCCCTGCTCACGCCCCTGGCCCTGGCCTGTCTGTGGGTCTTGGATAGCCGGGGCCAGATGGCCTTCTTCCGGGCCTCCTGGTCCACCCAGACCCTCTTGCTGGCCGCCGGCCTGGCGACATCCCTGCCCCTGGTGTGGTTCACGCGGGCGGCTCGGCGCCTGTCGCTCACGGCGCTGGGCATGTGCAACTATGTGGGACCCAGCCTGCAATTCTTGCTGGCGGTATTCCTCTACAACGAGCCCTTCACCGGCATCCACATGGTCTCCTTCGGCCTGATCTGGGGCGGGCTGGTGCTGTTCATGGCCGAGATGGCGAACCAGCAGCGCAAGATCGCCCAGCGCGCGGCGGGTTAGCCAGCGAGGCCACCCGTCATTGTCCGGTGTCGCATAATTGCCGAGCTGGCCCTGGTGGGCTATAGTCAAGAATTCCCGAGGGAGGACAGGCATGGACGCACCGGCTAGCATGGGCGAGTTTGTCAAGGTCTTGGAAAAGGCCGGCAGCTTGAAGCGTATCAGCGAGGAGGTGGACCCCTTCCTGGAGGTCACGGCGCTCTCCGAGCCTCTGATGAAGGCCCAGGGGCCGGCCCTGTTGTTCGAGAAAGTCAAGGGCGCGGCCTGCCCCCTGGGCATCAACCTCTTCGGCAGCCGCGAGCGCATGTCCCTGGCCCTGGGCGTCAACCGTCTGGAGGAGGTGGCCGAGCGCCTGAAATCCCTGATGGAGGTGGACCTGCCCCAGGGGCTGTGGCCCAAGATCAAGACCGCCCTGCCCAAGCTCAAGGAACTGGCCGCCTTTGGCCCCAAGCAGGTCAAGGACGCCGCCTGCCAGGAGGTGATCCTGGAGGGTGACAAGGCCAGCCTGGACCTCTTGCCCATCATCACCTGCTGGCCCGACGACGCCGGCCCCTTCATCACCCTGCCCCAGGTCATCACGGCCCATCCCCAGACCGGCAAGCAGAACTGGGGCATGTACCGCATGCAGCGTTTCGACCAGCGCACTACGGGCATGCACTGGCACCGCCACAAGGGCGGCGCGGCCCACTACCGCGAGGCGAAAGCCCTGGGCCAGCGCCTGCCGGTGGCCGTGGCCCTGGGCGGGCCGCCGGCGGCGGTCTACGCGGCCTGCGCGCCCTTCCCCGAGCACCTGGAAGAATCCATGCTCAGCGGCTTCTTGCTGGGCAAGCCCCTGAAGGTGGTCAAGGCCCACACCAGCGACCTCTTGGTGCCCGCCGAGGCCGAGGTGGTGCTGGAGGGCTACGTGGACCCCCAGGAGCCCTGGCGCCGCGAGGGGCCCTTTGGCGACCACACCGGCTATTACTCCCTGGCCGACGACTACCCGGTCTTCCACATCACCGCCATCACCCACCGCAAGAAGTTCATCTACCCCACCACCATCGTGGGGCGTCCGCCCATGGAGGACTTCTACCTGGGCCTGGCCACGGAGCGGCTGTTTTTGCCCCTGCTCAAGACGGTGCTGCCCGAGATCGTGGACTACCACATGCCCGCCGAGGGCGTGTTCCACAACCTGGTCTTCGTGAGCATAAAGAAGGAGTACCCGGGCCAGGCCTACAAGGTGATGAACGCCCTGTGGGGCCAGGGGCAGATGATGTTCGCCAAGGTGCTGGTCATCGTCGACGAGCACGTCAACGTCCAAGACCCCCAGGAGGCCTGGTGGGAGGCCCTGAACCACATCGACCCCCAGCGCGATATCCTCTTCACCCGCGGCCCGGCCGACGCCCTGGACCACGCGGCGCAGCTCCCCTGGCTGCACAGCAAGATGGGCATCGACGGCACCAAGAAGCTCCCCGACGAGGGCTTCACCCGCCCCTGGCCGGAGCGCATCGTGATGACGCCGGAGGTGCAGCAAAGGGCCAACGAGAAGCTGAGGAAGTGGGGGCTGATCCGCTAGGCGCCGCGGCCCGGACCTCTGCCAGGATGATTACCCTTTGGGTCATTGCGAGGAGCGCCGGGATTCCCAGCCAGGCTGGGGAGGGCATCCCGCCCTGGCAATGACAGATTTTCTAGACTGGTATTGAACAACGGCACTGTGATTGGCATGACTGAAGCAACATCCACGCAAAAACCCACGCCCCCCTCCTGGTCCGCCGCCCTGCTGGGCCGGCTGAAGGACTTCGGCGCCCTGGTCAAGTTCAGCCATACCATCTTCCTGTTCCCCTTCGCGCTCTCCGCCGTGATCCTGGCCCATGGGGTCCGGCCCCTGACCTGGGGGGTGTTGTTCTGGGTGGTGGTGGCCCTGGTCTCGGCGCGCTCGGCGGCCATGGTGATGAACCGCATCGCCGACCAGGATTATGACGCCCAGAACCCCCGCACCAATCAGCGCTCGCTGATCACCGGCCAGGTGAGCACCCTCCAGGCCTGGCTGTGGCTGGCCGGAGCCTGCGCCGTCTTCGTGCTGGCGGCCTGGCGCCTGGGCGACATCTGCCTCAAGCTCTCGCCGGTGGCCCTGATCTGGGTGCTGGGCTACAGCTTCACCAAGCGATTCACGGCCCTGTGCCATATTTGGCTGGGCCTGGCCACGGCCTTGGCCCCCCTGGGGGCCTGGCTGGCGGTGGCGGGGCAGTTCTCCTGGGGCGGGCTGATCCTGGCCTTGTCTTGCGCCGGCTGGGTGGCTGGTTTTGACGTGATCTACGCCTGCCAGGACATCGACTTTGACCACGAACAGGGGCTGAAATCCCTGCCGGCCCAGATGGGGCTGGGGCGCTCCCTGTGGGTCAGCCGGGGCCTGCACGCCGGGGCCATGTTGGGCTTTTTGCTGGTGGGGCTGCTTTTCGGCTTGGGCCGCGTATACTTCGGGGGAGTGGGGGTGATCGCGGTCATCCTGATCCTGGAGCAATGGCTGGTGGCCCGCCGACTGGCCAACGTGCCCATGGCTTTCTTTACCTTGAACGGCCTGGTCTCCATACTATATTTGTTGTGCCTGGCCGTGGACCGCTGGTGGGGGGTGCCTGGTGTCTAGCCTGGAGCTGGACCTACGCCATCTGGGGGTCTTGGACAAGGCCGTGCAGATTGCCGGCGAATTGGGGGCGCTAGCCGCCGTGGGCTACGTGCGCTCCTCCTACCGGCTGTTGTGCAAGGTCTACCACCCCGACCTGCACCGCCAGAACCGGCAGGCCGCCGAGGATGGGCAGCGGCTGCTCAACGCCATCAAGGAGCGTCTGGACATGACCGGCGACGATGAACTTGCCCGTTTCCTGGGCTCCGCCTCCTCCCGGGGCGCCGACGGCCACCCCCGGGTGCTGGTGGTGGAGGACGAGGAGGGGCTCAAGGAGAACCTGGCCGAGCTGCTGCGCCTGGAGGGCTACCACGTGGGCACCGCCAGCAACGGCTTGCAGGGGCTCAAGGCCCATCTTTCCTTTCGGCCGGAGCTGGTCATCACCGACGTGGTGATGCCCATCATGGACGGCGTGGAGATGGTGCGCCAACTCCGCCAGCGCCAGCCGGGGCTCAAGGCCTTGTTTATCAGCGGTTTTTTCGGCACGCGCAGCATCCGCGGCGAGCTGATGGAGGAAATCGACCGCTACGGCTATCCCCGCCTGGCCAAGCCCTTTCGCCCCAGCCAACTTTTCTCCTTGGTGCGCCAGGCCCTGGTTTAGTAGCATATAAACTTCTATAACCCGCGCGTTCGCCATCGTGAGCACGGCCCACCGGCCGGGCCGGAGGTTGTCATTATGCTGAAGTTCGATATCGCCCGCGCCCAGACCCGTTTTCTGGACCCCTTCAACAAATTCGAACCCACCACGTTGGTGATCGAGACCCGCAAGGACCCCCTGAGCGGCGATCAGGCCCGGGTGCTCTCCTTCCGCGCCCGGCCCTTGGGACCCATCGACCACCAGGTGTACATCGACCGCTCCCATGAGCGCCCCTGCCCCTTCTGCCCCCAGAACATCGAGGCCATGACCACCCGCTACCTGCCCCAGGACCTGCCCGAGGGGCGGCTGAGCCAAGGCGGGGCCACGCTGTTCCCCAATGCCTTTCCCTACGAGGCCATGAACGCGGTGCTGGTGGTCTGCCAGGAGCACTACCTGCGCCCCGGCCAATTCACTCCGGAGATGCTGGCCAACGCCCTGTCCCTGGCGGCGGTGGCCTTCAAGCGCCTGGCCAAGGGGCAGACCTACGCCTCGCTCAATTGGAACTACCTGATGCCCGCCGGGGCCGGCCTGGTGCACCCCCACTTCCAGTTGGCCGCCGGCAAGGCGCCCACCCGCTTCCAGGCCGTCCTGCGGGCTCATGCCCGCGCGTACGCCCGCGCCCAGGAGGGCGCCGACATCGCGGCGGACTACATCCAGGCCGAGCGCCAGGACGGTTCGCGCTGGCTGGGGCGCCTGGGGCCGGCCTCCTGGCTGACGCCCTTCGCCCCTCGGGCCATCTTTGACGTCATGGCGCTCATCCCCGGCGACAAGGGGCTCTTGGACCTCAAGCCGGCCCAGGTGGCCAAGCTGGCCGAGGGCATCAGCCGGGTCTTGCGCTTTTTCGAGGCCCAGGGGGTGGGCTCCTTCAACATGGCCCTGCACACCCAGCTAAAGCCCGGGGCCGGCCTGCCCATGATGCTGCGCCTGGTCAGCCGGGTGGACATTCCGCCCATGGGCATAGACGAGATCAACTACTTCGAGAAGCTGCACGACGAGATGATCACCTTCCTGCCCCCCGAGGAACTGGCCCAGCGCCTGCGCCCCCACTGGGCGGGGTAGGGAAGGGCATCAGGCCGGCAAAGCCATCCCTGACTTGGCTGGCCACGGCCGGTCCAGGGCGCGCAACAACCCAATCGGCGATTACGCCGGGGGATTGCCCCCGGTGCGCTGATCGCCCCGGGGAGGAGTGATTATGCCCGAGCCCCTGGCCGCCGCCTTGGACCGCACCCTGGGCGAGCTATTGGACCGCGTGGCCTTGCAGGCGCCCCAGCGCCAGGCCCTGGTGGATCTGCCCGGTGGGGCGCGCATGACCTACGCCCGGTTCCGCCAGGAGGCCGAGGACCTGGCCCGGGGGTTCATGGCCCTGGGGCTGGAACCAGGTCAGCACCTGGCCCTGTGGTCCCCCAACCGGCCGGAGTGGCTCATCGCCTGGTTCGCGGCCGCCAAGGCCGGCCTGGTGCTGACCAGCGTGGACATGGGCGCCAGCTCCCAGCAACTGGCCTACGTGCTGGGCCAGTCCCGGGCACGCTGTCTGATCCTGGCCCCGGGCCTGGCCGGCGACGAGTACCTGGCCACCCTGGGCCAGGTCTGCCCCGAGTTGGTGCTGCCCGCCCCCCAGGGCCTGGCCTGCGAGGCCCTGCCCGACCTGGACCGGGTGGTGGTGATGGAGGGCCTGGGTGGGCTGCCGGCCGGAGCGCTCTCCTGGACCGGCCTCAAGGCCCTGGGGAAGACCGTGGAGCCCGCCGCCCTGGCCAAGCGCCAGGCCGCCTTGCCTCCCGACGCCCCCGCCACCCTGCTCTACACCTCCGGCACCACCGGCGCGCCCAAGGGCGTTCTGTCCTCCCACCACGGCCTGTTGGGCACTTCGGCCTTCGGGGCGGCCAACCAGTTGCTCTCCGGCCAGGACCGTCTGTGCCTGTCGGTGCCCCTGTGCCACATGTTCGGCTGCGTCTGCGTGGCCCTGGCCGGCATCATGGCCGGGGCCACCCTGGTCATCCCCTGGCGCGCCGCCGATCCGGCGGCCACCCTGGCGGCCGTGGCCAGCGAGCGCTGTAGCGCCCTCTACGGCCCGCCCACCTCCTTCATCGCCATGATGGAGCTGCCCCAGTACCGCCAACTGGAGCTCAAAAGCCTGCGCACCGGCATCATGGCCGGGGCGCAATGCCCCATTGAGGTGATGCGCCGGGTGGTGGAGGAGATGGGCGTAACCTATATATTGAACGGCTACGGCCAGACCGAGGCCTCCTCCTGGATCGCCCAGACCCGGCCCCACGACCCCCTGGAACTGCGCGTCTCCACCGTGGGCCGGGCCATCGAGGGCGTGGAGCTGAAGATCATCGACCCGGCCAGCGGACAGGACCTGGAAGCGGGGCAGGTGGGCGAGATCTGCGCCCGGGGCTACAACATGCTGGGCTACTACCAGATGCCCGCCGCCACCCACGCCGCCCTGGACCCTCTGGGCTGGCTGCACACCGGCGACCTGGGCAGCCTGGATGAGGCGGGCTATCTGCGCATCTCCGGCCGGCTCAAGGAGGTTATCCGCCGGGGCGGCCGGATCATCTTCCCCGCCGCCGTGGAGGAGGTGCTCTTCACCCACCCGGCCATCAACAACGCCCAGGTCTTCGGCGTTGACCACGACGAGTTGGGCGAGGAGGTGGCCTGCTGGATCAGACTGGAAAAGGGCGCCAGCCTGAGCGCCGATCAGGTGCGGGCCTTCTTGGCCGGCAAGGTGCCGGACAGCCATCTGCCCACCCACTACAAATTCGTGGAAGGCTTCCCCATGACCCCGGTGGGCAAGATACAGAAGTTCCGTCTGCGGGAGATGTTCGCCCAGCAGAAATCCTAGACTAGCCCGGTGCCGGCGGGCGGCAGGAGATGCCCCCGGGGGGGTTATCAAGTGAAAACACTTGAAAAATTGTTCCAAACCCGCTATTAATGAATAGGCAGTCCGCCCCCCCCCGAGGGGGCTTATGGGAAAGGAGGCGTCCCCATGGATGCCGATGATATCCGCCGCCGCGACTTCAGCCGCCGCTTCCGGGGTCTTGATCCCCAGGAGGTGCAGTCGGTGCTGGAGCAGGCCGCCGAGAGCATGGGCCACCTGCAAAGGGAGGCCGAGACCCTGCGGCGCCAGGTGGAGGAACTCAAGCAGGATCTGCAGGAATACCGAGGCCGCGAGCAGAACCTGGAGACGGCCCTGGCTCAGACCCGTCAGGTCTCGGAGAGCATCAAGAGCAACGCCGAGCGCGAGGCCCAACTGCTCATCGCCGAGGCCGAGTTGCAGGCCGAAAAGACCCTGGGCCAAGCCCATAACCGCCTGGCCCAGATACACGAGGACATCACCGAGCTGAAACGCCAGCGCGCCCAGTTCGAGGTGCGCCTGCGCTCCCTGGTGGAGGCCCACCTCAAGCTCCTGGACGTGGAGCGCGACCGCGACCGCGAGCTGGCCGAGCTGGAAGACAAGATCAAGTTCCTGCGCTCGCCTTCCTAATGTGGCAATCAAAGCCGTCCATGGCTTTGATTGCGCATCGGCCGGGCAAAAGTGTGATTTTGCCCGGCCCGCAAGTCAAGTTATTGCCTAGCTATATCTTGGCTCGCGGGGTGATGTAGTTAAGTGCTGGCGGTCAAGGCCCAGGATGGCGGCGTCAGTTTTAGCGTGCGGGTGGTCCCTCGGGCCGCCCGCGACCAGTTGGGGCCGGTGCAGGAAGGGGTGCTCTCGGTGCGCCTGAGCGCCCCGCCCGTGGAGGGCGCGGCCAACGCCGCCCTGGTCAAACTCCTGGCCCGCGCCCTGGGGGTGGCCAAGGGACGGGTGCAGGTGGTGGCCGGCGAGCATGCCCGCCAAAAACGCCTGTGGGTGGAGGGGCTGGCGCCCGAGGACGTGGCCCGCCTCTTGGACCCATGAGCCGATCTCCCCGCCGGCGTCCACCGCTGCCGGCACCGGCGCTGCCGGCCATGCTCCTCATTCTGATCATGCTGAATATGGCCCTGCCCTGCGTCCTGGCCGGCCCGCTGTGGGCCGCCGGCGCCCCCACCGCCCCCTCGTCGTCGCCCATTCCGCCCCTGGCCATCCAGGCCGCCACGCCCCAACTGGAGGCCCACGTGCGCCAGATCGTGGAGGAGACGGCCCCTAGCCTGGCGGCCTGGATCGGGGCCCGCCCGCATCGGCTCCAGATCGTGGTGGCGGCCAGCGAGGATGACTTCAAGGCCCGGGTGGCCCAACTGGATGGCCCCCGCTGGGCGGCTGGCCTGGCCGTGCCCCAGCAGGGACTGATCCTGGTGCGCTCGCCCCGCCAACTCATCGAGCCCGAGCAGTTCAGGCTCTTGTTGGCCCACGAGCTGACCCACCTCTACCTGGCCGCCGCCCTGCGCCAGCGCGAGCACCCCCTGTGGCTGGAGGAGGGCCTAGCCATGTACGCCTCGGGCGAGGGCGGCTGGGAGCGCGCGGCGGTGATGGCCAAGGGCGTCTTGCAAGGCCGGCTGCTGCCCCTGGCCGAGATGGAGGACGCCTTCCCCTCGGACCCCGACCAGGCGGCCCTGGCCTACGCCCAGTCCTATTACATGATCTCCTACCTGATCAACCACCACGGCCAGGAGGTGCTGCCCCGAGTCATCGCCGGCCTGGCCCGGGGCCAGGCCTTGACCACGGCGCTCAAGCAGGCCACCGGCCAGGGGCTCTACGCCCTGGAGCAAGACTTCCGGGAGGAGATGACCTCCCGCTTTTCCTGGCTGACGGTGATCACCGCCGGCGGCACCCTGTGGGCGCTGATCTCGCTACTGGCGGCCTTCGGGCTGGTGGCCCGGCGGCGGGCCCACAAGGCGCGCATGGCCGCCATGCCCGACGGCGAGGACACGGGCGGGGTGCACCTCATGCGCCGGCGCTGGCCGCCGGGGCCGCGACCGCGTTTGCGGGTTCAGGACCCGCCGGCGGCTGATGGCCAGGGCTCTGCGGCTGGCGGCGAGGGGGAAGAGGACGCCGGCCACGGGTAACGGCGCCGGCTAGAACCGGCGTCGCCAAAAGAAAGAGGCGGGGATGAGCCCCGCCCCTGCGCATTAACTGAAAATTACGGACTAAACCGTGGACGTCCGCCGCCTAGGCGCTATGGGGGCAGCCCAGGTAGTCCAGGGACTCGTCGTGCATCTGCAAGTCCTGCAAACGCTGGCGGGCGGCGGCGCACTCGAAGTTGAGGCTGCAATGCAAGAGGCACACCGCATCGCCGCGCTCGAACTCGCCAAAGCAGTCGATGCGGTCTTCCAGGTCCTGGGGTTGCAGGCGTCTGGCCAAGGGCTTCCTCGCTAGTGGTGGCCGCCTGGGGCGCCCAGCGGGTATCCGACGGGCGCCTTTTAGCATTAGCTGTTGCCTTAGATTGTAATGACCAATCCGCCAAAGCGCCAGTGGCGAGTTCGCCAAAGAGGGTTTTAGTTGATAAACACCCGGCGAAACTCGCGAATATCGTGCAGAGCCAGGCCGGCGCCCATGACCACGCAGGTGAGCGGGTCCTCGGCGATGCGCACTTTGATGTGCATGTCCTCCTGGATCAGCTTGTCCAGGCCCCGGATCAAGGCCCCGCCGCCGGCCAGGGTAAGGCCCTCCTCGGCCACGTCGGCGGCCAACTCGGGGGGGGTCTTCTCAAAGGCCCGGCGCACGCTCTCCACGATCACCGACACCGGCTCGGCCATGGCCTCGCGCACCTCGTCGTCGCTCAAGGTGACGGTGCGCGGGATGCCGTTGACCAGGTCCTTGCCGCTGATGTCCATGGATAGATGCTCCTCCAGGGGGAAGGCGGAGCCGATCTGTATCTTGACGTTCTCGGCCGAGTTCTCGCCCACCAGCATCTGGTACTTGCGCTGGATGTAGCGCATGATGGCCTCGTTGGCCTCGTCGCCGGCCACGCGCACCGACTCGGAGTAGGCGGTGGAGAACAGGGAGATGACCGCCACCTCGGTGGTGCCGCCGCCGATGTCGACGATCATGCAGCCCCGGGGGCGGTCCACGGGCAGGCCCGCGCCGATGGCCGCGGCCATGGGCTCCTCGATCAGGTAGATCTCGCGGGCCCCGGCCTGCTCGGCGCTCTCTATCACGGCCCGCTTTTCCACCTGGGTGACGCCCGAGGGCACGCCGATGAGCATGCGCGGTTTCACCACCCCGGCCGAGGAGCGCACCTTGTGGATGAACTCCTTGATCATCAGGCGCGTGAGGTCGAAGTCGGCGATGACGCCGTCCTTGAGGGGGCGGCTGGCCAGGATGGTGGGGTTGGCCCGGCCCAGGTACTCCTTGGCCGAGTGCCCCACGGCGATGGTCTTGCCGGTGTCGCGCTGAATGGCCACCACCGAGGGCTCGTTGAGCACCACGCCCTTGCCCTTGAGGTAGATCAGGGTGTTGGCGGTGCCTAGGTCCATGGCCATGTCCTTGCCGAACAGACCCAGCAGTTTGCTGAAAAACATTCGTTAGCCCTCCGAGGAACGGTGCGGTCCTCAAACCCCCTTGACGGAGTTGAGGTGATAGTGATCGATGGTGGAGGCCACCCGGTGGCCGGCCAACTGCAAGGCCCGCTCTTCCTCCTCGTCGATATGCCGCTCGGTGCGGCCGGCAAAGGCCCACACCCCGGCCAGGCTGCGCCAGGCCAAGAGCGGCACCCCGATAAAAGCATTGTACCCCCGCATGGGCTCGTCTGGCGAGATGAGATAGGATTTTCCCTTGAGCGGGTTCAGGCGCGAGTGGGTCAGGGGGCGCATTTCGCGCAAAACCCAGCCCACCAGGCCCTGGCTCACGGGGAAGGAGCGCCCCCTGAGGGTGCTTAGCGAGGGGCCTTCCACCGCCTCCACCGTGAACTGCCGGCGCCCGGGGTGCAACAGGCACAGGAAGCCCATGGAGAGCCCGGTGTAGCGCCGCCCGGCGTCCAGGGCCTCGGCGTAGTAGTCGCGGGGGTCGGCGAAGGTCATGGTGGCGTTTTCCACGTCGTAGAGCAAATCCAGGATGCGCCCGTACATGGCCTCGCGGCTGCTGGTCTCCTGATGCATCACCAGGTGGGCGAAGAACTTGGCGAAGTCGCGCACGACTTTCTTTTCGCGTTCGCCGAAGACCTGGCGGTTCTTGGTGTCCACCACCAAGACGCCCACCTCGCCCACCGGCATGGCCAGGAAGGCCTTGATGCCCTCGTCCTCGTCGTAGAGCCTGGTGGCCGTGGCGCCCTGCTGGTAGCGGTCCACGTCCACGATGCGCCCCGACTTGGCCACATAGCCAACCAGGCCCTCGGCCGGCTTGATGGCCGCCTCGGCCCGGAAGGAGCGGCTCAAGGTGTACCAGGCCGCGGCCTTGAGGTTCTCGCCGCCGCGCTCACGCAAAAAAAGCGCCGCCGTGAAGGCCTCGGTAAGGTCGGCCAGCAGGTTGATGGCGTCGGTCAATTCGTGACGTTGGTCCATGGACACCGGGTCCGCGGGAAGAGGCAGTTTAACAGCAGTCGCCGCAGAACTTGGCATAGGACCGATCAAAGGTGCGCTCGCCCTCGGGGCTGAAGAAGCACCCGGGGATCTGCCGCATTTTGCGGTGATAGGCCACGCACTGGCAGCACAGGCCCTGCTTGTCGCAGGAGGTGTAAGTGCAGGTGCAGGAACTAAGATTGGCCTGGAGGTTGGGGCAGCCCTTTTTCATCTTGGAGTAGTCGGGCAAGAAACCCTCTCTTCCTGGTGCCCTGGGAAAACCGGCCTGGTGGTCTTTCTTCATTGCCGAAGATACTGTATATAGGTTTAAAGTTAGTGTCAACCACTGAATGATGGGGTTGCCCCCAATTGGGCTGCCGGATTGGCCTGCGGGCCGGCCCGGCCGCGGCAAGGCCAGACATGCCCGAACTGCCTGAAGTGGAGAGCGTGCGCCGCACCTTGATGCCCCGCATCCTGGGCCGGCGCATCACGCGGGTCAACGCGCCTGCGAACAAGCTAATCCGTCCCAGCCACAAGGCTTTTTGCCACGGCCTGGCCGGCCGGCTGGTGGAGGGCTCCGACCGCCGGGGCAAGCTCTTGATGCTGGGGCTGGAGGGCGGGGCCTACCTGGCGGTGCACCTGGGCATGACCGGCCAGTTGATCATGGCCGCCCAGCGCCCCCAAGCCGACCACCTGCACGTGACCATCGGCTTCGAGGACCAGGGCGAGAGTCTCTACTATCGCGACGTGCGCCGTTTCGGGTTCCTGGCCTTTTGCCCCGACCGGGCGGCGCTCATGGCCGGACCCATGGTCAACATGGGGCCCGACGCCCTGGGCATGGACTCCGGGCTCTTCGCCGAGCGCCTTAAAGGGCGCCGGGTGCCGGTCAAGAGCCTGCTTCTGGACCAGCGGGTGCTGGCTGGCGTGGGCAACATCTACGCCGACGAGGCCCTGCACCGGGCGGGGCTATCGCCCCTGGCGCGCGGCGTCGATCTGGACCAGGCCGATCTGCTGCGCCTGAACGCCGCCCTGCAGGAGACCCTGGCCGAATCCCTGGCCCGGGGCGGCTCCTCGGTCAAGAACTTCGTGGACGCCCAAGGACGGCCGGGCACCTTCCAGCACGCCCACCGCGTCTACCGCCGCACCGGCCAGCCCTGCCCGGCCTGCGGCCAAGCCGTGGAGAAGATCGTGCTGGCCGGCCGCTCCACCCACTATTGCCCCAATTGCCAGCCAGAGCCCTAACGGGTGGAAGGCTTAAACCAGCAACGGCCAAAGACGGGCGGGGAGAAACTCCGCCCCTACATTAAGACGACAACCTTAGGGATTTTTCTTGATGCAGGGGCGGGGTTAATCCCCGCCCGCTCCTGAAAACACCAATACCAATCGAGGCCAAGGCAAATCAACCCACGCCTGGCGGCTAATGGCTCCTGCCCGCGCCGCGGTGGGGCGCCCTGTTAGCGGTTGTATATCCGCATGATGGCCGCGAGCACCGCCCCGCCCAGGGCGCGGGCCTTTTCGCTCATGGTGTGCAGATAGGCCGCCTGGCCCCGGGGGTCGATGTCGCCCACCTTCTGGCCGGCCTCCACCGGGGTGCCCGGCCGCAGGAGCCCGCGCAAAATGCCCGAGGTGCCGGCCAGCAGGGGCTGGCCATCCACGCTGGCCACCACCTGACCCTCCCGCACCAGGTCGCCCAGTTCCAGGTCGCAGAGAAACACCCCCCCCGCCGGGGCGCGCAGCACCCGCTGCCAGGTCTGGCCGGCGATCTCGCCGGGCACCCCGGTGTCGGCCTGGGCCTGGCCCTGGCTGATCAGCCGCCCCAGGTCGTGGCCCCGGTTGGTCTCCACCACGAAATGGGCCTGGCCTCCGGCCACGAAGCCCGGCCCCAGGGCGATGACCAGGGGCGCGTCGGTGATGGCCAGGCCCTGGCCGGTCTTGTTCAGGGTGGCCTCCACCAGCACCTGGGGATTGAGCGCCGGCAGGCAGGCCAGCCCCGGGTCCACCAGCAGGGGGATTTGGCCGGCGGCCCAGACCGGGGCCAGGTCGTCCAGGGATTGCACCCGCACCGCCTGCACGCCCTCCACTTCCTGACGCCCCAGGTGCACGGCCTCGCAGAAGCTCACCGCCCGGCGCACCGCCTGGGGGTTGGGCGTCTCGCTCATAACCACCCGCAGATGGCAGCCGTGCAGCACATGCGCCACGCCGCTGGCCATCTCGCCGGCGCCCTTGATCAAGACCGTCAGAGCCAACATCATGTCCTCGTTTCCGTGGAGCCTCAAAAGCCAAAGCCGACGCGCCGGTGGTCCCAGTCCAGGCCTTTGAACCAGGGCGAGTCGCTTTTGGCCAGCTCCCGCGCGGTTTCCAACAGATAATCCGGCCGCCGGCCCTCTTGCCAGCCAGGCATGCCGCCCCGCCAGACATAATCCACCAGGGCCGAAAGTTCCCCTCGGCTGAAGATAATACCACCCAGGCTGAAAAATCCCTGCTGGGCCGAGGCCAAAACCGGGATGTCCAGAGCTTGGCCGAAAGCGGCCATGGCCTTTCGCAGCGCCTGGCGGCTGGCCGCGCCGGCCGGCCTCTGGGCGAACTGGGAGGCCTGGCGCGGGAAGGGCCAGCGGGCATACAAGGCCCCCAGAAAGCCCCCCAGGTCGCGGCCGGCGATGGCCCCGCGCAGGTCGCCCAGGCGCGCCGGGTCGCTTATCTCAAAGCCCGGCAGGCGCTCCCCGAAGTCGTTATCCGCCGGCCAGGCGGCCAGCCGTCGCCACAGCCCGCACAGGTCCTCGGCGAAGAAGAACATGCGCTGAAGCAGCAGCATGTCGCTCTCGATGTGGAAAAAGCCGAAGGCCACGCTGCCGTGGCTTTGGCTGTTGAAGGCCAGAGGCATGTCGCGCTCCCCTCAGCCCTGGCCCAGGGCGAAGCGCCAGCGGCAGTGCATCTCCGCCGGATGGGGGTCTGGCGGCGCGAAAATACACTCCACCCGGATGCGCGGGTCGATGACCCGGGCGAAGGCCTGGAACTCGGCGCGGTGCATGGCCTGGCAGGGGTATTCGCCCAGGCCTCTTTTCAGCCGCCCCTCCTGGGCCGGGCAGGAGGGCACCTCTATAAGAACCTGGTCCTCCTGCTCGATATATCGATAGCCCACCAGCATGGACCAGGGGAACAGGCGCATGGCCGCCACCAAGCCCTCAAGACCGCCCTGGTCCAAGTCGAAGCGCTCCTTGAGGTCGCGGGCCGCCAGCCCCGCCACCTTGCCCCACACTTGCTCATTGATGCGGCAGGCCTCACCCAGGCCGTGGGAGGCCTCTATGTTGATGAACCAGAAGGCGTCCATGACCCGGTAGTCGTGCAGCAAGAATTCCAGGTAATTGATGAGCTCGGGTTTGCTCCAGCTCTGGAAATCCATGGGGTTTGCTCCCTTCTTGACGCCTTGGCCAACCTAACATAGATTCTATTGACCATGATCGGGGACCAAGGGGCCGGGTGCCCCGGCTGCCGCCATTGTTTCGCATAACGCCCGAGGGCGAGGATTTTAGATGATCAAATCCATGAACGTGGCCTGGTGGGTGGAGCGTTGGGCCCAGCTCGACCCCCACAAGACGGCCATCCATTACGCCTCCGGCCAGGTGAGCTACGCCCAGCTGCACGCCCGCGCCGAGGCCGTGGCCAGTTGGCTGCAAGCCGTGGGCATCGAAAAGGGCGACCGCGTGGCGGTGCTCCTTGACAACTGCCTGGAGTTCATCGAGCTGTACCTGGCCTGCGCCCGCCTGGGGGCGGTCTTCGTGCCCTTCAACTTCCGCCTGGCCGCCCCGGAGATCCACTACCTGCTGGGCAACTGCCGGCCCCGGCTTTTCGTCTTCAAGGAGACCCTGACCCACAAGGTGGCGCCCCTGGCGCTGAAAAACCATCAGCCCCCCCTGCTGGCGGCGGTGGTGGGGCAGCCCGCCGACGGCGGCGAGTTTCTCTCCTACGACGCCCAGGTGGCGGCCCATACCGGGCAGAAGCCCTTCCTGACATCCTCGTTGGCCCCGGCCGACCCCGAGGAGCCCCAGGTCATCATGTACACCTCGGGCACCACCGGCCACCCCAAGGGCGCGGTGCTCACCTACCAGAAGAGCTTCTTCAACAGCCTCAACGCCGGCATCTTTTTTCAACTTGGCGCCGACGACGTGATGCTGATCATCCTGCCCCTGTATCACTCCGGCGGGCTGTTCATCCAGGCCACCCCCTGCCTGTACCAGGGAGCCACGCTCCTGCTGCACCCGCGCTTCGACGCTCGCCTGGCCTACCGCGACATCGAGGCTCACCGGGTGAGCAAGTTCCTGGGAGTGCCCACGGTCTACCGCTCCCTGCTGGAGGTGCCGCCGGTGCAGCGCCGTGATTTGTCCTCTCTCAAGGTCTGCGCCATCGGCGGCGAGCAGGTCACGCCCGAGCTTTTGCGCCAGTGCCGCCAGGCCGGCTTCACCGCCCGCCAGGTCATGGGCCAGACCGAGACCTCCATTCTGTTGTGGGCCTCGGAGGCGGAGAGCCTTGACAAGCCAGGCAGCGTGGGGCGCCCGGTGTTTCACGCCGAGGTGCGGCTCATCGGTCAGGATGGCCGGCCGGTGGGCGAGCCGGGCCAGGTGGGCGAGGTGGTGGTGCGCGGCCCCGTGGTGATGAAGGAGTACTGGCGCGACCCCGAGCGCAGCGAGCGCGCCTTGGCCGGGGGCTGGCTGCACACTGGGGACCTGGCCCGCTTCGACGAGGAGGGTTACTACTACCTGGTGGGGCGCTTTCGGGACATGTACATCTCCGGCGGCGAGAACGTCTACCCCGCCGAGGTGGAGCGGGTGCTGCAAAACCACCCCCAGGTGGCCGAGGCCGCGGTGGTGGGCGAGCCCCACGAGACCTGGGGCGAGTCGGGGCACTGCTTCATCATCCCCCGGCCCGGGGCCAGCCTGGGCCAGGAGGAGATCATCGCCTTTTGCCGGGAGCATCTGGCCGCCTTCAAGGTGCCGGCGCGGGTCACCTTCTGCCAGCGGTTCCCACGCACCCCTCTGGGCAAGGTGCGCAAGTTCCTGCTCCTGGAGGAGCACCGCCTGACCTGAGGCCGACTCGTCAGCGGTCATTGCGATGAGCCCTTTGGGCGACGAAGCAATCGCGTAATAAATTTATCGGCGCCGGCCCAATCATATCTCAATCATGGCCTGCGCCAGGTTGCCTACTCCGTGCTGGGGCTATCGTAGCTGTAGTCGAAATCACCATCCACGATCTCGGTGAGCACGCCGCAGGCGTGCTTGGGCGGGGTGATGAAGGCGTAGCGATTGCCCATGAGCCGGCGTGGGGTCTGGTCGATGGTGGGCAGACCCTTGGCTTGGATTTCGTCCAGGCCGGCCTGCACATCAGGCACGCGGTAGGCCATCAGGAAGACTCCCTCGCCCTTGGCTTGTATGAAGCGCGCCACCTCGCAGTCGTCGTTCATGGGCTCCATCAGCTCCAGGGCCACCTGCCCCAGGTAGTAGCGGGCCACCCGGATGGACTCGCTGGGGGCCTCGTAAATCCCGTCCAGAGTGAGGCCCAGCAGGTCCTCGTATTGACGGCGGGCCTGAGCCAGGTCTTTCACGGCGATGCAGATATGGTCAATGGCCTGGGCCTTCATCTGAGACGTCTCCTGTCCTGGATAAGTGAGCCAAGCCATGGTCGGCTTGGCTCGCGGTTTATTCCTGTGGCCCCCGGGCCGGCAGCCCGGCCTGTTTTTCCTGGATGGCCTTGAGCACCCGCGCCGGGGTGAGCGGGTACTCGAAGACCGGCCGGCCGATGGCGTCGGCCACCGCCCCGGCGATGGCCTGGGCGCAGCTCATGGCCACCGACATGCCCGCCTCCTTGGCCCCGAAAGGCCCGCTCTGGTCCAGGCTCTCCACGATGATGTTGTGCATGGGCGGCATGTCGCAGGCCAGGGGCACCTTGTATTCCAGGAAACTGGGGTTTTGGCAGCGGCCCTCCTTGGTCCACAAGAACTCCTCGGCCAGCATGCCGCCGGTGCCGCCCATGGTGGCCCCGCCCTCGAACTGGCCCTCCACTATCATGGGGTTCAAGGCCCGGCCGCAGTCCTGGCTCAGAACCAGGTTGATGATCCTGACCTGGCCGGTGGCCGGGTCCACCTCCACCTCGGCCACGCAGGCCCCAAAGCTGAAGGTCTCGCTGAGCTGTCCCTGGGGGTTCTTCAGCCACTCGCGCTTGTTGTCCACCCTGGGGAAGAACGAGCCCCTTCCCATGATTGGCAGGCCCTGGCTCAGCGCCAGGCGCACCGCCTTGGCGATGGGCATGTTGCGTGCCGGGTCGGCGCTCACCACGATCTGGCCATGGCTGGCCCTCATCTCCTCCACCGGCGCGCCCAGGGCCGGCGCGGCCACGGCCAACAGTTGGGACAGGGCGTCCTGGCAGGCGGCCTTGACCGCGCCGCCGCCGGCCAGGGTGGAGATCATGGAATAGGAACCAGGGTCGTTGGGCGTGGCCTGGGTGTCGGCGCTGATGAGCTGGATGTCGTTGATGTCCAGACCCAGCACCTCGGCGGCCACCTGCACCAGCATGTGGTCGTTGCCCTGGCCGTTGTCCACCACGCCGCTGATCACCGTGGCCCCGCCGTCCTCGTTGAATTTGACCATGGCCGAGGAGCCGCCGCGGATGCCCATGGGAAAGCCGGTCTGCACCGAGTTGGTGCCCAGGCCGATGCCCCGCCAGGGCGGGAGCTTGCCGTATTTCTCCCGCCATCCGGCGGCCTCGCTGGCCTTGGTGATGCATTCGGTTAGCCCGCAGGACTGCACGAAGCTGCCGGTGGGCGTGGTCTCGCCGGCCTGACGGGCGTTGATCAGGCGCACCTGCAAGGGGTCCAGGCCCAGTTCCTGGGCCAGCAGGTCCAGTTGCATGTCCACGCCCGAGGCGAAGGCCCGGCCATGCACCCGGTACATGCCGCCGATGGGCTTGTTGGTGTAGACGCGGAAACCGTTGAAGCGCACATTGGGTAGTTTGTAGCACTGCTCCATGCACAAAAAGGGCACGCTGGTGGCGATGGGGCCGGTGCTGGAGTAGGCCCCGCCGTCCATGTAGCAGGTGATGTCGCGGGCCAGCACCCGGCCCTGTTTGTCCACGCCGGTCTTGATCATGGTGAACATGCCGTGGCCCTTGCGGGTGGCCAGGCTGTTCTCCTCGCGGCTGTAGACCAGGCGCACCGGCCGCTGGGCCTTCTGCGCCAACAGCGCGGTGATGAACTCGGCGGGAAAGACGTCGCTGCGCCCGCCGAAGGCCCCGCCGATGGCGCACTTGCGCACGATGACCTTGCCCAGCGGCATCTTCAGGGCGTTGGCCAGGGCCTTGGCCTTCTGGTGGGGCGCGGCGTTGGGCATCCACAATTCCAGCGTGCCGTCGGCCAGGGGATTGGCCACCACCGCGTAGGGCTCGGTCATGAAGTAGGAATCCTCCGGCGCGCTGAAGGTGTCCTCGCGCACCAGGTGGCTCTGCTGGAAGCCCTGCTCCACGTCGCCCACGTTGATGGCCACGTGCACGTTGATGTTGTGGGGATGGTCGTCGTGCAACAAGGGCGCGCCCTCGGCCATGGCCTCCCAGATGTTAAGCACCGCCGGCAGGGGCTGATACTGCACCTTGATCAGCGAACAGGCCTCATCGGCGGCGGCCAGGGACTCGGCGGCCACGGCGGCCACCTCCTCGCCCAAAAAGCGCACGCGCTCCACTGGCAAGAGCACCTGGTCGCGGGTGTAGCGGAACACCCCCCACTTGACGGCGGCGCTGTCCTGGCCGCTGACCACGGCCCGCACCCCGGGCACCTTCAGGGCCTCTGAGTAGTCCACGCCCAGGATGCGGGCGTGGGCATGGGGCGAGCGCAGCACCTTGGCGTGCAGCATGCGCGGCAACCTGATGTCGCCGGCGAACAGGGCCGCGCCCTGGGCCTTGGCCTCGGAGTCCACCCGGGGCAGGCGGCGGCCCACATAGCGCAACTGGGGGCTCATGACTGCTCCTCCCCGGCGGGTTCCTGGCCCACGGCGGCCACGGCCTCCACGATCTTGGCGTAGCCGGTGCAGCGGCAGACGTGGCCCGAGAGCTGGCGGCGGATGGCCGCTTGGTCGGGGTGGGGCTGGCGGGCCAGCAGATCATGGGTGGCCATCAGCATGCCCGGCGCGCAGAAGCCGCACTGGATGGCCCCGTGCGCGATGAATGATTTTTGCTCGGGCGAGAGCTGGCCATCCCGGGCCAGACCCTCCACACTCAGCACCGAGAGCCCCTCCACCTCCAGGGCCAGGGTCAGGCAGGCCCGGCGGGGCAGGCCATCGACCAGCACGGTGCAGGCCCCGCAGGCTCCCTCGCCACAGCCCTCCTTGCTGCCGGTCAGCTCCAGGTGGTCGCGCAGCACCTCCAGCAGGGTCTCCTGGGGGTTGATCAAGAGCTCCACCTCCTGGCCGTTGATGCGGGCGCTGAACACCTGTTTGCGGCGCGGCTGGTCCATCACACACCTCCCAGGGCGCGGTGGGCGGCGCGGGTCAGGGTGCGTTCCACCACCACCGGCACCATCTGCGCCCGCCAGGCGGCCGGCGCCGAGTGGTTCTCAATGAAGAAGGGGGCGGCGTCATTGCCGGCCCGGGCCGCCGCGGCGGCCAGATTCTCAGGTGTGGGGGCCTGGCCCAGCAAGGGATCCAGGGCCGTTTTCAGCAGCAGGGGCGCGGCGAAGACCGCGCCCAAGGCCAGGCGCGCCTGGCTGACCACGCCGCCGCTGACCGCGATGAACGCCCCGGCGCTGAGCAGGGGGAAGTCGATGGCCCCCCGGGCGGCCAGCTTTTCGTAGGCCGAGCCGCGTCCAGCCCCCTGGCGCGGCACCAGGATGGCGGTCAGCAGCTCGTCGGGCTGGAGATCCTGGGGCTGCTCACCTCGGCCGGTGAAGAAATCTCTCAAATCCAGGGTGCGCTGGCCGGCGGCGTTTTGTAGCACCACCGAGGCCCCCAAGGCCATGAGCATCACCGCGCCGTCGGACTGGCAGGTGGAGCGGCAGCGGTCGGCACCCGCCCCGCCGGGGTGGCAGAGCTGGCCGCCCAGCTTGAAGCAGGGCGCCAGGCCCGCGCGCCACAGGGCGCTCTGGTTGTAGTACAGGCAGCGGGTCTGGGCGCAGAGGTTGCCGCCCAGAGTGGCCACGCGCTGTTGCAAGGTGGGGGCGCCGATGCGGCCGAGGGCCTCGGCCAGGCCGGGCAACTCCCGGGCCAGACCTGGGTGCTCCTGGGCCTGGGCCAGGGTGGTGGCCGCGCCCAGACGCCATTGCCCGGGCTCCTCGGCCACGTCGGCCAGCTCCGGCCCCAGGCGCTTCAGGCTTATCAGGGCCTCGGGTTGGATCAGGCCCTGTTTGGCCCTCACCAACAGATCGCTGCCGGCGGCCAGCCAGGCGGCTTGACCGCCCCGGCGGGCCTTCATCTCCAGGGCCTCGGCCAGGCCGGCGGGGGCCAGGTACTGCAAAAAGGGCAGGGACATGGTCGCCTCCGGCTGGGGGGCTGGGGCTTGATCGAATTATACCTTACGCCGGCTTTGGGGATTGACAGTGGCCGACGGCGCCGTCTAGAATAGCGCTGGATGCTGGATACTGCATCCACTACGAGGCCATGATAACCCTTTTGCCGTCGCCTAGTCAACTCCCCCCGCCGGGGCCACCAGAGGGCGTTCTATTATGATGGAGCCGCTGTCGGAACTGACCGTGCTGAGCCTGGAGCAGGCCACCGTGCTGCCCTACCTCACCTACCGGCTGGCCCAGGACGGGGCCAAGGTCATACGCCTGGAGCACCCGGTCTACGGCGACCCCAACCGCCTGGTGGGCGAGCCCTTGCCCGGCCAGGAGCGCATGAACCGCTATTTTTTGTGCATCAACGCCGGCAAGCAGGCCATCACCCTGAACCTGGCCGACCCCCGGGGTCAGGAACTCCTGGCCCGCCTTTTGGTGGAGCTGGAGGTGGACGTGTTCGCCACCAACCAGCTGCCCACCAGCTATCAGAAGCTGGGCATCAGCTACGAGCAACTCAGCCGCGTCAAGCCCGACCTGGTCTGGCTGGGGGTGAGCGGCTTCGGGCCAAAGCACCCCGAGCCGGCCTACGACCCCATCTTGCAGGCCAGGGGGGGACTCATGGAGCTGACCGGCCCCAGCGGCGGCGAGCCCCAGGTGCTGGGCATCCCCCTGCCCGACATGGGCGCCAGCGAGCACGCCTACGGCCTGTTGATGAAGGCCCTGTATCAGCGCGCCCGCACCGGCCGGGGCGCGGCCCTGGACGTCTCCATGTTCGCCTCCACCCTGAGCTGGCTCACGGTGCCCATCACCCTCACCGGCAGCTTTGGCGAGACAATCACCCGCCGGGGCAACACCCACCAGTTCTTCGCGCCGGTGAGCGTCTACCCCACCCGGGACGGCTTCGTCTACCTGGCCGTGGGCAACGACCGCCAGTTCCAGGCCCTGGTGGGCCTGCCCGAGTTCAGCGGCCTGGAGCGGCCCGAGTACGCCCAGAACCTGGGGCGCATCCGCGACGTGGAGAACCTCAACCAGCAGATAGCGGTCATCACCCGCACTCTGACCAGCCAGCAATTGCTGGACAAGCTGTTGGCCATCAAACTGCCGGCCTCCAAGATTCAGACCATCGCCGAGGTGCTGGACGACCCCCTGGTGCGGCCCAGCCTGCTTAAAAGCCACGACCCCGTCACGGGTCTGGACCTGCTTTTGGCCCCGCCGCCCCATCCCACGTCTTTCCTGGCGGCCAGCGGCCAGACCATGGACTTCCCGCCCCGCTTCGGCCAGCACAACGCGCAGGTCTTCGAGCGCCTGGGCCTGGGAGCGGACGAGATCAGCGCCCTGGCCCAAGCGGGGGTGATCTGATGTCCCAGGAGGCCAGGACGCCCCTGCGGGTGGCGGTGCTGGTCAAGCAGGTGCCTGACAGCGCCGAGATCAAGATGGACCCCCAGACCGGCACCCTGATCCGCGAGGGTGTGCCGGCGGTGATGAACCCCGACGACCGCCTGGGCCTGGAGACGGCTCTCTTGCTCAAGGACGCCCTGGGCGCTCATGTGACGGCCCTGTCCATGGGGCCGCCCCAGGCCGTGGATGTGCTCAGCGAGGCCATCGCCATGGGCGCCGACCGGGGGGTGCTCTTGAGCGACCGCAACTTCGCCGGCGCCGACACCTGGGCCACCAGCTACACCCTGGGCCGCGCCCTGGAGCGCCTCTTGGGGCAAGGAGCCTTGGACCTGGTGGTCTGTGGCCGCCAGGCCAGCGACGGCGACACCGCCCAGATCGGCCCCCAGGTGGCCGAGCATCTGGGCTGGCCCCAGGTGACCTACGTGGAACGCCTGACCGTGGAGGGGCGCCAGCTGCGCGCCTGGCGGCGGCTACCCGGCCAGTTGGAGGAAGTGCTCTGCCCCCTGCCGGCGGTGGTCACGGTGCTGGCCGCGCCGGTGGCCCCGCGCTGGCCGCTGGTGGATCGGCTTTTGTGGGCCTGCCGCGAGGCTGCGCCCCTGGAGGTCTGGGACGCCGCCGACATAGAGGCCCCGGCGGCCCGCACGGGACTTAGGGGTTCCCTGACCAGGGTGGTCAGGACCTTCAGCCCCAAGAGCCAGCGGGTGACCAGTTGGCTGGAGGGCTCGGCCACCGAGCAGGCCTCGGCCCTGGTCAACGAGCTGCGCGGGCACAAGCTGATTTAAAGGGACAGGCAAATGGCCATCTGGGTTATCGCCGACAAATGCACCGGTTGCGGGCTGTGCGCCAAGGCCTGCCCCTACGGGGCCATGCTCATCGAGGACAAGCTGGCCCGGCTGTCGGAGCGCTGCACCCAGTGCGGGGCCTGCCTGAGCGCTTGCAAGTTCGAGGCGCTCATGTCCGACATTCAGGAAGAGCCCCTGCCCGACCTCTCGGGCTACCGGGGCGTGTGGGTGTTTTGTCAGGTGGAGGCGGGTCGATTGGCCAGGGTGTCCCTGGAGCTCCTGGGCCAGGGAGCCGTGCTGGCCGCCCAACTGGACCAGCCCCTGGCCGCCGTGCTCTTGGGCCACCAGGTGGAGGGGCTGATCCCCGAGCTGGCGGCCCACGGCGCGGCGCGGGTCTACCTGGCCCAGGACCCGGGCCTGGCCCAGTACTCCACCCTGGCCTACACTCGCGTGCTGGCCGAGTTGATCAACGCCCACCAACCCAACGTGCTGCTTCTGGGGGCCACCCCCCTGGGGCGCGATTTGGCCCCGAGGCTCAGCCGCCGTCTGGACCTGGGGCTCACGGCCGACTGCACCGAGCTGGCCATCGATCCCCAGGGCGGCGGCCTGTGGCAGACCCGGCCGGCCTTTGGCGGCAACGTCATGGCCACCATCGACACCCCCAAGGCCCGGCCCCAGATGGCCACCGTGCGCCCCGGGGTGATGGCCCTGGGGCCGCGCCAGGAGGGCGCCACTTGCGAGGTGCTGCGCCAGGCCGTGGACCTCAAGCCCGGCGACCTGCTGCCCCGGCTGGTGTCGGCCCAGGCCAGGGGACAAAAAGCCGTGGACCTGGCGGCGGCGCGGGTCATCGTGGCCGGCGGGCGCGGCTGCGGCGGGGGCAGGGGCCTGGAGCTGCTGGCGCGCCTGGCCTCGGCCCTGGGTGGTCAGGTGGGCGGCACCCGGGTGGCCGTGGAGGAGGGCTGGCTCAGCCCGGCCCAGCAGATCGGCCAGACCGGGGTGAGCGTGCGGCCGGAGCTGTACATAGCCTGCGGCATCAGCGGGGCCATCCAGCACCGGGCCGGTTGCCTGGGGGCGCGCTATATCGTGGCCCTCAACCGCGATCGCCGGGCGCCCATCTTCCAGGTGGCTGACTACGCCCTGGTGGGCGATCTGTTCAAGGTGGTGCCGGCCCTGCTGGCGGCCCTGCCGGGAGGGGCTTGATCATGGCCCTGCGCTCCGACCCCGAGAAGCTCCTGCGGCAATTGATGGCCCGCTTCGTGCGCGAGGAGGTGGCCCCGGTGGCCCGCCAGGTGGACGAATCCGGCCGCTTTCCCCGCGAGCTTTTCCACAAGCTGGCCAGCATGCATGCCTTCGGTCTGCGCTACCCCCTCAAGTCCGGCGGGGCCGGGGGCAACGCCACCCTGTACTGCATCATGTGCGAGGAGCTGGCCCAGGGGTTGATGTCCCTGGCGGCCATCGCCGCCAAGCAGTGCCTGATGGCCACCAACTTTTTGCACCGCTTCGGCGACCAGGAGATGAAGGAACGCTATCTGCTGCCCGCCCTGCGGGGTGAGTTGGTGGGCTCCTTCTGCCTGACCGAGCCCGAGGCCGGCGGCGACCTGGGACGGGTCTCCACCCTGGCGGTCAAGGACGGCCCGGACTGGGTGGTCAGCGGCATGAAGACCTGGATCACCAACGCCCCCCTGGCCGACTTCTACACCGTGCTGTGCCAGACCGATCCCGACAAGGGCATCCGGGGGCTTAACTTCTTCTTCGTGCCCCGCGACACGCCGGGGGTGTCGGTGAGCCCCGGCTTCCAGACCCTGGGCACCCGCTCCACCGAGATCAGCGAGGTGGCCTTCAACGACTGCCGCATCCCCGGGCGCTTTTTGCTGGGCCAGGAGGGCAAGGGCCTGGGGGCGCTTTTGGCCATCCTGGCCGAGATCAGGGCCATGACCGCGGCCCTGGCCCTGGGCCTGGCCAAGGCCGCCTACCAGGCCGGCTTCCAGTATGCCCAGGAACGCGCGGCCTTCGGCAAGACCATCAACCACTACCAGCTCATCCAGTCCAAGATAGCGGGCCTGGCCACCGAGATCTGGGCCGCCGAGCTGATGCTCTACGACACCACGCGCAAGATCGACGCGGGGCAGCGTCCATCCAAGGAATCCATGATGGCCAAGTACTTCGCCACCGAGGTGGCCTGCAAGGCCGCCGACGAGGCCACGCGCATCCTGGGCGCCTACGGCTACTCCATGGAATACCCCGCGCAGCGCTATTTCCGCGACGCGCGTTTCTTGCTCTACGGCGGGGGCACCCACGAGGTGCTGCAAACCAACATCGCCCGCGAGTTGGGCTTCTGAGGTACCTATGACTGCGTCAGCCAGCCTCAACATCGAACGACGTCCGGTGGGCGAGCAAGTCACCGACCACATCCGGCGCCTCATCCTGAGCGGCGAGTTGCCGCCGGGCTCGCGCTTGGTGGGCAAGCACCTGGCCGAGGACCCGGGAATCAGCCGCACCCCGGTGCGCGAGGCCCTGCACCGCCTGGCCCAGGAGAATCTGGTGGTGCGCCGGGACTCGGGCGGCTTCGAGGTGCGCCCCTTGTCGGCCAAGGAAGTGGAGGAGGTGGTGGGCGTGCGCGCGGCCCTGGAGTCCTACGCCATGGAACGGGCCGCCCGGCGCATCAGCCCCCAGGTCCTGGAGTCGCTCAGGCGCAACGTGGAGGAGTATGCCCAGGCCTTGAAGGACAAGAAGACCCTGCGCCTGGTCAAGCTCAACACTGCTTTTCACGAGGCGCTGTACGAGGCCGCCGGCTCGCGGGTGCTGCGCGGCCAGATCAACGAGTTGGCTGAGATTCTGCACCGCTTCCGTGTGGCGCTCCTGGGCGAGCCCGATGTGGCGGCCCGCTCGCTCAAGGACCATCGCCTGCTCCTGGAAGCGCTGGGCAAGGGCGACCCCCGCCGGGCCGGTCGCATCTGCCGCGAGCACGTTCTGGCCGGCGGGGAGTGGATCGTGGCCCGTCTGCAGGAGCAGCAGCAAGAGGACGACCAGGCATGAGCGCCGCATCCAACCAGCAGACTCCCCCGCGGGTATTGGTGGCCAAGCCGGGCCTGGACGGCCATGACCGGGGGGCCAAGGTGGTGGCCTATGCCCTGCGCGAGGCCGGCATGGAGGTGATCTACGGCGGCCTGCACCAGAGCACGGGGCAGATTCTGCAGACCGCATTGCAGGAGGCCGTGGACGTCATCGGCCTGTCCATCATGAGCGGGGCCCATCTGCCCATCTGCCGCCGGCTCATGCAGGGCCTGGGCGAACTTGGCCTTGACGGCGTAAGCGTGGTGGTGGGCGGGGTGATACCCCAGCCCGACATCGCCAAGCTATTGGAGCTTGGCGTGGCGGCGGTTTTCCCCGGCGGCAGCGCGCTGCCCGACATCGTGGAGGGCGTGCGCCGGGCGGCGCGGGCCGGCAAGGGGGCCTCATAGCCATGGGCGTGGCCAAGTACACCAAGGACCAGCGCGGCGCCATCCAAGAGGTGGAGCTGCACAGCGGCATCAAGATCAAGCCCAGCTACGGCCCCGAGGACCTTAAGCGCGTGGGCTTCGACCCTGACCAGGACCTGGGCCAGCCCGGGCAGTATCCCTTCACGCGCTCCCTGCACCCCCAGGGCTATCGCAGCCGCGAGTGGACGGTGCGCCAGTACTCGGGCTTCGGCACGCCGGCGGAGACCAACGAGCGCTTCAAGCTCCTGATCGCCCACGGCCAGACCGGGCTCAACGTGGCCTTCGATCTGCCCACCCAGATGGGCTACGACTCCGACCATCCCTTGGCCGAGGGTGAGGTGGGGCGCGTGGGCATGGCCGTGGACAGCCTGGCCGACTTCGAGGCCGCCTTCGCCGGCATCGATCTTGGCAAGGTGGGCTCCGGCCTGACCATCAACGCCGTGGCCAGCATCATGCTGGCCATGTACGAGGCCCTGGTCCGGCGCCAGGGCGTGGATGTGGCGCGCATCAGCGCCACGCCCCAGAACGACATCCTCAAGGAGATCATCGGCCGGGGGGCCTGGATATTCCCGGTGCGGCCGGCGGTGGAGCTGGTGGGCGACGTCATCGAGTACGCCACCGCCCAGGGCCGGCTGCCGCGCTGCAACCCGGTGAGCGTCTGCGGCTACCACATCCGCGAGTCCGGGGCCACGCCGGCCCAGGAGATCGCCTTCGCCTTTGGCATCGCCTTCGCCTACCTGGACAACGTGATGGCCCGGGGCTACGGCCCGGACCAGGTGGTGGAACGCTTCTCATTCAACTTCAACATTTTTGGCAATCTCTGGGAACAGGTGGCCAAGTTCCGCGCGGCGCGCAAGCTCTGGGCGCGGCTCTTGAAGGAGCGCTACGGTGTCAGCGAGCCCAAGGCCCTGTTCCTGCGCGGGCTCTTCGGCGGCGGCGGATTCGGCCTGACCAAGGCCCAGCCGGAGAACAACATCGTGCGCGGGGCCTACTACGCCCTGGCCGCGGCCCTGGGCGGGGCCCAGACCACGGCTCTGTGCTCCTACGACGAGGCCTACACCATCCCCACTCCCCAGGCCGCGCTCCTCAGCCTGCGCACCTTGCAGATACTCATGGACGAGATCGGCCTGCGCGACACCGTGGACCCCCTGGCCGGCTCCTACTTCATCGAGACCCTGACCAAGGAGATGGAGGGCAAGATACTGGAGGAGATGGCGCGCGTGGAGCGCTGGGGCGGCATGCTGGCGGCCGTGGAGAGCGGCGAGGTGCAGCGCCTGGTGGCCAGCCAGGCCTATCAATGGGAGAAGGACCTCCTGGACGGCCGGCGGGTCAAGGTGGGGGTCAACAAATACCGCGAGGACGGGGACGAGGCCCAGATGGAGCTGCACCAGTACAGCGAGGAATCAGCCCAGCGCCAGGCGGCCTCGCTCAAGGAGGTCAAGCGCGCCCGCCACCAACGGGAGGTGAGCCGCTGCCTGGCCGAGCTGGAAAAGACCCTGCGCGCCCGCGGCAACGTGATGCCCATCCTGGTGGAGTGCTGCGCGGCCTATGCCACGGTGGGCGAGATGGCCGAGGTGATGCGCCAAGTGCTGGGACGGATGAAGGAGCCTTCCATTTTCTGAGCCCCGGCCTGGGGGCTGGGCGTCGGCTGGTGCAATAGGCAAACGGGAAGAGAGCGATGAAATACAAGATCGGCATAGACGTGGGCGGCACCTTCACCGATTTCCTGCTCGCGGCCGACGACGGCAGCTCGGAGATATTCAAGGTGCTCTCCACGCCCCAGGACCCCAGCATCGGCACCATGGGCGGCATCGCCCTGATGGCCCAGTCCAAGGGACTGGACCTGCCCCAGTTCCTGGACCGGGTCAGCGCCATCGTGCACGGCACCACGGTGACCACCAACGCCGTCCTGACCATGCGCGGGGCCAAGACCGGGCTCGTCACCACCCCGGGCGTGCGTGACGCCCTGGAGATGCGCCGGGGCATCCGCGAGGAGCAGTACAACAACCGCTACCGCAACGTGGAGCCGGTGGTGCCGCGCTATCTGCGCCGACCGGTGGGCGGGCGCCTGGACTACGCTGGCGCGGAGATCGCGCCCTTCAGCGAGGACGACCTGCGCGCCGCCTGCCGGCTCTTTGGCCAGGAGGGCGTGGAGGCGGTGGCCATCTGCTTCATGAACTCCTTTGCCAACCCGGAGCACGAGGAGCGGGCCGCCGCCCTGGTGGCCGAGCTGATGCCCGGGGCCTACGTCAGCGTCTCCACGCGGGTGCTGCCCTCCATACGCTTCTACGACCGCGTCTCCACCACCGCCCTTAACGCCTTCGTGGGACCCATCCTGCGCCGCTACCTCACCAGCCTGCTGCACAAGCTGGAGGAGGCGCGCTTCGGCGGGGTGCTTCTGATCATGCAGTCCAGCGGCGGGGTGATCAGCCCCCAGGCGGCCCAGGACAAGGCCGCCGCCACCCTGCTCTCCGGGCCGGCCGGCGGGCCGGTGGCGGCATCGCCTACGGCCAGGTGCTGGGCCAAGCCGACCTGATCACCGTGGACATGGGCGGCACCAGCTTCGACGCGGCCCTGGTCAAGGACGGCCAGCCCCTGGTCACCACCGAGGGCGAGATAGACCGCCGCCGCATCGCCCTGCCCATGCTGGGGGTGGTGACCATCGGTGCCGGCGGCGGCTCCATAGGCTGGATCGACGAGGGCGGGTTGTTGCGCATGGGGCCGCAATCGGCCGGCTCGGCCCCCGGCCCGGCCTGCTACGGCCTGGGCGGCGAGCTACCCACCTGCACCGACGCCGATCTGGTGCTGGGCTACCTGGCGCCCGATTATTTTGCCGGCGGGCGTATGCCCCTATACGTGGACAAGGCCCGCCAGGCCATCGAGGAGCACGTGGCCCGGCCACTGGGTTACACGGTGGAGCAGGCCGCGGCGGGCATGTACCGGGTGATCAACGTCAACATGGCCGCGGCGGTGCGCGAGGTCAGCGTCAAGCAGGGCGCCGACCCCCGCGACTTCCCCCTGGTGGTGGCCGGCGGCGCCGGACCCAACCATGCCTGCATGATCGCCCTGGAGCTGGAGATACCGCTCCTCCTGGTGCCGCGCGAGTCCTCCATCTTCTGCGCCGCCGGCATGCTGATGAGCGATCTGGAGCACGATTTCGTGCGCTCCTATCCCACCCTGCTGGGTGATCTGGACTGGGAGCGCTTCCGGGCCATCTTCGCCGACATGCGCGGCCAGGGCCTGGAGCTTTTGGCCTCGGAGGGCATCGAGCCCGCCAGGGTGCGCACGGTCTACTCCCTGGACCTGCGCTATTTGAAGCAGTACCACGAGGTGAGCGTGGAGGTGGACGCCCAGCAGATCGCCGCCGGCGACGCGCTGGCCCTGGCGGCGCGCTTCCATCCCGAGCACAACCGCCTGTTTGGCTATGAGCTGAGCGACACCGACACCCCGGTGGAGCTGATCAACATGCGGGTCAAGACCATCGGGGTCACCGACAAGCCGCACTTAAGCCAGGAGCCCTATGCCGGCCCCGACCCCGCGCAGGCCCTGAAGGGCAGCCGCCAGGCCTACGTGCCCGCGGAGGGCGGCTACCGGGACGTGCCGGTCTACGACGGGGCCAGGCTGCGCCACGGCATGCGCCTGGCCGGCCCGGCCATGGTGGAGCAGCAGAACACCTCCACTTTCATCACACCGGAGTACCGCATGGTGGTGGACAGCTTCGGCACCATGACCATCTACCTGCCGGCCATGGAGCAGCAAATCCTGGGGAGGATCGTGCCGTGAGCCAGGTCAAAATCGACAAGGTATTAGTTTCCATTCTGCAAAGGCGCTTCAAATCCATCACCGAGGAGATGTCCATCGCCCTGGCCCGCACCACGCGCTCGCCCATTCTCTGCGAGGCCAAGGATTTCGTCACCGGCATCTATGACGCCCAAGGACGCATGCTGGAGCAGTGCGAGAACCTGCCCATCCTGGCTTTCAGTCTGGGGCCGGTCTGCGAGTACATCATCAAGTACTTTGGCGACGACATCCACGAAGGCGACGTGATATTCCACAACGACGTTTTTTCCATGGGCAACCAGAACAATGACGTGGCGGCCTTCAAGCCCGTCTTTTGGCAGGGCCAATTGGTGGCCTGGGCGGCCTGCAAGGGCCACCAGGCCGACATCGGCGGCGCGGTGCGCGGCGGCTACAACCCCGAGGCCACCGAGGTCTGGCAGGAGGGCCTGCGCATCCCGCCGGTGAAGGTCTATGAGCGCGGCAAGCTGCGCAAGGACGTCTGGGATTTAATTTTCGCCAACATCCGCCTGGACATCGTGCCCGAGGACATGCGCGCCGAGATCGGCTCCTGCGTGGTGGGCGAGCGCGGCATAATCAAGCTCATCGAGCGCTACGGCCTGGAGTCCTTTGAGGCCCACAAGGAGCACCTGTTCGCCTCCACCGAGAAGATGATGCGCGCCGAGATAGCCCAGATACCCAACGGCGTGTATCACGGCCAGTCCAAGTGCTACTACGACGGCAAGAACCCGGGCAGCGTCTACACCATTCGCGTGGAGATCACCGTCAAGGACGAGGAGATCGCCTTTGACTACGCGGCCACCGACGCCCAGACGCCGGGCTTTGTCAACGGCACCTACACCTCCAGCGCCTCGGCCTGCCTGCTCACCTTTCTGCAGATGGTCAATCCCGACATCCCCCACAACGACGGCATGGTGCGGCCGCTCACCATCAATATTCCCGTGGGCACCATCCTCAACGCCGCCTATCCGGCGGCCACCACCTATGGCAACCACCTGTGTCCCAACAACGCCGACGCCATCATGCGCGCCCTGGCCCCGGCCATCCCCGACCGCGTCACCGCCGAGTGGAACGAGTTGTTGTGCTCGCTGACCACGGGCATCGACCCGCGCAAGAAGTCGGCCTACGTGGACATCGGCTTCATGGGGCTCAAGGGCGGCTCCGGCGCCATCGCCGGCGAGGACGGCTATGACCACATCGGCATGATCGACGCCAGCGGCGGGGTGCTGGACCAGGATTACGAGATGTTCGAGCAGCAGACCCCGCACCTCTTGAAGAGCCATGAGTACTGGCCTGATTCCGCCGGGGCGGGTCGCTGGCGGGGCGGCCTGGGGGTGGTCACCGAATTCATCATAGGCAACGACGACACCCAGGTGGTGACCTTCGGCGACGGAGACGTGGAGCCGGCCCTGGGCGCCCACGGCGGCGGCCCCGGCACACTCAACCAGATTTGGCTGCGCTACCCCGACGGCAGGAAGTACGTCTGCACCACCAAGGACCTGGTGCGCGGGGTGCCCAAGGGCACGCTGTACCATCAGGACGCCGGCGGCGGCGGTGGCTACGGCGACCCCAGGCTGCGCCCGGCCGACAAGGTGGCCCGCGAGGTGCGGGACGGGATCATCAGCCCGGCGGCGGCCCGCCAACTCTACGGCGTGGCCGTGGGCGAGGATTTCGCGCTGGACGAACCAGAGACCGCCCGGCTGCGCTCCTGAAGGGGGCGCCAGAGGTAACCATGAAGGACATCGCATACCATAAGCCGTCCAGCCTGGCCGAGGCCTTGGCGCTCAAGCAGAGCCTGGGCGACGAGGCCCGTTTCCTGGCCGGCGGCACCGACGTGATGGTGCAGGCCCACCAGAAAAAGCTGGGCAGCTCGGCGCTGATAAGCCTGCGGGGCCTGAGCGAGCTCAAGGGCGTGCGCCTGGAGGGCGACACGCTGTTGGTGGGGGCGGCCACCACCCTGACTGAGCTTTTAGGCGATCCCCTCATCGCCCGGCACCTGCCGGTGCTGTCCGACGCCGCGCGGGTCATGGGCTCCACCCAGATGCGCAACGTGGCCACCGTGGGCGGCAACGTCATGAGCGCCGCGCCCAGTGGCGACACCCTCTGCCCCCTGCTGGTGCTGGAGGCCGTGTGCCACCTGGCCTCGGCCCAGGGGACGCGCCAGGTGCCCATGCGCGAGATGTTCCTGGCCCCGCGCCAGACGGCGGCCCGAGCCGACGAGGTGCTGACCCACCTGGCCGTGGCGTTGCCCAGCGCCGGGGGGGCGGCCAGCGCCGGGGCCTTCATCAAGCTCAGCCGCCGGGCCGCCCTGGATCTGGCCTTGATCAACCTGGCCGTGCAGCTCAGCTTAAGCCCCGACGGCGCCAGCATCGCCCAGGCCCGCGTGGCCGCCGGCGTGGTGGGGCCCACGCCCCTGCGCCTGCCCGAGGCCGAGGAGGCGCTCAGCGGCGCCCCGCCCACGGCCAAGACCCTGGAGCGCGCCGCCATGAGCCTGGGCAACAGTTGCAGCATCCGCGACAGCCATCGTTGCGCGGCCTGGTACCGCGAGGAAATGCTCAGGGTGCTGTGCCGGCGGGCGGGGGCTTTGGCCTTGCAGCGTCTGGGCATCAGCGTGGAGGTGGCGGCATGAAGCGCGAGATGGAATTTGTGCTCAACGGCCAGCCGGTCAAGGCCGAGGCCCACGGGGGCCAGAGCCTCTTGGCTCTGCTGCGGGACGGGCTGGGCATGACGGGGGTCAAGGAGGGCTGCGGGGCTGGTGAGTGCGGGGCCTGCACGGTGATCGTCGACGGCCAGGCCCTGGCCTCCTGCATCTACCCGGCCCTGGAGGTGGAGGGCGCGCGGGTGACCACCATCGAGGGTCTGGCCACGCCCGACGGCGGGCTGCATCCCCTGCAAACGGCCTTCGTGGAGCAGGGCGCCGTGCAGTGCGGCTTCTGCACGCCAGGCCAGATATTGAGCGCCAAGGCCCTGCTGGATGCCAACCCCCATCCCAGTGAGGACGAAATTCGCACCGCCCTGGAGGGCAACCTCTGCCGCTGCACCGGCTATCACCAGATCATCGAGGCCGTCAAGGCCGCCTCGGAGGACCAGCCGTGAGCGCGCTCAACTATGTGGGCCGACGCCTGCCCAAGGCCGACGCCCTGGACAAGGTCACCGGCCGGGCGGTGTACATCAACGACCTGGCCCGGCCGGGCATGCTGCACGGCAAGATACTCTACTCCGAGCACGCCCACGCCCTGATCAAGAGCATCGACGTGAGCCGGGCCAAGGCCCTGCCGGGGGTGCGGGCGGTCATCACCGGCCAGGACATCCCCGACATGCCCCTGGGTTTCATGCGCGACAATCGGCCGCTCAAGACGGGCAAGGTGCGCACCCACCGCGATGAGATCGCCGCCGTGGCCGCCACCCACCCCGACATCGCGGCGGAGGCCATCGATCTGATCCGGGTGGAATACGAGCCCCTGCCGGCCCTGTTTTCCCCCGAGGAGGCCCTGGCGCCCGGCGCCCCCCTGATCCACGAGCTGGACGCCAAGGGCCGGCCGGCCAAGTCCAACAAGCTCAGCCTGCCCTGGAAGCTCATCTGCGGCGACGTGGAGGAGGGGCGGGGCCGCGCCCGCCACGTGGCCCAGGGCACCTACCGCACAACCTGGATCAGCCATTGCTGCCTGGGCACCAGCGGGGTCATCGCCGAGTTCGACCTGAGCCGCAACCTGACCATGTACTCCATCACCCAGATTCCCTACCTGGCCCAGAACGACTACCTGGAGGCTCTGAAGGCCATGGGCCTGCCGGGCAGCCAGGTACGCGTGCTCTGCCAGACCATCGGCGGGGGCTTCGGCTCCAAGCTGGACACCCATTGCTACGAGTTCATCGCCATCCTGCTGGCCCGGCTGACGGGCAAGCCGGTGAAGATGCAGTTCAGCCGCGAGGAGGAGTTCCTGGCCCAGGCCACCCGTCAGCCGGCCAGCATGGAGGTGAGCCAGGGCTGCGACGCCCAGGGGCGGCTCACCTTCCGCGAGGTGCACATGCTCTTGGACAACGGCGGCTACACCAGTTGGGGCGCCACCACCCCCAGCGTGATGATGGTGCCCATCAGCTCGCTGTACCGGGTGCCCAATGTGCGCTACGTGGCCGAGAGCGTCTACACCAACAACCTCTACGCCCAGGCCATGCGCGGCTACGGCAACCCCCAGGCCACCTTTGGCATCGAGTCCAATATGGACCAGCTGGCCCTCATGGCCGGTATCGACCCGGTGGAGTTCAGGCTGATCAACGCCAACCAGCCCGGTGAAGTCTCGCCCCAGGGCTTCAAGATCACCACCTGCGGCCTGAGCGAGTGTTTGAGCAAGGTGCGCGCCGGCCTGGACTGGGGCGGGCACCAGGCGGCCAAGGAGCGGGGCGCCAACGTGAGCGGCCACAAGGCCCGCGGCCAGGGCGTGGCCAGCCTGATCCACGTGGGTGGCGGGGCCCGGGTATACCGCTCCGACGGCCACGGCATGATCATGAAACTCGACGACTTCGGCCGGCTGACCGTGCTCACCGGCTCGGTGGAGATCGGTCAGGGCAACGACACCATCCTGCGCCAGATAGCCGCCGAGGCCGTGGGGCTCAAACTGGAGGACGTGGCCATCGTCTGCCACGACACGGCCATCTGCCCCTGGGACGTGGGCACCCACGCCAGCCGCGCGGCCTTCATCTCCGGCAACGCCGCCATCCAGTGCGCCGGCGAGCTGCGCAAAAAAATCTTCGCCCTGGCCGCCGCCCAACTGGAAGTGGAGCCCGAGGATCTGGAGTTGAATCAAGGCATGCTCCTGGTGAATCGCGGCGGCGGCGAGGGGCAGCGCCTGGCCGTGGCCGAGGCCGACGAAACCGTGCCCCTGGCCAAGGTTCTGCGCAAGGCCCACTTCACAAAAAACGGGAGCATGATCGTCGCCGAGACTTTTTACGATCCGCCCAATGAGATGTTGGACCGCGAGTTCAAGGGCAACCTCTCCTGCTCCTATGCCTTCGGGGCCAGCGGCGTGGAGGTGGAGGTGGACACCCAGACCGGCCAGGTGCGCATCCTCAAGTACCTGGCCGCCCACGACGTGGGCAAGGCGCTCAACCCCATGCTCCTGGAAGGCCAGATTTACGGCGGCTCATTGATGGGCGTGGGCATGGCGCTCACCGAGGAGGTCAAGCTCTCCCAGGGGCGGGTGGTCAACGGCAATTTCCTGGACTACAAGCTCCTAACCTGCAAGGACGTGGTGCCCATCACGCCCATCATCGTGGAGACCGACGACCCGGCCGGTCCCTACGGGGCCAAGGGCGTGGGCGAGCCGGGCTGCGTGCCCTCGGCGCCGGCCATCGCCAACGCCATATATGACGCCGTGGGGGTGCGCGTGAGCGATCTGCCCATTACGCCGGAGCGGGTGCTTAGGGCCTTGCAAGATAAGAAAGAAGAGGTCTGCCGCCTGGTCCCGGGGGCCTGCTAGGCGGGAGCATATCGATTAATACGCGGGCGGGGGTAAACCCCGCCCCTACATTAAAGCATCGCAGTGCATGCCTTATCTTGATGCAGGGGCGGGGTTTATCCCCGCCCCTGTCTTTCAGGGACTACCCCTCCACAGGAGCCGCTGGCGCACGACAAGGGTACCACACCAATCGACCCGTTTATGCCCAACGGCGGGCACGCCGCCGACCCGTGTTCGCCCGCCGCGGCTCGCGGCCTAGAGGCGGCCGTAGGTGGCGGCCAGATCGTGCAGGCGCTGGGCCAGATCGCCTTGCAGTTGCCCGGGCATGAGCCGCCAGCCCCAGTTGCCCTCGCCGTGGGAGGGGCGGTTCATGCGCGCCTGACCGCCCAGGCCCAGCAGGTCCTGCAAGGGTATCACCGCCGTGTCGGCCACCGAGGCCAAAGCCAGGCGCACCATCTCCCAGGGCAGGTCCTCGTCGCTCACCCCCCGCCCCAGATAGCGGTACAGGCGTTGGCGGGTGGCCTGGTCGGCCTCCTCGTTCAGCCAGCCGCGCAGGGTGTTGTTGTCGTGGGTGCCGGTGTAGACCACGCTGTCGGGCTGGTGGTTGTGGGGCAGGTAGGGGTTCAAGGGGTTGTCCTCGCCAAAGGCGAACATCAGGATGACCATGCCCGGCAGACCCTGTTGGCGCCGGGCCTCGCGCACCGCCGCGTCAATGATGCCCAGATCCTCGGCGATGATGGGCAGGCTGCGAAAGCGGCGGTTCAGGGCGCGGAAGAAATCCCGGCAGGGCGCCTCCTGCCAATTGCCGCGCACGGCGTTGGGCTCCATGGCCGGCACCTCCCAGAAGGCCACCAGGCCCCGGAAGTGGTCCAGGCGCACGTAGTCGTACAAGGCCAGGTTGCGCCCCATGCGCTCCAGCCACCAGGCGAAGCCGTGGCGCCGCAGGTGATCCCAATTGTAGATCGGGTTGCCCCAGCGCTGGCCGGTGGCGCTGAAATAATCCGGCGGCACTCCGGCCACCACGTAGGGCGCCCGCGCGCCGTCCAGCTTGAACTGGTCGGGGTTGGCCCACACATCGGCGCTGTGAAAGTCGGGGTAGATGGGCATGTCGCCGATGATGGCCACGCCCCGGTCATGGCAGCGCGCCTTGAGCGCCATCCACTGGCGCTGGAACACCCATTGCTGAAAGCGCTCCAAGGCCAGGCGGGGGGCCAGGCGCTGACGGGCGGCCTCCAGGGCCTCGGGCTGGCGGTCGCGGATGTCAAAGGGCCACTGGTTCCATAGCTTGCCGGGGAACTCCTCGGCCAGGGCCATGAACAGGCAGTAATCCTCCAGCCAAAAGGCCTGGCCTCGGGCGAAGCGATCCAAATCCTCGCGCAGGGACAGGCGCTCGCCGGCCCGGCGGCAGGCCCGTTCCATGAGCCGGCGCTTGAGCGCCGCCGCCTGATGAAAGTCCACCCGCTCGGCGTCCAGAGGCGGCGACTCGGCCAGGTCGTCGTCGCTGAGCAGGCCCTCGTCGCGCAAGAGCTCGGGGCTGATGAGCAGGGGGTTGCCGGCGAAGGACGAGGCGCTGTTGTAGGGCGAGTTGCCCCGGCCTGGCTCGGTGGGGGTCAAGGGCAGCATCTGCCACAGGCTCATGCCGGCTTGGGCCAAAAAGTCCACGAACTCATGGGCCGCCGGCCCCAGGTCGCCCACCCCGAAGGGTGAGGGCAGACAGGTGGGGTGCAGCAGGATGCCGGCGCCGCGTTCGGGCATGGGATTAGCTCCGCCGAGGGTTGGGTTGAGGTCAGGACCGCCTGGCGGCCTTACCCCTAAAGCATACCCGAGGCGCGGCCCGGCGGCGAAGTGGTTTCGTGGGGCCGCCTAGCCTCGTCCGCCTAACCCTTGGCCTTCCACTTGGCCTCTTCCTCCTCGCGCAAGCTGCGCCGGAGAACCTTGCCGATCATGGACTTGGGCAGCTCCCCGCGCACCTCCACCTCCCGGGGGACCATGTAGGGCGTGAGGTTCTGCTGGCAGAAGGCGATCACCTCCTGGGGGTCGATGGTCTGGCCGGCCTTGGGCACCACGTAGGCCTTGAGGTATTCGCCCTTGCGGGGATGGGGCAGGCCCACGGCCACGGCCTCGGCCACCTGGGGATGGCTGTGCAGCACCTCGTCCACCTCGCTGGGGAAGACGTTGAAGCCGCCGATGATCACCAGGTCCTTCTTACGGTCCACCAGGGTGATATAGCCGTCTTCGTCCATCACGCCGATGTCGCCGGTGAACAGCCAGCCGTCGCGCAAGGTTTCGGCGGTCTTGTCGGGCAGGTTCAGATAGCCCAGCATCAAATCCGGCCCCCTGAGCACGATCTCGCCGGCCTGGCCGAGGGGCATCTCGGTCTGGCCGTCGGCCAGGTCCACGATCTTCCACTCCACGTCCGGGAAGGGGATGCCGATGGTGCCGGGCTTGCGCTGGCCCTGGAAGGGATTGCAGGCCACGGCCGTGACCGCCTCGGTGAGCCCGTAGCCCTCGATCAGGGCCGCGCCGGTGCGCTGGGAAAACTCCTGCATCACCGCCAGGGGCAGGGGCGCGGCGCCCACGAAGATGCCGCGCAGGGATTTCAGGTCATAGCTGTCGATGTCGGGCAGCTCCTTGATGGCGATGAACATGGTGGGCACCCCGGCGAACAGGGTGGGGTGCTCCTTGTTGATGGTGCGGCAGACCTCGCCGGCTTGAAAGCGCGGCAAAAGGATGATGGTGCCGCCGTGGCTCAAGGGGGCGTTCATGCACACGCTCATGCCGAAGCCGTGGAACAGGGGCAGCACCGCCAAGAGCGCGTCCTGGCCGCCCAGGTTGCCCCAGGCGCAGACCTGGGAGGCGTTGGCCACCAGGGCGCGGTGGCTGAGCATGATGCCCTTGCTGACCCCGGTGGTGCCGCCGGAGTAGATGAGCACGGCCATGCTCTGGGGGTCGATGGCCGGGCTGGGCGGCTGGCCGCCCACGCGCAGCAAGTCCTTGAGCATCACCGTGCGGGCGTCTTTTTCGATGACCACGGCGGGCATGGATTTGTCCAGGCGGCGCTTGAGGGGATAGAGCAGGTTGAGAGGAAAGGGCAGGAAATCGGCCAGGCTGGTGTAGACGATCAAGTCCAGGGGCACCTGTTTCTTGATGTTGTTGACGCGCTGGGACAAGAGGTCCAGGACGATCAGGGCCTTGGCCCCGGAGTCCTTGAACTTGAAGACCAGCTCGCGCTCCACGTTCAGCGGGTTGGCAAGGACCGCCGTGGCCCCCAGGCGCATCAGGGCATAGAAGCTGATGACGAACTGGGGGCAGTTGGGCATGAGCAGCACCACGCGATCGCCCTGGCCGATGCCCCGCTGGGCCAGGGCCGCGGCCAGGCGGTCCACCCGCTCAAAAAGCTTGCCATAGGTCAGGGTCAGGCCCATGAACTTAAGCGCCGGCCGTCCGGACACCTCGTCGGCCTTGCGGCGCACCAGGGCATGGATGTCCAGGTCGGGGTAGTCCAGGCTATGGGGCACCTGGGGGTCGTAGCTTTTATGCCAGCGCTGCTCGGTCATGTGGGGCTCCTAACTAAATTGCACTATGGGTCAAGACAGGGCGATCGCCTGGCGGCGCTTCAGACCGAGGGCTCCCATTGCAGCCAGGCCCGCACCTCCTCGGGCATGGGCGGGCTGGCGCCGTCGTGGCCGATGGCCTGAGCCACCACCTGGGGGCTGATCTTTTCGCGCGGCCCCACGAAGACGCCCTTGACCAGGGCCGAGGCGTACACCTGGCCTGCCACCTCGAAACGCTGCTCCATGAAAAACCATTTATGGTCCCAGTACACCAGACGGGTGCGCAGGTCGTAGCGCTGAAAAGGACGCAGCCCCCGGCGGAAGCGGATGGTGGCCGCGCCCAGCATGGGCCGCCAGCGCCCGCGCAGGGCCGCCCGGCCCAGGCCGGTGCGGATGGTCAGGTCGAAGCGCCCCAGGTCCATGAGGGTCAGGTAGCGGCCGTTGTTCATGTGCAGGTTCATGTCCAGGTCGTTGGGCCACACCCGCATGCTGATCAGGGATTCGCCCAAGGGCGGTAGAGGCCTTCCCTTGAGGGCCATGAGCACGGTCTTGATAAGGCGCAACAGCAGATTCATGGCGCACACCCCCTACCGTCCCTTTGGGGACGGTTGTAGCATTAAGGGCGATTGCGGGCGCCGATGGCCACGAGTCTATCCCAAAGCCCGGCGGCCTGGCAAGTCGTCAACGCCGATTGCCACCCAAGGCCGCCGCCGGTGCCCGCGCCCGGCCTTGCCAGGCCGGCCCGGCCTGGGCTATACCAGGGATGCCGCCGCGCGGCGCGGGCGTAAGCCTGGTGGACAACGAGGCAGGAGCATAAGCCGGGGGGCGGGAGGAAAGGCATGGCCAAGGGCCGGGATTCGGGACTGTTGGCGGGCATGGTGGACACGCCCATCATCCGCACCATGGGCATTCGCTATCTTGCCTCGGGGCCGGGCTGGCTGGAGGCCGAGTTTCGCCCGGCGGCCCGCTACACCAACCACGTGGGCTACGTGCAGGGCGGGGTGCTGGCGGTGTACCTGGACAACATCATGGGCCAGTGCTGTCACGCCCTGTTCGGGGGCGAACAATTGCTCACCACCACCGACCTGTCCCTGCACTTTTTGGCCCCGGCCCCCCACGGGCGCCTGCTGGGCCGGGCCAAGGTGCTCAAAAAAGGCCGGCGGGTGCTCTTCGTGGAAGGCCAGGTGCTTGACCTTCAGGGCAACCCCCTGGCCTCGGCCGTGGCCACCATGCTGGTGCTGCGCACGCCGCGGGCCCTGGCCATGGTCCCGGATGAAGGCCCCGTCCCGGAGCCGGAGGCTGGCTAATCCACCACGCTGTTAAGGAATTCCACGGCCCGCGCCTCGGACCAAAAACGCCCGCCGCCGGCCATGAACCCCACGTGGCCGCCGTGGGCCGGTGCCTCCAGAAAAAAGCAGGGGTTTTGTCGGGCCTCGGTCCAGGGGAAGCAGCCCGGCCCCAAGAGGGGGTCGTCCAGGGCGTTGACCATCAGGGCCGGCACGGCGATACGCGGCAGGAAGGGCCGGCAACTGGCCTGGCGGTAGTAGTCCATGGCGTCGGCGAAGCCGTGCAGGGGGGCGGTGTAGCGGTCGTCGAAGTGGCGGAAGTTCTTGATGCGGCCGTAGCCACGATCATCGGGCGCGCCGGCCACCAGGGGCATTTTTTGCCTGATCTTGGCCCGCAGCATGCGTAAAAAGCGCCGGACGTAGACGCGATTCTGCAACATCTCCATGCGCCGGCCGCTGTCGGCCAGGTCGCAGGGCACCGAGAAGCCCACCCCGGCCTTGACCTGGGGCCGTTGCCGGCTCGCCAGCTCGCCCAGGTACTTCATCACCAGGTTGCCCCCCAGACTGAAGCCCACCAGGGCCAGGCGCTGGTAACCCCGCGCCAGGGCCGCGCCCACGGCCAGGTCCAGGTCGCCGGTGGCGCCGCTGTGGTAAAAGGCCGGGGTGCGGTTGGGCCGGCCGCCGCAGCCCCGGCAGTTGTAGGCCAGCACGTCCCAGCCGACGGCGTTCAGGGCTCGGCCCATGCCGCGCACGTAGGCCCGCTGGGAATCTCCCTCCAGGCCGTGGCAGATCAGCACCAGGCGCGAGGCCCCCACCCTGGCCCAGTCCAGGTCCAGGAAGTCGCCGTCCGGGGTGTCGATGCTGGTGCGCTCATAGGTCGGGGCCGGCACCCGGCGGGCCAGGGTGGGCAGCACGGTCTGCACATGGCCCAGCCGCAGATGGCGGGGCGGCTGATAGTTGGAGGCGATGACCGGCATGGCGAGAGTCCCCGGCCCCGGCGGAAGGTCCGGGGGCGTTTTAGGTTGTGGCTGGACCCAATGATGAACCCTGGGGGCCTCCGGAGCAAGAGGCGGGGTTGATTGTGCTATACTCCCTGGCAGGCAGCCGGCGCGGCCTGGGCCGGCCGGCATACGCTCCCTCAGATAGAGGCGGTCCTTGACCCTCCTGGACCTCACCAGAGAGCTTTTCACCTACCTGGTGGTGTTTCGCCAAAGGGCCGTGTCCCACGCCCCCCCCAGCCTGGCTGCGGTCGAAGAGGACCTGGAGGCCATCTTCCAGACCATGGAGGAGCGGGCCCGCGAGCACCCCTTGCTCCGTGGCCCCTACGGCCAGGTGCGCTATGGCCTGGCGGCGCTCAGCGACGAGATTCTGCTCACCTCCGGTTGGCCCCAGGCCGTGGACTGGGCCGTGGAACCCCTGGAAGAGCGTCTCTACGGCAGCCGCCAGGGCGGCACGCGTTTTTTTCAGATACTGGAGGGACAGGTCAACGCCCCCAAGGACGTGCTGGCCATCTATTATCTGTGCCTGGGGCTGGGCTTTTGCGGCCACTACACCCCCGACGATCCCCTCTTGGCGCGCGTGAAGGCCGATCTCTTGGCGCGCATCCGGCCGCCCCAGGCCCCGACGCCGGCCCCTCTGTCGCGCCATCGGCCTCCGCTGACGCCCGCGCCTGAGCCTGAGTCTGAGCCTGAGCCCGAGCCGGAGCCCTCGGCGGAGCCCCCGGCCCCCGCGCCTTCGGCGGCCGCTGAAACACCGCCCGCGCCCGAGCCCGAGTCCGAGCCGGAGCCAGAGCCCGAGCTGGAGCCCGAGGCTGCCTCGCCCGAGCCCGTATTGCCTCCGCCGCCGCGCCCCCTGGCCCGGCGGGCCGCGCCGCCCCCGCCAGGTAGCCGAAGCTGGTTGGCGGGGTTGCTGGCCTTGGGCGTCGTGGGGGTGGCCGTGGCGCTCATATGGGTGGTCATGGCCCCCTGGCCAGCCTCGCCACCACCACGCAACCTTCGCCCCTTGGAGCAGACCGCCCCCCCGCCCTCCGTGACCACGGTGGCGAGAGCCCCCTCCGCGCCCGCGCCGGCATCGCCCGCCGAGCCCGCCCCCCAGGAGCAGGCGCCGGCCAAGCCCGCGACGGCCCCGCAAGCAGAGCCCGCGCCAGCGATGGCCGTGGCCTTGGCGCCGGCACCGACGCCAGCCCCCGCTCCCGCTCCTCAGGATGCCAGCCCGGCGCCGACCCCAGCGCCCGAGCCCACCCCGGAACCAGGGGCGCCCCAGGCCGAGCCCGGGGTCTACCTCCTGCACGCCGGGCTCTACGTGGGACCCATCCAGTCGGGGCGCCTGGCCACGCGCCTGCAACAGGCCGGCCTGCCAGCCTTTGTGCGCCAGGAGGTGCGCAGTCAGGGCAGGCTGCGCTACCTGGTGTTGGTGGGGCCCTTTTACCAGGAGGCCCAGGCCCAGCAGGCCTTGCAAAAAATCGAGCAGCGCTTCAAGATCAAGCCCTTCTTTGTGGAGCCCGCGCCGCCGCCGGCCTCTTCGGCAGCGCCCGCCGGCCCCGGCCCGGGGCAATAGGCCCGCCTGGCGGCCTTGCCAGTCAACAACGAGGATGATCGAGCATGGCGACCTTCCCCAGCGCCCTGGAGATGACCCAGCGGCTCATAGGCCTGGACAGCAGCAACCCGCCCGGACATGAGGAGGCCTGCGCCCTGTATCTGGGAGGCCTTTTGGAGAAGGCCGGCTGGACTGTCCAGCGGGTGGACCTGGCCCCCGGCCGCCCCAACCTGCTGGCCCGGCTGCCCGGCCAGGGGCCGGAGGCGCCCCTGTGCCTGTGCGGCCACCTGGATACCGTGCCTCTGGGGGCCGCGCCCTGGACCCGCGACCCCTTCGCCGCCCGGGTGGAGGACGGGCGCATATATGGCCGGGGCTCCAGCGACATGAAGAGCGGCCTGGCGGCCATGGTCGGCGCCGCCCGCCGCCTGGCGGCCCTGCCGGCGGGCCAGGGGGGCGTGCTGTTCCTGATGTGCTCGGACGAGGAGGACGGCTGCGGGGGCTCCCGGCAGCTGACCGGCCTACCCCAGGTTTTGGGGCGGGCCGGCGCCCTCATCGTGGCCGAGCCCACGAGCAACCAGCCCTATCTAGGGCACAAGGGCTCCCTGTGGCTGCGCGCCGACTTTGCCGGCAAGGCGGCCCACGGCTCCATGCCCGAGCAGGGCGACAACGCCATCATCAAGGCGGCTCGCGCCGTGACCCGCCTGGAGACCTGGCGGCCGGCCCAGGAGCATCCCCAGCTGGGGCGCCCCACCCTCAACATCGGCACCATCAGCGGCGGCACCCGCATCAACATGGTGCCCGACCAGGCCAGCCTGACCCTGGACCTGCGCACCCTGCCCGGCCAGGACCACCGGGCGCTGCGCGCCGAGATGGCGGCCCTATTGGGCGACCCGGCCACGCTGGAGGTGCTTTCGGACATGCCCGGCTTCTGGACCGAGGCCACCCAGCCCTGGGTGCGGCGGGTCTACGAGGTGGTCGAGGAGGTGAGTGGCCGGCGGCCCCAACCCCTGGGCGGCCGCTACTTCACTGACGGCGGGGTGCTGCATCGGGCTTGGGGGGGGCTGCCCACCCTGATCCTGGGGCCTGGCGAGGCCGCTCAGGCCCACCAGACCGATGAGTGGTGTCTGGTGGCCAACATCGAGCAGGCCGAGGAGATGTATTTCCGGATCATGCGCCACTGGCGAGCCGCGAAGGACAGTGCATGAATCCAGTTCGGGCCCGCCGAGTGGGCCGCGAGCCGCGATATTCCCTGGGGAGCGATCCGGCTAGCGGGGCGGCTCGGCCAGCTTGAGCCGGCTCACCAGCCAGGGACCCAGCAGCATCAGCCCCCCGGCCAGGGATATGCCCCAGCCGAAGGTGAAGGCCTGACCCATGTAGCCTATGAAGGCCGGCAGCACCCCGCCGCCCAGCACGAAGGCCAGGGGCATGGTCAGGGATACGGCCACCGGCCGCACCGAGGCCGAACCCAGGCGGGCCAGGGCCGCGAAGCCCGGCGGGAAGAAGCACACCGCCACCATGGGCTGCAAGAAGAGCAGGGGAATGAGCCAGGCCCCCCGCGCCGCCCCCAGCCCCAGAGTCAGGACGCCGCAGACCCCCAGCACCCAGGCCATGGCCACCCGCGGCCCCAGGCGGTCCGTGACCCAGCCGGCGACAAAGGCCGCCGCCACGCAGCTGACGCGCGAGGCCGAGACCAACAGATCGGCCCGCTGGGGGCTGAGGCCGCGTTCGCTGACCAGGTACAGGGGCAGCATGTTGTAGATGCCCAGGCTGGCGCCCAGGCCCAGGCTGAAGCAGAGCATCATGAGCCAAAAACCGGGCAGGCCCAGCAGCGCGCGCAGGCTCTTAAGGTCCGGGGCCTGGCCGGGGAAATCCCCCCCCCGGCCCCAGCGCCAGAAGCCCAGCCCCCCAGCCAGGGCCGCCACCCCCAGGCAGGCCATGGCCCCCCGCCAGGTAAAAAACTCCAGAAGCCCCATGGCCAGCAAGGGTGCCACCACGAAGCCCAGGTTGGGGGCCATCTCGTGCACGGCCAGGGCGCGCCCCCAGCGGGCGGGCGGCACCATGTGGGTCAGCGTGGCCAGGCCCGAGGGCAGGTACAGCCCGGCGGCCAGGCCCACCAGGAACATGCCCCCGGCCATGCCCCATAGACTGCCCGCCAGGGGCAGCAGGAGCAGCGCCAGGCCCGTGGCCAGGGCCGAGAGCACGATGGAGCCGCGATGGGTCAGGCGGGCGGCCACAAAGCCCGAGCCCAACAAGGTGGTGAAATAGCCCAGGGACAAGGGCAGAAACAGGGCGCCGGCCTGGGCGTGGCTCAGGCTCAAGGACTGCTCCACCCGGGGCATCAGGGGAGCCATCACCAGCCGGGCGCAGAAGTTGAGGAAAAATATGCTGGTCAGCAACAAGAGTGGCCCCAGGCTGAAGACCGCGGCCCGGCTGGGGGTGGTCTGAGCGGCTGGCGGCAAGGCGGTACTTCCTTAAACTTGGTGGCCAGGTGCTATAATAAGCCCCGGCGGCTTCGGCCGCCATAGGTAGGTGCTGGACAGCCGTGCTCCCAGGGAAAACCACATGAACCGCATCCTGATCGTGGCCCGCGAACCCGAGGTGGTGGACGCCGTGCGCTTGAGCTTCGGCGAGCCCTATAGCGTGGAGGTGGCCAAAAACCCCGACGGCCTGTGGAGCCTGGGGCGCCACCGGCGTTTCGACTATCTTTTTGTGGATCTGCGCCTCCTGGGCGCCAGCGCCCAGGTGGATGGCCGCCCGGATTTCGGCCCGGCCCTGCAAACCCTGCGCGACAACTTCCCCGGGGCCCACGTGGTGGTGATGTCGCCCCAGGAGATGATCCGCGAGGTGGTAAGCGCCGTGCGCTTTGGGGCCAGCGACTATCTGACCTACCCCATAGACTCCAGCGAGGTCAGCCACGTAAAGGACAGCATCGACCAATCCCTGCGCATGCAGTCGGAGCTGCAATACCTGCGCGACACCTTTTGGCAGGAAGACGCCCTGGAGTTGGTGCGCACCAACAGCGCCGTGATGCGCAAGGTCTTAGAGAAGGTGCGCTCCGTGGCCCCCACCCGCTCCACGGTGCTCCTGGTGGGCGAGACCGGCACCGGCAAGGGCGTGCTGGCCAGGCTGATCCACCGCCACAGCAACCGCAAGTCCAAGCCCTTTGTCAGCGTGCACTGCGGGGCCATCCCCGACACCCTGTTGGAGAGCGAGCTTTTTGGCCACGAAAAGGGCGCCTTCACCGGCGCCGTGCGCCGCAAGCTGGGCAAGTTCGAGATCGCCAGTGACGGCACCATCTTTCTGGACGAGGTGGGCACCATCACCAGCCCGGCCCAGATCAAGATGCTCCAGGTGCTGCAAGACCGCCTGATGCAGCGGGTGGGCGGCGAGAAAAGCATCGAGGTGGACGTGCGCATCATCGCCGCCACCAACTCCGACCTGTTGCGCATGGTCAAGGAGAGCCGCTTCCGCCAGGATCTCTACTACCGCCTCAACGTCTTTCCCATCGAGATTCCGCCCCTGCGCGAGCGCAGCGAGGACATACCTCTGTTCGCCGAGCTGTTCCTGGAGCGGCTCAACAAGTTTTACGCCAAGAATATCCGCAGCGTGCACCCCGACGTGCTGGAGGCCTTCGAGGTCTACTCCTGGCCCGGCAACATCCGCGAGATGGAAAACCTCATCGAGCGGGCCTACATCCTGGAGGCCTCCTCGGTGCTCACCCCCGAGGGCTTCCCCAGCGACCTGTTCGCCTTTGACGGCCGTGGCCAGCGCCCCTCCACCGACCTGCGGCTCACCCTGGCCGAGGCCCGCCGCCGGGCCGTGGAGCGTGTTGAGCGCGAATACCTGCGCGAACTCTTGTTGGCCAACAAGGGACGCATCAATTTGAGCGCCCAGGGCGCGGGCATCACCACCCGTCAGTTGCACAAGCTGATGACCAGGTACCGCCTTAACAAGCAGGACTTCAAGTAGCCAGCGCCGCCAACCCCGTCCACGGACCCCCGCGCCAGCCGGTCTTGACTTTGCACACGGCTAGGGGTTATTCCATAAGTACCCGCCGACGTTTGCCATAGCCTCCCAAGTCTCGCCTCGGGCGGGAACCGGCGCCCGGGCGCCCGGGAGGCCGGGCCTAGTCTCGCGCTCGCCAAGCCAACAACAGATAGGGGAGGGGCCATGGAGCATTTCAGGCTTTTCATCGACGGCCAGTTCGTGGACGCCCAGGACGGCGCGTCCTTCGAGACCATCGACCCCGGCACGGGGGAAGCCTTCGCCACGGTCGCCCAGGCCGGGCCGGCCGAGGCCGAGGCGGCCATCCTGGCCGCCCGCCGGGCCTTTGACTCCGGCGTCTGGTCGGGCATGAAGCCTGATGAGCGCGCGCGGGTGATGATGGACTTCGCTGACCGGGTGATGAAGCACGCCGTGCGCCTGGCCATGTTCGAGTCCCTGGACTCCGGCGGCATCATCAACCGCACCAAGACCGAGATATTCCTGGGCTCGCTCATGGTGCGCAATCTGGCCCAATACGCGGCCAAGGACTTCCCCTGGCGGGAGGATATCCCGGTGGCCGGCAACCCCTTTTTCCCGGGGCGCAACTACATCCGGCGCGAGCCCCTGGGGGTCTGCGTGGGCATCATCCCCTGGAACTTCCCCTTCACCATGGCCATGTGGAAGATCGCCATGGCCGCCATCATGGGCAACACCGTGGTGCTCAAACCGGCCTCCAACACCCCGGTATCGGCGCTGATCCTGGCCGAGGCCCTGGCCGAGAGCCACATCCCCCCGGGGGTGGTCAACATCATCGCTGGGCCGGGCGGCAGCCTGGGCCAGGTCTTGTGCACCCATCCGGCGGTGGACAAGGTGGCCTTCACCGGCTCCAGCGAGGTGGGGCGCCAGATCATGAAGATGGCCTCCGACACGGTCAAGAAGGTCACCCTGGAGCTGGGTGGCAAGAGCGCCAACATCATCATGGATGACGCCGACCTTAACCTGGCCATCGATGGCGGGCTCTTCGGCACCTTTTTCCACTGCGGCCAGGTCTGCGAGTCCGGCACCCGCATTCTGGTGCAGGAGGGCATCTACCAGCAGGTGGTGGAGCGCCTGGCCAAGCGCGTGGGGGACATCCACATCGCCTACCAGCTCGACGCCACCTCCCAGATGGGTCCCCTGGTCAGCGCCGCCCAGTTGGCCACCACCGAGCACTACGTGCAACTGGGCCGCCAGGCCGGCGCCGAGCTGATCTGCGGCGGCCAGAGGCCCCAGCGCTTCGATCTGGAGGACGGCTATTACTATCAGCCCACGGTGTTCGCCGGGGTTGACAACGCCATGCGCATCGCCCGCGAGGAGATCTTCGGGCCGGTGGTCTGCCTCATCCCCTTCCACGACGACGAGGAGGCCGTGGCCATCGCCAACGACAGCCCCTACGGCCTGGCCGGAGGGGTGTGGTCCAAGGACATCGCCCGGGCCGAGGCCATCGCCGCCAAGGTGGCCACCGGCACCATGTGGATCAACGATTACCACGCCTTTGGCGACTACTGCCCCTTTGGCGGCTACAAGCAGTCCGGCGTGGGGCGCGAGCTGGGCCACTATGGGCTAAGCGAATACACCCAGATCAAGCGGGTGCATGTCTCGGCCGAGTCCGACCCGGCCAACAAGCTGGCCTTCCAGATGATGTTCGCCTACCCCAAAAGCACCTCCTTCCAGTACCAGGGGCCCACCAAGGTCAACAGCGGTCCCGGTTCGATAGCCAGCATCAGCACCGAGTTGCAGGCCCTGGGTTGCCGGCGGGCCATCCTGCTCACCGACCCCGGCGTGCAGGCCGCCGGCCTGACGGCCATCGCCCAGAAGGCCCTGGGCGGCTATTGCGCCGGTGTGTTCAATGACATACCCCAGGACACCAGCCTGGCCACCGTGGACGCCGCCGCCGCCCTGGCCCGCCAACTGGGGGCCGACGCCGTGGTGAGCGTGGGCGGGGGCAGCGTCATCGACACGGCCAAGGCCTTGTGCGTGGTGCTAAGCGAGGGCGGCCGGGCCATAGACCACATCGCGGTGCTGCGCCTCAACCGGCCGGCCACCCCCCACATCGTGGTGCCCACCACCGCCGGCACCGGCAGCGAGGTCACCAACGTGGCGGTCATCAAGAACCGCGAGGCCGGGCGCAAGGTCTACGTCATCGAGAACGGCCTGTTCCCTTCAGTGGCCATCCTGGACCCCCAGTTCGTGCAAGGCCTGCCGCCGGGGCTCACCGCCGGCACCGGCCTGGACGCCCTGACCCACGCCCTGGAGGCCCTGATGAGCGTGCGCTCCAACCCGGTCTGCGACGCCTTGGCCCTGCACGCCACCAGCCTGATCGCCCAGAACCTGCCCCTGTGCGTGGCTCGGGGCGATGACCTGACGGCCCGGGCCAACATGCAGGTGGCCTCCACCCTGGCCGGCTGGGCCTTCTGCACCGCCCAGGTGGCCCTGGCCCACGCCATGGCCCATACCGTGGGTGCCCTCTTCGAGGTGCCCCACGGCAGCGCCTGCGGCATCGTGCTGCCCCACGTGATGCGCTTCAACGCCGAGCACTGCACGGCGGCCCTGGGGCGCGCCGCCCAGGCCCTGGGCCGACCGGTGGAGGGCCTGGCGCCCCTGCAAGCGGCCCTGGCCGCCGCCGACGCCGTGGCCAGCCTGATCGCCACCATCGGCCACCCCGCCCGCCTGCGCGACGTGGGCGTGCCCGAGGAGGCCCTGTACGAGGCCGCGGCCCACGCCGTGGCCGACCCGGCCTGCATCTTCAACCCCCGGCCGGTCACCGACCCCGGCCAGGTCTACGAGGTCTTCGAGGCCGCCTGGTAGCCGGGTGCCCCCGGCTGGGCGTAAACGGGTCGGTTGACGCTGCGGCGGTGGCCGGCCCTGGCGGCTCCCGTTGAGGGTGGCGGGTTATGGAGAGCGGGGGCGGGGTGCCCCCAGCTGGGCGTAAACGGGTTGGTTGGCGTGGTTGGTCCGGCAGACGCCGCCGGCTCCCGTCGTGGGTCGCGGGCCAAGGCGGGCACGCAAGAAGAAAAAATTAGAGCAAACACTTCGCTTAGTGAGGATTATGAAATGAAATCAAAGTACTTCGATGATCCAGCCACGGCGGTGGAAGTCTTCGTGGAGACCTTCAAGCAGGCGGCGGCCGATCCGCAGATCGCTGGCATCGTGAGCCAGTTAAAGCAACTGGTTTATTTTGACTACACCCAGGACGACCCCTTGGTCTCCTTTCATGTGGATTCCCGGGGTGAGGGCATCCAGGTGGCGGCGGGGGCGCCGGCCGACCGCCCCGACGTGACCATCATCACCGGCGTGGACATCGGCCACCAGGCCTGGGCCAACCAGCTCAACCCGGTGGTGGCCATGGCCACCGGGCGCATCAAGTCCAAGGGCTCGGCGGCGGCGCTTCTGAAGCTGGCCCCGGTATTGAAGCTCATCGCGCCCATTTACAAGGGCGTGCTGACCCAGAAGGGCATCGCGGCCTGAGGGGCTTTTAGAGTGCCAAGTCAGCCGCCGCCCTCCGGTTTTCCGGGGGGCGGCGGTTTTTGGTGATACTATCTAATGTAGATGGACGCGGTAGAGTAAGGGCCGCCTAGCTGGAGGCCAGGCCCAGACGTTGCTCCAAGAAGGCCAATTCCTGGGCCAGCTTGGGGTCGCTGCCCAGCCCGCGTTCCACCTGGTCCACGCCGTACATCACCGTGGAGTGGTCGCGGTTGAAGGCCCGCCCCAAGGCGGCGTAGGAGGCCTCGGTGTGGCGCCGGCACAGGAACAGGGCCAGGTTGCGGGGCCGGGTCACGGCCTTCTTGCGGCTCTTGCCGGTGAGGATGCCCCGCTCCAGGCCGTAGACCTGGGCCACCAGGTTGAGTATCTGCTCTGGCGTGACCCGGCTCAGTTGCACGTGCATGTGCCCCAGCACCTCGGCGGCCAGGCGCAGATCCAGGGAGCGGTGGGTGAGGCTACCCTTGGCCAACAGCCCCACCAGGGCCGATTGCAGGCGGCGCACGTCGCCCGCCACCTCCGAGGCCAGAAACTCCAGCACGTCCGGGTCCACCCGCACCCCCTCCTCCTGGGACAGGTGCTCCAGGATGCGCACTCGGGTGTGGTGGTCCGGCGGCTCGATGGCCGCCGTCAGCCCGCAGCTCAGCCGGCTGGCCAGGTGGCGCTTGAGCCCCTTGATCTGCCCCGGGGCGCAGGCCCCGGTGAAGACGATGCGCTTGCCGGCGTCCAACAGGGCGTCCAGGGTGTAGCCCAGCTCGTCCTGGGTCTTGTCCTTGCCGGCCAGGAACTGGACTTCCTCCAACAGCAGCAGGTCGCAGGAGCGGCGGTAACGGTCCTTGAAGGCCTCGATGCGCTTGTTGCGCAGGGCCGAGATCATCTGGTTGGCGAAATCCTCGGCGGTCAGGTAGGCCACGCGGGTGCCGGGGTCGCTCATCAGCACCTGGTGCCCCACGGCCTGGGTGAGGTGGCTCTTGCCCAGGCCGGTGCCCGAGACCAGGAACAGGGTGTTGGCGAACAGCTTTTGCCCCTGGGCCATGGCCTTGGCCGCCGCCCAGGCGAATTCGTTGCTGCCGCCGGAGACGAACTTGTCGAAGACGAAACGGTTGTTGAGCTTGGGCCGCCACTGGGTCACCTGGGGCAACTCCAGTTGGCGGGGGGCGCTCTTCAGGGCCGGTTGAGGGTTGGGCAATATCTCCAGGTCGATCTCCTGGGGCTGACCCAGTTGGATCAGGACCGTGCGCATGCGCGACAGGTAGTTGTCGCGTATCCAGGTGCGGTGGAAAGCGTTGGGGCAGCCCAGGGATAGCCGCGAGGGGTCATGGCTCAGCAGCCGCAAGGGGGCGATCCAGACCTGGTATTCCTCGACATCCAGGCTGGCGCGTAGACCGTCGCAGAGGGCATTCCAAAGGGCCAAGGACAAATGATCCTCCGTAGACCGTATTAAGGTGGTCATAATTCGGGAGCATTATCGTATATGGACAGGCTTCGCGGGCGTTCTCGATGATGGATCATAAGCTACCGTCTGCCCTGCCGCGCGGTCAATGGTGGCCTGCCCTTGTGGCCAGGCCGGCCGCCGGCCACTTGTACACAGGATAAGGGACTAATTTGATTCATAAAAAAAATGCCAAACCGCGCAACAGGCGGGTATAAGGTTTTTTTTGCCTCGGCTTGCTAAGCCCGCATGGCTCTTGGGCTTCCAGGATTGGTCACAACTGTGAACAAAAAATGTACACAGGCTATCTTCGTTTTACTGCCAAAAACTAAAAAATTCGCCGTTTTTCACTTTTATTGGCTCCAGGGTGGCGATGAGTGGCCTAACCAGCGGTAAAGATGGCAAAAGGGTTGTAGGCTCGTCTGGCGATATTTTTCCCTTTTCCAAAGCCCCTAAAACCTAGGGCCGACGGCAGGGGTCCGTCGGCCTGGCAGGGGCGGCTGTGGCGGCAGTCGTGGGCGCGGTACGAGTGCCTCCCGCGCCCGGCGCCGAGGGGCGTCGGCGGCCGGGGGCTATATTACGGCCTCATTACCCGGCCCGCAAGTTGCTCTCGCCCCGCGCCGGGGCCGGCCCCGAGGGAGCGCGGGCTGGGGCCGGCTAGGCCAGGGGTAGGCAGGGCGCCTCCATGGCCTGGGCCACCACGGGGTGGCAGAAGGCCCCGGCATGCACATTGAAGCCCTTGGCCAGGGCGGGGTCGCGCCGGGCGGCCTCCAGGGGGCCGCCGGCCAGGGCCAGCACATAGGGCAGGGTGACATTGGTCAGGGCGAAGGTGCTGGTGCGCGAAACCGCGCCGGGCATGTTGGTGACTCCATAGTGGATCACCCCGTGCAGCACGTAGACGGGGTCCTCGTGGGTGGTGGGGTGGATGGTGGCCACGCAGCCGCCCTGGTCCACGGAGACATCCACGACCACCGAGCCGGGGTTCATGGCCTTGACCATCTCCTCGGTGACCAGGCGCGGCGCCCGCGCCCCCGGCACCAGCACCGCCCCGATCACCAGGTCGGCCTGGGCCACCGCCTTGGCCACGGTGTCGGGCAGGGAGATGAGGGTGGTGATGCGCGAGCCAAAGACGTCGTCCAGATAGGTGAGCCGGCGCAGGTTGCGGTCCAGCACCGAGACCTCGGCGCCCATGCCCACGGCGATCTTTAGGGCCGCCGTGCCCACCACCCCGGCCCCCAGGATGGCCACCCGGCCCCGGCGCACCCCGGGCACGCCCCCCAGGAGCACACCCCGGCCGCCGGCCTGGCGCTCCAGGTAGTGGGCCCCGGCCTGCACGGCCATGCGCCCGGCCACCTCGCTCATGGGGGTGAGCAGGGGCAGGCTCAAGTCTTCCAGCTGGATGGTCTCGTAGGCCACGGCCGTGACCTGCTGCCGGGCCAGTTGCCGCCCCAACTCGGGCACCGCCGCCAGGTGCAGGTAGGTGAACAGGGTCAGCCCCGGCCGCAGGAAGCGGTACTCCTCGGCGATGGGCTCCTTGACCTTCACCACCAACTCGGCGGCCCAGGCCTCCTCGCGGGAGACCATGGTGGCCCCGGCCTGTTGATAGTCCTGGTCGCTCAAGCCGGCCTCTAGGCCGGCGCCGGCCTGCACCAGCACCCGGTGGCCGGCCTGCGCCAGGGCGCGCACCCCGGCCGGCACCAGGGCCACCCGAAACTCATCCACCTTGACCTCTCGCGGCACGCCAACCAGCATCTGTTCTCCCTTTGAACCCAGGCCGCCCGCTGCCAGGCCATCTGGCCACAACCGGGATCGCCTGCGGCAACACGTTGTCATTACCCAATATTTGGCGGCCGGCTCACCGCCGGAGCCTAACAACATTATAGCGGCAGGCCCGGCCAGGCCGGCCAAAATTCGTGCCTTTGGCCGCGAAAAGCCCCCCATACCCGGCTGGCGGGCAAAAAGAAGGGTCAGGATTTGGCGCGCGGCATTTCCCGTGGGCGAGATGTCTTGGGCCGGGGCGGGGTTGGCCCATTGGCCGGGGCGGGGCGTTTTTTCGGTCCAGGGCCGGCCTCGGGGAGCGCCGCCGTGTGGCGGGGGAGGGCGGCGGCGGTTATCCCCCGGATGGGCACCGATGGCCGGGCCCTTCTGCACTGTCGGGCGCGGTTAATCCAGGCTGTTTCCACCGGGGCGGGGCGGGGCGGGCGGCTTTTTGCACCCCCGGCAAGCGCTGCGGGCCAGGTTGTGGGCCTTTAATCCTCAGGGTTTTGCACCCGCCAGGTTGGCTCACGGCAGGTTTATCCACCCTGGCCCGGTCGTCGAGGCCGGTTTTTCCACGGCCCGTCAGGAGTTTTCCACCCCACGGCCCGCCGGTGCCCCAGCTTGTCCAGGGTTTCCCCACCGGATTTTCAACCTCGGTAGCCTGTTTTCCCCCGGCCATCCCGGCCAATTGGTCGTCTTTAAACTAGCCTTTTAACCGAATCAGAAGAGTTCTCCACCGAACATCAACCTGGCCCCAGATATAAATACAAAATAAAATTCGAGCTTTAAGTAAGTTTTCCACCATTTCCACCATCCGATATCCAGCGGAGAAGCCCAAATGTCGTCCTGCCACCTTGAAACAGCTCCATGAATTGACAATTAATTTGCCAGGTGGCCAAATGGCTGGGTGCCCCGCGACTTGGCGCGGGCCTGGGTTGCCAGGATCGCCCCGAAAAGCGCGCCGAAGCACGGGCCGGCCGGGCTGGAGGGGCGATCCGGTGGCCTGGCCCAGTCAGCGCCCCCGGCCCAGAGGTGCCCAGCGGCCCGGGCGACTATCTTTCAGGGACCATGGTCCTTACAATTTGCCGCGCCATGAGTTATCATGGCGTCTCAACTCCTAGGAGATCGTAAGGAAATTGGCATGACCCCCGAGCCTCCTGCCCAGGCGGCGGATTTGTCGCGGAAGCTGGCCGACGCCCAGGAGCGCATCGCGTATCTGGAGCGCGAATTGCGATCCAGCCAGGAGAGCCTGGGGTCCCTGCGGGAGTTGTTGGCGCCCGCGGCGGAGCAGGCCGGCCTGGCCCTGGATCACCTGCTGCTCAGGGAGGCCCACTACCGTACCCTCTTCGAAACCGCCAACGACGCCATCCTGGTCCTGGCCGACGGCCGGATTCTGGACTGCAACCCACGGGCATTGCACATGTTTGCCGCCAGCCGCCAGCAACTGGTGGGCTGCGCCATCATGGAACTGTCCCCGCCGGAGCAGGCCGACGGCCAGCCCTCCCGCCAGGAGGGCTCCAGGCTGGTCAAACAGGCCCTGGCCGGGCATTCCCAGTTTTTCGCCTGGAGGCTAAGACGCCTGGATGGCGGCGAATTCGAGGCCGAGGTCAGCCTGAACCGCCTGGTGCTGGCCGGTCAGGACTACCTGCTGGCCGTGGTGCGCGATGTCACCGCCCGCCGGCGCACCGAGGAGTCCCTGCGCGCCAGCGAGGAGCGCTTCCGCTCACTGAGCGAAAACGCCCCGGACATCATCTACACCCTGGGCCAGGACGGCACCTTCACCTACGTCAATCCGGCCTGGCAGCGCATCCTGGGGCATGCCCCCTCGGAGGTCCTGGGGCGCTTTTTCGTGGATTTCGTGCTGCCCGAGGACGTGGCCCAGTGCCGCGAATCCTTCCGGCGCATCCGCGACGAGCAGGAGACCCTGCAAATGACCCGCGGCCTGCTGCACAAGGACGGCGGCCAGCGCCTGTTCAGCATGAGCGGCTCGCCCAACCTGGACGCCCGGGGCCGGGTCATCGGCATGGTGGGCATGCTCAAGGATGTCAGCAAGCGCGCCGCCGCCGAAAAAGCCCTTCGCAAGAGCCAGGCCAGCCTGGCCCGCGCCCAGCAGATGGCCCACCTGGGCAACTGGGAACTGGACCTGGACAGCGGCGAGATGACCTGCTCCGACGAGGTCTTCCACATCTACGGCATCAGCGAGCCCCAGACCCCGGTCAGGCTGGCCAGCTTCATGCAATCGGTGCATCAGGATGACCGCCGCCTGGTGCGCGCGCAACTGGACCTGGCCCCCAGCCTGGAGCATCCCCAGGGCCTGGAGCACCGCATCGTGCTTCCCGACGGCCAGACCAGGGTGGTCTACCAGTTGGCCGAACTGGTGCGCGACGACCAGGGCCGGCCCCGCAACCTGGTGGGCGCCGTGCAGGACATCACCGAGCGCAAGCGCTCGGAAGAGCACATGCACCTCTTGGCGCGCATCTTCGAGAACACCGTGGAGGGCATTCTGGTCACCGACGCCGCCGGCGTCATCGGCATGGTCAACCGCGCCTTCAGCACCATCACCGGCTACGGCGCCGAGGAGGCCATCGGCCAGACCCCGCGCCTGTTGTCCTCCCGGCGTCAGGGACCGGAGTTCTTTCAGCAGATGTGGGCCAGCCTCTTGGAGCAGGGCTATTGGCAGGGCGAGATCTGGAACCGGCGCAAGAACGGCGAGGCCTACCCCGAGTGGCTGGCCATCACCGCCATCGCCGACCCCCAGGGCAACACCGCCCACTACGTGGGGGTGTTCCACGACATCACCGAGATCAAGCGCAGCGAGGAGCAGATCAGCTTCCAGGCCTACCACGACGCCCTGACCGGCCTGCCCAACCGCCTGTTGTTCAAGGACCGCCTGAACATGGCCCTGGCCCATGCCCACCGCCAAAAGGACGGCCTGGCCCTGTTGTTCCTGGACCTGGACAATTTCAAGAATATAAACGACAGCCTGGGCCACGCCATGGGCGACATGCTGTTGCAGGCCGTCTCCAGCCGGCTGGTGCGCTGGGTGCGCGACGAGGACACCGTGGCCCGCCTGGGCGGCGACGAGTTCATCATGCTCCTGGTGGGCACCCACACCCCTGATTACGCCGTGCAGGTGGCCAGCCGCATCCTGGAGACCATGGCCGAGCCCTTCAAGGTGCACAACCAGGAATTCTACATCACCGCCAGCATCGGCATAACCATCTACCCCCACGACGCCAGCGACGCCGAGTCCCTGGTGGCCAACGCCGACACCGCGATGTACCGGGCCAAGGCCGACGGTCGCAACAACTACAAGCTGTTCACCCCGGCCATGAACCAGCAGGTGGTGCTGCGCATGGACCTGGAGCGCAGCCTCAGGCGCGCCCTGCGGCGTGGCGAGTTCGTGATGCATTACCAGCCCAAGGTGGAGCTGGTCAGCGGGCAGGTGGTGGGGGTGGAGGCCCTGATCCGCTGGCAGCGGCCGGGGGTGGGCCTGGTGCCGCCGATGGAGTTCATCCCCGTGGCCGAGGAGACCGGCCTGATCGTGCCCATCGGCGAGTGGGCGCTCTTTACCGCTTGCCGGGCCGCCCAGGGCTGGCGGGACCAGGGCTTCAGCGATCTGCGGGTGGCGGTCAATCTTTCGCCCCGCCAGTTCAGCCAGCGCAACCTGGTGCAGACGGTCAGCCGCGCCCTGGCCCAGAGCGGCCTGCCGGCCGGTTGCCTGGAGCTGGAGGTGACCGAGAGCGTGGTGATGCACAGCGTGGAGGACGCCATCGTCACCCTGGAGCAGCTCAGTCAACTGGGTGTGCAGCTATTCATGGACGACTTTGGCCGGGGCTATTCCTCGCTCTACTACCTCAAGCGCTTCCCCATGCACGCGCTCAAGATCGATCGTTCCTTTGTCAGCGACATCGTGGACAACCCAGGCGACGCCTCCATCGTGGACACCATCATCTCCATGAGCCGCAGCCTCAACCTCAAGGTGGTGGCCGAGGGCGTGGAGACCCAGGCGCAGCTAGATTTCTTGAAGGGCCTGCGCTGCGACCAGATGCAGGGCTTTCTGTTCAGCAAGCCCCTGCCCGTGGAGGAACTGGAGGAGCTTTTGCGCCGGCGGCGAGATGGGCAATCCTGAGCTAGAGGCGCAGCCAGGGACCCAGCTGATTGAGGCGCCGGCGCCGGGCGCGGCAGTCGGGCACCAGGCTGGCCAGCAACCCCCAAAATGACGGCGAGTGGTCGGGCACCCTGAGGTGGCAGGCCTCGTGGGCGGCCACGTAGTCGTAAAGCTCAGGCGGGGCCATCACCAGGCGCCAGTTGAGGCGCAGCTCCCCCTTGGCGTTGCAGGAGCCCCAGCGCCGTTTCTGGTCGCGCACCAGGACCGGCGGCGGCGTGGCCAGCCCCAGGGCGCGGGCGAAAAACACCGCCCGGGGCGGCAGCAGCAGGGCGGCCTGGCGCCGGTACCACAGGCCCAGGGCGCGCCGCACCGCCAGGGGCCGGGCCTGTTCTCCCAGCTCCTGGCCCAGCACCACCACCAGGCGCTCCCGCAGGTGCTCCACCCGGGCCCGTCCCCCCCGCCCGCCGGCCAGCACCTCCAGCACCAAATCCCGGCCCTGAAAGGCGAAGACCTCGCCGCCATGGTAGGCGCGCGGCGGCGGCGGCAGCCCCCGCCGGGCCAGGCTTTCCAGATGCTTCAGCACCCAGGGGGCCTTGGCCAGCACCAGGTCATCCACCCGGGCGGGATCCATGCCCAGGGGCGCCCGCACCACCAGCCCCACCTCGGGGTCCAGGCACAGGCCCAGGCCGCGCCGACGGCTGAACAGGAGCCGGAAAGCGATCTCCCGGCCCTGATAATTGACGCCGCGCCGTTGGCCCTGCTCGCGCTCGTTCATAACCCTCTCGTCCCGGGCGGCCCCTCGGCGCCGCCCCGGGCATTATGACACCCCGGGCCGGGGCCTGCTATACTTGGCCTCATGGCACCCGCAGCACCAGGAACCCCACCCGGAGACGTCTGAGCCATGCCCCACGAACGCATTCGTTTCGCCCCCCTGCGGGACAAGATAACCGACCCGGCCACGGCGGCCCGCCACGTGGTCGACGGCAGCAACCTGTTCGTCTCGGGGTTCAGCCCCGTGGGCTATCCCAAGCTCATCCCGGCCGAGCTGGCCCGGCGGGCCAAGGCCGGCGAGCACCTGCGCCTCAATCTCTACTCCGGCGCCTCCACCGGCGAGGACCTGGACGGGGTCTTGGCCGAGGCCGGGGTGGTGATGTGGCGACGGCCCTACATGGCCGCCAGGGCCATGCGCCAGCGCATCAACCAGGGCGAGATTCTCTTCAAGGACGACCACCTCTCCTTCACCTCGGCCCAAGTGCGCTCCGGCGGCCTGGGGCGGGTGGACGTGGCGGTGGTGGAGGCCCTGGCCATCAACGACAAGGGGCACATCATACCCACCATGAGCGTGGGCAACACCCCCACCTTCGTGCGCCAGGCCGACAAGATCATCATCGAGATGACCGACGCCTGCCCCCTGGACCTGGAGGGCATCCACGACATCTTCATCCCCGAGGACCCGCCGTATCGCATGCCCATCCCCATCTACCGGGCCTCGGACCGTATCGGCAAGCCCTACATAGAGATGGACCCCCACAAGGTGGTGGCCATCGTCTATTCCCAGGAGCGCGACCACTGCCCCATCTTTCCGCCCCCGGACCAGATCGCCCACGACATCGCGCGAAACATCCTGGATTTCGTGGAGCACGAGATCAGGGCCGGCCGACTGCCACGGGGCCTGCCCTGGCAGTCGGGGGTGGGCGACGTGGCCAACGCCGTGCTGCTGGGATTTTTGGAGAACGACTTCTTCCACAACCTGGACCTCTACTCCGAGGTTCTGCAGGACGCGGTGCTGGACCTGTTGGACCTGGGCAAGGTGCGCCACGCCTCGGGCTCGGCGCTGACCTTCTCCAGCAAGGGCCAGGACCGCTTCATCAAGGAGCTGTTCCGCTACAAGGAAAAGGTGGTCCTTAGGCCCGTGGAGATATCCAACTCGCCGGAGGTGATCCGCCGCCTGGGGGTGCTGGCGGTCAACACCGCCCTGGAGATCGACATCTACGGCCACGTCAACTCCACCCACCTGTGGGGGCGCGATCTGATGAACGGCATCGGCGGCTCCGGCGATTTCGTGCGCAACGCCGCCCTGTCCTTCATGGTCACGCCCTCCAGCGGCAAGGACGGGCGCCTCTCGCGCATCGTGCCCATGGTCAGCCACGCCGACCACTCCGAGCACTCGGTGGACGTGGTGGTGACCGAGCAGGGACTGGTGGATCTGCGCAACCTGGCCCCGCGCCAGGCGGCCCGGGCCATAATCGACCATTGCGCGGACCCGGCCTACCGCGACCTTTTGGGCGATTACCTGGAGCGGGCCATCAGGCAGGGCGGCCACGAGCCCCAGCTTCTGGGCGAGGTCTTCGCCATGCATCAGCGCTATATGGCCACCGGAGACATGCGCCCGTCCGCCGGGGCTTGACCACCGTCCCCGGTGGGTGCTAATCAACAGGCAAAGAGGCGCGGAACCTGGCCGCGTCAAGCCCCGGGGGAATAGCCCATGATCGAGTTTCAGGGCGTGCACAAGTGGTTCGGCAGGCTGCACGTGCTGGCCGGCATCGACCTCAAGGTGGAGCCGGGGCAGGTGGTGGTGGTCTGCGGCCCCTCGGGCTCGGGCAAGTCCACCCTGATCCGTTGCGTCAACCAGCTGGAGCCCATCGACCAGGGCCGTCTGGTGGTGGACGGCCAGGACCTGGCCAAGGCCGGGCTGGACCTGAACCGCCTGCGCGCCGAGGTGGGCTTCGTCTTCCAGCAGTTCAATCTTTATCCCCACCTGTCGGTGCTGGGCAACATCACCCTGGCCCCGGTCAAGATCCGCCGCACGCCCAAGCAGCAGGCCCAGGAAGAGGCCCTGGCCCTGTTGGAGCGGGTGGGGCTGGTTGACAAGGCCCGGGCCTACCCGGCCCAGCTCTCCGGCGGCCAGCAGCAGCGGGTGGCCATCGCCCGCGCCCTGGCCATGCGCCCCAAGATCATGCTCTTTGACGAGCCCACCTCGGCCCTGGACCCGGAGATGATCGGCGAGGTGCTGACGGTGATGGGCGACCTGGCCCGCTCGGGCATGACCATGATGGTGGTCACCCACGAGATGGGCTTTGCCCGCCAACTGAGCCACCGGGTGGTCTTCATAGACCAGGGGCAGATACTGGAGGAGGCGCCGCCGGAGCGCTTCTTCGACGACCCCCAGCATCCGCGCACCCAGCAGTTTTTGCGGCAGGTGCTCTCGCCGCTGCACTGACAACCGCAACCCCTATAGACAAGGAGGGTGGCATGCGAAAATTGGCCCTGGCCCTGGCGGTCCTGTTGTGCGTGGGTATGGGGGCTTCGGCGGCCCGGGCCGGGGACACCCTGGCCGCGGTCAAGCAAAAGGGCGTGCTGGTGGCGGGGGTCAAGGACTCCCTGCCGCCCTTTGGCTACGTGGACGAGAAAACCCGCACCCTGGTGGGCTATGACATCGACTTCGTCAAGGCCATCGCCCAGCGCCTGGGGGTCAGGCTGGAACTAAAGCCGGTGACCAGCGCCTCGCGTATGCCCCAGCTCAGCGAGGGCAATATCGACCTCATCGCCGCCACCATGACCAAGACCCCCGAGCGCGCCCGGCAGATAGATTTCTCCTACACCTACTTCGCCACCGGCCAGAAATTTTTGGTCAAGAAGGGCACGGTCAAGTCCCTCAAGGACATGGCGGGCAAGAAGATCGGCACCGCCAAGGGCTCCACCAGCGAGCAGAACGCCCAAAAAACCCTGCCCACGGCCACGGTGCTCTCCTTTGACGACTACCCCCAGGCCTTCTTGGCCCTGCAACAGGGCAAGGTCTTCGCCGTGACCACCGACGAGTCCATCCTAGCCGGCATGCTGGGCAAGGCGCCCAACAAGGCCCAGTTCGAGATACCGGAGCTGCGCATCTCCGAGGAGCCCTATGGCCTGGGGCTGCGCAAGGGCGACGCGGCTTTTCTGGCCTTTGTCAACCAGAGCCTCCTGGAGATGGAAAAGAGCGGCCAGGCCCGGACCATCTATGACAAGTGGTTCGGCCCCGACAGCCCCACGCCCATGCCGCGCGCCTTTAGCATCCAGCCCGACTAGCCGCCCAGGAGCAGGGGGCCAGGCGCGGTGCTCAAGTATCATTTCGACTGGGGGGTGGTCCTCTCCGGGCGCTACCTGGATTGGCTGCTCTCCGGTGTCCAGGTCACCATCAGCCTGTCGGGGCTGGCCATCGTGCTGGCCCTGGTGCTGGGGCTCATGGTGGCCATGCTGCGCCTGAGCCCCTGGCGCCCCCTGCGCTATCTGGCCCACGCCTACCTGGAGTTCTTCCGCAACACGCCCTTGTTGGTGCAGATATTCTTCTGGTACTTCGGCTCCTACAAGATTCTGCCCCAGGCGCTCAACGATTGGCTGGCGGCCACGGATTTCGAGTTCGCGGCCGGGGTGCTGGCCTTGGGGCTGTACACCTCGGCCTTCATCGCCGAGGACATCCGCTCCGGGGTGCGCTCCATACCCAAGGAGCAGATGGAGGCGGCGCGCTCGGCGGGCTTCGGCTTTCTGGGAGCCATGCGCCACGTCATTCTGCCCCAGGCGGTGCGCGTGACCATCCCGCCCCTGATCAACCAGTTCCTCAACCTGGTCAAGAACTCCTCACTGGCCATGACCATCGGGGTGGCCGAGCTGACCTACCAGGCCCGCCAGGTGGAGAGCTACAGCTTCAAGGGGCTGGAGGCCTTCTCGGCGGCGGCCCTCATATACCTGCTGCTCAGCCTGGCCATCGCTGGTGGCATGAACCTGTACAACCGCCGGGTGCTCATGCCGGCCGGAGGGCGCTAGGGTGGGGGGCGGGTTGGACTTCACGGTGGTGTGGGACAACCTCACCTATTTCATGATCGGCCGCTTTCCTCACGGCCCCCTGGGAGGCCTGGCCCTGACCCTGTATCTGGCGGTGGTCTCCTGCCTGCTGTCTTTTATAGGGGGGCTCTTGCTGGGCCTGCTCAGCGTCGCCAGGAACCCGCTCATCCGCTGGGGCACCTTGGCCCTGGTCAATGTGCTGCGCGGGGTGCCTCTGCTCATGGTGGTCTTCTGGAGCTACTTTTTGCTGCCGGCCCTCCTGGGCCAACCGGTGGGCGAGGCCAACACGGTCATCGTGGCCCTGACCCTGTTCACCTCGGCCTACATGTGCGGCATCGTGCGGGCGGGCATAGAAGGCGTGCCCAGGGGGCAGAGCGAGGCGGCCCTGTCCACGGGGCTCAAACCCTGGCAGGTGATGGCCTTCGTGGTGCTGCCCCAGGCTCTGCGCAACATGGTGCCCTCCCTGGTCAACCAGTTGGTGTCCCTGATCAAGGACACCTCCTTGGCCTTCATCGTGGGCGTCTCGGAGCTGACCCACGTGGCCACCCAGGTCAACAACCGCACGATGGTATTCCCCACCGAGATATTCATCTTTGTGGCCCTGTTGTACTTCCTGGTCTGCGAGGTGCTGACCTGGCTGTCGCGGCGCCTGGAACGCCGCCTGGCCCAGCGCCAGCCCACGGCTTAACCCCCCCGGGTCAAGCGACCCGTCTACGTCCAGCCACACGGTTTTAGCTCCTGGCATGGGGCGGGCCATGTTTGGTCATCTTTAGAGGTAATAGCTGTCATTGCGAACGAAGTGAGGCAATCTCCCGTTTCGCTTTCCCCCATCTGGATTCATGGAAATAATAAATCCCGGCGGTTATTTCTTGTGCCCCGCCCAGCCGCCCGGCCATACCGCGCCCCGCCGGGGCGGGGGCCTGGCCCATTCATGGCTGAACTGATCCAATTGCTGGCAGGCCCGTCCAGCCTGTTTTAGCCGGCGTTCATGTCCAGGCCTAGCGGCGGGGATTTAAGAATGGCCGGGCTTTAGGCGGGGCACGGGGTCTGGGTTAAGAAAAGACGAGCGCCGCTGGCCCCAGAAGGCTGTCTGTAAGATGCGGGGGCAAAAGGCAGCCACGTCGCGCGGCGGCCCATACACGGGAGCCGCCGGCGCTGGTCAATGCAACCCCCCATTATCGACCCGTATACGCTCCGCGGGGGGCACGCCGCTATTCGTAGCGCAGGGCGTCGATGGGGTTGAGGCGGGCGGCGGTGCGGGCGGGGTAGAAGCCGAAGAACACCCCCACGGCGGCGGAGAAGACGAAGGCCACCAGTATGGCCTGGTGGGAGATGAGGGTGGGCCATTCGAAGAGCTTGGAGACGGCGTAGGCCCCGGCCATGCCCAGGGCCATGCCGATGATGCCGCCGAAGAGGGTGAGCAGCACGGCCTCGGTGAGGAACTGCAAGAGGATGTTGCGCTGCTTGGCGCCGATGGCCATGCGGATGCCTATCTCGCGGGTGCGCTCGGTGACCGAGACCAGCATGATGTTCATGATGCCGATGCCGCCCACCACCAGGGAGATGGAGGCCACGGCGCCCAAGAGCAGGGACATCACCTGGGCCGACTGCTGGGACACGGCCAGAATCTCGGTGAGGTTGCGCAGGGTGTAGTCGCGTTCGCGGCTGGGGCCCACGCGGTGGCGCTGGTCCAATAGGGCGGCGACCTCCTCCTCGGCCTGGCCCAGGACCTGCTCGCTCTTGGCCTGGATCAACAGGGCGCCCACGGTGTTGGGGAAGGGGTTGCCCAATATCTTGCGCTGGGCGGTGGTGATGGGCAGGAAGACCACGTCGTCCTGGTCGTCGCCCCGGGGTGACTGTCCCTTGCGTTCCAACAGGCCCACCACGGTGAACGGCACCTTCTTGATGCGCACGATCTTGCCCACGGGGTTTTCGCCGCCGAACAACACCTCGGCCACGCTGGCCCCCAGGACGCAGTTTTTGAGCGCGCCGTCCACGTCGGTCTCGCTGATGCCGCGGCCCTGGTCCACCACCCATTCGCGCACCTCTAGCATCTCCGGGGAGATGCCCTGGATCACGGTGGACCAGTTCATGTTGCCGTAGACCACCTGGGAGGAGCCGCGCACCGTGGGGGCCACCTTGTCCACGGAGGGGCATTCGTTGCGGATGGCCTTGACGTCGTCGAAGGTGACGGTGGGCACCGAGCCGGCGCCGGTGCGGATGCCGCCGGCGGTGGTGGAGCCGGGCACCACCAGGAGCAGGTTACTGCCCATGGAGGCGATCTGGTCGGCGATGACCTTGCTGGCGCCGGCGCCGATGGCGATCATGATGATCACCGCGCCGATGCCGATGATGATGCCCAGCATGGTCAAAAAAGAGCGCATCTTGTTGACGCCCAGGGCGCGCAGGGCGATCTTCAGAGCCAGCAGGGCCTCCATCACGCGGGCACCCGCGGCGCCCAGCCGCCCCTATCCTGGCGGCGGTCGTCCTTGATGCGGCCGTCCTTGAAGGTGACCACCCGCCGGGCGTGGGCGGCCACGTCGGCCTCGTGGGTGACCATGATGATGGTGATGCCCTGGGCGTGGAGCTGTTCAAAGATGCCCATGATCTCCTCGCTGGTGTGCGAGTCCAGGTTGCCGGTGGGCTCGTCGGCCAGGATGAGGGCCGGGTCGCCGGCCAGGGCGCGGGCGATGGCCACGCGCTGCTGCTGGCCTCCGGAGAGCTGGTTGCTGTAGTGGCCGGCGCGCTCGGCCAGGCCGACCATCGCCAGGGCGGCCAGGGCCTTTTGGCGGCGCTCCGGGCCGGCCATGCCGGCATAGATCAGGGGCAGCTCCACGTTCTCCAGGGCCGAGGTGCGGGTGAGCAGGTTGAAGCCCTGGAAGACGAAACCCAGCTTCTTGTTGCGCACCTCGGCCAATTGGTTCTTGGTCAGGCGCTCCACGCCCACCCCTTCCAGGCGGTACTCGCCGCTGGTGGGGGTGTCCAGGCAGCCCAGGATGTGCATGCAGGTGCTCTTGCCGCTGCCCGAGGAGCCCATGATGGCCACGAAATCGCCCTTCTCCACCTCCAGGGTGAGGTCCTTGAGGGCCTCCACGCGCTCTCCCCCCATGGCGTAGACCTTGCTGACGTTGCTTAGGGCCACCAGGGGTTCCATCTAGAACCTCGGCCCCCTGGGGGGCATGGTGGGGGTCTTTTTCTTGGAGCCCACCTGTTCCACGATCACCTCGTCGCCTTCCTTCAGCTGGCCCTTGACCAGTTCCAGGAAGTTGTCGTCGCCGATGCCGGTATGCACGGCCACGGCGCGAGGGTTGCCCTGGTCGTCCAGCAGGTAGACCCGCCGGGCCAGGGGGGCCTTGGATTTGGCCGGGGGCCGGCCGGGGCCGCCGGGGGAGGCGGCCTCGGCTCCCTCGGGGGGCTCGGTGGTTTTGGGCCTGAAGCGCAGGGCGGCGCTGGGCAGCCTGAGCACGCCGTCCTGGCGAGCCACCTCCAGGGTGACGTTGGCGGTCATGCCCGGCTTGAGTTTTAGCTCGTCGTTGTCCACGCCGATGACCACCACGTAGGTGACCACGTTCTGGTTGGTCACCGGGGAGTTGCGCACCTGGGTCACCCTGCCCTCGAAACGGGTTTCGGGGTAGGAGTCCACGGTGAAAGTGGCGCTTTGTCCCTCTTTGACCCGGCTGATGTCGGCCTCGTCCACGCTGGTGTCGATCTCCATGCGCGTCAAGTCCTGGGCGATGTTGAAGAGGGTGGGAGTCTGGAAGGAGGCGGCCACGGTCTGGCCCACGTCCACGTTGCGGCTGACCACGATGCCGTCCACGGGCGAGCGGATGGTGGCGTAGGCCAGGTTGGTCTGGGCCTGCTTGAGGGCGCCCCGGGTCTGGAGCACCGCCGCCTGGGCGGCCTTGAGCGCCGCCAGGGCGCCGTCATGGGCGGTCTGGGCGGTGTCCAGTTCGGCGCGGGCGATGAAGTCGCCGGCGATGAGCTGGCGGTCGCGCTCCAGGGTGCGCTTGCTGTCGGCCAGCGTGACCTGGGCTTTTTGCACGTTGGCCAGCGCCGCCTGGTAGTTGCCTAAAGCCTGCTCCACCTGGGCCTCGAAGATGGCCGGGTCGATCTGGGCGATGGGTTGGCCCTTTTTGACCAGGGAGTTGTAGTCCACGAAGATTTTGCGGATGGAGCCCGAGACCTGGGTGCCCACCTGCACGTTGACCACCGCCGCCAGGCTGCCGGTGGCCGAAACCGTGGAGACGATGTCGCCGCGCTGTATCTTGGCGGTCTTGTAGGTTACGGGCTCGGAGCGCCCGAAGAGCAAGTAATAGCCCAGGCCCAAGGCCGCCAACAAGAGCAGCGAGGACCCGGCCAGGAAGAGCTTTTTGGGCATCTATCACCTCTGGGGCTAGGAGAGCCGGCCAGGCGCCGGGCAGAATCCGCTTAGGGTCGAGCAGGAGCCGTGCCAAGCGGCCGGCCTACCCGCCAGGGACGCAAGCCGGCCTATTTCGCCAACTTATCGGCCAGGCTCATCTAAGAGTGCCCGTCGTCCTGGCCCTGGCCGTATAAAATATTCCCACCCGCCATGGCTGGCGCGAATTATTTTAGCACCCGCCCGGTGTCCGCCCCGGCGCAAGGCGGCTAACGCCGGGGCAGGTCCCGGAAAGCCGGCAGGCCCGGCAGGCTGGTGGCGGCCAGCACCCCGCGCATGATCGCCCGGCAGAAGCAGTCGGCCATGGCCCGGCCCAGCTCATTGAGGGCCTGGGCCTGGGGGGCGGCGAAGAACCCCGGCGTCTCGGGCAGGGGCCGCCGGCCGGTGGCCAGGCAGAAGATGGTATCTCCGTCGAACATGGTGTGGGCCGGCCGGATGGCCCGGGCCAGGCCGTCGTGGGCCATCTGGGCCAGCTTCTGGGCCTGGACCTTGCTCAGGATGGCGTCGGTGGCCACCACGCCGATGGTGGTGTTGCGCCCGGGCTGGCCCGGCTCGGCCGTCGGCGGGCGCACCGCGCGCCGGCCCTGCTCGGCCAGCTCGCCGTCCATCTCCAGACGCGCCTCCCAGGGCCGGCCGTTGGCCGGGTCGATCACCGAGCCCAGGGAGTTGACCGCCACCAGGGCCGCCACGCTCAGGCCGCTAGCCAGCACCTCGCTGGCGCTGCCCAGCCCGCCCTTGATGCCGCCGGCCACGGCGCCGGTGCCGGCCCCCACGCTGCCCAGGGCCACCTCCCCCTCCCCGGCGGCGTCGCAGGCCATGGCCCCCCACGAGGCGTCGATGGGCGGCACATAGTCCTGGCCGCGTCCCAGGTCGAACAGGGCCGCCGCCGGCACGATGGGCGCCACCTGTCCCTGGGCCAGGGCAAAGCCTCGGCCCCGGGCGGCCAGCCAGCGCAGCACGCCGTCGGCCGTGGCCAGGCCGTAGACCGAGCCGCCGGTGAGCACCACGGCCTGGACTTTTTCCACCAGATTGAGAGGGGCCAACAGGTCGGTCTCGCGGGTGCCGGGCGCCGAGCCCCGCACGTCCACCCCGGCCACGGCGCCCTCCGGACACAGGGCCACGCTGACCCCGCAGGCAAAAGCGGGCGCCGAATAGTGCCCCACCAGGATGCCCTCCACGTCGGTGAGGGCGTTGCGCGGGCCGCTGGGCATGGCTTGTACCTCCTTGTCTGGGCCGGGCTATTATGAGCCGCCAGCAGTCTAGCACAGCCGGGCCGGGCCGGGCAGGCCTAGGGGGGCGTTGGTTTGACAGCCCCCGGCGGGCCGGTTTATGGCGTCAGCGTCTGGGGCCGTCACGGTGCACCGTCGGGGAGCCGCCAGGCCAGCCATGAGCAGCGCGGGCGAGCCAACAGCGGAGAAGGGGCCACCGGTGGCCCGGGCCAGGCAGGGCAGCGGCCAAGCCCTGGCCCGGCTAAACGGCCTGGCCCTCAACCGCCTGTGGCAAAGGCAGGGGCAGCCCGCCCTGGGCGGCTCTTGGAGATAGCCGGCGAGAGCGGCGCGGAGATCACCATCGAATCCCTGCGGCTGGGCGAGGAGGAATTGATCGGCGGGCCGGAGCGCTGGCGAGAGGCCTGGCCCGGGGTTATGGAAAACCGCTTCGTGGTCCCCAGGTACCTCCTGGCGCGGGATTATGTGGTTCGCGCCCGGCGGAACCGGGCCTTGGAGGCCCTTAAGGGCCTGGAGCCGGTGCTGTCGGTGGTTCTGGAGGAGTGGCCCCGCTTCCCGGAGGCCGCCTCGCCTTTGATGGGTGTCCAGCAAGAGAGCGTGGCGGTGTTGTCCCGGGACCAGCACCACCTGGATGTCGGCTGCCGAATGGACCGTGCATGCCTGCCGATGATAAACGACGTCCATTACCCCGGCTGGCGCGTCTGGGTGGACGGGCGGGAGGGTAAGCTGTTGCGCGCCAACTATCTGTTCCGGGCCGTGGCCTTGTCTCCCGGCCAGCACCGGGTGCGGCTGGCCTATGCCCCCTGGTGGCGGTGGCCGGCCTTTCTGCTCTCGTGGCTGGGCTGCTGCTGGGGGTGGCGGGACCCTTGGCCTTGCGCCGCTGGCGCCTGCCCTTGGGCCAGCCCTTTGGCCAGGCCCCTTAGTCTCCCGCGATCTCCCAAGGTGATACCCAAAACCATGGGCTGTCCTGCATGGCCGGATTGGGCGTCCAGCCGACCCGGACGCCGCGGGCCTGGGGGAGCGCCGGCGCCAGGCTGCACTGGGCCCTGGCGGCGGCGGGGAGACGGCCAAGTCGGCAAATCGTTATTTTGGGATTGAAAATTAAGCCGTTGGCTACCCCGACCCGCCAAAATGCTTCTTGGCATGCTCTCTGCTAAGAACTAGAATAAAAATAGTGGCCCGCGAAGGGGGCCATCCCTTGCCCATGACACAAGTTACCGGCGCCGCCAGCCTGTATCGGCACCGGGTTTTGCGCGGGCACGGGGCTCCCCCTCACGCCGGGAGGGCCATGGCGCGCCTGCCTGCCCGCAATACGCGCCAGTCATGGGGAAACTCCAGTCTTGATCGCCAGTCAGCCACCTCATGTGGCTACGGGGGTTGGTGTATGCCTGATTCCGGGCAGGGAATGCAAAATTTTGGCCAGCTACGCGGCCTGGTGGCGCGACTGCTGACGGAGGTCCCGTCCGGCCCCCTGCCGGGGCTGGGCACGGAAATCACGGACCTGATAGACCGCCTGGAGCGGCAAAGCCTGGAGCAGCCCGGGTCGGGCCAGGCAGCGATGGGCCAGGGCCTGGAGGGCGTGGGGGAGACCCTGCTGGCCAACGAGGAGAGGTGCCAGCTCCTGGTGGAGACCATGAACGACGGTCTGGGGGTGATGGACGAAAGGGGAGTTCTCACCTATGTGAACGATAAGCTTTTGCAAATGATGGGCTTTTCGCGCGAGGAAACCATCGGCCGCCGGGTGGTGGATTTTCTGGACCAGGAAAACCTGGCCTTGTTTCAGCAGAGGTCGCTGCTGTGCACGGGAAGCTCGCGGGATGGCTTCGAGATCGTGTGGACCGTGCGTGACGGCCGCAGGGTCCCCACCTTCACCTCGCCCCAGCTCCTGTTCGACGCCCAGGGGGTTTTCGCGGGGGCCTTCGCGGTCATCAGCGACCTGACCCAACGCCAGCGGTCCCGGGAGGCCCACAGGGAGAGCGAGCGGACCCTGCGCGCCATGGTGGACGCCAATCCAGAGGTGTTTGTGCTGCTGGACACCCAGGGCCGGGTGCTGATCGCCAACCAGGCCCTGGCCAGCAAGGCGGGCCGGACCACCGAGGAGATGGTTGGCGTTGATATCTTTTCCCTGATCCCCGACCAGACGATGGCCGAAAATCGCCGGTGGTTACTGGAACAGGTGGTGCGCACCGGCCAGCCCTGCCAGGTTGAGGACGAACTGCCCGGCGTTTACCGCGACATGCGGTTCACGCCGGTCGTGGATGACCAGGGCCAGGTATCCAAGGTGGCGGTGCTGGGCATAGACATCACCCAGCGCAAGCGCTCCGAGGATGCCCTGCGCGAGGCTCGCGACCAGCTGGAGAACCGGGTGCGCCGGCGCACCGAGGAACTGGAGGCGGCCAACCGGCAGTTGCAAGAGGAGATGGCGCGGCGCCGGCGCATTGAGGAGGAGGTGACGCGCCTCAAGGAGTTTTACCAGAGCATTATCGAGGGCATTCCCACCGGTGTCTGGGTCAGCGACGAGCAGGATCACATCTATTATCTCAACCGCGCCATGGGCCAGATCGCGGGCGTGCCCGCCGAGCGGCTGTGGGGCGGTGGCACCCCCACCGAGCCCTTGCCAGAGTTGCCCGCCCATCTGCGCGATTACTACTTCAAGGCCAAGGAAATTATGATCCCGGTGCGTTACGAGGGCCTGGCCGTGCCAGGCCTCGACGGCGGCCTACGTTTTCAGTCCGGCTGGCTGATCCCCCTGGGCGATCAGGGGGGCTTTGAGGGCATGGTCTGCACCGTGGAGGACATCACCGACGGCCGCCAGGCCCAGGAGGCCCTGGGCGCCAGCGAGGAGCTTTTCCGCCTGACCTTCGACCAGTCACCCCTGGGGGCGGCCTACGTGGGGTTCGACTTCGCCATCAACCGGGCCAACCAGGCCCTGTGCCTGCTCAGCGGCTACAGCGACCGGGAATTGCAAGGCCGGCGGTTTGAAACGTTGTTCCTGCCCAAGGACTTGGCGCGCATGGCCGAGCAGGGCTGGCGTTTGTTCTTGGGTGAGATAAGCGAATACCAGGGCGAGCATCGCCTGGTCGGCAAATCGGGGCAGATTATCTGGGTGCGCCTGTCGTTGTATCTGCTCAAGGACCCCCAGGGCGAGCCTCTGCACTTCGTGCCCATGCTGGAGGACATCACCGAGAGGAAGCAGGCCCAAGAGGCCCTGCACCGCAAGAACCGGGCCTTGCGGGCCCTGAGCCGGGCCGGCCTGGCGGCGGTGCAGAGCCAGGGCGAGACGGAGTTGATGGAGCGCATCTGCCGCATCGCCGTGGAGGTTAGCGGCTACAGCCTGGCCTGGGTGGGCCTGGCCGAGCAGGATGAGGAAAAGCGCGTGCGTCCCCTGGCGCATTGCGGCTTGCCGGAAGGCTACCTGGAGAAGATCAAAATCACCTGGGCCGACGAGCCCTTGGGCCGCGGGCCCACGGGCCGGGCCATACGCGGCGGCAGGCCGGTGGTGGCCCGGGATTTGCTCAAGCAACCCGATTACGAGCCCTGGCGGGAGATCGCCCAGCGCCACGGCCTGGTCTCCAGCGTGGGACTGCCCCTGATGGACGGGCAGTCCTGCCTGGGGGCGCTGACCATCTACGCCGCCCAGACCGACGCCTTCGACGAGGAGGAAGTGGCCCTGCTCAACGAACTGGGGCAGATACTGGCTCTGGGCATCATCGCCTTGCGCGACCGGCGGGAGCGCCACTGGGCCGAGACCCGCCTGAGCCAGTCCCAGGCCATGCTGCAACGGGTTTTCGGGGCCAGCCCGGTCTGGCTGGCCCTGACCACCGCGCCCGAGGGGCGCTTCATCATGGTCAACCAGGCCTTCCTGAGCACCACCGGCTACGACGAGCAGGAGGTGCTGGGCCGCACCGTCAAGGATCTGGGCCTATGGCCCGACCACGCCCAGTGGGTGGAGGCCGTGAGGGTGGCGAAAGAGCAGGGCGGTCTGCGCGATTACGAGATCGCGCTACGCATGAAGGACGGCCAGGAGAGGCGCTTTTTGTGGTACGCCGAACCCATCGCGGTGGGGGTGCGCCCCTGTCTGATCAGCGCCCTGTTGGATGTCACCAAGCGCAAGCGCACCGAGGACGAACTGCGGCAAAACGAGGAGACCCTGCGCATGATGTTCGACCACTTGCCCCTGGGCATGATGCGCTTTGACATGGGGGGCGTGATCATTGACTGCAACGACCAGTTGGCCAGCATCCTGGGGGTTCCTAGGGAGCGCCTTCTGGGGCTCAAGCTGCCGGAGAGCGTGCAGGATGGACCAGCCCGCCAGTCCCTGCAAGATGCCCTGACCACCGGCGAGGGCTTTTTCGAGGGACCCTACACCACGGCCACGGGGCGCAAAGGCATGTATCTGCGCGCCCACCACCGCCTGATGAACGACGGGCGGGGACGCCCGGTGGGCGGCCTGGGCCTGGTGGAGGACATCACCCAGCGACGCCAGTTGCAGGAGCAACTGCGCCTGGCCCAGAAGATGGAGGCCCTGGCCACCCTGGCCGGGGGCATCGCCCACGACTTCAACAACATCCTGGCCATCATCCTGACCAACTGCGAGCTGAGCTTGCTGGACCTTCCCCAGGATCATCGCGCCCAGCGCCCCTTGGGGCGGGCCATCAAGGCCAGCCTGCGCGGCAAGGAACTGGTGGACCAGATACTGACCCTGAGCCGCCGGCGGGAGCTGGACCGCCGGCCCCTGTATCCCTTGCCCATCATCAAGGAGGTACTCAAGCTCTTGCGCTCCACCCTGCCGGCCAGCGTGGAGATGGTCTCCAAACTGGGCGGCGACACGCTGAAGGTGGAGGTGGACCCCACCGAGCTGCACCAGGTGCTGATGAACCTGTGCACCAACGCCGCCCAGGCCATGCTGCCCCGGGGCGGCTCGCTGGAGGTGGAGACCGGCCAGATCAACCTGGGGACGGAGCGGGCGGCCTTCTACAGCGACCTGGCCTATGGCCACTATCTGGTGTTGAGCGTCAGCGACACCGGCCAGGGCATCGAGCCTGCCCACCTGGAAAAGATTTTCGACCCCTACTTCACCACCAAGCCCCATGGCGAGGGTACCGGCCTGGGGCTGGCCGTGGTGCAGGGCATCGTGGAAGGCTACGGCGGCAAGATTCACGTTTATAGCGAGTTGGGCCATGGCACCACCTTCCGGGTCTATCTGCCGGTGGTGGAGGGGCAGGTGGGCGCCGCGGCCCCGGGGGAGCCGGCCCCGCCCAGCGGGGATGGGCATGTGCTGCTGGTGGACGACGAACCCGACCTGGTGGCCGGCGGCCAGGCCGTGCTGGAGGGGCTGGGCTACCGGGTCACGGCCTTCACCGACAGCCGCCAGGCCCTACAGGCCCTGGAGGACAGCCCCGAGGCGTTCGATGTGGTGCTCAGCGACCGTAGCATGCCCGGCCTGTCGGGCGAGAGCCTGGCGGCCCGGATAAAGCTGCTGCGGCCGGGCCTGCCCGTGGTGTTGTGCACGGGGTTCAAGAAGGGCCTGCCCGAGGAGTTGTTAAAAGAGCTGGGCATCGCCAGCGTGGTGGGCAAGCCCTACAGCAGGCGGGAACTGGCCCTGGCCCTGGCCAAGGCCCTGCGGCCGACCCAAAAGCCTTGAAGTAGTCGCGGGGGGGGCTATATACAATATATTGAATAATTCGAAGGTTATTCCTAAAATATATTGAAATACTCGATGGATATATCGTGGCGGGGGGCCGCGATTGTTCTGGCCGGCAGGACACAACCGAGGGAGTGGACGCTTGGCAAAAATCCTGGTCGTGGATGATGACCCCCTGGTTTGCGAAACTTTGTCCGACATGGTCGACTATCTAGGACATGAGGCCCTTAGCGCCCCGACCCGCCAAGAGGGGTTGCGTCTGGCCCAGAGCCAGGAGGTCGATCTGGTCCTCCTGGACGTCAACCTGCCCGACGGCAGCGGCCTGGAGATCATTCCCGACCTGCGCCGGCTGCCTTCCTGTCCAGAGATAATCATCCTCACCGGGGCGGGCGACCCCCAGGCCGCCGAGCTGGCCATCAACAGCGGGGCCTGGGATTACCTGGCCAAGCCCTCCTCCCTGCAAGAGATGAAAACTCCCCTGGTGCAGGCCCTGGAATACCGCCAGGAGCGGCAACAGTGCGCGGCCACGACGGGTTTCGACCAGAGAGACATCGTGGGGCAAAGCCCGGCCATGCTGCTCTGCCTGGAGTTGGCCGCCCAGGCGGCGGCCTGCGAGGCCAATCTGCTGCTGCAAGGGGAGACCGGAACCGGCAAGGAGCTGATGGCCCTGACCGTCCACCAGAACAGCGGCCGGGCCGCCGGCAACTTCGTGGTGGTGGACTGCGCCTGCCTGCCCGAGAACCTGGTGGAGAGCCTGCTCTACGGCCACGAGAAGGGGGCCTTCACCGGGGCGGTGGCCGCCCAGGACGGCCTGGTTTCCCAGGCCGACGGCGGCAGCCTCTTCCTGGACGAGGTGGGGGAGCTGCCGCTGACCCTGCAAAAGTCTTTTTTGCGGGCATTGCAAGAAAAACGCTTTCGCCCCGTGGGGTCCAAGCGGGAAAAAAGCAGCGATTTCCGCCTGATAGCGGCCACCAACCGCGACCTGGAGGAGATGGTGCGCCAGGGCCGCTTCCGCGAAGACCTCTTGTTCAGGCTGCGGTCCTTTTTCATCGACATACCGCCCCTGCGCCAGCGCCAGGGCGACCTGCCGGACCTGGCCCGGAATTACCTGAAAAAGTTCGCCCAACGCACCAAGCAGCCGCCCAAGCTGCTTTCCCCGGAGTTGGTGGACATGTTGGCCCTGCATGACTGGCCGGGCAATGTGCGCGAACTGCAAAACCTCTTGGACATGACCCTGGCCGCCGCGCGGGTCGTCTCCACCCTGCTGCCCCATCACCTGCCGGCCTATTTTCGGGCCAGGCTGGCCAGCCAGCGCCTGGCCGAGAGCCAGCCGGCGGCCCCGTTCAGCGGCAACCAGGTCTCGGAGGCCGCCGCCGGCCTGTCCTCGCTCAAGGAGTACCGCATGCAAGCCATGGCCGAGGTGGAGTTGGCCTATCTGCGGCAACTGCGGGCCTTGACCAAGGGCGATCTGGCCGCATCCTGCCAGGTGGCCGGTCTGTCGCGCAGCCAACTCTACTCGCTGATCAAGAAATACGCTCTGCCAGGCTTCAAGACCGCCTAGGAGCCTGTCGGAGTGTTGCCGTGACAGGCTCCCAGGCGGGCCATGGACGGCTTTCTCCGGCACACGCCTAGACATCTGCCGGATAACCCCCGGCAGGCCCCCGTACCCGGCTCTCCCCCAGGGCCGGGCGCTGGCCCGGCCCGGCCCTGGGCCGAGGTGAGCCCCTGGCGGCCCCAATCCAGCGGGGCCGGAAAAAATCCACTTACATCAGACGGATAATAGGCCAAGGGCGGTCCGTCTAGGGCGCGGGCTATCGGTGTTTTAACGGATTGCCATAGATAACTATCATTAATATCACGATAAATACCGGCGGGGTCCCACATGGCACGCATCTTGAATAATTGGGAGGCAAATCCCGCAACTGAGTTCACGCAATCTGATCGAGGAAGAGATTTGCCCATGGAATTGAATTGCTACCTGTCCACCGACCGGGAGATGGCGAGCAAGGTGGCCGCGACGCTAAAGGTCTTGGAGGATAAGGCCGTGGTGGAGGTGCACTCCACCCTGGGGGCCTTGGAGGACAAGCTGCGCCGCCAGACCTTGGGTGAGACGAGGTGCCTGTTGGCGGCCGCCACCGCGCGGGAGCTGCAAGACATCCTGGGCCTGTCGGAGTTGCTACAAGGCGTGCCCCTGATCCTGGTCCTGCCCGATGGCGAGCCCGCCACGGTCTCCGGCGGGCACCGCCTGCGCCCGCGCCTGCTCACCAACCCCGGGGCCAGTTATTTCCAAGAGATGATCATAAGCATTCTGCTGGTATGGACCAGCAGCCATCAACCATGAACCGGCCCTGGGGCACAGAGGAGTAGAAGCATGGCCAGCCTGAATCAACCCACCAGCCGCCAGGGGCGGTCCGTGGGAGCCAGCGAGGGCAAGTACCTCACCTTCACCCTGGATCGCGAGGAATACGGCATCGAGATCATCAAGGTCAAGGAGATCATCGGCATGATGCCCATAACCCCCATTCCCCGCACGCCGGATTTCGTCAGGGGCGTGATCAACCTGCGGGGCAAGGTCATTCCGGTGGTGGACCTGCGCAGCAAGTTCGCCCTGGACCCCACGGTGGCCACCGACCACACCTGCATCATCGTGGTGGAAGCTCGCGGGGCCGGGGGCGAACTGGCCATGGGAATCGTGGTGGACTCGGTCAACGAGGTGGCCAACATCAGGCAGGAGCAGATCGAGGCCACGCCCTCCTTCGGCGTGCGCCTGGACACCCAGTTCATCATGGGCATGGCCAAGGCCGGCGAGGAGGTCAAGGTCCTGTTGGACATCGACCAGGTGCTGGCCGGCCAGGAACTGGACTGCCTGGCCGGCGCGGCCTGAGCCGGTCGGCGCCATTCACAAGCCTGCCCGCATACATTGCAAAAGGAGATGGGGCGATGAGCAATTTGAAGCTAGGGGCCAAGATTTCCCTGGGGTTCGGGTTACTGATTCTGCTGGTCCTGGCCCTGGGCGGCATGGCCAGCTACAACAACGCGGGGGTCAGCCACGCGGTGCAAGGCGACAGGGAGTTCCTGGAGGCCCTGAACACGGTCGGCGACGTGCAGGAGCGCTTCCAGCGCGGCCTGTTCAACATGCGCGGCTATACCATGAGCTTTGAACAGCGCTTTCTGGACCTGGCCAACGCCGACCTGGCCAAAGCCAGGAAGGGGCTGGATCAGGTCAAGGCCCTGGGGGCCAAGGGCGGGGACTTCGTCAAGCTGGCGGCCGGCGTGGACGGCATTCTGGCCGCCCTGGCAAAGTATGAGGAACAGATCAGCCAGACCGAGTCGCGGCATCGGGCCGAGCAGCAAAACCGCGAGGTCATGAACGCCGAGGCGGCCAAGTTCCTCAAGAACGCCAATGCCTATGCCGGGAACCAGGAAGAGACCTTCAACCGGGAGATGGCCGAGGGGCTTTCGGCGGACAAGATCAAGGAGCGCTTTCGCAAGACGGTCCTGCTCAACGACCTGATCGACCTGGGCAACAACGTGCGGGTGGCCAACTTCAAGGCCCAGGCCACCGACGACCACAACCTGATCAAGGAGGCCCTGCCCAGCTTCGAGGCCATGGACAAGAGGCTGGAGGAGATCAGGCCCCTGACCCACCAGGCCGCCAACCAGCGGCAATTGGACGAGATCAAGGCCGCGGCCGAGGGCTACAAGTCGGCCATGACCGCCATGCTGGGCCACATGATCGCCTTTCAGGACATCCGCAAGACCCGCCAGGCCGCGGCCGACCAGTGCCTGGCGATGATCAGCTCGGTGCAGGAGGCGGCCTTCAAGGCCATGGATCAGAGCCAGCAGAGCACGCAGGGCACGGTGCGCTCGGCCTCGCTGGTCATGTACCTGGGTATGGCCGTGGCCTTGGCCCTGGGCCTGATCCTGGCCTTCTTCATCACCCGCAGCATCACCCGGCCCATCCATGCGGTCATCGCCGGCTTGAGCGATGGCGCGGGGCAGGTGGCCAGCGCCTCTGGTCAGGTGGCCACCAGTAGCCAGTCCCTGGCCGAGGGCGCCTCCCAGCAGGCCGCGGCCCTGGAGGAGACCAGCTCCTCCCTGGAGGAGATGTCCTCCATGACCAAGACCAACGCCGACAACGCCGCCCAGGCCAACAGCCTGATGAGCGAGGCCAAGACCCTGGTGGCTCGGGCCAACCAGTCCATGGGCGAGTTGACCCAGTCCATG
>JAZDIQ010000056.1:0-26732 GCA_043804825.1 Pseudomonadota bacterium
GCGCCCCCCCCCCGCGGCCCCCACCCCCCCCCCCCACACATGGTTTTGGGGGGGGGGGGGGGGGGCCCCCCTTACTCCAACCCCGGGCCCCCCCCACGATCTTAGGCCGCGTCCAGCTTCTGGCGGTCAGCCATGTCCATGAGCACGCGCTCCTTGGCCTTGTCCAGGCCCAGCGCCTTGCGCTTCTTGTCGATGTGGGCGATCATCTTGCGGGCCATCTCCATGGGGTCCTCGATCATGTCCCACATGCCGCCGTAGATGTCCTCCATCTCCTCGAAGAGGTACTTCTGGAACTTGGGCGAGCCGGTCACCGGCAGGCTGCCGCCGAAGACGGTGTAGACGCCCGAGGCCACGAAATACTGGCCGATGGCGATGGCCTTCTCGCTCATCCACTCCGGCGCGGCGCCGGCCGCCGGCAGGTCGCTGATGTCCTTGCCCAGGCCGCCGGCCTTAACCACCTGGGTGGCGGCCATGAGGATGCGGGTGTTGTCCACGCAGGAGCCCATGTGCAGCACCGGCGGGATGCCCACGGTCTCGCAGACCTCGGCCAGGCCGGGGCCGCAGTAGACCTTGGCCGACTCAGGCGTGAGCAGGCCGAACTTGCCACAGGTCATGGCCGCGCAGCCGGTGGTGAGCACGATGACGTCGTTCTTGATCAATTCCTTGATCAGGGTCAGGTGGGCCGAGTCGTGCACGCTGCGGGCGTTGTTGCAGCCCACCACGCCGGCGATGCCGCGGATGCGGCCGTTGATGATGTTGTCGTTAAGGGGGGTGAAGGAACCCCGGAAAGTGCCGCCCAGGTGGTAGTTGATGGCCTCGTAGGAGAAGCCCACCACCATCTTTTCCTTGGCGGAGGGTATCATCAGGGTGCCGGGCTTGCGGTTGGGGTAGTTGTCGATGGCGGTCTTGACGATCTTCATGCCGTCTTCCAGGGCATGGTGCTCGTCAAACTCGATGTGGGTGGTCTCGCCGGACTCGATCATGCAGCGGGGATTGGTGGTGATGATCTTGGTGTGGTAGCACTTGGCCACGTTGGCCAGGTTCTCCATGATGCACTGCACGTCCACCACCATGGCGTCCACGGCGCCGGTGACGATGGCCAGCTCCTGCTGCAGGTAGTTGCCGGCAATCGGCATGCCGTGGCGCACCAGCATCTCGTTGGCGGTGCAGCACATGCCGGCCAGCACGATGCCCTTGGCGCCCTTGCTCTTGGCGTAGTCCTGCATCTCCTGGGACTGGGCGGCCACGGCGATCATCTCCGAGAGCAGCGGCTCATGGCCGTGCACGATCATGTTGACGTGGTCTTCCTTCAACACGCCCAGGTTGATTTCGCCCTGCACGGGGTAGGGGGTGCCGAAGAGCACGTCCTGCAGGTCGGTGGCGGTCATGGCGCCGGCCCAGCCGTCGCCCAGGGCCACGCGCACGCCCTGCTTCATCAGGTTGCGGTAGTCCTGGTCCACGCCCATGTGGGTGCGGTGCATGATCTCGCAGATCTCGCGGTCGATGCCCCGGGGTATGACGCCCAGCTTTTTCCACAGCTCGTAGCGGGCCTCTGGCGCGCGCTTGAACAGGGGCAGCTCGCCGTTCTGCTGGCCCCACTGGGCCAGGGCGGCCTCGCCCACTTCCACGGCGATCTCATAAATGTCGCGCTGCTGCTCCACGCCGTCGACCATCATGGTGGTGGCCACGCCGAAGTCCGGGGCGATCTCCAGGAGCTTCTCGGTGTCCTTGAGCTGGTAGTCGTTGGTCTCCCGGCGGGCGGCGGTGAGGAATACCTCGGCCACGCCCCGGCCGTGGTCGGAGTGGGCGGCGGAGCCGGCGGCGATCATGCGCGCGAAGTTGCGGGCGGCGATGGTCTCTGGCGTGGCGCCGCACAGGCCCTTGCGGTCGTCGACGCCCTCGGCCTGCTTTTTGGTCAGGGGCAGGCGGCAGGGGCCTTGGGAGCAGGCCTTGCAGCAGGTGCCCTGCTCGCCGATGTTGCAGGGCTTCATGGTGATGGCGCGGTCGAAGATGGTCTCGCAGCCGTCGCTCTGGGCCTTTTGCAGCATCTGGATGGTGGCCGGGTCCACGCTGACGGCCTTGGGATCGGCCTTCTTGGCGGCCTTATCTCCTATCTTCTGCTGGATGCTTTCCGCGGACATGCAAATCCTCCCTGGCTATGGTTTGGCGCGGCCTTCGGAGGGCGTGGCGGGGCCATCCGCAGGCTATAATGGTGGCGTGTCAGGGCGCTGGCGCCACGGGACTAACCCTGGGTCAGGGCCGCCCGTGTCCGCGCGCTCTGCAATAATGATAATTACTATTATCAGGAATGCCAGAGAATAAGGCTAGGAAATTAAGTTAGCGGGCAAATTTAGGAAGCTTGGGGCGGGTTGATGGCGGCCCCGCGCAGGCCCTTGAGGCTAAGACCCCGGCGCCACATGGTAAACAGGCCGATGGCCGTGAGGGGAAAATACTGCACCGCCCAGAAAAGCAGGCCGAAATTGGCGGCCTGCTGGGGGTTGGCCCCGGCCATGATCAAAGCCCACAGGCAGGCCAACTGGAAGGTGCCCACATAGCCAGGCCCGGCGGGCACGGCGGCGGCCAGGGAGCCACCGGCAAAGGCCATGCAGGCCATGAACAGGCTGAGCGGCAGGCCCATGGCCGGCAGGAACACCCAGTATTCCAGCACCATGGGCACCCAGACCCCCAGGGTGAGGACGATTAGCCTGGGCAGGTGATGGGTGTGGCCCAGCACCTCAAGCCCCTGGTGGAAGGTGGCCAGGATGGCCTCCAGGGACTTGCCCAGCTTGGGCGACAGGCGCCCGGCCAGGCGGCACAGGGTGCCCATGGTGGCCGTGGGCCAGCGCCACAGCGCGAACAGCACCGCCAGCACCACCAGATAGCCGGCCAGCAGGGTGAAGCCGGCCCCGCGCATGTAGGCCACGCTGAAGGCCCCGGCGCTACGGCCGGGGTCGGCGAAGACCAGGGTGGCAAACAGGATCAGGAGCAGGGTCAGGCCGTCCAGGATGCGCTCCACCACGATGGTGGCCAAGGCGCTGGAGGCCGCCACCCCGGCCAGCCGCTGGGCGGCGAAGGCGCGCACGAACTCGCCCAGGCGGGCCGGCAGCACGTTGTTGGCCATGAAGCCGATGAGGTTGGCTTCCCACAGGCCCTTGAAGCCGCAATCCTTGACCGGACGGAGCAGCAGGCGCCAGCGGGCGGCCCGCGCCCAAAAGCCCAGGCCCAGGAGCGCGTTGACCCCCAGGGCATAGAGCCAGTTCATGTCGCGGGTCAGGCTCCAAAGCTGGGCGAAGTCCACGTCCCACAACACGTAGGCCAGGCAGGCCAGGCTAATGCCCAGCCCCGACAGGGTCTGCCAATTCAGCACAGCCACCTCCAGGCCTGGCCGGCCAGCCGGTCCGGGCCCTCGCCCCCCGGCGGGGCCTCGATGCCCAGCCATGATAAGGCGCTGGGCAGAATGTCATATAGCGCGGCCCCCGTCACCTCCTGGCCGGCCTGGGCCAGGCTCCCGCCGCCGGCGGGCGCGGCGATGAGGATGCCCTGGGGGGCGTGATTGGCCTGGTCGGGGCCGGTGTCGTTTTCCGCCAGCAGTATATCGCCACCGGGGCCGGGCTGCACGCTGCCCGAGGCCCGCCAAGTCAGGCCGCCGGGATAGAGCATCAGGTCTGGCGGGCAGGCCCGCGTCTGGCGATACAGGGCCGCGGGCTCCAGCACCTGGTTGCCCAGGGGCGCGCCGTCGGGGCCGGGCATGGCCTCCAAGTCGGCCTTGAGCCGGGCCTTGCAGGCCGACGCCTGGCCGGGCTCCAGCAGGCCCAGGGGCTCGCGGCCCTTTATATTAAGATAGATGCGCGCCAGGTAGCCACCTTCGGACCAGGCGCTGGTGGCCGGCCAGTCCACCATCTCCGGCTTAAGCGGCCCGGCCCGCTGGGGGCGTGACTTGAGCTTGAGCCAACCACGGGCGATGAGCCACTCGTTGATGGCCAGGTTACCCTGGCGGCCCTGGCAGCCGTGGTCGCTGACCACCAGCACCAGGGTCTGGGGGTCCAGCAGGGGCAAGAGCCGGCCCACCTCGGCGTCCAGGAGGCGGTAATGCCGGGCGATGGCCCGCTGCCCTGGGCCGTCCTGATCCCAGAAGGCGTGCTGCACCCGATCCAGGGATATCTCCACCATCATGAACAGCTCGGGCTGGTACTGGCGGTAGAGTCCCCGGGCCACGGCGAAGCGCCGCCTCGCCATCTCCCCGGCCTGGCTGAGCAATTCCGGCGGGTCCAGGTGGCGGAAGCCCTCCAGGTCGGCCAGGTAGGGGCCGGATGCCCAGCGGCTGAGCAAGGGCCCCAGGCTGCGCGGCCAGGTCAGGGCGGCCCCGGCCGGGGCGGGGAAGCCGGCCACCAGGGCCCCCCGGATGGGCCGGGGGGGGTAGGTCAGGGGGACGCCCAGCACCGTGGAGGTGAGCCCGGCCGCGCCGGCCAGGTCCCACAGCAGAGGGGCGTCCAGGTCTTCCTGGCTGGCCAGGGCCGGCTCGCCATAGGCGAACCCCCGGCGGTTGTGAAAACCGTAGAGCCCCAGTTGGCCGGGGTCGCGGCCCGTGGTCATGCAGGCCCAGGCCGGCACGGTGATGGGCGGGTGGCAGCTTTGCAGGCGCCCCCAGCGCCCCCGGGCCATCAGGTCCGCCAGGTGGGGCAACTGGTCGCGCAGGCCGCCGAAGACCAGGGAGGGCTCCGCGCAGTCCAGGCCGATGATGGCCAGGCGGCGGATCACGGCCGTCCGGCCCGCCCGGTTTGCCCGGCCTGACCGGCTTGGCGAGCGGCCTGTTCAAAGCGTCTGAGTTGGGCCTCAAAGTACTCCGGACGCTCCTGGGGGCCGGCGGCCAGGGCCGCCCGGGCCGCGGCCAGGGCCAGGTCGGGCTGGCCACTCAGCAGATAGGCCTCGGCCAGGGTGTCCCAGATGTGGGGGCGTGGCGAGCTGGCCACCGCCGCCTGGGCCAGCCGCAAGGCCTCTTGGGGGGCGCGCAAGGAGGCGTCGCGGGCGGTGGCCAGCACCCAGGCCAGGGCGTTTTGCGCCTCCGGGTCGCGGGGGGCCAGGGCCAGGGCCAGGCGCAGCTCGCGCACGGCCCCGGCCTGGTCGCCCTGCTCGAAGCGCAGGGTGCCCAGGGCTATGTGGGTCTGGGCGTCCTGTCCGCCCTGGCCCAGGCGGTCCTCGAAGAGCCGGATCAACAGGCCCTGACGCAGGCCTTGCCCCAGGTCCAGGGCCTGCATGCCCCAGCCCAGGCCGGCCAACAGCAGCATGCCGGCCAGATAGACGGCCAGCCCTCGGCGCAGGACCAGCCCCTCGGCGCGGGCCGCTCCCGGCCGCCCCTGCTTGGCCCACAGGGCCTCGCTGCGCTGGGCGATGGAAAAGTGGTGCCAGGATGGCACCTGGCGACTGTTGCCGCTGAGCCAGCCCACCCGCTCCAAGGCCCCGGCGATGGGTGCGGGGCTGCCCATGAGGTCCAGCGCGAAGAAATCGGCCTGGCGCTCGAAGTGACGCATGAAAAAACCCATGACATAGCGGAGATAGAGCAACAGCACCAGGATCAGGGGCATGGCCATCAGCGCGCTGAGCCAGCCTTGGCCCTGTCCCTGGCCGTCCAGGAGCCCCAGGCCCCAGGCGCTGCCGGCCAGGTTGTAGAGCAGGGCGTTGCCGAGCAGGGTCAGGGGCTCGGCCAGCGCGTAGGCCAGCACAAAAAAGCCTATAAAAAACAGCATATAAGACAGCAGATGCCGGTGGCGCACGTGCCCGGCCTCATGGGCCACCACCCCGGCCAGCTCCTCGGCCGTCAAGGCCTCGGCCAGGGCCGGGGTGATCAGCAGGTAGGACAGCCGGGGCACCAGGCCCAGGATGCCGGCGGTGAGCATGCGCCCGCCCATGATGGGCCAGTAGAGAATCTCGCCCACGCGCACCCCGGCCTGGTCCAGCACCGCCTGCACCAACTGGCGCTGGGGACCCTCGGGCAGGGGACGGCAGCCCCACCAGTGGCGCACCAGGGGCGGGAAGACCAGGGCCAGGGCCACCATGGCCGCGCCCAGGAAGACCAGGTCGCCCAGGCCGCTATCCAGCCACAGCGCCGCCCGGGGCCACAAGAGGCCCAGGAAGTCGCGCACCAGGGCCACCCCCAGCCAGGGGAAGGCCACCGGCGCCGCGAAGCGCAGTTGGCCGCGCACGTAGGCCCCCAGGTCCAGGGACTGGCCCAGGGTCACCCGCTCCACGGGATGGGCCGCCGACCACACCACCGCCAGGTGCAAAAAATACAGACCCGCGGCGACCAGGCCGCTCAAGGCCTCGGAATTGGCCAACAAGGGCACGGCCTGCACCTGGGCCTTGATGTCCAGCACGGTGATCATGCCCAAAAGGCAGGCCAAGCCCAGAAGGTGCAGGTTGAAGATCAGGCGGCGGGTGGCCCGCGCCGGGTCGCCGGGGGGCTCGGGTCCGGCCAGGCGGCGCAAGAGCCAGGCGGCGGCCACCCGGCAGCCGGCCCACAGCCACAGCAAGAGTGCCGCCGAGGCCAAGAGGCTCTCCCAGGCGCCAAGGGACGGCGGGCCGGGCCGGTAGGCCTCGAAGACGGCCATGACCAGGATGAAGGCCACTATCTGGGCGAAGAGCACGGGGCCTCCGGGGCTGCCCGCGGGCGGCGGTGGGGCGAAGCTATAAAACAGACAAGGCCCGGGCCTTATGCCCGGGCCGCGCCTGCGCGAAGGCTAACGTGGCGGAGAGAGAGGGATTCGAACCCTCGGTAGAGCTTTACACCCTACACTCGCTTAGCAGGCGAGCACCTTCGGCCTCTCGGTCATCTCTCCGGTAGGTCGGTCCCGTCAACGGCCATGTGAGGTCCGGCGGCATCAAGTCCAGTAATTACGACAACTTCTACCTGGCCGGGCCGTGGTAACTGTAACCCAAGGCTTTCGCACTTGCAAGGTCTTTTTGCCCGGCGCCGGGTCGCTCGGGACGGGGGCCGAGGTCTATTTTTCTGGGGCAGGGGATGCGTTAGCGCCGGGGGGCGCCGGGGAGGGCGGGGGGATGGAGCCCCCCGCCCCCAACGGGAAGCGGGGCCAGGAACCTGCCGGAGCATGGGCCGCTAAAGGCCCCTGGGCGGGCCATGGACGGCTTTTGATGGCCCGCACCTAGAAGTCCTGGAAATCATCCTCCAAGGGGATGACCTTTTCCGCCTCGCTGCGGGGCCGTTGGGCCAGCGGCGCGGGCGGTGCCTGGGGCCTGGCCGCCGGGGCCGGCAAGGACCGGGGCGTCAGGCCCCGGGACCGCCCACCGTCCCGGCCGTCCTGGCGCCGGCCCCCAGACCCACCCCGGCGGCCGTGGCCACTGGCGCTGCCGGCCAGGCGGATCAGGTCATCCACAAAGCCCTGCATGGTCGCGGCCTGGGAGGACAACTCCTCGCTGGCCGACGCCGATTCCTCGGCGTTGGCCGCGTTGGCCTGGGTCACCTTGTCCATCTCGCTGGTGGCCTTGTTCACCTGCTCGATGCCCTGGGCCTGCTCGCTGCTGGCCGCGGCGATCTCGCCCACCAACTCGGACACCTTGTCCGCGCTGCTGGCCACCTCCTGGAAGGCCTGGTTGGTGCGCGCCACCAACTCCGAGCCCTCCTTGGTCTTCTTGATGGTGCCTTCAATGAGGTTGGCGGTGCTCTTGGCCGCCTCAGCGGCGCGCATGGCCAGATTGCGCACTTCCTCGGCCACCACGGCGAACCCCGCGCCGGCCTCGCCCGCCCGGGCGGCCTCCACGGCGGCGTTAAGGGCCAACAGGTTGGTCTGGAAGGCTATTTCATCGATGGTCTTGATGATCTTTCCAGTATGCTCGCCGGCGGCGTTGATCTCCTGCATGGCCTGGGTCAGATCTTCCATGGACTGGTTGGCCCGGTCCACCGAGGCCCGCGAATCGCCCATCAGACTGTTGGCCTGGGCCGCGTTGTCGGCGTTGGTCTTGGTCATGGAGGACATCTCCTCCAGGGAGGAGCTGGTCTCCTCCAGGGAGGCGGCCTGCTGGGAGGCGCCCTCGGCCAGGGACTGGCTGCTGGTGGCCACCTGGCCGGCCGCCGCGGCCACCTGCTGGGAGCCCTCCGCCAGACCGGCGATGACCCGCTGGATGGGCCGGGTGATGCTCCGGGTGATGAAGAAGGCCAAGAGCATGCCCAGGGCCAGGGCCAGGGCCAGGCCGACCACCATCACCGTGGAGGCCACGGAAAGATGCTCCACGGCCTGGTCGGCGATAATGGTGGTCTGCCCCATGCCGGCCAAGGCCGTGCCCTTGGCCAGGGCCAGCACCTGGTTGCCCGCCTCCAGGCGCTGCCTGGCCAGCTCATCCTGGGCCAGCCAGTTGCCCAGCAACTCATCCATGGCCTTCTGGTATTCCTGGCTGGCCGCCTTGATGTCGGCGATCTCCGCCAGGTCGTCCCTCTCGTTGTTGACGGCCTTGAGGACATCGAGCTTCTTGGTAATCTCCTCGAAGTCCTTGAAGGCCTCCCGGGCCAGCTTGGGGTTCCGCAGGGCCTGAGCCTTGAAATTGGCCATGCCCACCCAGTTGCCCAGGTCGATGACATTGTTGATCAGGGTGATCTTGTCCAGCCGCTTTTGCAGATCGTCCACGTCCTGGCCCGACTTCAGCTCGGCCTTGAGCTTCTGGGTCTGCTCCTCCAGAAAGGTGTTGGCGACCTTCATATACCGAGCCGCCGCCGTGTCCATTACCTGACGGTTGCCATCCAGGGCATGGTCCCTGGCCTCGGCCTGGTTGGCCAGCTGCTCGTACTCCGCGATCTTTATCTCGGCCTTGGCCCCGTATTCCTTGAGCTTTACCAGGGCCGGGAACTTGCCGGCATGCTCGGAGGCGGCCTTGAGCCGCGCCTTGACCTCGGCCAAGTGCTCCCTGGCGTTCTTGAGGAAGGCATCGTCGCCGGTGTATTGGTAGCCGCGCATGGCCAGCATGGCGGCCTGGGAGGCCCGCTCCACCTCGTTGGCCAGCGCCACCTCGGGCACGTACTCCTTGGCCAGACGTACGGTTTGCCGCTCTATGCTCATCATGTTGTAGACGGCCATGCCGCCCAAGAGCAGGGCGATGACGATCAGGGCGCCAAAGCCCAGGGTTATCTTGGCTGCCAACTTAAGATTGCGCATGATCCTCGCTCCTTGTGCTCAAGCCAGATGAAAAGATTAGAATGCGCTCATTGTATCTTGGCTCTCTCCGGGTTGCCTCTGCGCCGCCGTCCGGCTGATACAGGCCATCTCCTCCATGCAGGCGCGCTGGCTGTAGGCCGCCGGCGGCATGCCAAATTTGAGGCGCAGGTCCGCCACGGGGATGACCTTGCCCCGTCCCTGCCTGGTCTGGCCGTCCGCGCGCATCTGGGCCGCTGGCGCCTGGACATGACGGGCCATGGATTGTCACCTCGTTCGTGGTTTGCTTTTCAAGGCTCCAGGCCAGGCTGTCGCCCCCGCCGGAGACAAGACGCATGTTTCATGCCAGGGGTGTTTGGACAATTTTGTATGTTTTTATGGGGTATTGTGCGGTCAGGCGCCGGCGGACCGGCCGTGCTTGGGCGGGTGTCCCGCGCGGCGAGACAAATTACCGCGCAGCGTGACAGCCGGCGATTCAATGGCGGTTGGACCGGGGAAACTTAAATGAAGTGGCGGAGGGAGTAGGATTCGAACCCACGGACCTTTCGGTCAGCGGTTTTCAAGACCGCCGCCTTAGACCACTCGGCCATCCCTCCGCAGTGGCACCAACAAGCCAGCGCGAGACGAGTCCCACCGGGCGGCCCTCTGGCAAACCCGCCGGAAATCTCGCCATATGTACCATCCACCCCCCAAGATGGTCAACCATGGAGTCGCCGTCTCCCGGCCCGCGAGAGACGGCTGGCCGGCCAAAATATTGGCCTCCGCGACCACAGGGTATGGACTACAAAATATATTGAAGTATATAGTTAACCGGTTTGAGGCGGCCGCGCGGCGGCCCCTCGCCGGTCGGCCAATTCCAGGATCACGGCCCGGCGTGACACTTTTTCGACAAGCAAGGAGCAGAAAGCTATGCCAGCCGACAAGGCGCCCAATGCCCAGGGCGTGGATTCCAGCGGGCGGCGCACGGTCAACAGCCTTTGCGGCATGTGCGCGGTGCGTTGCCCCATCGAGGTGGAGGTGGAAAACGGCCGCGCGGTGTGGATTCAGGGCAACTCCAAGGACAAGGCCATGGGCACCAGCCTGTGCGCCAAGGGCGCGGCGGGCCTGGCTTTCGAGTACGACGACCAACGCCCCCAGCAGCCCCTGATCCGCTCCGGCCCCCGGGGTTCCGGCCAGTGGCGCCGGGCCACCTGGGACGAGGCCCTGGACTATGTGGCCCAGGGGCTCAAGCAGGTCATGGACGAGATGGGCGGCCAGGCCGTGGCGCTCTCCGACCGCGGCGGCCCCTTCCCCGACCTGACCAAGAGCTTTTTAAAGGCCCTGGGCTCGCCCAATTACTTCAACCACGACTGCACCTGCGCCCGCAACGTGCACCATGCGGCCAGGAGCGTCTTTGGTTTTGGACGCAAGGGCTTCAACTACGATATCAAAAACTGCCGCCACATCGTGCTCATAGGCCGCAACCTCCTGGAGTCCTTGCAGGTCAAGGAGGCCAAGGAGTTCATGGACGCGCTGGACAAGGGCGCCAAGTGCACCTATATCGACGTGCGCGCCACCACCACCGCCAGCAAGGCCACCCGCTTCTGGCAGATACCGCCCAACACCGAGTACGCCCTGAATCTGGCCTTCATCCACCAGGTGCTGGCCGAAAGCCTCTACGACGCCCGGTTCGTGGACCGCTGGGTCAGCGGCCTTGAGGAGCTGCGGTCCTTCGTGGAGCCCTACACCCCCCAGTGGGCCGAGGAGCAGACGGGGGTGCCGGCCGGCGAGATCATGGCCTTCGTGCGCGAGGTGGCCGCCGACGCCCCCAGGGTGATCTTCCACCCCGGCTGGATGACCGCCCGCCACCACCAGTCATTCCACACCTGCCGCACCTCCTATATCCTCAACGTGCTCTTCGGCGCCATCGAGACTCCCGGCGGGCTGATCATCGCCAAGACCCCGGCCGACGCCGGCCACAAGGGCCTGAAAAGCCTGGGCGCCGGTATGCCGGCCGTGGAGGCCCCCCGGGTGGACGGCGTGGGCGGCAAATACAAGCACTGGGACCCGGAGCCCGGGCTCCTGCACCTGCTCTTCCCGGCCATCGAGAGCGGCCAGCCCTACCCCATGGGCGCCTACATCGCCTACCGCCACGACCCCCTGTCGGCCCTGCCCGACCCCGAGGCCCAACTGCGCGCCCTGGACAAGCTCAAGCTGGTGGTGGCCATCGACGTCAACTACAGCGAGACCGCCTGGCGGGCCGACGTGATCCTGCCCGAGTCCACCTACCTGGAGCGGGCCAACATCCTGGCCGCCAAGAACGGCCCCAAGCCGGGGCTGATCATGCGCGACCAATGCGTGGCCCCGCGCTTTGACAGCCGGCCGGCCTGGTGGATATTCAAGGAGCTGGCCGCCCGCCTGGGCCTGGGCCAGTACTTCCCCTATGAGACCATCGAGGACATCTGGCGCCATCAGTTGGAGGGCACCGGCGTGGACATCGAGACCCTGCGCGCCAAGGGGTCGGTCTCCTTCGCCAGCCAGCCCATCCTGTGGGACCGCGCCGAGGGGCTCAAGTTCAAGACCCCCACGGGCAAGATCGAGCTGGTCAGCGCCATGCTGGCCAAGAACGGCCTGGAGAGCTTCGCGGCCTTCGACCCCCCGCCGCCCCTGGGGCCGGGGCAGTTCAGGCTCATCTTCGGACGGCCGGCGGTGCACGCCCACGCCCAGTCCCAGAACAACCCCCTGCTGCACGAGCTGTGCCCCGAGAACAGCCTGTGGCTGCACCCCGAGCCGGCGGCGGCCCTGGGCCTGGCCGACGGCGACCTGGTGGAGGTGTCCAACAACGGGGTGGCGCTCAAGGGCCGCCTGACCATCACCCCCTGGATCGACCCCCAGGCCGGGTTCATGCTGCACGGCTTCGGCCGCAGCGTGCCCTGGCAGACCAGGAGCTACAACCGGGGCATGGCCGACCAGCGCCTGATGAGCGGCCTTCTGACCTCCTACGACCCCTTGGGCGGTGGCAACACCCTTACCGAGAGCGTCATCAGCGTCAAGAAGGCCGGCTAGGGCCAGGGAGACAAAAGGCAAATGAGCAATTACTACCTGCTGCAAAACGCCGCCCGCTGCATCGGTTGCCAGGCCTGCGAGGTGGCCTGCAAATCCAACAAATCCCTGGGACCGGGGCCGGCCCTGTGCAAAAACCTGAGCGTGGGACCCAGCGACCGGGCGGGCATCCCGGCCGTGCGCCAGGTCTTCATGCCCTGCTTCCACTGCGAGGATCCCTGGTGCTTAAGCGTCTGCCCCACCGGGGCGGTGCGCAAGCGCCCCCAGGACGGCATCGTCTACATCGAGGCGTCCCTGTGCATCGGCTGCAAGAGCTGCATCATGGCCTGCCCCTGGGGGGCCTGCCAGTGGGACCCGGCCAGCAAGAAGGCCGTCAAGTGCGACTACTGCAAGGACCGCCTGGACCAGGGACAGAAGCCGGCCTGCGTCACCAAGTGCCTGACCCAGTGCCTGGAGTTCGGCCCGGCCGATAACCTGCCCGCCGACCGCCGTCAGCGCTTCGCCCAGGCCCTGGCCAGCGAGGGCAAGTGACGGCCATGGAGGGGTCAAGAGTGCCCCCGCCCCTGGAAGAGCCCGTGCTCCTGATCCGTTGCGCCGCCCAGGCGGCCCCGGACCTCAACTCCTACCTGGAGGGCGGCGGCTTCGTGGGGGCCAACGGCGCGGCCGACATGAGCCCCCTGGAGGTGATCACCACCCTCAGGGACGCGGCCCTGCGCGAACGCGGGACCGACGGCCAGCCGGTGTTTCTCAAGTGGTTCGCCTATCGGCAGGGCCAAGGCCAGGGCTGCCTGGTGGTGGACGCCCGCCAGGCCGACCCCCACGCCTTGACCAATCAGGCCCTGATCCAGGGCAACCCCTTCGGCCTTTTGGAGGGGCTTTCCATCGCCGCCCTGGCCCTGGGCGCCCGGCGGGCGCGGGTGCTCCTTCCCCCGGCCTCCCTGGGCCAAGAGTCCTTCTTGCAGGCCGCCCTGGGCCGCTTTCTGCATGACCGCCCCCTGGAGGAGCAGACGCCGGCCCTGGAGCTGGAGTTCGTCGATGACGCCGCCGCGGCCGGGGCCGGGCGGGTCTTGTGGCACTCCCTGGAGACCTGGCACCAGATCACCCTGGTCTTCATCCTGGGCGTGGCGCGCTTTTTGGCCCAGGGCATGCACGGCCAGGGCGGCACCCGCCTGATCACCGTGGGTGGGCAGGTCAACAAGCCGGGGCTGGTGGAGGTGCCCATGGGCGCCCACCTGTGGCAGGTGTTGGACGCCGCCGGCGGCCTCAAGGACCCGGCCCGCTTCCACGCCCTGAGCCTGGACCAGGGCCTGTCGGGGTTTTTATCCCTGGAGGCGGCGGCCACCCCCCTGGCCCCGGAGGAGTTGATCAGCGCGCGGGTCAATCCCGGCTTCGGCACCCTGTGGGCACTGGGCGAGGATTCCTGCCTGGTGGATCAGACCCGCCGGGCCTTGTGGCACCTGGCCCGCCAGGCCCCCCCCGACGGCCCGCCGGACCCCGGCCGGGGCCTGACCTTGCAGGCCCTGCGCCTGGTGGTGGAGCTGCTCCAGCGCCGGGCCGGGGCCGGGCACCTGGAGCGCCTGGCGGAGCTGGCCCAGGACCTCCAGGCCCTGGGCGCGCCGGCGGCCTGGCCCCTGGCCAGCGCCTTGAGCCATTTCGCCGCCCAGTGGCTGGAGCATCAGGATGGCCGGCCCTGCGCCGTCTTTGATCCCGCAAAACCCCGCCTGGCCCCCTGTCACGGCGGCTGCCCGGCGGGCATCGACATCCCCAGCTTCCTGGCCCTGGTGGGCCAGGGGCGCCACGCCGAGGCCGTGGCGGTCATCCGCCAGGACAACCCCCTGCCCTACACCTGCGGGCTGATCTGCCCGGCCCCCTGCGAGGGGGCCTGCCTGCGCGGCGAGCTGGACCAGGCCATCAGCATACGGGCCATGAAGGCCGTGGCCGCCCAGGGGGCCTTGGCCGCCGGCGGCTACCCCCGGCCCGCCCTGGCGCCGGCCAGCGGGCTCAAGGCCGCCGTGGTGGGCGCCGGCCCGGCGGGTCTGAGCGTGGCTTATTATCTGGCGCTCAAGGGCCACCAGGTGACTATCTTCGAGGCCCAGCCCGAGGTGGGCGGCACCATGTTCCTGGGCATCCCGGCCTACCGCCTGCCCCGCCAGGCCCTGGCGGCCGACGTGGCGGGCATCACCGACCTGGGGGTGGAGATCAAGCTTAACCAGTCCCTGGGCAAGGATTTCAGCCTGGAGGACCTGCGCGAGCAGGGCTTTGGCGCCATTTTCCTGGGCATCGGCGCCCACTGCGGCTACAGCCTGGGTCTACAGGGCGAACAAGACTATCCCCAGGTGCTGGACGCCATCACCTTCCTGCGCGGGGTGGCCCTGGGCGATCTTACCCCGCCGGCCGACGCGGTGGTGGTGGTGGGCGGGGGCAACGCGGCCATGGACGCCGCGCGCACCTGTCTGCGCCTGGGCTCAAGCCGGGTGACCATCGCCTACCGCCGCACCCGCCAGGAGATGCCGGCCCACCACGAGGAGGTGGAGCAGGCCCTGGCCGAGGGCGTCAGCCTGGCCCTGCTCACGGTGCCCAAGGAGATACAGGGCCAGGACGGGCGCATGACCGGCCTGGTCTGCCAGCGGGCCGAGTTGGGGCCGCCGGACTCCTCGGGGCGCTGCCGGCCGGTGCTGGTGCCGGACAGCGACTTCGTGATCAAGGCCGGGGCGGTGATCGCCGCCATCGGCCAGGAGCCGGAGATGGCCTGCCTGGGCGCCCTGGCCGAGGACCGGGGGGTGTGCTCGCGCACCATTCTGGCCCACCCGGCCACGGGACAGACCACCGTGCCCTGGCTCTTCGCCGGCGGCGACGCGGTCACCGGACCGGACACCGTGGTGGCGGCCGTGGCCGCCGGCAAGCGCGCCGCCCTGGCCATGGACGCCTTCCTGGGGGGCCTGGAGCCGGCCCAGGGCCTGGAGCCCGCGCGGCCCCGCCAGATGGTGCCGCCCCTGCCCCTGGAGATCGGCCAGCGCGGCCGCCTGGCCCGGCCGGCCATACCCCTGCGGCCGGGCGATGAGCGCGCTGCCGACTTCCTGGCCGTGGAGCTGGGCCTGGACGCCGGCATGGCCCTGAACGAGGCCCAGCGCTGCCTGCGTTGCGACCTGTGCATCGGCTGCGGCCTGTGCCAGGTGGCCTGCGCCGAGATGGGCCCCCAGGCCCTGGTGCTGGAGCCCTGCCAAAACGCCGAACGCCTGGTGCTGAAAGACTTCAGCGGCCCCAGCCGGCGCTGCATCGCCTGCGGGGCCTGCGCCGCCGTCTGCCCCACCGGGGCGGCCCGCCTGGTCGACGGCCAGGGCCGGCGGCGCATGTCCCTGGCCGGGGCGGCCTTCCAGGAGATGGACCTGGAGACCTGCTCCGCCTGCGGACTGGCCTTCATCACCACCCCCCAGCGGCAGCAACTGGAGGGACGCCTGGAGCAGTTGCTGGCCCCCGCCTCGGCGGCCGGGCAGCGGCTGTGCCCGGCCTGCGCCCGGCGGCGGCAGGGCGAGGAGCGCTGGGGCCGCCAGGTGGAGGCCAGATAGGCGGGTGCGGGCGGGCCAGGTCACGGCCCGGAGCTAGCCGTTGAAGAAGGTGCCGTTGCTCTTGAAGTAGGCCTGGTTGGCCGTGGTCTTGACCTGGCTGGCCAGGGTGTCGCGGCCGGCCCGCACCTGGGCCGTATCGGCCAGGCCGGTCAGCTCCTGGCGCATGGTGCCGTTGCCGGTGGTGCGGTAGTAGAGATAGACCTTGCCGTTCTGCACGGAGAGCTCGGGGCCGTCGTAGCCGAACCCCATCTTGGGGTTGGTGATGATGTTCTCGTCCAGCTTTTGCCAGCCGCCGTCGGGGCGGGTGCTGCGGGCCAGGGAGATGCCCCAGCGGGCCTTGCCGAAGTCGCTGCTGGCGCTGCTGGTTTCGTAGGCCATGTAATAGTAGTCGCCCACCTTGACCACGCTGGAGCGGTCGCCCACGGTGCCGGCCTGCAGCCCCTCCTGGTCCACGTCCAACACGGCCCCCTGCTTGACCGAGAGGTTCTTTAGATCAGCCCCGCTGGCGTAGCCGATGCGTACCCGGCCGTCCTGGGCCAGGCCGTGGAAGTAGACCTTCCAGGTGCCATTTTCCTTGAAAAGGGTCGGCGTGCCCACGTCCACGGCGCTCATGGCCCCGGCGTCGCCGGGCTCGATGATCGGCCCCTGCTTGGTCCAGTCGCGGCCGTCGCTGCTGGTGGCCAGGCAGACGCTGTTGACGTCGCCCTCCTGGGACTTGCCCTCGTAGAGCATGTACCAGGTCTTGCTGTCGGGGTCGTACTGCACGTCCGGGAAGCTGGCCTGGTTGGCGTCGTACTCGGCGCCCTTTTCCAGCACCTTGCCCTGATAGGTGAAGTTCACGCCGTCGCTGCTGGTGGCCAGGCCCACGTCGTTGGTCGAGCCCTGGCTGTGGTCGATGAAGTAGGCGTAGTAGGTGCCGTCCTTCTGCACGATGTGGGGGAAATGGAACTGATAGATGTTGTCCCCCACCTGCTGGGCGGCTCCCAGGCCCACGTCCTGGCTGAAGTAGTCGCCGCCGAAGGTGGAGATGGCCTTGGGCAGGCTGGTGGCGCCGCTGTCATCGCCCTGGCCCGTGTCCACGCCATCCTGGGAGATGGGATCGCGGGGGGGGCGCACCAGGCCCGGGGGCAGCTCCAGGGCCTTGAGCTGGCCGGTGCCCTGGGCCTTGGCCGTGGCGCTGTAGCCCACCCAGGCGCGGCTGGGCAGGGGGTTGAACTGCTGGCTGGCCTGGGAGGAGGCGGTGCTGGTGGCGGTGGCGTCCTGGGAGGTGGTGGCGGCCAGGGCCGCCCGCAAAGCGGCCTCGAACCCCGTGCCCCCCGACGAGGCGGAACTGGCCGAGGAGGCCGTGCCGGCCGTGCTGGTCAGTCCCGAGGTTATGCCATATACCGATGCGGGCAACAAGTCTCGTCTCCCAAAGGGTGCTCCACGCCCTACGGGGAAGCAAGTATCCTGCCATCCAGGAGTAGCCTGATCAAGATACGTTTTATCAACAGGTTGAGACTAAAACACCCCCGCCGGAGACCGACGGAGGTTAAAAAATATTGCCGGGGCCGGCAGTTTGTGCCGACCTGGCCTTGCCAGCGGGATCAGGCCGGGGGCTTACCCTGGCTGGCATGGTTGGCCTGGCCCGCCGGCTGCTCGGCGGCGGGGGGCTGGCCTTCTTGGCCCTGGGTCACCTGCTCGGCGGGGGTTTCGTCGGCCATGCTGCTCTTGAAGCCCTTGATGGCCTTGCCCAGACTGGTCCCCACCGAAGGCAGTTTGCCGGCGCCGAAGATGATCAGCACGATCACCAGGATCACCAGGAGTTCTTGAAAACCCAAACCGCCGATCATGACTTTTGCTCCTTGCCGGGCGCTGGCGACCGCGCTCTCAGTCCTGGGTTTCGGCCATGAGACGCAGGAACTCCGGCGAACTCCGGAAGCGTTCCCCGGCCCCCATGTGCTCCAGCCAGGCCCGCCACATCTCCGCCCACTGGGGGCTGTGCCAATAGGCCTCCAGCTGGGTCTGGCCCCGCTGGCGGCGCTGGTAGGCCAGGTATTCCTCCAGGCAGGGGCCGCAGAAAGGGTAGGGGGCCAGGGACGCCGCCGGGGGGGCATCCTCGATGGCCAGCCCGCAATGGGCGCAACGCCGGGGGCACAGCCCGCAGGATAGCGCCGCCGCCACCGCGCCGGCCCGCCGGCGGGCCTGGTCGCGCTGATCCTTCTGTTGGGCGCATGCGCGCCTATTCAGCTCGATCACCTCGGCCATGGTTTGCCTTTACCCCTTTTTTTTATTACTAAAACTATATCAGGGCCAAGGGGGGGCGTCAATCGGGCGGCCCTCAAGCGGTCAGGCCCCGCCGTATGCCCTCCACCACCTGACGCGCGGCCTGCGCCGGGTCCGAGGCCTGGCGGATGGGTCGGCCCACCACGATATGGCTGGCCCCGGCGGCCAGGGCCGCCTCCGGCGTGACGATGCGCTTCTGATCGTCGGCGCCGGGCCCCAGCTTGGCCGCCGGCCGGATGCCCGGGCAGACCACCAGGGCGCTTGGCCCCAGGGCCTGACGCACTTGGGCCGCCTCCTGGCCCGAGCAGACCACCCCGGCCGCCCCGGCCGAGCGCGCCAGGCCCGCCCGGTGCAGCACCAGGGCGCGGGGGTCTTGCAGGGCCGGCGGGTAGCCGGCGGCCTTAAGGTCCTCCGGCCCCAGGCTGGTCAGCACCGTGATGGCCAACAACCGGGTGCGCCCCAGGTCCAGCCCCGCGAAGATGCCGGCCTGCTCGCAGTGGCAGGTGAGAAAATCCACGCCCAGCCCGGCGGCCACCTTGGCCGCGGCGCGCATGGTGGCCGGGATGTCGTGCAGCTTCAGGTCCAGGAACAAGGCCCGCGCCCCGGCCTTCTTGAGTTGGGCCAGCACCGCCGGCCCCTCGGCCACGAATAGCTCCAGCCCCACCTTGAACACCCCCACCTCGGCGGCCAACAGCCGCACCAGGTCCAGGGCCTCGGCGGTGGAGTCCACGTCCAGGGCGAAAATCAACCGCTCGCGCGCGTCCATGTGCGGGTCCCTTTCCTAGTGTGCCGCCAAGCGGGCCACGCCCGTGGTTCTCTGCGGGCCGGGCCGTTTGCCGGGGGCGCTCAAATATCCCAGGCCTGGTGCTCGGCCGCCCAGGCCGCCAACTCGCCGCTGTGGGCGAAGCTGAAGACATCCTTGTAGCCCACCACCAGGTGGTCGATCAACTCCAGCCCCACCGAGCGGCAGGCGTGATACAGCCGCCGGGTCAATTGGCGATCGCTGGCCGAGGGCGCGGGGTCGCCGCTGGGGTGGTTGTGGGCGCAGACCAGGCCCGCCGCCCCGGCCGACAGCGCCCGGGCCAGCACCTCCCGGGGATATACCACGGCCTGGTCCAGGGTGCCGCTGAACAGGTCCTCGCTGGCCTTGATCTGGCCGGCGCTGTCCAGCAGAAAGACCCGGAAGACCTCCTGGGTCAGGGCGCCCATGGTGAACTTCAAATAGTCCTCCAGCTCCTGTCCCTGGCCCAGCCGCCCCATGGTCAAGAGGCGGTCCTCCAGGTAGCGCCGGGCCACCGCCGGCACCAGCTTGAGCCCCAGGATGTTCTTGGGCCCCACGCCCGGCACGGCGGCCAGGGCCTTGGGTTCGGCCTCCAAGACCCCCCGCAGGCTGCCCAGCTCGCGCAGCAAGGTCCGCGCTTGCTGCTTGCAATCCCGGCGGGGGGTGGCCAGGGTCAAGAGCAACTCCAGGGCCTCCTCGTCGGTGAACTTGGCCAGGCCATGGCGCAAAAACTTCTCCCGCAGCCGCGCCCTGTGCCCCTGGCCGGGCCCGCTGCCCGGGCTGGCGGCAAGGGGCTGGTTGACGTTCTCGTCTTCGCCGGCGCTGGCGGCTGCCGTGGGGGCCAGGGGGGCCGGAGGCGACAGGCCGGCATCCAGGCTGGCGCTGGCGGGAAGCTTTCCGCCCTCGGCCCCGCCGACGCCCCGGGCCGGGCTCACGCCCACACCCCGGGTATGGGCCGGCCGCAGCCGGGGCAGGCGCCGTTGTTCAGGTCCAGGCCCAGGATGCGGTAGCCCCGGCGCCCCACCACCCGACGGCCGCAGCCGGGGCAGGCCGTGGACTCGCTGTCGTGGCCGGGCACGTTGCCGGCGTAGACATAGAGCAGGCCGGCCTGCTTGCCGATCTCCAGGGCGCGCTCCAGGGTCCTGACCGGCGTGGGGCCGATGCCGCTGTCCTGGTACTTGTACTGGGGGTGATAGGCGCTGACGTGCCAGGGCACCTCGGGCGACAGCTCGCGGGCCAGAAAGGCGGTAAGCTCCTTCAGTTCGCCGGGGTCGTCGTTCCTGCCGGGGATGATCAGCGTGGTCACCTCCAGCCAGAGGCCGGCGGCTCGCATGGCCAATAAGGTGTCCAGCACCGGTTGCAGGCGGGCCTTGCACTCGCTCTTGTAAAAGTCGTCGCGAAAGGACTTGAGGTCGATGTTGGCGGCGTGCAGAAGCCCCTGGCAGGCCTCTACGCACTGGGCCGACTCATAGCCGTTGCTCACGAAGACGTTCTTCAGGCCTTGCTCCACGGCCAGCTTCATGCAGTCAAAGGCGTACTCGAAGTAGATGGTGGGCTCGGTGTAGGTGTAGCTGATGGAGGCGCAGCCCTGGGCCAGGGCCTGCCGCACGATCTGCTCGGGGGGCACCAGTCGGCCCTGGGGTCCGCCGCCGGGGATGTCGGCGCCCTTTTCCTGGCGGGGGTACTGGCTGATGTTCCAGTTCTGGCAAAACCCGCACTGGAAATTGCAGCCCAGGGTGGCGATGGAATAGGAGGTGCTGCCGGGCAGGAAGTGGAACAGGGGCTTTTTCTCGATGGGGTCCACGCTGCCCGAGATGGGCTTGCCCCAGACCAGGCTGTGGAGGGTGCCCTCCTGGTTCTCCCTGACCTGACAGATGCCCCGGCCACCGGGGGGGATCAGACAGCCGTGGGCGCACAATAGGCAGCGCACCCGCTGTTGGTCCAGCCTCTCGTAAAGCATGGCCTCGTGCATGACACCTCCCCCCGGCGCGCCGGGCCGACGCGTGCCCTTAGCCGTCCAGAGACTCAGGCTGGCCAGGCGGCCACCCTGCTAGCAGCATAATTCAGGCCCCCGGGCCGGTCAAGCCGCAGGCGCGGCGGGCGGGTCTTGACCAAGGCCCCGGAAGAGGATAACTTGACCGCCAGGCATCCCCAATCCGCCCCCTCCGGGGGCCTCCGGCCAGGAGAACGGCCCCATGAACCCAGAAGACCTGGAGCAGTACGCGGAGTTCCGTCCCAGTTGGCCGGCCTTTGTCGTGTACTTTTTCGGGGTGGCGGTCTTCATGATCGGCCCCCAGATCAATCCCGACACCCAAATCTCCCCGGCCCTGGGGCAGCTCATCGCCTCGTTGTTTTTGGCCTTCATCCTGATAAAGCGCTTCGGCAACCTCTATCGGGTGGACACCAAGGAGGTGTCGCTGGAGAGCACCTTCCCCAGTCGGCACCAGGAGCGGATACCCCTGGCCAGCATACGGCGCATCGACCTGCGCCGGGGCATCAGCCAGCGCCTTCTGGGCGTGGCGCACGTGCATCTGTATGTGGATGATCGTCCCGATCCCGCCCTGAGGCTCTTCGGAGTGGCCCAGCCCGAGCGCTTCCGCCAGCTCTTGCTGGACCTGGGGGCGCGCGATGAGCAGGTGCTGGGGGCCTGGCGGCGCTAGGCCCCGGCGGGGTCTGGCCGCGAAGTGTTTGACAGGCGTCGGGGGTGGATGTTAATTCTATAGATACCTCGCCGACGCCCCGCGGGCGAAGGCGTTTTTGATCGATTCCGCTGTTTTTAAAAAAAGTTTCAAGGAGGACGGGCGATGGTGGCTCTTATTGGTGGTATCGCCGCCTTGGTGCTGGGCGTTATCGGGCTCTTCGGCTGGTGGGAGGAGTTCCTCTGGCTGCTCAAGGGCGTGGTGCCGCCCCTGTTGATCCTGGCCGGCGCGCTGGCGGCCTACCTGGGCTCCGAGGAGCTCAAGGACAAGCGCCGGGCCGAGCTGGAAGCCGCCCGCGAGCCCTTCGCCCCCAGCGGCGACGAGGCCGACAAGTACAAGCGCGAGGTGGCCGAGCTAAAGGCCAAGCTGGCGGCCATGGAGTCGGAGCAGACCCCGGCCGAGGCCCCCAAGAGCGAGGAGCAGTAGGCCCTTCCGGTCCCAGACATCCAGAGCACGGCGGGCGGGGTTTGACCCCGCCCGTTTTTTATTGGCGGCGTCCCGTCGGGAGCCGCCAGCGCTGGCCTGGACACAGCGCCAACCGACTCGTTTACGCCCCGTCCGGGGCACTGGGCCGACTCGTTGGGGCAGCCGAGGCTCGCGGCGGCCAGCGGGGCTTGACAAGCCGCCCGCGCGGCCTACATTTAATGGAAACACCGATGCCACGGGGAGACAGACATGCCCATCTACGAATACCTATGCAACAACTGCGGCAAATGCTTCGAGCATCTGCAATTCGGCGCCGACGGCTCCGGTGTGGCCTGCCCCCATTGCCAGTCCGGCCAAGTCAGCCGCCTGATGTCCTCCTTCGCCACCGGCGGCGGCGCGCCCGGCGGCAAGGGCGGCCTGGGCCTGGCCTCGGCCGCCAGCGGCCACAAGTGCGGCTCCGGCGGCTTCTCCTGAGCCCACTAATCAGCCTGGCAGTTTGCCAGGTCGGCCGGGTGCCTCCGGCAGGGCCGATACGAGTCGCTTGAGCTTGTGGCTCTGGCGGGCGTCGGCGGCTCCCGGTGTGGGCTGTTCCATGAACGAACACGGGCGGGGAGAACCCCCGCCCGTGCGGCGCTGACATCGCTTGCCCGCCAGCTCGGCGCTAATCCAATTTGAGCGGCATCTCCACCTGGCCCGGCGCGCCGGTGATCAGCAGTCTGGCCGGGGCCTGGGGCTGGGCGAAGGTCACCTTGAACAGGCGGTCCCAGGGTCCCCAGAAATAGTACAGGGATTGGTTGAGGGCCGAGCGGTCCTTTTCGCGGATCAGGCGGATGTCGCCGGGCTCCAGGCGGCGGCCGGCGGCGTCCATGACCAGCACCCGCCAGTCGGGACGGGCGGCGGTCAGGTCGCTCCAGTGCCGCTCGGGCACGTAGAGGCTCACCATCACCTCCAGGCCGCGGGCAGCGTCGTCCCTGGCTTGGGCCAGGAGCCCCTGGGTGCCGGCCTGGTCCAGGGCCTGGGCCTGGGCCGTGCGCAAGGCCTGGGCCCTGCGCACCGTGGGCGTCAGGGGCAGCACCCGGGCCTTTAGCTGGGTGGCCGGTCCGTCGTAGACCACGCCCAGGGCCAGATAGGGCTCCACCGCCGCCTGATAGTCCTGGTCCGCCGCCGACAACCGGGGGTCGAATTCTTCCTTAAGCTCCGTAAGCCTCTGGCAGCCGGCCAGGGCCGCCAACAGAACCAGCGACACCATCAGACCCAGACAGGGGGCCATGCCGCGCGCTTGCCTCATGGGCCGTCCTCCTTGGCAGCGGCACCCGGGCGGGCGCGATCGCTACCCGGCCAGTATAACATTGGCCCGGTCTACCGCCCCAGCACCTGCTGGAAGATGAAGTCCAGGTTTTTCAGGTGGGTTTGGGGGTCGAAGAGCCCGTCCAGCAGCTGGGCCGCGCCCTGGCCCAGGCCGGCGGTCAGCTCGGGGTCGGCCAGGAGGCGCTGCTTGAAGCTGCCGCCCTCTTGCCAGGTGGCCATGGCGTTACGCTGCACGATGGCATAGGCCTGCTCGCGGGTCAGCCCGGCCTCGGCCAGGGCCAGGAGCACCTGCTGGGAATGAATGAGACCGCCGGTCTGGTTGAGATTGCGCAGCATGTTGTCGGGGTAGACCGTGAGGTTCTCGATGAGCCCGGCCAGGCGGTGCAGGCTGTAATGGGCCGTGACGTCGGCGTCGGGGCCGATGGCCCGCTCCACGCTGGAGTGGCTGATGTCGCGCTCGTGCCACAGGGGCATGTTCTCCAGGGCGGCCAGGGCGTAGGCCCTGAGCAGACGGGCCTGGCCGGTGAGGTTCTCGCTGCCCACGGGGTTGCGCTTGTGGGGCATGGCGCTAGAGCCCTTTTGCCCCTTGGCGAAGGCCTCCTCGGCCTCCAGCACCTCGGTGCGCTGCAAATGGCGTATCTCCACGGCCAGGCGCTCGATGGACCCGCCCAGGATGGCTAAAGCGCAGAACCACTCGGCATAGCCGTCGCGGGCCACCACCTGGGTGGAGGCCACGGCGGGCTCCAGCCCCAGTTCCTCCATGACCATGGCCTCCAGCTCCGGGGGCAGGTGGGCGTAGGTGCCCACGGCGCCGCTGATCTTGCCCCGGCTCACGGCGGCCCTGGCCCGCTCGATACGCTGGCGGTCGCGGGCGAACTCGGCGTAAAAGCCCACGAGCTTGAGCCCGAAGGTCACGGGCTCGGCGTGGATGCCGTGGCTGCGCCCCATCTGGAGGGTGTGCTTGTGCTCCAAGGCCCGGGCCTTGAGCGCCGCCAGGAGCCGGTCCAGGGCGGTCAGGATCAGGTCGGCGGAGTCCTTGAGCAACAGGGCGTAGGCGGTGTCCAGCACGTCGGAGCTGGTCAGCCCCAGGTGGATGAAGCGGCTGGCCGGACCCACGTGCTCGGCCAGGTTGGTCAAAAAGGCGATGACGTCGTGGCGGGTTTGCAGCTCGATCTCGTCGATGCGTTCCACCTCGAAGGCTGCCTTTTGTTCGATCTCCGCCAGGGCCTCGGCGGGGATGCGCCCCAGCTTGTGCCAGGCCCGGCAGGCGGCCAGCTCCACCTTGAGCCAGGCCGCGTACTTGGCCTGCTCGCTCCAGATATCGCCCATTTCCTTGAGGGTGTAGCGCGCGATCATGGCTAGAGTCTCCCCGCCTCGTAAGGCGGCGTTGGATGGGTACATGGGTTAGGGATCGGCCTCATCCTACGGCCCGAGGCGGCGGGTGTCAATCGCCTGTGACCAACACGCCCATGGGGCCGCCACCGGCCGGGCCTCATACGCGTCCAGACCCGGCCCAGGCTTGGCTGGCCCCTTGACTGACCCCTGGCCCGGCCCCAGAATACAACTCCATGGACAATCTCACACCGGCGGCGAGCCTGGATCAACTGGCCCTGCTGGCCCTGGCCTGGGGCCTGTGGGGCGCGGGGCACAGCCTCTTGCTGCGGCAAGACGTGACCGCGCGCCTGCTGGCCCTTTCCCGCCTGCCGCCCGCTTCCTACCGCCTGTACTACTCCATGGCGGCATTGGCGAGCATTCTGCCTCCCCTGGCTTACTGCGCCTGGCTGGGGGGGCTGCGGGTCTATTGGTGGCCCTGGCCCTGGCGGGCGGCCCAGGTGCTCCTGGCCGGCGGCGCCTTGGGCCTGGCGGTCTGGGCCGAGTGGGCCATGATGCGGGCGGGAGTGGACCTCCTGGGTCTCGGGCAGGCCCGTGGCCGCCAGCCAGCCCCCCAGGCCTTGGTGCGTGGGGGGCCTTACGCCCGCCTGCGCCACCCCATGTACCTGGCCAGCCTGTTGCTCCTGTGGGCGCGGGCCCTGGCCCCCGCCGACCTGGTCACCAGCCTGGCGCTGACCCTTTACCTGGTGCTGGGCACCTGGCACGAGGAGAGCACCCTGCGCCGCCAGATGGGCCAGGCCTACCGCGACTACGCCCGGAGGGTGCCGCTCATCCCCGGCCTGCCTGGCCGGGTGCCCCCGGCTGGGCCTAAACGAGTCGATTAGCGGTTTCGTCGGGGCGGATGCCGGCGGCTCCCGTGGGTGGGAAGTCCCCATAATTACCCTAACCGTGCGTGGGCTGGCCGCGCGCAAACGCCATTCCCCCAAGGGCACCATACGGCCGCTCCTCCCGAAAACAAGAGGTTTAGCCAGCCTTCCGGGTCTCTGCCGTGAAGCTTGCACTCCGTCCCTGGCGGGGATATGCTGCCTTTCATGTTGCGCGAACAAGAAAATGGATTGCCGCTGTTGAGGTTCGTGGCGCTGTCGGGCATGGAAGGGGTGAGCCACGCCGTGACCACCCGCCACGGCGGGGTGAGCCAGGGGGCCTATGCCTCCCTCAACCTGGGACACGCCTGCGGCGACGAGCCGGCGGCGGTGGCCGCCAACCTGGAGCGCCTGCGCCAGAGCCTGGGGCTGGAGCGCCTGGCCTTTGCCCAGCAGGTGCACGGCACCGGCATCATAGCCGTGGACGGCCAGGAGTCGGGGCTGGTTGGCGAGGCCGACGGCCTGGCCACCGACCAGCCCGGCGTGGGGCTCTTGATCAAACAGGCCGACTGCCAGGCCGTGGTGCTGGCCGCGCCGGCCCGGGGCGTGGTCGCCAATCTGCACATCGGCTGGCGGGGCAACGTGCAGAACCTGGCCCGCGTGGGCGTGGAGTTCTTGGGTGAGCGCTACGGCGTGCAGCCGGCGGAGATCTGGGCCGGCATCTCGCCCAGCCTGGGTTCCTGCTGCGCCGAGTTCGTCAACCACGCCACGGAACTGCCCCAGGATTTCTTGCGCTACCGACTGTGGGGCGACAACTTCGACCTGTGGCAGATCACCGTGGACCAGCTCACCGCCGCCGGGGTGCCCATGGCCCATATCGAGGTGAGCGGCATGTGCACCCGCTGCGGAGGGCAGTTCTTCTCCTATCGCCGCGAGGGCGTCACCGGGCGCTTCGGCACGGTGGTGGGTTTGCGATGAACCCGGGACCAAGAGATTGCTTCGTCGCTCCCACCCCAGCCAGGCTGATGCCTGGCTGGGGACCCCGGGCGCTCCTCGCAATGACACAAGGGGGCCGCGCGAGTGCGTCACGGGCCGCCTCGGCAGGGTGGTGGACATAAAATGAGCGACTGGGCCTCGGTCAAGGAAAACCATAAAGTCGGGGAAGGCATATATCGCCTGCGCCTGGAGGCCCCCGAGATCGCCGCCGCCGCCCGGCCGGGCCAGTTCATCATGCTGCGCGTGGGTCACGGCCTGGACCCGCTATTGGCGCGGCCCTTCTCCATCCACGGCGTGGA
>JAZDIQ010000057.1:0-3661 GCA_043804825.1 Pseudomonadota bacterium
TCGTTGTTTTCATTGCCACATCCAGACGTCGGCTCATGCTCACCTCCATAAGGAGGTCAGCTTCCATGCCGATTCACTTGTCCGCAATGTGGCCGGTTATATCCTGCCCACGCCTGGCCGGTTATACCTGCCCGCTAACAATCAAACAGAGGAATGGGCAGCAGGTGTCTCGTCGGCGGTACTCGGCAGAGTTCAAGGTGGAAGCCCTGGGCTTGGCCGGGCATGTCGGCGTAGCCAGTGCGGCCAAGCAATTGGGGCTGCATGAATCGCAGCTGTACGACTGGCGCAAGAAAGCCCGCTACGAGGCCGGGCGCAGCGAGTTGGAAAAGGAACTTGCCACCGAGAACGCGCGTTTCAAGCGGCAGGTGGCCGAGCAGGCCGAGGAGTTGGCCATATTAAAAAAGGCCGCGGCGTACTTTGCGAAAAGCCTGAAGTGAAGTACGCCTTTATGCAAGATATTACAGGCAGTTTCAGCACTACGGCCCTCAGTGCGGCCTTTGGGGTCTCGCGCGCCGGTTATTACAAATGGCGGCATCGCCGGACGCATCCCAGCAATCGTCAGCTGGATCGAGAGCAGTTGGATCGTCTGGTCGCCAAGGCGTTTGCCGCCCGCAAGGAGCGCAGCGGGGCGCCGGGTCTGACTCTTGACCTTGCTGATGGTGGCCATTGTTACAACCGGAAGACCGTGGCGGCCAGCATGCGCAGGCAAGGTCTGGTGGCCAAGGCGGCCAGGAAATTCAAGGCCACCACGGATTCGGAGCATGACATGCCCGTAGCCCCCAACCTTTTGGGGCAAGATTTCAGGGCCGATGCCCCCAACCAGAAGTGGGTCTGCGATATTACGTATTTGCGCACCTCAGAGGGCTGGCTGTATCTGGCGGTTGTGATCGATCTGTTCTCACGCATGGTGGTAGGCTGGTCTATGGACAAGCGCATGAAGGCAAAGCTGGTCTGCGACGCCTTGCAGATGGCCTTGTGGCGTCGGCGGATGCCCAGGGGCGTGATAGTTCATTCTGATAGGGGCAGCCAGTACTGCTCCAGGCGCTACCAAGCCCTTTTCACCAAGTACGGCCTGATTTGCAGCATGAGCGGCAAGGGCAATTGCTACGACAACGCCTGCGCTGAAAGCTTTTTCCACACCCTCAAGGTGGAGATGGTCCACGGAGAGAGCTTGGTTTCCCGCGAGACCATGCGCCGGGCGGTATTCGAATATATCGAGATTGACTACAACCGGACCAGGAGGCATAGTGCCAATGGCTACATCAGCCCATTGGCCTTCGAGTCCCAACAGGTCGCTTAACAATCTGTCCGCTGTGCGTGGGCAAGATCAAACCCGCCCGCTGGCGCCGTGGTGGCCACCACCATCATCCGGCGTTTCGTGACCCTGAACTTGCCCCACTACGACCAGGCCTCGCTCCTGGCCGGCAAGCTCCACGCCATCCTAAGCCGGCCCTACACCAAGGGCCGGGACCTATATGACCTGGTGTGGTTTCTCTCCGATCCGGCCTGGCCCGCGCCCAACTGGGCCTTGCTCAATGCCGCCCTGATCCAAACTGGCTGGCCCGGGCCAGAAATTTCACCCGCCAACTGGGTAGAGGTCCTGACCGCCCGCCTGGAGGCAGTCAACTGGCGGGACGCGCTGCAAGACGTGCGGCCGTTCCTGGAGCGGGAAGCCGAGCTGGCGTTGCTGACCAGGGAGAATTGTTTGCGGGTGTTGTGACAGGTGGGGGAGAGGGGATTGCGGAGGGCCAGCGGTGAGACAACAGATGAAGCCTAAACCATGGTATTCTTGGTGAATAGGTAAATAGCGACCCTCGCAAAAATGCGACGCACGCGCTAGCCAACGCCGCGTGATCCCCTCGATGTCCCTCAATGGGGACCCCAATGGCCGCCACGGAAGTAGACTTTATAGGCCCGGCATGTTCGCGATTCCCATTTATTCCTAGCTTTTAGTAATAATAATGGCAAAAACCCTAGAGCCTGGTATGATTTATAGGACTCAGGAAAGAAAAGGATTTGGATAAATGAATATTTATGTCGGGAACCTCTCGTTTAACGCCGGTGACAGTGAGCTTAACGATCTTTTCAGCCAAGCAGGCTCGGTAATTTCCGCCCGCGTAGTCACCGACCGGGATACCTCCCGCTCTCGCGGCTTCGGTTTCGTGGAAATGAGTTCGGACGAGGAGGCCAAGAAGGCCATCCAGCGCTTCCATGGCTACAACATGGACGGACGGGACCTTACCGTCAACGAAGCCAAGCCCCGCAGGTAAGGCCATATCCGCGCCCCTCGGCGCGGTAGCAGAACTCGTCAAGTTTCCTAGTTTGTTTTATGCCTGGGTCGCAAGGGGGGGCGGAATAAATCCGTCCCCCCATTCTTTTTGATCGCCACCAGCCGAACTGAGATTTCCTGAAGGTACAGTCCAGGCCAGCCCATGCCAGCCGCACCAGAGCCGTAATGGCCGATTCTCCTCGCGGGCTCAGCGCTCCAACTCTTCCTGTATGGCCGCGAACTGCTCCAGGGCGGCCTCCAGGTTGGCCACGATCTCGGCGGCCAGCACCCCGGGGTCGGGCAGGCTCTCCGAGTCCTCTAGTTTGTCGTCCTTTAGCCAAAAGATATCCAGGCTGGCCTTGTCGCGCTGCATCAGTTCCTCATGGCTGAAGGCCCGGAAGCGCTCGCTCTCATGGCGCTGGTGGCAGTTGGCCGGGTTGAAAGCATCCACGAAGTACCGCAGGCCTACAACGTGGGGCTGAAGGTCACCGACCTCAAGACCGTCAACTCCCTCTTCGTGCGCTTCCCTGGCCTGCTGCACGAGCTGGGCCTTTCGCGCCGGGCCAACGAGGTGTTGGCGGTCAATCTGGAGCTCTGGACACTAACCCGCCCGCCGGCACCGTGGTGGCCACCACCATCATCCGGCGTTTCGTGACCCTGAACCTACCCCACTACAACCATGCCTCGCTCCTGGCCGGCAAGCTCCACGCCATCCTAAACCGGCCCTCACCAAGGGCCGTGACCTGTATGACCTGTGTGCTTTCTCTCCGATCCGGTCTGGCCCCCGCCCGACCGGGCCTTGCTCAACGCCGCCCTGGCCCAGACGGCCTGCCCCGGGTCAGAGCTTTCGCCCGCCAACTGGGTCGAGGTCCTGGCCGGCCGCCTGGAGGCTGTCAACTGGCGGGACGCGCTGCAAGACGTGCGGCCGTTCTTGGAGCGGGAAGCCGAGCTGGCGTTGCTGACCAGGGAGAATTGTTTGCGGCTGTTGGGGCAGGTGGGGGGGGAGCTATTCGGGTGGCATATTAAAGCACCGTTCGACTAATCATCATAAGGGTCTCAGAGGTGGTCCCCATTCTTTGGACAGCTATCCTGCGGCAACAAGAGAGTGCTCCGGTGTCCACAACGGCTTTTCGACTCCATCAGTATATGAGAAAAGGCTTTCCTCCTGGAAGGCTTGCCAGGGGGTGCGCTAATCCAGGGCCTGGTGAGGGCGTTCATGGTTGTAGAACTTGAACCAGGCCGCGATTCCGGGGCCAAGTCCGTCAAGGTGGTGTATGAGGTTCGCGGCATCCTGGACCTGATCAAGCGGCTAGCTGCTTGATCGCCTCGGCCTCCTCTCTTGGTTCTTGTTGGTCAGCCTGGGCCTGTTCCAGGGCCTCGGCTGACATGTAC
>JAZDIQ010000058.1:0-106008 GCA_043804825.1 Pseudomonadota bacterium
CTACGAGGAGACCAAGGACCCCCGCTGGTTCCCGCCGGCCATCCTGCGCCGCAAGATCAAGGCCGGCCACGTGGGCAAGAAGGCGGGCAAGGGCTGGTACCTCTACGACGAGCAGGGCAACAAACTCGGCATGAACAACTAGGCCAAGGCCCAGGAGGAAGGATAGACGCATGGAACCAGTGGTGATCGCGGCGGGGGTGCGCACCCCCATCGGCCGTTTCGGCGGCACGCTTAAGGATACCCCGGTGGGCAAGCTGGGGGCGGTGGTGCTCAACAAGGTCCTGGAAAAGGCCGGCCTGTCCGCCGATCAGGTGGACGAGGTGATCATGGGCCAGGCCTATCAGAATGGCGAATGCGCCAACGCGGCGCGGTTCGCGGTTCTGGAAGCCGGCTGGCCCGATGAGGTGCCGGCCCTGGTGCTGGATCGGCGCTGCTGCTCGGGCCTGGACGCCATCCTCATCGGGGTGATGAAGATCCAGACCGGCAACGCCGAGGTGGTGGTGGCCGGCGGCCTGGACTCCATGAGCCAGGCCGAGCTGTACCTGCCCGGCTCCATCCGCTGGGGCCTGGGCGGCCGTGTTGACGATAAATGGGGCTTCATGCCCAGCGGGCACGGGGCCCTGGCCATGTGGGGCCTGCCCTTCTTTGACCGCATCCAGCGCGCCCGGGTGATGAGCCAGCCCATCAGCCGCTACGGAGAGCTGAACTCCATGATGACCTGGGCCGAGACGGCGGCCAGCCGCGAGGGCATCAGCCGCCAGGCCGCCGACGAGTGGTCGGTGCGCTCCCACGCCCGGGCCGCCGCCGCCTGGGAGCAGGGGCTGTTCCAGGGCGAGGTGGCCCCGGTGGCCCTCAAGGGCAAGAAGGGCGAGGAGATGCTCTTCGACCGGGACGAGACCCCGCGCCCCGGCACCACCCTGGAGAAGCTGGCCAAGCTAAAGCCGGTGTACAAGGACGGCGTCTGCACGGCCGGCAACTCGTCGTCGGAGAACGACGGCGCGGCCGTGGTGGTTCTGGTGAGCCAAAGCAAGGCCAAGGCCCTGGGTCTGCCCATCCTGGGCCGCTTCCTGGCCGGGGCCAACGCCGCCTGCGATCCCACCCTGACCTACCCCGCTGTGGACACGGCGGTCAGAAAGGCCCTGGCCAAGGCCAATCTCGGCATAGGCGATATCGACCTCTTCGAGATTCAGGAGGCGTTCGCGGTGCAGATGCTGGCCGACGCCAAGCTCATGGGGCTCTCGGGGGCCGACTGCGAGCAGAAGGTCAACGTCAACGGCTCGGGCATCAGCCTGGGGCATCCCATCGGGGCCACCGGCGCCATGCGCCTGGTCACGCTTCTCAACCAGATGCAGCGCCAGGGCGCGCGCCACGGCCTCTTGACCATCTGCGGCGGCGGCGGTCAGGGCGTGGCCGGTATCTTCGCGCGGGACTAGGCGCTAGCAAGCGCAATCGTGACGCACCCCCGCCGGGCCTGCCCGACGGCCAAGCGAGAGCAAGGAGCAACTTGAGATGGATTACGCCATTCCCGAGAACATCACCCTGATGGTGGACACCATACGCCGGTTCGTCAAGCAGGACCTGGAGCCCATCAGCCGCCAGGTGGAGGACGAGGACGAGATACCCGAGGAGATCGTGGAGAAGATGCGCGAGCTGGGCCTGTTCGGCCTGGTCATCCCCGAGGAGTACGGCGGTTTGGGCATCGGCGTGCTGGGCGAGTGCCTGGTCTACGAGGAGCTCTCCAAGACCAACGCCTGCTTCCGCACGCGCATCGGCACCAACAACGGCATCGGCTCCATGGGCATCTACTACGACGGCACCGAGGAACAGAAAGAGAAGTACCTGCCTCGCCTGGCCTCCGGCGAGTGGACCAGTTGCTTCGCCCTCTCCGAGCCCGAGGCCGGCTCCGACGCCGGCAACGTGCAGACCACGGCGGTCTTGGAGGGCGACACCTGGCTGCTCAATGGGCGCAAGCATTTCATCACCAACGGCAGCGTGGCCGACATGGCCACCGTGTTCTGCCTGACCGACCGGGCCAAGAAATCCAAGGGCGGCGTCACCGCCTTTATCGTGGAAAAGGGCGACCCTGGATTCTCGGTGGGCACCGTGGAGCGCAAGATGGGCATGCACGGCGCCCACACCTGCGAGCTGTTGTTTGACAACTGCCGCATACCCCGGGACCGGGTCATCGGCGGCGACAAGATGATCGGCCTGGGCTTCAAGACGGCCATGAAGACCCTGGACAAGGGCCGCCTGACCCTGGGGCCAGCGCCCTGGGCTCGGCCCAGAAACTCCTGGAACTCTGCGTCGACTACGCCAAGCAGCGCGTGCAGTTCGGCAAGCCCATCGCCGAGTTCCAGGCCATCCAGTTCATGCTGGCCGACATGGCCACCAACATCTACGCCGCCCGCCAGATGCTCTACCACGCCGCCTGGCTCAGGGACAGCAAGGGCACCTCCATCATCAAGGAGGCCTCCATGGTCAAGCTGTTCTGCAGCGAGATGGTGGGGCGGGTGGCCGACATGGCGGTGCAGATATTCGGCGGCATGGGCTACATGAAGGACTTCCCCGTGGAGCGCTACTACCGCGACGTGCGCCTGTTCAGAATCTACGAGGGCACCAGCGAGATTCAGCGCCAGGTCATCGCCCGCGAAATCTTGCGGGGCTAAGGAGCAAGCCATGCCTTATGAATTCATCACCGTGGAAAAACGCGGCCACCTGACCATCGTGACCATGAACCGGCCCGAGGCCATGAACTCCCTGCATCCGCCGGCCTGCGCCGAGATGAACGAGGCCTTCAACGACTTTGCCGCCGATCCCGAGGCCTGGGTGGGAATCCTGGCCGCGGCCGGCGCCAAGGCCTTCAGCGCCGGCAACGACCTGAAGTGGCAGGCCCAGCACGGGCCCTTGGCCGTGCGCCAGGGCCTGGACTCGCTCAACGGCGGCTTCGGCGGCCTGACCCGGCGCTTCGACTGCTTCAAGCCCCTCATCGCGGCGGTAAACGGCCTGGCCCTGGGGGCGGGCTTTGAGATGGCCCTGGCCTGCGATATCATCGTGGCCGCCGAGAACGCCTCCTTCGGTCTGCCCGAGCCCACGGTGGGCCTGATGGCCGTGCAGGGCGGAGTTCACCGCCTGCCCCGGCACCTGCCCTATCACCTGGCCATGGGCTTGATGTTCACGGGCCGGCGCCTGTCCGCCCCCGAGGCGGCCAGGCTGGGCCTGGTCAACGAGGTGGTGCCGGCAGCCGAGCTGATGGACAAGGCCCTGGCCTGGGCCGAGGCCATCCTGGCCTGCGCGCCCCTGGCGGTGCGGGCCAGCAAGGAGGCGGTGCTGCAAGGCCTGGCCATGCCCCTGAAGGAGGCCATCCCCGAGGTTTTCCCCGCCACGGAGGTTATGCGCGCCTCCCAGGATATCCTGGAAGGCCCCAAGGCCTTTGCCGAGAAACGCAAGCCCGTCTGGAGCGGTCGCTAGACCCTGACCACGCCGGGGCCGGATCGTGGCGCCCAAGCCACGGCCCGGCCCCGGCGCCCCAAGGCATCCCCGGTATCCCCGGAGGCCCGTTGATCCGGCCTAGGCCACCAGCCCCAGGCTTCCCGACTCTGGCAACGCGCCGCTCCCCATTCCACGGGCGGGGCGCGGTTCCTCGCCTCCCGTAGCCAGCGCTCGCCGCGGCAGTCCACCTAATCCCAGCCTAGCGAAATGCCACATGCTCAAGTGCCTATGGGTCTTTGCAAGATGCCACAAAAAATAATAAAAGCGGCTAGTTAATCGTAGATCGCTAAATAGTGCAGATGTGGCGCGATGCAGGGACAACCCGCGTTGCCGGCCACGGGGGTCTTCAAGACCGAATGCAAATGTGAAAAAGAGCGCAAGTAACACTTGTGAAACATATGGCCTTGACACGGCGGGGGGGGATTTCTTATGCTCAACTCATAAATCGAGCGCTCGCTCTATGGAGATGGCTGACCGGGTCGCGCCCAACGGGGAGACGGAATTGAGGATCATGCCCATCGCGCACAACCACCAATTACAGGGCCGGGTGGCCATCGTCACCGGGGCCAGCCGGGGGATTGGCAAGGCCATCGCCCTGGGCTTGGCCGCCCAAGGCGCCACGGTGGTGGCGGCCGCGCGTAGCGAGACCCAGGCCAATCCCGACCTGCCCGGCACCATCCACCAGACAGTGGCGGCCATCCAGGACCAAGGCGGCCGCGCCCTGGCCCTGCGCTGCGACGTCACCGACGAGGCCAGCGTCAACGCCATGGCCCAAAAGGTGGCCGACACCTTCGGCCAGGTGGACGTGCTGGTCAACAACGCCGGCGTGGCCTTTGGCCGGCAGCTCCTGGAGACATCGCTGAAGCATTGGGAATTGGTCCTGCGGGTCAACCTGACAGGCGCCTTCTTGTGCTCCAGGGCGGTGCTGCCCCACATGATCAGGCAGGGCCGAGGCAGCATCATCAATATTTCCTCCCTGGCCGCCAACGAAAGAGACAAGGGCACGGTCAACACCGGCGTGGCCTATTCCGTGGCCAAGGCGGGTCTGGACCGTCTGACCTGGGGGCTGGCCGCCGAGGCGGGCTGCCACGGGGTGGCGGTGAACGCCCTCAAGCCGGTGAAGGTGGTGGACAGCGAGGGCATGCGCTTTTGGTCCAGGGAGGACCAACGCCAGGGCTGGACCACGCCGGACAAGATGGTGGCCTGCGCGATCTTCCTGGCCAGGCAGGATGCCGGTTCGGTCAGCGGGGTGGTGGCCACCGACGAGGAATACTTTGCCTGGCACGGCTTGGCGGCCCTGCCAGGCGGCGGCCCGGCCGCATAACCCTCCGTCAGTGCACTGACGGAGCCTAGGCGGCCCGGGCGGCATCGGCAAGGTCGGCCGGAAGGAGCTTCCGGCGATTCAAGGGGAGAATCCCAGGCGGGCGCTTCTCCCCCCTCAAAGAACACAATCTCCTTGGGAGGAAAATCTCATGGCTCTTAGGACACCGCAACAGTACGTGGAAAGCCTGCGTGACGGACGGGTGGTCTACCTGATGGGCAAGCTGGTGCCCGATGTCACCCAGGACCCCATCCTGCAGATATGCATGCGCTGGATGGCCATGGACTACGTCATGCAGCAGGACCCCAAATATCAGGACTTGGTCACCGACGTAAACGAGCATGGCGAGCGGGTCAGCTTTGTCTTCAAGGCGCAGAAGACCCGCGAGGACCTGATGCGCCTGCGCCAAATCGTCCAGTTATGGGGGCGGGTGTGCTTTGGCAAACCCTCGGGCGCCAAGTTCGTGGGCAAGGACGGCCTCAACTCCGTCACCGTGGTGGCCCCCCGCGTGGACCGCGCCTTGGGCACCCATTACGCCCAAAACGTGGAGTCTTACCGTAAATACCTGCAGGACACCGACGCCAGCCTGGCCTTGGCCATGACTGACGTCAAGGGCGACCGCAGCCTAAGCCCCTCCCAGCAACAACCCCACCAGGACTACTACGTGCGCATCGTGGAGGAACGCAAGGACGGCATCGTGGTGCGCGGCGCCAAGGCCCATATCAGCGAGGCGCCCCTGTCCAACGAGCTTATCGTGGTGCCCTGCCGGGCCATGAAGGAGGGTGACAAGGACTACGCCGTCTCCTTCGGGGTGCCGGCCAACGCCAAGGGGCTCACCTTCATCTCCGCCGAGCCCGAGATGAAGGAGCCGGGCAACTATTTCGATTACCCGCTCAGCGCCAGTGTCTACATCAACGACGCCATGGTGATCTTCGACGACGTGTTCATTCCCAACGAGCGCATCTTCCTCAAGGGCGAATGGAAGTTCGCCGGTCACATTGCCCACATGTTCGGCAACTTCCACCGGCTGAGCGCCGAGACCTACAAGGCGGTGGAACTGGAGCTGCTCACCGGGGCGGCGGCGCTGATGGCCGAGTACAACAATGTGGAAAAAGTGGCCCACGTACGCGAGAAGCTGACCTGGCTGACCCAGTACACCGAGGCCACCGAGATACTGGGCCGGGCCGCCTGCGAGCACTGCGCCTTCGAGCCGGAATCCGGCCTGGTCTATCCCAATCCCATGATCGCCAACATCGCCAAGTTGCATTTCGCCGACAACTGGCATCAGGGCATCAAGTATCTGCAGGACATCGCCGGCGGCATCGTGGCCACCGCGCCCTCGTACGCCGATTGGATCAATCCGGCCACCCACGCCATGATCGACAAGTACCTGGGGGGCAAGGACGGCGTGCCCACCGAGCACCGCCTGCGCCTGATCAAATTCATCCGGGATATTGGCTCCTCCTACGAGGATGTCATCACCCTGCACGCCGAGGGCTCCCTGGCCGCCCAGCGGCTCTCCATCCACGCCCTGGCCGAGTTCGACCGCTACAAGGCCGCGGTCAAGCGCGCGGCGCGCATAGAGGACGGCACTAGCGACCCCATCTACAGCCAACTGCCCCAATTCCCCCCGGTGATATAGGCCCAGTCATGGCAAGCAGCAAAAAACCAGCTCCCGGCGGCGACAGCGCAAGCAAGGCCCGTCCCCCGGACCTGGAGCCCCTGCCCAAGTTGACGGACATGCAGGATGTGCCCAGCCCGGCCCGCGATCAGGAACTCATCGACCGCAAGCAGCGCCAGATAGTGGAAGGCGCCTGCCAGGTGATGTTCAAGAAGGGTTTTCACGGCACCTCTATCCGGGACGTGGCCGCGGCCTGCAACATGTCCATGGGGCAGCTCTACCACTACATCGCCTCCAAGGACGACATCCTCTACCTGGTGCACCGGCATATGCAGGAGGTCTGGTTCGGGCACTTGTCCGAGGCTGGGCTGGACCAGGGCGGAGAGCCCATGCAGCGCCTGGAAAAGACCCTGCGCCTGACCCTGGACTTCATCCACCGCAACAAGGAACTCATTCTCTTCATCTATACCGAGACCAAATACCTGGAAAGAGAGCACCTGCGCCAGGTCCTGGAGATAGACGACAGGAACATCGTGGGCTTCTACCGCAATCTGCTGGCCCAATTGCCCCACATTGGCCTGGATGCCCGCAGCGCGGACACCGCGGCCAACTTGATCGCCTTCATGATGGTTTTTTTGTCTCTGCGCGGCTGGAACCTGAAGGAGAGCGAATTGCAGGAGAACATCGATTTCATAGCCGGTTTTGTCATGCGCGGGCTTGGCCTGAAAGGATAGGCACGCGAACAATCAACCGAGGCTCGGAACGGGAGGCGTGGGCGAGATGCAAAGCACGGAGAGAGTATGGCACAAGGCTTGGCCTGAAGATGTCCCCAAGGATTTCGAGGTGGCCGCCTCGATAGGCGACCTCTTGCGGCAGACCGCCGCGGCCAACCCCCAACAGACCGCCATCAGCTTTTACGGCAACGACCTCAGCTATGCTTTGGTGGACGAGACCATTGACCGCCTGGCCAACGCCCTGATCGGCCTGGGTCTGGCCAAGGGCGATCGGGCGGGGATATTTCTGCAGAACTCCCCGCAGTTCGTCATGGGCTATTTCGGCATCCTGCGGGCCGGTGGCGTGGTGGTGTGTCTCAACCCCATGTTCAAGCAGGCTGAGCTGGAATACGAGATCACCGACGCCGGCTGCCGCATGCTCCTGACCTCCGACAACCTTTATCCCGAAATCGCCAAGCTGCCGGGCAAGGCCGGCCTGGAAAATATCATCGTGACCTGGCTGGGAGAATACTGCCCCAGCCACCAGGGGTTCGAGCCTCCCCCGGAGGTGACCCGCAAGTCCCCGCCGCAAGACGGCACCCTGGACCTTCAGGAACTGCTGGCCCGGGCCAGCGCCCAGCCCCCCGGCATCGCCCTGGACCTGCGCCAGGACCTGGCCCTGCTGCAATACACCGGCGGCACCACCGGCCTGCCCAAGGGGGCCATGATCACCCACCACGCCTTGGCCAGCTCGGTGCTGGGCTCCAATTACTGGTTCGCCCACACCGGCCAGGATGTCTGTCTGGGGGCCACCCCCTTCTTCCACATCATGGGCATGACCGTGGGCATGTGCGGCACCCTGCTGGCCGGGGCGCGCCTGGTGATACTGGCCCGCTTCATCCCCGAGCACGTGGCCCAGGCCATCAGCCATTACAAGGTCACGGCCTGGGTGGGGGCGACCACCATGTTGGTGGCCCTGCTCAACATGCCAGGGTTGGAGCGCTACGACTTTGGTTCTTTCCGCTACGTCTGCACCGGCGGAGCGCCCATCGGCGTGGAGTTGCAGCGGCGCATGCTGGAGCTGGCCCCCCAGGCCCTCATCATGGAGGGTTACGGGCTCACCGAGTCGGTATCCCAGGGAGGGGCCGTAACCCCCCGGGGGCGCTACAAGCCCGGCTTCGTGGGCGTGCCACATCTGAGCGACATGAAGATAGTCGACCCCGGCGACCCCGACAAGGTTCTGCCGGCCAACCAGGAGGGGGAGATCGCCATCAAGGGGCCCGCCACCTTCGCCGGCTATTGGCAGCGCCCCGAGGAGACGGCCACGGTCCTGCGTGACGGCTGGGTGCACACCGGCGACATGGGCCTCTTGGATGAGGAAGGCTATCTGAAGCTCCTGGGGCGCCAACGGGAACTCATCAAGTGCTCGGGCTTCAGCGTGTTTCCCGCCGAGGTGGAGGACCTGCTCTACCGGCATCCCGCCGTGGGCGAGGTGGCGGTGATCGGGGTGCCGGACTCCTACCGGGGCGAGAGCCCCAAGGCCTTCGTCATCGTCAAGCCGGGCTTCCAGGGCCAGGTCAGCGAAGAGGATATCTTGGCCTGGGCCAAGGAGAACATGGCCGCCTACAAGCGGCCCAGGGAGGTGGTCTTCTGCGGCGAGCTGCCCAAGAGCGGGGCCGGCAAACTGCTGCGGCGAGTGCTCAAGGAAAGGGAGGAATCGGCTTGATGCGTTGAGGGAAACCTGAAGCCATCTAGAAAGGGAGGGGTAGAGATGCCAAGAAGAGTGTTGCGGTATGCGTGGCTGCTAGTGGTCTGTCTGGCCTTGATGATCGGACTCATGGCCGGTCCCGCCAACGCCAAGATCACCTTGAGGATGCAAAGCCATCTGCCGCCAGAGCAGGCCAAACGCACCATCGGCAAGGTCATCGAGCAAATCAACAAGATGACCAACGGGGAGATCACGATCGCCCTGCATCCGGCCGACAGCCTGGTGCCCACCAAGCAGCTCCTGGAGGCCGTGGGAAACGGCACCCTGGACATGGCCACGGTGTCGGAGGGCTACCACCACAAGCTGATACCGGTCAGCGAGCTGGGCCAGGGCCTGCCCTTCGCCTTCAAGGACAACAGCGAGGCCTTCTTCTTCATGTACCAGCGAGGCTATCTGCAACTTCTGCGCAAGGGGTATGAGAAGTTCAATGTCCACGTCATACCCTGGGAGCCTTTTAACGTTGGCCTGATGACCAAGGAGCCCATTCGCGGCGTCGATGACCTGAAGGGCATGAAGCTGCGCGCCTACGGCACCATGCAGAAATGGCTGAGCAAGCTGGGCGCCGCCACCACCTACGTCCCCGGCGGCGAACTCTACACCGCCCTGTCCACGGGCGTGGTCGACGGCGCCCACTGGGGCGACGCCTTCCCCATGTTCGAACTCAAGCTGCACGAGGTGCTCAAGAACTACATGGAACCCGAACCCATCATGGGCTCCTGGAACACCATGTGGGTCAATGGCGATGTCTGGAAGAAGCTGACCCCCACCCAGCAGGCCATCATCGAGGCCGCCGCCCTGGCCGGTGGCGACGCCGAGAGCTTCAACGACACCCGCGTGCGCACCAAGTTCGCCCTCCAAGAGATGCAAAGCAAGTGGGGCGTGGCGGTTAACCAGGTCCCGCCGGCGGAGTTGGCCAAGATGCAGAAGGCGGCCCACGAGGTGTGGGCCGACATGGCCAAGAACAACGATCCTCTACTCCAAGAGGCCTTCAAGCTGCTCTACGCCTACATGGCGGAACTGGGGCGGCCCGTTAAGTAGATGTGACTCCCGAGGGGCAAGGACGACCCTGTCTTGGCCCCTCGGGCCATTAAAGAGGTGGAGACATGCAGAGGACCTTGGAGTGGATAGATTCCCTGAGCGAATGGACGGGGCGCCTGGTTTCCTTCCTGATTCCCGGGCTGGCGGTGGTGGAGGTCTACGAGGTGGTGGCGCGCTATTTTTTTGATTGCCCCACCATCTGGGCCAGCGAGCTGTCGTCGATGATCTTCGGAGTCTTCATATTGCTGGGAGGGGCCTACACCCTGCGCCAGGGCGGCCACGTAAACATGGACATCGTTTACAGCCGCTTCTCCCCCAAGGGCCGGGCGCTGCTGGATATCATCACCTTCCTGCTTTTTCTGGTCTTCGTCGGGGTGCTCTTGTGGAAGGGCTGGGAGACTTCCTGGCGCTCGCTGAAGCTCCTGGAGCACGACTCCACCGAGTGGGGACCGCCCCTCTATCCCTTTAAGTTCATGCTGCCCCTGGGCGCGCTGTTGCTGCTGTTGCAGGGCCTGGCCAAGCTGGCGCGGGACGTGCAGACCTTGCTGAAGGGGGGCGAGTGATGGAAGCCAGTGTCAATACCCTGCTGCTCTTCGGGGTGCTGGTGGTCACCCTGCTCACCGGCCTGCCCCTGGCCTTCGTGCTGGGGGCGGTGGCGGTCATCTTCACCTACTTCTTGTGGGGGCCCAACGCGTTGATGGCCATGGCCGGCAACGCCCTGGGCGTGTCGCAGAACTTCATCCTATCGGGCATACCCTTGTTCATCTTCATGGGCATGGTCTTGCAGAAATCAGGGCTGGCCGGCGCGCTCTACGAAATGGTCTACAAGTGGGTGGGCGGGCTGCGCGGAGGCCTGGCCGTGGGCACCGTGGTCATCTGCATGCTTTTTGCCGCCATGACCGGCACCAGCGGCGCGGCCACCGTGAGCATGGGGCTCATCGCCATGCCCTCCATGCTCAACCGCGGCTACGACAAGAAGATGGTGATGGGCTCCATCGCCGCCGGCGGGGCCTTGGGCATCCTCATCCCCCCCAGCGTGCTGATGATCGTCTACAGCCTGTTCGCCGGAGAATCGGTGGGGGCGCTCTTTGCCGGAGGTATCCTTCCAGGCCTGTTGTTGGGCGGGCTTTTCATCTTTTACATATTGATCAGATGCCTGCTCAACCCCAAGTTGGGACCGGCGGTGCCCAAGGAAGAACGCCCCAGTTGGGCTGAAAAGATGCGGGCGCTCAAGGCGGTGACCCTGCCCATCGGCCTGATCCTGGCGGTCCTGGGCACCATTTTCTGGGGCCTGGCCACGCCCACCGAGGCGGCGGCCATCGGCGCCATCGGCTCTTTGGTCTGCGCCGCCATCGTGGGGGGACTGAGCTGGCAGATGTTCAAGGAGACCAGCTACGAGTCCCTGCGTCTGTCCTGCATGGTGATCTGGATCATCATCGGTGGAAGCTGCTTCTCATCCCTCTACACGGCCATCGGGGCGGTGGATTTCATTACCGAGGTGGTGAACGCCATGCCGGTGGGGCGCTGGGTGGTGATGTTCGGCATCCAGTTGTCCTTCTTCGTGCTGGGCATGCTCCTGGACCCCGGCGCCATCATCATGGTCTGCACCCCGGTCTTCGTGCCCCTGATCAAGTCCCTGGGCTTCGACCCGGTCTGGTTCGGCATCCTGTTCATCGTCAACATGGAGATGGCCTACCTGACGCCGCCCTTTGGCTTCAATCTCTTCTACATGAAGGCCATCGCCCCGGCGGATGTGACCATGCTGGACATATACAAGGCCATCATTCCTTTCGTGGGGGTGCAGGCCCTGTGTCTGGCCCTGCTCATGCTGTTTCCCGAAATCGTGACTTGGCTGCCCAACTTGCTCATCAAGTAGCGGGCCTCTAGCCCAGGGAGCATTGAACATGACTGGCGTAAAGAAGATTTTGGCGACCATAGATTTTTCCGGTTATTCCCAAGCCACCTTGCGGGCCGCCCTGGAGATGTCCCGGGAGGTGGGCGCCGCCCTGGCGGTGCTCAACGTCCTGAACCAGCGGGACGTGGAGGCGGTGCGCAACGCCGTCAAGTACGGCCAGACCGGCGGCCTGGACGAGCAGGGTTTCATCGCCCGCCAGAGCCAGGAGCGGCGGGAGATGATCGCCCGCCTCTTGGCCGAGTGCGGCGGCGACCCGGCGGCCGCCGAGGTGGCGGTGCGCGTGGGAGTGCCGGCCCAGGAGATTCTGGAGGCGGTGCGCGAGATGAAGGCCGACCTGGTGGTGATGGGCACCAAGGGCCGCACCAATCTGGCCATGTCCCTGTTCGGCTCCACGGCCGAGCGGGTCTACCGCCGCTGCCCGGTGACGGTGCTGTCGGTGCGCGGTCCGGAGCACGCGGGGCTGGTGGGCAAGCTGGCCTCCTGAAATCAGGAGGCGCAAGGCCGCCGCCAGGGCGCCGGTCATGGGGAGGTGAAGGTTGCTGGCAGTGGTGTTGCAGCCCGAGCGTAGGTTGGAGCTGCGGCAGGTGCCCGAGCCCGTCTTGGGCGGGCCTGGCGAGGTTTTGCTGCGCGTGACCACCGCGGCCATCTGCGCTTCGGACCTGCACGCCAAGCAAGGGCTAATCCCCGGCGTGCGGCCGGGCACCGTGATGGGACACGAGTTCGTGGGCGTGGTGGTCCAGAAGGGCCAGGCGGTGACGCGCTTCCAGCCGGGAGACCGGGTGGCCGCGCCGGCGGCGGTCTGGTGCGGGGTATGCCCGGCCTGCCGCCGGGGCGAGGCGCAGTACTGCCAAAAGGGCGGCATCTGGGGGGCGGGGGATATCTTCGGCCCTGGTTTGGACGGCGCCCAGACCGGCCTGGTTCGCGTGCCCTATGCCGATAATTGCCTTTGCCCCATTCCGGACAGCGTGAGCGACGAGCAGGCCGTTTTCGTGGGCGATGTGCTCTCCACCGGCTTTCACGCCGCCCTGCAGGCCCGCATACGCCCGGGCGACCTGGTGGTGGTCCTGGGCTGCGGGCCCATAGGCCTGGCGTCCCTCATCTGCGCCTGGCAGTTCGGACCCCGCCAGGTGCTGGCCGTGGACACCCTGGACAACCGTCTGGCCCTGGCCCGGCGTTATGGCGCCACGGCCCTGGACGCCAGCCAGGGGCGGGTGGCGGAACAGGTGCGCCAGGCCAGTCAGGGCGCGGGCGCGGACGTGGTCATCGAGGCCATAGGCAATCCCGACACCTTCCTCCTGGCCCTGGATCTGGCGCGCCGGGGAGGCTCGGTGTCGGTGGTGGGGATGTTCTCCCAAAAGGTGAACTTCCCCCTGGGCAAGATGGCGGCGCACGGCCTGAACCTGAGCATGGGCCTGGGCTCCCTGCTGCACATGGAGCGCCTCATGGGGCTCCTGGTCTGCGGCAGGCTGGACCTTCAGCCTCTGGTCAGCCACGTCTTTGGCCTGGAACAGGCCCTGGAGGCCTACGATCTTTTCGAGAACCACAAGGATCAATGCCTGAAGGTGCTGCTCAAACCTTAGCGGCACACCGCCCCGACACAGGGCGACCAAACTCTTTATACGTTGCGAGCGAGGATATGAAGACGGACTACCAGACCGTGAAGCCGCGAAAGATCGAAAACCTGGCCATCCTGGTCATGGACAATCCCCCGGTCAACCAGATGTCGGATCACTTCGTGCGGGAGGTGCGAGAGGCCTTGGCCCAAGCCCTGGAGGACCCGGAGGTGAAGGTGGTGGTGCTCACGGGCACGGGCCGCAACTTTCTGGCCGGGGCCGACGTCACCCAGCTCCAACAAATTGACGACAAGGCCGCGGCGGTCCATTTGGTGGAGGGCCTGCACGCCTGGTTCGGGATTATGGGGCAGTCGCCCAAGCCCATCATCACGGCCATAAACGGCAACTGCCTGGGCGGAGGCCTGGAGCTGGCCATGGCCTGCAATTACCGGGTGGCCGCCCAAGGCGTGAACCTGGGCCTGCCCGAGGTGAAGATGGGAGTGATCCCCGGCAGCGGCGGCACCCAGCGCCTGCCCCGGATCGTCGGCCTGCCCACGGCCCTGGACATGATGCTGGAAGGCCGCATCGTCAAGTCCGAGAAGGCCTGGTCCCTGGGGTTGGTGGACGAGCTGGCCCCGCCGGAAAAGCTCCTGGAAACCGCCCTGGCGGCGGCCCGGAAATTCAGCGCCGGCCAACTGGGCTTCAAGACCCGCGTGGCCATGCGGCGCATCGACCGCCTGCCCAGCGCCGCCGAGAAGCCCCATATCATCGCCGCGGCCAGGGCCAAGCTCGCCAAACAGGCCAAGGGATACCTGGCGCCCTTCAAGCTCCTGGAGGCGGTGGAACAGGGCCTGAGCATGGACCCGGCGGCCGACATGGCCCGCGAGGCCGATCTCTTCGGGGACTGCGTGGTCTCCGCTGTTTGCAAGAACCTCATCGGCCTATTCCTCAGCGAGCGTTCCGCCGGCAAGCTGCCCGTCATCCAGGGGCTGACCCCCGCCCGCCCCGGCCAGGTGGGCGTGCTGGGAGGCGGGGTGATGGGCGCGGGAATCGTGCACCTGCTGTTGAGCGCGGGCCTCAAGACGGTGCTGTGGGACATCGATGATAAGGCCCTGCAAAAGGCCCGCTCCGCCATCGCCAAGACCTTCGCCTTCCAGATCAAGCGGGGCAGGCTCAAGCCCGCCCAGCTGGAGGAGATGCTGGACCAGGGCCTGACCATGACCACCCGCCTGGAGGACCTGGGCGCGGTGGACCTGGTCATTGAGGCGGTGCTGGAGGACATGGCCGTCAAGCAGGCCATCTGGAAAAAGCTGGAGGCCATTTGCCGGCCGGAGGTTATCTTCGGCACCAACACCTCGGCCCTGCCCATCACCGAGATGGCCGACGTGCTCTCCGATCCCGGCCGCATGATCGGCCTGCATTTCTTCAACCCCGCCGAGCGCATGCCCCTGTTGGAGATCATCCGCGCCGGGCAGACCACCCCGCAGACCCTGGCCAGCGGGGTGGCCCTGGCTCGCCAGATTAGAAAGGTGCCCGTGGTGGTGGCGGACGGGCCTGGTTTCTACGTCACCCGGCAACTCATCTCCTTGCCGGTGGGCGCGGTGTATCTGCTGGCCGATGGCCTGGAGATGCAGGCCATAGACCGGGCCATGGTGGAGTTCGGCCTGCCCATGGGTCCCTTCACCCTGGAGGACCTGACCGGACTGGACATCGGCTACCACGTTTGTCAGACCTTTGCCCGCGTGCTGGGCCAGCGCTACCAGCCACACCCCCTGCACCAGGCCATCCACGCCCTGGGCGACCATGGCCGCAAGACCGGGCGCGGCTACTACGACTACTCCGGCCCCCAGCCCCGGCCCAACGCCCGGGTGGCGGAGGTGGTGGAGCAATACCGCGCCCAGCAGGGCGTCGCGCCGCGCCAGGCCGAGCCCCAAGACATCGTGGCGGCCTTGCTGGCCCTGGCCATCAACGAGGCCGCCCTGATGATGGAGCAAGGCATCTGCGACCGGCCGGCGGACATGGATTTGGCCATGGTGCAGGGCACGGGTTTCCCGCCCTACCGGGGGGGCATCCTGCGCTACGCCGACCAGTGGGGTCTGGAGCAGGTTTTTCAGGAGCTACTGAGGCTGGAGCAAAAATACGGTCCCCGCTTTTCGCCGGCCGCCCTCATCAAGGACATGGCCGAGCGGGGCGGCGTCTTCTACCAGAACTGAACGGCGGTGAGAAATGGAAGCTAGATTCGTAAGCGAGCGCAACCTGAAGTTTCTGCTGCACGAGGTGCTGGGGGCCGGGGAATTGGCCCGCCTGCCCTATTACCAGGAGCACGACCGCCAAAGCCAGGACATGATGCTGGACACGGCTCTGCGCATGTCCGAGGAGGTGCTATTCCCGGCGTTTCGCGCCATGGACCAACAGCCGCCAGTGCTGGTGGACGGCCAGGTCAAGGTGCATGCCCTGGCCGGGGAGTTCATGCGCCAGAGCGCCGAGGGCGGCTGGATCGGAGCCACCTTCCCCTATGAGGACGGCGGCCTGCAGATGCCGGTCATGTTGGAGACGGCCTGCCAGTTCGTCTTCATGGCCGCCAACCTGGCCGCCGCCGCCTATCCCGGTTTGACCAAGGGCGCGGCCCACCTGCTTTTGTCCTATGGCAGCGAGCAGATCAAGGAAACCTACGTGCCCAAGATGATCGGCGGGCTCTGGCAGGGCACCATGGCGCTCACCGAGCCCGGCGCGGGCAGCTCCTTGTCGGACATCGCCGTCACGGCCGAGCCCACCGAGCAGGGCCATTACCTGATCTCGGGCCAAAAGATATTCATCTCGGCCGGCGACCACGACGGGGTGGAGAACGTGGTGCACCTCATGCTGGCGCGCATCAAGGGAGCGCCGGCGGGGGTCAAGGGTATTTCCCTGTTCGTGGTGCCCAAGCTGCGCCCCGGCCAGTCCGGCCTGGAGGCCAACGATCTGCAAACCGCCGGCCTGTTCCACAAGCTGGGCTATCGGGGCTGCCCCATAGTGCACCTGAGCATGGGCGAGGCCGGCGACTGCCGAGGCTGGCTCCTGGGCAAGCCCAACCAGGGCCTGTCCTACATGTTTCAGATGATGAACGAGGCCCGCATCTCCGTGGGCCTCCAGGCGGCGGCCGTGGCCTCGGGGGCCTATTACGCCTCCCTGAAGTACGCCCAGGAGCGGCCCCAGGGTCGGCCCGTGGAGGCCAAGGACCCCCTCCAGCCGCCGGTGCCCATCATCCAGCACGCCGATGTCAAGCGCCTGCTCCTGTTCCAGCGCGGCGTGGTGGAAGGCTCCCTGGCGCTCTTGTTGCAGGCCTCCCGTTACGCCGACCTGGCCGAGCATGGCCAGGACCACGAGAAGGAGCGGGCCCACCTGCTGTTGGAGCTGCTGACCCCCATCGCCAAATCCTATCCCGCCGAGATGGGCATCGCCGCCACCAGCGCGGGTTTGCAGGTTCTGGGCGGCTACGGTTACACCGACGAATTCAGTGCCGAGCAGTATTTCCGCGACATGCGCATCCATGCCATCCACGAGGGCACCACCGGCATTCAGGCCATGGACCTCCTGGGCCGCAAGGTGACGATGCAGGGCGGCAAGGCCTTTGAGACCTTTATCCAGGAAGTGGGCCAGACCCTGGAGGCCGCGGGACTCAGCCCGGAACTGACTCCCTACGCCGCGCGCCTGCGCCAGGTCTTGGATGCCCTGCGGGACTTGACCGCCGCCAAGCTGGCCCTGGCCCGGCAGGGGCAGATGGCCGTTTTCCTGGCCGACGCCACCCTGTACCTGGAGCTGTTCGGCCTGGTGGCCATCGCCTGGCAGTGGCTCAAGCAGGGCCTGGTGGCCCAGCAGGGCCTGGCCGCCAGCCAAGGCCCCGGCGAGGCCGCCTTCTATCGGGGTAAGCTGGAGACCCTGCGCTATTTCTTCCATTACGAGTTGCCCAAGAGCCAGGGCCTGGCGGCCCGTCTGGCCGAGGACGACGGCCTGACCGCCAGGCTGACGGAGGATTGTTTCGCCGATTGAGGCCACAGGACGGCCGGGCGCGCGTCCGGCCGCGCCCCTGGCCCAACCAACATCCCAGGAGAGTAACCATGCAAGAAGTGGTCATAGCGGGCTACCTGCGCACCGCCCAATCCCGCTGCCGTCCCAACGACCCGGGCCGCGACTGGTTCCATGCCCTGCGCGCCGACGAGCTTTTGGCCAAGCTGGTGCCCGAGCTGATCAAGCGCTCCGGCATCGAGCCCAACGAGATAGACGACTTCATCGTGGCCTGCGCCACCGGGGTAGGCGAGCAGTGGACCTTCGGCGGACGCACGCCTCTCTTTTTGGCCAACCTGCCCGAGACCGTGGCCTCCAAGTTCGTGGACCAGCAGTGCGGCTCGGCCATGGCCGCCATCCATGTGGGCTTCATGGAAATCGCCATGGGCTTCGCAGATGTGGCGCTGGTGGGCGGCATGGAGCACATGACCCGTTTGCCCATGGTGGGCGTCACCCAGGATAGGGGGCTGGTGGCCCTGCACCAGAGCCTCTTCCTGGCCCCGGAGTACCAGCATTGGGACATGAACACCACCATGAACATGGGGCTCAACGCCGAGAAGCTGGGCGCGCTAAGCGGCATAACCAGGCGGGAGATGGAGGAGTGGGCGGTGCGCTCCCACCAGCGGGCGGCTTTAGCCCAGGCCGAGGGCTTCTTCGCCGACGAGATATTGCCCGTGGAGGCCCCCCAGGCCGACGGCAGCGTCATGAGCGTGGACCGGGACCAGGCCGTGCGCGGCGAGACCACCCTGGAGGAATTGGCCAAGCTCAAGACGCCCTTCAAGAAGGACGGACTGATCACCGCCGGGGTCAGCTCGCCCTTGAACGCCGCCAGCTCCGGCATGGTCCTGATGTCCAAGGCCCGCGCCCTGCAAAAGGGCCTCAAACCCCTGGCCACCATCCGCAGCATCGGCTTCGTGGGGGTGGACCCCACGGTCATGGGTCAAGGTCCCGTGCCGGCCAGCCGCATGGCCCTGGACAAGATCGGGCTCAAACCCCATGACGTGGACTTCTGGGAGATCAACGAGGCCTTCTCGGTGGTGGCCTTGAACTGCGTCAAGGAGCTGGAGCTGGACCCCGAGAAGGTCAACGTCATGGGCGGAGGCCTGGCCATCGGCCATCCCCTGGGGGCCACGGGCAATCGCCTGGTGGGCACCTTGGCCCGCATCCTCAACCTGAAAAAGGGCCGCTGGGGCTGCGCCAACGCCTGCGTGGGCGGAGGCCAAGGCGTGGCCACGGTCATAGAGCGCGAGGACTACTGAGATCGGCGGGCGGCTGGCTTCTCGGCTTGCAGGGGCCAGCCGCCGCCTAGGTGGCGCCGACCACGACCAGAAACAACGCTTGTCATGGGCGGTGCCGGCCCGCCCCAACGCAAACTCGCCCTCCCCCCGATCTGTTGGACACGCGGTTAAGTGGCCAGCCTGGTCATCTCATATTCCGCCGAGGTGACCAAGCCCGGGGCGTAAGCTCTTCACGCGAGGTTGTGGTAGACCACGATGCGCTGGGAGACATCGGCCTTGGCTTCCCTTGGCGCTTTGTCGTCACGATGGTTCACCGGCTCGATCCTGAGGGTGAGAAAAAAATCTCTATCGGCGTTTATGGTTGACTTGGCTGCAAACGTTTGCAATAATCGGCCATGATTAGTAAAGCCAATAGCACCTCACCCTCCCCCACCATCAAGGAGATAGCCAAAAAAGCTGGCGTTTCCTACTCCACGGTTTCCCGCGCCCTCAACGACAAAAACGGGGTCAAGGCGGACCTAAGGGAAGCCATCAAGCTGATCGCCAAGGAACTTGGCTACTTGCCCAACTCCTCGGCCAAGGCCCTGGTGCAGAACCGCATTGGCGCCATAGGGCTGATCATTCCCCGCACCGGCGAGTTCGCCTTCCAGAGCCCCTATTATTCGCAGATGCTGTTGGGCATCAGCGACATAGCCAAGCAGCACAACTACAATCTCACTCTGAGCCTGAACGAGAAGGGCAATTACACTTCCCTGTATTTCCGCCGGCTGGTGGACGGGGTTATCGTGATCGGCAATCGGCTGGACGACGAGCTGGTGTTGGAACTGGAGAACAAGGGCGTCCCGGCCGTGGTGGTGCCGGGATTTCTGGACAACTCCCGGGGCGCTCTGGCCACCGTTAACTCAGAAAACAGTATTTGTGTTTACAGGGCAGTTAGTTACCTGATTGACCTGGGCCACCGCAAGATAGCCTTTATCCTGGGCGCGCCCAACTCCAAATACTCCGTGGAACGCTTTCGGGCCTACCGCGCGGCCTTCAGCGATAGGGGCCTGACCTTCAACGACGCCTACATCGTGGAGAGCGACTTTTCCAAGACCGACGGCTTCCGCCTGATGGGGCGGCTCTTGGATTTGCCCGAGCCACCCACCTGCGTGATCTGCATCAATGACACCGTGACCCCGGGGGCCTTGCGCCAAATAAATCTGCGCGGCCTGAAGATACCCGAGGATATTTCGGTGGTGGCCATCGGATCCTCCGACATTTTGGATTTGTTTCAACCGCCGCTTACCACGGTGAAGATCGACGTAATCAAGATCGGGCAGACCGCGGCGCAGATGCTGATTCAATTGATCGAAAACGGCTCATGCCTGGAAAGGCACGTAGTTATCCCATCCGAAGTAATCATCCGCGATTCGACCTGTGCCGTGAGGGACTAGTAGGGGCCCGTAATCACCAGCGCAAGGGAGGGCTTTGCGCGGTGAAAAACTGCAAACGTTTCCAGTAAGCGTCCCGAGTAAAAAAATACCGGCTGATTTTACTGCCAGCCACCTCTACGGGAGCGGCAAGCGATCGGCCTTACGTCCTCAACATCTGGAGCACGCAAAATGAAAGTGGATGAACTCGGCAAGGTGGCGGTCCTTGGTTCCGGAACCATGGGGCCGGGCATCGCTCAGATGTTCGCCCAGCCGGGATACCCGGTGACCGTATGGAGCAAGGTGCCGGATGAGCATGTCCGGGCCACCAAGGTGGTGAGGACCAGCCTGGAGACCTTCGTGGAGCACCAAGTGCTGCCGCCCACCGCGGTGGAGCAGGTCCTGGCGCGGATGACCTATACCACCGACCTGGAAAGCGCGGTCAGCGGCGCGGACCTGGTCATCGAATGCATCGTGGAAAACCTGGAGATCAAGGGCGAGCTATTTCAAAAACTGGACGCCCTTTGTAAGGCCGAGGCTATCTTCGCCAGCAACACATCCTTTCTAAATATCTTCCAGGTCACTCCCGAAAGCCGCCAGAGCCGCAGCGTGATCGCCCACTGGTTCGCCCCCCCGCAGATCATGCCCCTGGTGGAGGTGGTGCGCGGCCCCCAGACCAGCGACGAAACCGTGGAGATAACGGTGGAGCTTATGCGCCGCATAGGCAAGGTACCCATCGTGATGCAGAAATACGTGCCGGGCTTCGCCATCAACCGCATGCTGCGAATTCTGGGCCGGGAAACCTTTTTCCTCCTGGACAACGGCTACATCACCGCCGACCAACTGGACCTGGCGGTCAAGGCCAGCCTGGCCCCCCGCATGATGGTGCTGGGTCTGGTGCAGCGTTACGACTTCACCGGCCTGGATCTCAGCGCGCGCAATCTGGAGAACCCGGGCTTTGTCGAGGCGCCCCTGGACAACCGGCCCAAAAGCCTTTTTGAGCTGGTGGAAAATGGACACCTGGGGGTCAAGACCGGCAAGGGATTTTACGACTACGGCGATAAAAAATACGAAGAGGTTTTGAAGGAGAGGGACGACAAGCTGCTGAACGTCATCAAGGCCGTTGATTTTCTCATCACTCCCCAAAAAGGATGAAAGCCATGCCGCTGCAGCTCCCTTCTGACAAGGTCATTATCACCGTGGCCCAAACCGGCGCCCTGGTGAACAAGTCCATGAACCCCAACGTGCCCGAGCAGCCCGAGGAGATCGCCGCCTCCGCCCATGCCTGCTACAACGAAGGCGCGGCCATCGTGCATGTCCATGCCCGCGACCAAAGCGGCGAGAACACCTCCGACCCCGAGGTCTTCCGCAAGATTCGCGACGGCATCCGGCAAAAGTGCGGCTTGATCATCCAGTACAGCACTGGCGGCGGGCCCAACCTCACCCAGGAACAGCGCATCGAATGCCTTAAGGCCACCCCGGAGATGGCCTCGCTGAACATGGGCAGCATGATGCGAATCTCCGGCAAGTACGCCGGGGTTCCTTGGTCCAACATGCCCCAGGAGATTGAAACCTACGTCTCCAGAATGCGGGAGCTGGGCATCAAGCCGGAGATGGAGGTCTACAACCTGGCCATGTTCCGCGAAGTGACCGCGGTCATCGAAAAGGGCCTGGTGGAAAAGCCCTACTACATCAACCTGGTGCTCGGCATGCGCTATCAGGGCGCCTGCGACGCCACGCCCAAGATTCTCACCCTGCTGCACGATTTCCTGCCCGCCGACGCCTATTTCAACTGCACCGCCGTGGGCACGGCCCAGCTTCCCTTGAGCACCATGGCCATGGTGCTGGGCGGCTGCATCAGGGTGGGCCTGGAAGACAATATCTACTACGGCAAAGGGGAGCTGGCCAGCAATGCCCAACTGGTGGCGCGGGCGGTGCGCATCGCCAGGGAGCTGGGCAAGGAGCCGGCCACGCCGGATGAGGCCAGGGCGATTCTGGGTCTGAAGCCCCTAAGCCACTCCTGATTTTGGCGCCGTTTGCAATAGAGGATTAAGGCCGGCTGCATTCTGGGCGCGGACATCCCGCGCGGCCCCTTTGATGGCGCGCCAGCAATAGTTGAAACCGCCAGGTGAGATGCAGCCCATATTAGCAACCCACCACAGTAAGGAACCCCAAGCAAGGAGGTGTAGCGTGGCTAAAAAAGCAACGAAGGTAATGATGTGGCTGGTAGCCATAATGCTTTGCGCCGGAGGCGCGCTTTCCGCCGCCGCGGCCGACTTCCCCAGCAAACCCATTACCCTGATTGTGCCCTGGGCCGCCGGAGGATCAACCGACACATGCATGCGGGTTCTGGCGGAAAACGCCAAAAAGTTTCTGGGCCAGCCGGTGGTGGTGGAAAACAAGCCCGGTGGTGGCGGCACGGTGGGCCCAGCCACCATGGTGGCCACGGCCAAGCCCGACGGTTACACCCTGTCCCAGATTCCCATGGGCGTATTCCGCCTGCCGCACACCATCAAGACCACCTGGGACCCCCTCAAGGACTTCTCCTGGATCATCCAGCTAACCGGTTACACCTACGGCATCGTGGTCAAGAAGGACGCCCCCTGGAAGACCCTGAGGGAGCTTCTGGACTATGCCAAGGCCAATCCTGGCAAGGTGACCTATGCCACCCCGGGGGTGGGCGTCATGCAGCACGTCACCATGGAGAAGCTGGCCAAAAAAGAAGGGATCAAGTGGATCCACGTCCCGCAGAAGGGCGGCATCGAGGTCATATCCGCCACCATGGGCGGCCACGTCATGGTCGGAGCCGAGACCTCCGGCTGGGCGCCCCAGGTTGAATCTGGCGACCTCCGCCTCCTGGCCATCTGGACCGAGGAGCGCAGCAAGAACTGGCCCGAGGTCCCCACCCTGAAGGAGTTGGGCTATGACATCGTGGCCTACTCGCCCTTTGGCATCGCCGGGCCCAAGGACATGGACCCCAAGGTGGTGGCGATCCTGCACGACGCCTTCAAAAAGGCCATGGACGAACCTGCCTTCAAAAAGATACTGGCCGACTACTACATGGTGCCCTTCTACAAGAACTCCAAGGACTACGCCGAGTACGCCAAGGAGCTGTTCTTGGAAGAAAAGGAGAACGCGGAAGTGCTGGGCCTGAAGAAGCAGTAGCAACCCTTTGGCACCCCTGCCCGTGCCGGCAAGCCAGCTTTAGCCTGCGGGCTTGCCGGCGCGGACCAAAGCTGGGCGTCTTGGGAAAGCCAAGCCTTCTCACGGCGTTTGTCGCTGAGACGGCGGCAAGCCGCCATGGAGGTCGAGGTGAGGACAGCAGACATATTCAGTTCTCTTTTTTGGATGGCCATCAGCCTCGGGATTTGCCTGGGCGGTTATGACCTGGGGCTCGGCGGCCTTACCGACCCAGGGGGCGGCTTCATGTTCTTCTGGGTGGGCGTCATAATGGCCGGTCTCTCGGGCGTCATATTGATCCAAGCAACCAAGCAAAAGGCCGTCCGCGGAGACATGAAGGCCATTTGGGCCGGCATTTCCTTCAAAAAGATAATCGCCGTCATCGTGGCGCTTTTCATCTATGCCTACCTGCTCACCCCCCTGGGGTTCATCCTAGCCACCACCCTGCTGATGATCTTTCTATTCAAGGCGGTGGAGCCGCAGCGCTGGTCCATGGCTGTTCTGTGGGCGGTGGTCAGCACCTTGACCGCCTATGGCGTGTTTCAACTCTGGCTGCAGTGCCAGCTCCCCTCGGGCTTATTGGGAGGTTGACCTGATATGGACATCCTAAACTACCTGGGAATCGGCTTCTCTGTAGCCCTCCAGCCTGAGAATCTGCTTTACTGCTTCATCGGGGTATTCGTGGGCACCCTGATCGGCGTGTTGCCCGGCATCGGCCCCGTGGGCGCCATGTCCCTGCTCCTGCCTTCCACCTTCAAGACCACGCCCGAAGCCGCCATAATCATGCTGGCTGGTATTTATTACGGAGCCATGTATGGAGGCTCCACCACCTCCATCCTGGTCAACATACCCGGCGAGGCGGCCTCGGTGGTCACCTGCCTGGACGGCTATCAGATGGCCCGGAAAGGCCGGGCGGGTCCCGCGCTGGGCATCGCCGCCTTTGGCTCTTTTATCGCGGGGACCATCTCCGTGCTGGGCTTGATGCTGTTGGCGCCCCCGCTGGCCAGCTTCGCCCTCCAGTTCGGTCCGCCGGAATATTTCACCCTGATGGTCCTGGGTCTGACCATCCTCATCTACCTGGCTCACGGCTCCATGCCCAAGGCCCTCGTCATGGCTGGATTCGGCCTGGTCCTAGGCCTGATAGGCTTGGACACCATGAGCGCGCTGCCGCGTTTTACCTTCAACCAGATGGAGCTTTTGGACGGGGTGGGTTTGGTGCCCATAGTCATGGGCGTCTTTGGGGTATCGGAGGTGCTGCTAAATATTGAGCAGGTCGTGCGCCGGGAGATTTTGAAGACCGAAATCAAGAGCCTCATGCCCACGGCCAAGGATTGGAAGGCCAGCACGGGTCCCATCGCCCGGGGCTCTATTCTGGGGTTTTTGTTGGGCGTGCTCCCCGGCGGGGGAGCGGTTATCTCCTCTTTTGTGTCCTACGCCCTGGAGAAAAAGCTGTCCAAGCACCCCGAGCGCTTCGGCAAGGGGGCCATCGAGGGCGTGGCCGGACCCGAGGCCGCCAATAACGCCGCCACGGGTGGCGCCTTTATCCCGCTCCTGACCCTGGGCATCCCCCCCAACGTAATCATGGCCATGCTGCTGGGGGCCTTCATGATCCACGGGGTGACCCCCGGCCCCCTGATGATGAAACAGCACCCCGATTTGTTCTGGGGAGTCATCGTCAGCATGTACATCGGCAACTTCATGCTCTTGATTCTCAACCTACCCCTGATAAGTATTTGGGTGCAGATACTCAAGGTGCCCTACAAGATTTTGTTCCCCCTGATTCTTCTTTTCTGTCTGGTGGGCGTTTACAGCGTCAACAACACGGTCTTTGATATTTACATCATGCTGATCTTTGGAATCATCGGCTATTTGATGAAGAAGTTCGAGTACGAGGGCGCACCCTTGGTGCTGGCTTTTGTGCTGGGCCCCATGATGGAGAACAACCTGCGCAAGTCGCTGATAATGTCCCAGGGGGATTTCAGCGTTTTCTTTACCCGCCCCCTGGCCGCCGCCTCCCTGATCATCGCGCTGCTCCTTTTAGTTTCTCCCCTCATTCCTTGGTTCCGCAAAAAGAGAGCGGAAATACCCAAGGAGGAGGACTGATACCCGCCAAAGGCCGAGTATGAGTTCGCAAAACCCAGACCGGCGTGGATAAACCACGTCAGTCTGGGTTTTTGCTGGTCTTAGCCCCAGCGGCAATGTGCACTACCTGAACCGGCCTGAAGTTATCCCGGTCTTGTGGACACCTTGTGAGGTTCGGGTAATGAGCCCGGAGGCGTTCCAGGGGATATCCTGGCCGGAGGTTCAATTGTAATGCGTGTATCGGAGATTGGTGGTGACCAGCTGAATTGAATGGTGCCCTCGTCCAGATTCGAACTGGAGGCCTACGGCTTAGGAGGCCGTCGCTCTATCCATCTGAGCTACGAGGGCGTGGCAAGAAACTTAACACACACGGCAGGTTCTGCCAAGTCAGTGCAGCCGGGGCGGCTTGTCCGGCGCCGAGCCCGAGGGGGCGGGGCTGGGCGCCTGGGCCTGGCCGCGCCGGCGCATCTGCATCTCCAGATAGCCCCGGCTCAAGGGATAGGGGCCGGCCAGGTAGCGCGGGCAGGGGTAGATGTCGCAGTCGGCCGAGCAATGGCCAATGCGCCGCTCCACGGCGCATTGCAGGATGGGGCAGGTGCCGCCCAGCAGGTTGAGCTGGGTGGCCAGCTTTTGCTGGGCCTGGGGGGCCAGGCCGCCGGCGCAGGGGCCGCATTTGCCCTGGCGGAATAGGCCGCAGACCAGGCAGTTGATGCCGCAGGCCCCGGTGCCCTCAGACATGCTCTCGCTCCCCGCCGGCGGTGAGCAGGCGCCCCACCAGCAGATTGGTCAAGGCCCAGATGCCGTCCAGGGCCAGTTGGTGGTGGGCATGGGCGTCCAAGCCCACCACGGCCCGGGCGCCGAACTCCTCGTCGGCCGGCCACAGCAATACATAAAGGGGCAGCATGGGCAGGCCCGGCAGCATCACCGCCATTTCGGCGGCCTCCGCATGACGCTGGCCGCCCATGGCCTGGGCCGCTTCCAGCAGGGCCTGGGGGGCATGGCCAAAGCGTTCTTCCAGGTCGGCGGTGGCGATGGCGTGGGGGCCGCTGAAGAACAACCCGCCGCCGGGCAACTCCTGGGGGGTGACCAGGCGGCCGGCTGGCGGCACCCCCAGGGCCCGCGATAAATGGCTGACCAGCACCATCCCGGTCTGGAAGCCCAGGCGGTGCAGGGGGCGCTGGGCCTCCCAGACCCGCCGCGCCCCGGGGTCCACCAGGTAGTCCCGGCCCAGGAGAGGCAGGCGCAGCCGGCCGTCTTTCACGACCGCGCCGCAGGCCTGGGCCGCCTGGGCGGCCGGCCGGGCCGCCAGGTCGTCCCACAGGGCGGCTGGCAGCTGGTCCGCCCAGCGAAAGAGGCTGATTTCCTCGGGGTTAGCTGGTTTCGTCATCGCTGGGGCTGATCATGCGGTCCACCTTCAGGCGCCGCAGGTAGGGGCGCGGGCCTTTTTTCGTCTCGGGCTGGCCTGCGCGGGTGCGGGCGTAGAGCTCCAGGTACTTGGCCACGGCCCGGCGCATCTTGGCCCGGGGCACCACCTCCTGGATGCCGCGAATCTCGCCGAAGTAATCAGGGTTGTCCATGGTCTGGGCCGACAGCTCCACCAGGGAGTCGCTGCGCACGGCCTCTTCCTGCACCTCGAAGCCGCGGGCCTTCATCACCCGGGGGCCGGTGAAGATCACCATGGCCCCGGGCTCGGCCAGGCACACGTCGCCCAGGGCGGCGTAGGAGGCGATGGCCCCGCCGGTGGAGGGGTCGGCCAGGATGGAGATGAAGGGTAGCCCCGCGGTCTTGAGCCGCTGCACGGCGGCCACGGTCTTGTACATCTGCATCAAGGCCACGATGCCCTCGTAGAGGCGGGCACCGCCGGAGCAGCACAGGCTCACCAGGGGCCAGCCCTTGCGCAGGGCGTATTCCACGGCCAGACGGAACTTTTCGCCAAAGACCACGCCCATGGAGCCGCCGGCAAAGGCGAACTCGCTGATGGCCAGCACCGCCGGGTAGCCGTGGATGGTGGCCTGGGCGGTGACCAGGGACTCGGTGAAGGAAACGCGCTTTTTCTGTTTTTCAAGAAAGTCGCGGTAGTAGTTGTGGATGTCCTCCTCGGGCAACAGGTCGTGCACGGTCATGTTGCGGAACAGCTCATGGAAGGTGCCCGGGTCGGCCAGCACGTTGATCCAGCCCGAGGCGTCCAGCACGTGGGCGCGGCCGCAGTTCAAGCAGACCTGGAAGTTCTTGAGGTATTCGTCCAGGGGGATGATGGCCCCGCAGCCGGGACCGGGGCCGTCCTTGCGCTCCTCGCCGCAACGGATGTAGGCTTGCCCCGGCTCCAGGAGGGTGCCGTCGCCGTAGCTGTCCTCCACGTGGATGGAGCCGCTGGGGGCGCTGATGACCTTGATGTCCGGCGGGGCCTTGTGCAGCTGAAATTGCTTCAGGGGACGTTCGATAAAACGCTTTAAGTCGTAAAAGCGTCCCCGCCGCATGATGCCCAGTTCCTCGGACAACTCGAAGCGCTTGGCCAGGAGCTTGTCCAATCCCTTGCGCCCCAGCTCGCGGGCGGTCTTTTCCAGGTAGGTTTTGATGTTGGCCGCCAGGCCGTCGGCGTCGGTCACTTTTTTGGTGGGGGGGATGACCGCGTCCACCACGTTGAAGTGTCTTAGGTCCTTGGCCGTTGACTTGCTGATCATCAGGGCGTCTTCGATGCGCGCCGGGTCGCGGAAGATGATGGCCGCCATGGATTCGGCCGGGGCGGTGGCGTAGATGGCGTCCTCCACGGCGGCGCGGCGGTCGGCCACCTGTAGGGCCAGGGCCCCGCCCGAGCCGCCCTCGCCCAGCACCAGGCTGATGGTGCGGATGGGCACCGTGAGATAGGCGCGGATCAGGTGGGCGATGAAGAAGGCCTGTAGGCGCAGGGCGCTGTACATGGAGATGTCGGCGCCGTAGGTGTCGATGAATGACAACAAGAGGGCGTCATCGTGGGGGCCGGTCTCCGACAGCCGCCGCAGGAGCCCCAGCACCTGGGAGTGCTCGTCGGCGTTGAGCATGCCCCAGTTGAGGCGTCCCACGTCCTGGACCGAACGCAGGCGATCGGGGGTGGGCTTTTGCTGGGCCACCACATAGACCAGGCGCTCGCCCAGGTGCCCCTGCCCCATGATGAGGGAGTCCCCCACGGCCTCGTAATCGCGGAAATCGGCAAAGAGACGTTTGATAACGTCCGAGGACCGGGGGCGGAAGGGGTGGCGGGTGCGGGTCTTGAAGACGTCGATAAGCTTCAAGTTAATACTCCAATAAGGCCTTGGATCACCGCGCGGGCTGGCTCCTGGCCGCCAGCCTGGCAGGCATAATCCTATGGGAGGGGTGGCCGAGTGTCAAGCCTAGCAGAAAGCTAGGAAAAACCCGTCCGGCCGCCGTCCAGGGGGGGAAATAACTTGCCAGCCCTTGACCCCTCTGTTATATAACCATGGCACCCGCCCAAAGGGGGGCGGGTCCTTCCGGCAGGTGGTGGCTGTAGCTCAGTTGGTTAGAGCGCCAGGTTGTGGCCCTGGAGGCCGTGGGTTCAAGTCCCATCAGCCACCCCACCCCAGCTAACAAATTATTGACACCCCGCCCAACCCCAGCCAGGCGGTATCGGCTCAAGGACCACAGGCTAGCCAGGGCCAGCCGCCGGCCAGACCAGGGAAAGGCCTAGCAAGGAGAACAGTTCATGGCCAAGGTAACCATAACTATAGAAGACACCGCCGAGGGCGGCGTGGAGGTTTCGGCCAACTTCGAGCCCGAGCTTCCCGAGGACTGGAAGGAAGACGACCTCACCGAGGCCCAGCTTTTCGCCCTGATTACCCTGGAGAACATGGACGAGGAAGCCGAGGAGGAGTACCAGGACTAGCCTCGCTAGGCTTGCCTCCCCCTGTTTTCGACCACCTGGCGGCCTGGCGGCCGCTGGCTGGTTCTTGTCTTGTCCGCGGCAGCCAGGCCGCCCGCGCCACCCGGCGCGGGCGGCTTCGATTTTAATGGCGGAACTCCAGGCGCTGGCCCTCCTTGAGTTCGAAACTCTCCCGGCCACCCTCCAGCTCCAGGGCGTACTGGCCCGGCGGCAGGGCGATGCTGCTCATGGTGGCGCTGACTTGGCCCACCTCATGCCCCTGGGCGTCGAGGACCCTGTGCCCGGTGATCTTGGCCCCCTGGAGATGGAGCACGCCGGGGTTGAGCACCAGCTTCTGTCCCGCCTCCAGCTTGATCGGCCACCTGGCCTGGCCGAAGGTCACTTCATATTCGCCGGGCATCAGGGCCATGCTGGATTTGGAGCTGCTTACTTGGCCCAGTTCCTGGCCGGTCTCCGGTTCCAGGACGCGGTTGCCTTGCAGGGCGGCGTGCCGGACCGTGAGGATGCCCGGCTCCAGCAGCGTGGTTTGGTCCGCCTGGACCTCCACGCTGGGCCAGAGGGCCTGGCCCACGCTGACGCTGTAGATGCCCGCGGGCAGCTTCACCGTGTCCTGTACGTGGCTCAGGGTGGCCACCGTCTCGCCGGTCTCGGCATTGGTCACCTGATGGCCCATCAGGTCGGCGCCCTTGACCTTCAGGTGGCCGAAGCCCTTTTTCTTGAGCTGGCGCACCTGGCTGGTCTCCACGGCGGTCATCAGGGTGCTGGCCAGCTCCTGGGCGCTGCCGGCGGGGAAGTATCTGCCGCCGGCGGCCCGGGCGATGCACTCCAGCTGGGCCTTGGTGGCGGTGTCCACGCCCAGGCCCACGGTATGGATCACCACCTTGTGGGCCAGGGACAGGGCCTTGGCCGCCACGCAGGGGTCGCCCGGGCAGGTCTCCTTGCCGTCGCTGACCAGGATGATGATCTTCTCCTCCTGGGCCTGGGCCGGGAAATCCTGGGCCGCCAGACCCAGCACATGGGTGATGGGTGTGTAGCCCCGGGCCGTCAGGTCCTTGGTCTTTTGCATGATTTGCGCCCCGTTTTGCGCGGCCGGCGCGAAGCCTTCCAGGATCTGGGTGTCCTGGCAATCGTGCTGGGCCGTGGGCGACTGGTGGCCATAAGCCCTGAAGGCCAGGATGGTCTGGGCCGGCAATTTGGGCACCATGGTCTCCACGGCCTGCTTGGCCGCCGCGATCCTGGTTTCGCCCGTGGCCAGGCGGTTTTTCATGCTGCCCGAGCAATCCAGGATTATTTCCACCATCTTGCCCTTGCCCTCGGCTCGGGCCGCCGGCGGCCCCCACAGCAGGACCGCCGCCAGTCCCGACCATAAAACAGCGCTCCCCATGACGCGCCACCTGAGCATCTTCGCCCCTCCCGTGAAGGTTGCCAAAATCATACGGTTGCTATGCTGATTTTAGATAATTTAGTACAGCGGCATTGGCCGGGGCAAGCCTCGCCCGCCGCCTGGGTTCGGAAACCGCGATCCGACCGGCCTTTTGGCATTGGTGCGGACGCGTCCGCTGTGGCAAACTTGGAGAGAGACCGGCCCCCCGCCGGCCAGGGACGCAACCCCAGGGGAGATGTCATGCTCGATGCCAACGCCGCCTTGATCCGCCTGGGCCTCTTTTGGGGAGGGCTGGCGCTGTTTTTGCTGCTGGAACTGCTGGCCCCCTACCGGCCGCCCTCGGTCTCCAAACCCAGGCGCTGGGCCATCAACCTGGGGCTCACCGCCTTAAATTCGCTGATCCTGGCGGCGCTCTTCGGCACCGCCATCCTGGCCACGGCCCAGCATGTGACCCAGAACCATCTGGGCGCCCTCAACGCGCTGAAGCTGCCCCAGGCCCTCAGGGTGCTTCTGACCGTGGTCTTCATGGACTTCATGCTCTATGTCTGGCACCTGCTCAACCACGAGGTGCCCCTGATGTGGCGCTTCCACCGCGTGCATCACACGGACCTGAACATGGACGTCTCCACGGCCACGCGCTTTCATATCGGCGAGCTGTCGCTCTCGGCCATCGTCAAGATTAGCCTGATCTACCTGATCGGCGCCGACCCCCTGAGCGTCATCATCTTCGAGTCGGCCCTGGTGCTCTCGGCCCAGTTCCACCACTCCAGCCTCAGGGCGCCCGCCTGGTTGGAGCGCGCCTGGTGGGTGCTGTTCGTGCCGCCCTCCATGCACCGCATCCATCACTCGGTGAAGATCAAGGAGCGGGACAGCAACTACGGCACCATCTTCTCCCTGTGGGACCGCGCCATGGGCACCCTGGTCAAGGGCGTGGACCAGGCCGCCATCAAGATCGGCGTGGGCGGGCATTTCGACCCCGAGAAGCTGGGACCGGTGCGGCTGTTGGCCATGCCCTTCACCCCTTACGTGCGCTAGAACCGGCGGCCGCGACCAGGCTCGTCGCGGATAAGGAGTTTGCCCTCATGATGCTCAAGGCCCTGTTCTCGGCGGCCCGCGATCTGACCTCCGACCAGGCGCGCCAGTTCATGGCGGCCCGCCGCGAGGACCAATACACACTTCTGGACGTGCGTCAGCCCGGCGAGTACGAGCGCGCTCACATTCCCGGCGCCAGGCTCATCCCCCTGCCGGAGCTGAGCAGTCGATTTGAGGAACTGGACCCCGCCAAGCCGGTCATCGCCTATTGAGCCATGGGCGGGCGCAGCCGGGCGGCTGCCGAGATGCTGGCGGGACGCGGGTTCAGGGAAGTCTATTCCCTGGCTGGGGGCATCAAGGCCTGGAACGGGCTGACAGCCGCCGGGCCGCTGGAACAAGGCCTGGGGCTGCTCAGTGGTCAGGAGGACCGCGCCCAGTTGCTGGCCGTGGCCCATGGCCTGGAGGCGGGCCTGGCCGGCTTCTACCGCCAGGCCGGCCCCCTGGCCAGTGACCAGCGGGCCGGAGAGCTATGCCAGCGCCTGGCCCGGGCCGAGGATGGCCACCAAGAGCGGGTCTACGGGCTTTACCGCCAGGCGGGGGGCGGCCTGGAGCGGGCCGCGCTGGCCGAGCAGGCCAGTGCCCAGATCATGGAAGGCGGCGAGGAGGTGGGCCAGGCCCTGGCCCGGCTCTTCCCCCGGGGCTTCGGCGCGCCGGAGCTGTTGGAGACGGCCATGGGCATCGAGGCCCAGGCCCTGGATTTGTACCTGCGCATGTCTCACAAGCTCGGCGACGAGCCCGCACGCCAGGCCCTTTACGACCTGGCCCAGGAGGAGAAGGCCCATCTCCAGGCCCTGGGTCAGATGCTGGAGCGGGTGGCCGCTGAGCTACCGGCCTAGCCGCCCAGCCCCGCCAAGAGCCGCGCGTGCAGGTTGTCGAAGCCGCCGTTGCTCATCACCAGGCAGAGATCGCCGGGGCGTAGCTCCCGGAGCAGGGCCGCCAGCAGGGCCTCGCTGTCGGCGTGAGCCTGGGCCGCCAGGCCGCGCCCGCGCAGGTCAGCCGCCAGGCGGGCCGAGGAAAAGCGCTCGTCCATGGCAAGGTCATCCACCCCCGGGGGCTCGCGCAGCAGCACCAGGTCGGCCTGGTCAAAAGCCTCGGCGTACTGCTCCTGAAAAAAGGCGCGCTTGCTGGTATTGGTGCGCGGCTCGAAGACCGCCACCAGCCGGCCCTGGCCGGGCCGCCAGCCCGGCAGGCCGAAACCTTTGACTGCGGCCACCGTCTCCCTGACCGCCGTGGGGTGATGGGCGAAGTCATCCACCACCACCACCCCGCCGGCCAGGCCCCGCACCTCCTGGCGGCGGCGCACGCCCCCGAAGCCGGCCTGTAGCTCCGCCGCCCGTGAGGGCTCCATCCCGGCGGCGCACAGGGCCGCGCAGGCCGCGGTGGTGTTGAGCGCGTTGTGTTCCCCGGCCAGGGGCGAGATGAAATCCAGCTCCAGGCCTTGCGGGGTGCGCACCACGAGGCGCGCCCCGCCGGCCGGCGCTGGCCGCACGCTCTCCAGCCGCCAGGCGCAGTCCGCGCTCCGGCCGTAGCACAACACCGGGCAAGGGGCGGCTTTGGCGCGGGCCAGCACCTCGGGGCTGTCGCCCCAGGCCAGGAGCAGGCCATCGGGCGGCAGGGCCTTGGCCAGCATGTCAAAGGCCCGGCGCACGGCGTCCAGATCGGCGTAGATGTCGGCGTGGTCGAACTCGCAACTGCTCAGGATGGCGATGCGGGGCCGGTAGTGCACGAACTTGGGGCGCTTGTCGAAAAAGGCCGTGTCGTATTCGTCGCCCTCCACCACGAAATGCGGGCCAGCCCCGTCGGCGAAGTTTTGCCCGCCCTCCAGCATGATGCCTCCCACCAAAAAGCCCGGATCCAAACCGGCGCGCAGCAGGGCGCTGGCGATGATGGCCGTGGTGGTGGTCTTGCCGTGGGTGCCGGCCACTACTATGGAGGTGCGATCCCTGATGAAGAAGTTGGCCAGGGCCTGGGGCAGCGAAAGGTAGGGGATGCCGGCCTCGGCCAGGGCGAGCGCCTCGGGGTTGTCGCGGCGGATGACGTTGCCCACGATGACCAGGTCGGGTCGGGGCTCCAGATTGGCCGCCGCGTATCCCCGGGCCACGGGGATGTCCAGGCCCTCCAGGAAGGTGGACATGGGCGGATACAGGGGCTGGTCCGAGCCGCGCACCATGATCCCACGGCGCTGGAGCCCGCCGGCCAGGGCGCCCATGGCCACGCCGCCGATGCCCATGAGGTGCACCGATGAGATGGTGTTGGGTGCGATGTTGAGGGCGGGGTCTAGCTGCATGGGTCGGCCTCGGCGGTGGGGTCAGGGTGCCGGCGGGCCAGGACGGCCCGCCCGGCCGCGCGGGCGCGGCCGGAAGCCCAGCCGCCATTTACTTGCGGCTGGGCGCTGCTGTCAGGGCCATGGACGGCCCTGACAGCGGTGATAGCCCCCATGGCCACGCCGCCGATGCCCATGAGGTGCACCGATGAGATGGTGTTGGGTGCGATGTTGAGGGCGGGGTCTAGCTGCATGGGGTGGCCTCTGCGGTGTGGCGGTGGTCGCTGATGAAGCTAAGAAGAAGCCAAGTGTATTTAGCACATGCTGGGATCGTGAGCAATGCGGTTGCGCCCCTGCTGCTTGGCGCGATACATGGCCTGATCGGCGCGCCGGAGCATCGTTTCCAGATCGCCGTCCTCGGCCAGACGGGCGGTGACACCGATGCTGACCGTCAGCTCGATCTGCCGGCTGTCGTAGTCGACAGGCGAAGAGGCGATACCTCGCCGCAGGTCTTCGGCCAGGCGGAGGCTCTGTCGGAGGTCGGTCTCCGGCAGGACCAGGGCGAACTCCTCCCCACCCACCCGGCCCAGGATGTCGGTCCGGCGGATGCGGGAGGACAAGACGGCGGCCACGGCCTTGAGAGCCAAGTCCCCGGCCTCGTGGCCCCAGGTGTCGTTGACGGACTTGAAGTGGTCCAGGTCCAGAAACAGTAAACCCAGAGGGCGGTCGTGCCGTCTGGCCAGGTTCAGTTCCCTGCGTGCCAGTTGCCGGAAGTGCATATAGTTATAGGTGGAGGTGAGGTGGTCCTTTAGGGCCAGGCGGCGCAGGTCATCTTGCGCTCGGAGGTATTGGGCCTCCAGGCGTTGGAAGGTCATTAGCCATAACGAGAAAATTATGGACATGGCCAAGGCCACGACGACTAGGAAATACAATGACTGGTAGGCGTCCTCTTGGAAGAGGTCCTGGGAACCAGGCCTCAGGATGGTGGCCGTCAGGCGCAGTAGTTGCGACAAGGCCACCAGTGCAAAGATCACGGCGGCCAGCCTGGTGGTGGTCTTGATCTCGGCCTTGGAATGGGAAGTCAGGTCCCAGGCGCAGCTACCCCAGATCAGGCCTTGGCAGATGGACATAATGATTATGCGCGCCAGGACGTTGGGCGCCAGATAGAGGAAATAGGCGAAGGAAACCATGGCTAACGGCGGCAGGAAATAATTCAGCCATGGTTTGGGGGGAAGTTCCAGGAATTGGCGGGTGCCCTGGTGGAACACGCTGGCCCCGGCCACCAACATGGTGTTGGCCAGCACCACGGTGACGAAATCCGGCAGCCAGCCTCGCAGAGGCAGCAGGAGGCCCCCCAGGGCCAGGGCCACGCCTCCCAAGCTCCAGTGGCCAAAGCCTTTGTAAACCTGCCTGCTGAACTTGAAGTACAGCATGAACACGACCGGAACAATGGTCGTGACCGACAGGACCACCGATAGCGTGCGGATGTCCAGAACCAGGTTAGGCACGGCTCATTGGCTCCCCAGCATAGGCCCCCCAAAACAATTTGGTCCCCTAAAACCAGGAGCGCGATCCGAGGCGGGGTCGCCATCCGGGAGCCGGCCCCCCCTTGCGATCGTATACTATCATATTCCTAGCATAGACCAGGCCATTTCGTGCGCCCGCCGCCGGAAGGCCTTGATCTTGTCGTTGTCGCGTCCCAGGGCCACGCGGTTGGTCAAAAGCACCAGGCCGCGGTTGCTCTCCGGGTGCCACCACAAGCTGGTGCCGGTGAAGCCCAGGTGCCCCACGGTGCCGGCCGGCGCGTTGGGACCGGCCTGGCTATCAACCCCGGCGGGGGTGTCGAAGCCCGGGGTGCGACTGGATCCGGGGGTGTCCCGGTCCAGGCTGAAGAGCCGTTGAACTAGCTGGGCGGGCCAGGGGCCGTGCCCCCGGGCGGTGCGGCACAGGGCGTCCATCAGGGTGGCCACCTCCAGCGCCCCGCCGAATAGCCCCGCCTGGCCGGCCACCCCGCCCAGGCTGAAGGCGTTTTCGTCCTCCACCTGGCCGTGCACCAGGGGCCGGCCGGGCAGGGGGCCGCAGGGCGCGATGCGCTCCACGGGCAGGGGCAGGGGCTGATTCAGGGGCAGATAGCGCGGCCCCTCCACGCCCAGGCCGGCGTAGGCCCGCTCCAGCAGATCCGGCAGGGTGCGGTTGGCGGCTCGCTCCAGGATCAGCCCCAGGAGCAGGTAGCCCAGGTCGCTGTACAGGGCTTGGCTGCCGGTGGAGTAGGCCAGGGGCTCGTTCATCAGCATGGATAGCGACAGACCCCGGCGCATGAGGGCCGGGCTTTGGTCCAGCACCTGGAAGAAGGGCTGGTAGGCCCCGTAGCCAGCGCTGTGGGTGAGTAGTCGCTCGATACTGATGCCGGCCTTGTCCGCCGGCACCGGCCGGCCCAGGGTTTCGCCCAGGCTGGCCGACCAGGCCAGGGAGCCCCGGACATCCAGGTCCAGCGAGATTACCGCCGTGGCCAGGGGCTTGGTCAGGGAGGCCAGGTCGAACCAGGTGTCGGTCCGGGCCGCCCCGGCGGCCAGATGGGCCAGGGGCGCGCCGTCCCGCCAGGCCAGCAGGACCATGGCCGGAGCCACGCCCGAGGCCACGCCTTGCTCCAGGAGCGCGGCCAGGTCATCCCAATCAGGCAAGATCAATCCCCACGCTGAGCACGCCGGCCGGGCCGTCGATATGGGCCAGAGCCCCCAGAGGCAGGAGGCGATTGGCCGAGCCGTGGCCAAAGGGCAGGCCCAGCACCATGGGCACCCGCATGCACATCAGCCGCCAGGCCAAGGCGCTGGGCAGTTCGCCGGTGGTGGCGTCCTCCACCCCCAGGCTGCCCACGGCCACCCCGGCCACCTGCCGGAAGACGCCGGCCAATTCCAGCTGGGTCAGGAGGCGGTCCAGGCGATAGGGCGCCTCGCCGGTGTCCTCCAGAAGCAGGATGGCCCCCTGTAGCGGCGGGAACCAGGGCGTGCCCAGCAGGTGGCAGAGCAGCGTCAGGTTGCCGCCCATAAGCGGGCCGGAGGCCCGGCCCACGCCAGCGTCGATGCCTTTGAAGGTCAGGGGCCAGGGGAGCCGGCCGGCCAGGAGCGCCGCCAGGTCATCGCGGCTGGGCTGGTCCAGGCGGGGCAGTTGGGTGAGCACCGGGCCGTGCAGGGCCACGAGCCCTTGGGCGGCCAGGGCGTTCAAGAGGCAGGTCAGGTCCGAGAAGCCCAGCAGACAGCCACCGGCCGCCACACAAGCCGGCAGGTCCAGCAGGGGCAAGAGCCGGCTGCACCCGAAGCCCCCGCGCACGGCCATGACCAGCCCCAGCTTGGGGTCGCTCAGGAGCTTTTGCAGATGGGCGGCCCTTTGCTTGTCGCTGCCGGCGAAGTAGTCCTGGCGGCGTTGCAGGGCCTGGTCGGCCTTGATGCGCTGCCGCCGGGGGGCCAGCTCCCTGAGCGCCGCCAGGCCGGCCTCAAAGGCCTCTGGCGCGAAGGCACCGCCTGGGGCCACCAGACCCAGGCCCAGGCCGGGGCCGGGCCAGCGGGGCTGGGCGGCGAGTCCGGATGGGGTGGGGCGAAAGGGCTCCATGGCTTATGCCTTTGGGCCTGGGCTAGCGTTACTGATTGCGATGATAGAGGATGTACAGGCCGCGCAACGTAAGAAGCTCGTCCACCTCCTGGATGGTCTCCGACTGGGTGGCGATGATGCCGGCCAGCCCGCCGGTGGCCAGCACCTTGGATGGCAGCCCGCGTTCCTTGTTGATGGCCCGCACCAGGCCGTCCACCAGGCCAGCGTAGCCGAAGATGATGCCGGCGTTCATGGAGCTGATGGTGTCCTTGGCCACGGCCGACTTGGGCTTGGTGAATATCTCCACCCGGGGCAGCTTGCTGGCCCGCTGGAACAGGGCCTCGCAGGAGATGACCACGCCCGGGGCGATGGCTCCGCCCAGGTATTTGCCGTCGCCGCTGATGCAGTCAAAGGTGGTGGCGGTGCCGAAGTCCACCACGATCAGGTCCTGGGGGAAGCGCTCATAGGCGGCCACGGCGTTGACAATGCGGTCGGCGCCCACCTCGCGGGGGTTGTCGTAGAGGATGGGCATGCCGGTCTTGATGCCCGGACCCACGAACAGGGGTTGCAGGTCGAAGTAGCGCCGGCAGAAGTCGATGAGCGTGTTGTTCATGGGCGGCACCACGCTGCTGATGATCACTCCGTCGATGCTGCCCATGGGCACCGGGCTGGCGGCGAAAAGATTGCTGAGCAGGATGCCCAGCTCGTCGCGGGTGCGCTCGCGCTCGGTGCGCACCCGCCAGTCGGCCACCAGGCGGTCGCCCTGAAAGACCCCCAGAACCGTATTGGTGTTACCAACGTCTATGGCTAGAAGCATGTCGCTATATCCTCAATGTCATGCAATCGCCGAGGTCTCCGGGGACCCAGACCACCCCGCCGTTTTTCATCGCCACAACCTTGCCACGGGAGCCGCCGGCCCCGGAGCGCGTGATGACGCCAACCGACCCGTACAAGCCCCGCCGGGGGCACCCGGCCTGAAGCTGTTTACTCGACAAGCCTTCCACGGGAGCCGCCGGCCCCGGAGCGCGTGATGAAGCCAACCGACCCGTACAAGCCCCGTGGCGGGCACCCGGCCTGAGGCTGTTTACCCGACAAACCTTCCACGGGAGCCGCCGGCCCCGGAGCGTGTGATGACGCCAACCGACCCGTACAAGCCCCGTGGCGGGCACGCCACCGACCCGTTTATGCCCCGCCGGGGGCACCCGGCCCCAGTTCCTTGAGAGCGGTCTCCTTCAGCGCCAGGGCCACGTCGTTCATCAGGTCCTGGTCCAGGGCCTCCACCATGATGCGCAAGAGGGGCTCGGTGCCCGAGTAGCGCACCAGTATACGGCCGTTCTCGCCCAGGCGCTCCTCCTGCTGGCGCATGGCCTTGACCATGCCCGGCACCTCGCTCAAGGGGGGGCGGCCGCCCACCCGCAGGTTGATCAGCACCTGTGGCAGGCGGGTCATGATGCGCTTGAGTTCGCACAGGGGCTTGCCGGTGAGCACCATGACCGAGAGCACCTGCAAGGCCGAGAGCACGCCGTCGCCGGTGGTGTTGTGGTCCAGGAAGATCAGGTGGCCGCTCTGCTCGCCGCCCAGGTTGTAGCCGCCCTTGTTCATGGCCTCCACCACGTAGCGGTCGCCCACCTTGGTGCGCAGCATGCGTATGCCCCGGTCGCGCAGGCACAGCTCCAGGCCCAGGTTGCTCATCACCGTGGCCACCACGGTGGCCTTTTTCAAGGAGCCCCGGCTGATCATGTCATCGGCGCAGATGGCCATGATCTGGTCGCCGTCGATAATCTCGCCCTCCTCGTCCACCATGATCAGGCGGTCGCCGTCGCCGTCAAAGGCCACGCCCATGTCGGCCTGGCCGGACTTTACCATCTCTTGCAGACGCTGGGGATAGAGCGAGCCCACGCCGGCGTTGATGTTGGTGCCGTCGGGGTCGGCGCCGATGAGCCGTAGCTGGGCGCCCAACTCGGAGAGCACCGCCGGGGCCACCGTGTAGGGGGCGCCATGGGCGCAGTCGCAGGCGATGGTCAGGCCGTCCAGGGTGTATTCGCCGGGGAAGCTGTTCTTGAGGAAGACTATGTAGCGGCCGATGGCGTCGTCGATGCGCTTGGCCTTGCCCACGGCCTCGGCGGTGGGGCGGGGGGCCTTGCCGGTGTGGGCCTGCAGGTTGGCGACGTATTCCTCGATCTGGGCCTCCAGGGCGTCGGGCAGCTTGAAGCCGTTCTTGCCGAATATCTTGATGCCGTTGTCCTGGTAGGGGTTGTGGCTGGCGCTGATGACGATGCCGGCGTCGGCGCGCATGTTGCGGGTGAGAAAGGCGATGGCCGGCGTGGGCAGGGGTCCCACCAACTGCACGTCCACGCCCATGGAGCAGATGCCGGCCACCAGGGCGTTTTCCAGCATGTAGCCGGAGAGCCGGGTGTCCTTGCCGATCATGATCTTGTGGCGGCTGGCGTGGTTTTGCAGCAGGTTGGCCACGCCCTGGCCGATGCCCATGGCCATCTCCACGGTCATGGGGTGGACGTTGGCCACCCCGCGCACGCCGTCGGTGCCGAATATCTTGCGCTCGGGTTCCATGTCTTGCCCTTATTTTTGCGGCTTGTCCGCCGGCTTCTGGCCGGGAGCCGCGTGCTTGACGGGAGCGATCTTGATCTGGGCCACCACTTCCATGTGGCTGACCCGCACGGTGCGGCCGGGCGGCAGCCTGAGCTGCACGCTCTGGTTGAAGCTTTCCTGGCGGTCGGTGAGGTCGATGGGCACCGTCCATATCCAGTCCAGGTCGCCCAGGTCCTCCTTGCGTCCCCAGACCAGCACCTTGTCGGGCTTGAAGGTGACCTCGGCCACCTCGTAGCCGGGCTGGGGGTGGCCCCGGAAGACCGGGCGCACCTGCACGTCGCGGGTGATGCGCCGGGCCAGGGTCAGGGTGAAGCTGCCGGGGCTGATGCGGATGACCCGCACCCCGGGGGGCAGGCGCAGGTCCTCGGGCAGCACCTGGAAGACGTGCTCGCCCAGGCCCATGCCCGAAAGGTCCAGTACCTTGACCAGGCGCTCGGAGGCCACCCGGCGGATCAGGGAGCGCGGCCCGTAGAGGCGCGCGTCCACCTCGCCCAGGCTGTCGTCCACCACCAACAGGTCGGTGGGCACGTTGGTGATCTCCACCGGCACCCGCACGCTGATCTCGCTTTTCTCCTGCCCCACCACGAAGACCCACATGGAGGCGGCGATGATCAGCGCCAAGAGCTTGAGCGACCAGTTGTGGGTGATCAGATCAAGCACCGGCCTTGCCCCAGTTAAATAGGCCGCGGCGGCGGCGCGTCCCCACCTCGAACAGCTCGAACAATAGGTTGCGCAGGGCCACGGCGTCCAGGTCGGGGGTGAGCTTGCCGCCCACGGCCACGCTGACACGACCGCGCTCCTCGCTGATCACCACGCAGACCGCGTCGGTCTCCTCGGATAGCCCCAGGGCGGCCCGGTGGCGGGTGCCCAGGTGGCGGCCCAGGGCCGGGTTGCCCGACAGGGGCAGCACGCAGCGGGCGGCCAACAGGCGGTCGCCGCTGATGATCACCGCGCCGTCGTGCAAGGGGCCGCTGGTCTGGAATATCTGGATGAGCAGCTCGCGGCTGACCAGGGCGTCGATGCCCGATCCGATTTCCACGTAGTCGTTGAGCCCGATATGGCGCTCCAGAACCATCAACCCGCCGGTCATGCGCGAGGCCAGGCCCACCGCCGTGCGCACCACTTCTTCCAGGGTGGAGGCGGGGTCTTTCTCGCTTCCGAAAAAGGGGCCGCGTCCCATGCGGGCCAGGGCCCGGCGGATGTCGTTCTGGAAGATGATGATCACCACCAGGATCAACGACGACAGGAAGGAGTTGATGATCCAGTTGATGGTGAGAAGGCCCAGGAGCTGGCTGACGATCAAGGCCACGAAGACCACGCCCAGGCCCATGAGCATGTGCATGGCCCGGGTGCCCTTGACCAAAAGGATGGTCTGGTAGACCACGAAGGTCACCATGGCGATGTCCAGGATATCGCGCCAGGTGACCTGGGTGAAAAGGACCAGGAACTCGTTCATGGCGCCACCCGGGCGGCCATCACCGCGTCGGCCACCTGCAAGGCTTCCTTGAGGGGGGCCACGTCGTGCACGCGCACCATGTCGGCGCCCAGGGCCGCGCCCAGCACATGGGCGCCCAGGGTGCCCCACAGGCGCTCGGCGGGGTTGGGGCGGTCGGTGAGCTTGCCGATGAAGGCCTTGCGGCTGGCCCCCAGGAGCACCGGATAGCCCAGGCGGGCCAGGACGCCCAGGTTGCGGATAAGTTCCAGGTTGTGTTCCAGCGTCTTGCCGAAGCCGATGCCAGGGTCGACCACGATCGCCTGGCGGTCCACCCCGGCGGCCAGGGCGATCTCGGCCTGGCCGGCCAGGAAGTCCCTGACCTCGGCCACCACGTCGTCGTAGCGGGGGTCCGCCTGCATGGTGCGGGGGGTGCCCAGCATGTGCATCAGCACCAGCCCCACGCCGCTCTGGGCGCACAGGCCGGCCATGGCCGGGTCGCCGTTCAAGGCGGTTACGTCATTGACTATGCCGGCCCCGGCCTGTATGGCCGCCTCGGCCACCTCGGCCTTGTAGGTGTCGATGCTGACCACCGCCCCACTGCGGGCCTTCAGCTCCCGCACCACGGGCAGCACCCGGTCCAACTCCTCGGCCAGGGGCGTGGGGTCCGAGCCCGGCCGCGTGCTTTCCCCGCCCACGTCCAGGATGGCCGCGCCCTCCCGAGCCAGCCGGAGGCCCTGGGCCACGGCGGCCTCGTGGCCCAGAAAGCGGCCGCCGTCGGAAAAGGAGTCAGGCGTGACGTTAACCACCCCCATGATGAGGGTGGCTCCGCCCAGAGGCAGGTAGGCGCCGGAAAGTCTCAGCCGGCGCGCGGCCTTCTCAGGCACCGGGTTCTTGTTCTCCGGACCCTCCCTGGGGAGGGTCCTGCCGGGGGGGCTCGGCGCCCTCCGGCTCGGCGGGACGGGGTCGGTCGGAGTAGCGCCGGGGCAGGCCCTTGGGGGCCGGCCGGGGCTGGCGCGGCTGGCCGCTGACGATGGCCTCCACGGCCTCGGCGTCCAGGGTCTCCTCCACCAACAGGGCCTCGGCCATCTGGTGCAGCGTGTCCAGGTTTTCGCGCAGGATGGAGAGGGCCGTTTCGTGGGCCTCCTTGACCAGGCGGCGCACCTCGTCATCGATGGCCTGGGCGGTGCGCTCGGAGTAGTCGCGGTGCTGGGACAGCTCGCGGCCCAGGAATATCTGCTCCTCGCGCTTGCCAAAGGTCAAGGGCCCCATGGCGTCGCTCATGCCCCACTCGCAGACCATGCGCCGGGCCAGGGTGGTGGCGCGCTCGATGTCGTTGCCGGCGCCGGTGGTCACGGTGTCCAGCACCAGTTCCTCGGCGGCCCGCCCGCCCAGGAGCACGGCCAGGTTGGCCACCAGGTAGTCGCGGGGATAGGTGTGGCGGTCGTCCACCGGCAATTGCTGGGTGAGCCCCAGGGCGCGGCCGCGAGGGATGATGGTCACCTTGTGCACCGGGTCGGTATGGGGGCTCTTCTTGGCCACCAGGGCGTGGCCGGCCTCGTGATAGGCCGTGGTGCGCTTTTCCTCGTCGGTGAGGATCAGGCTGCGGCGCTCGGCGCCCATGAGCACCTTGTCCTTGGCCTTCTCGAAGTCCTCCATCTCCAGGCGGTCCTTGTTGGTGCGCGCGGCCAACAGCGCCGCCTCGTTGACCATGTTCTCCAAGTCCGCGCCGGAGAAGCCGGGGGTACCCCGGGCGATGACGGCCAGGTCCACGTCCGGCCCCAGGGGGGTGCGGCGGGTGTGCACCATGAGGATCTGCTCGCGGCCCTTGACATCGGGCACCGGCACCACCACCTGGCGGTCGAAGCGGCCGGGCCTCAAGAGGGCCGGGTCCAGCACGTCGGGGCGGTTGGTGGCGGCGATGAGGATCACGCCCTCGTTGGACTCGAAGCCGTCCATCTCCACCAGGAGTTGGTTCAGGGTCTGCTCGCGCTCGTCGTGACCACCGCCCAGGCCTGCGCCGCGATGGCGCCCCACGGCGTCGATCTCGTCGATGAAGATGATGCAGGGGGCGTTCTTCTTGCCTTGAGTGAACAGATCGCGCACCCGGCTGGCGCCCACGCCCACGAACATCTCCACGAAGTCCGAGCCGCTGATGGAGAAGAAGGGCACCCCGGCCTCGCCGGCGATGGCCCGGGCCAGGAGCGTCTTGCCGGTGCCCGGCCCGCCCACCAAGAGCACGCCCTTGGGGATGCGCCCGCCCAGGCGGGTGAATTTCTTGGGGTCGCGCAAAAATTCTATGATCTCGGCCAATTCTTCCTTGGCCTCATCCACGCCGGCCACGTCCTCAAAGGTGATGCGCCGGCCGCCGGGCTCGGTCTGCAACCTGGCCCGGCTCTTGCCGAAGCTCATGGCCTTGCCGCCGCCCATCTGCATCTGGCGCATGAAGAATATCCACACGCCGATCAACAGCAGCATGGGGAACCAGGAGACCAGCATGGTCATGTACCAGGGCGAGTCGTCGGCGGCCTTGGCCTGAATCTTGACGTTCTTGGCCCTGAGCTGACGTACCAGGTCGGGGTCCTCGGGGGCGTAGGTGCGGAAGGCTCCCTCGGAGGTGCGACCGTGGATGTCATTGCCCTGCATCACCACCGAGGTGACCTGGCCGCGCTCCACGGCGGCCATGAAGTCGCTGTAGGGCCAGACATCACTGCTGGTGCCGGCGCGGTTGCCGAAAAAGTTGACCAGGAGGACCATCATCAGGCCGATCACCAGCCAGAGAGCCATATTTTTGTATAGGGGATTCAAGGGTCGTCTCCTGTTCGGCGGCCGCTACCCGGAGGGCAGGCCAGCTAGGCCCTTGTGAAAAGGGGCATTCTTAAAAAATCTAGTATATACGGGGGGGTCTACGGTGTCAACGAGTCTGAGGCGAACCCAGGGGCCGTCCCCGGCGCCCTGCTTGGCCCGCTGGGCCAGGCACCAGGGGGCCGCCCACCATAAACCCTCCTGATCTTCTAGCATTACCGTGCGCGCCCGCCACCAGGGGGCGATCTTGCGATCCAAGAGTATGCGGCTCAGGCGTTTTTTGCCGGGGGCGCCCAAGGGGTGGAAGACCTCCCCCGGGCGGGGCGGACGGATCAGCAGGGGCCAGCAGAGGGCCTCGGCCGGCAGCCAGGCCTCCGGTCCCCGGGCCTGGAGCAGCGGCGGACCAGGATGGGGCTCCACCTGTAGCCAGCCCCGCAGGTGGGGCAGCCACAGCCAGCCCGGCCCGGCCATCTCCCAGCGAAAATCCGGCGGGGGGCCAGCCCGGTCCAGGCGCAGGCGATCCCGCTCCCTGGCCGCCCATAGGCCACCGGGCAGGCTGAGCTGCCGGCCGGGCGGTCCGCTCAGGAGTTCCAGCAATTGCTCCATGTGGTCAAAGAGCAGGTGCTGCCCCGAGCCGGTGAACTCCCCCAGCAGATGGCGCAGCAGGCGCCGTCGGGCCGCCAGGGGCAAGTGCTCGATTTGGCCAAGCATCAGGCATAGGCTGCCGCCCTCGGCCCGGCCGGCGCTGCGCCATTGCTCCTGGCACCATCCTCGCCAGAAGTCTTCCTCTTGGGCGCAGAGCCCGGCCAGGCGGCTTAGGGCCTCCACCACGCGGGGATTGACGGCCTGGGCCGCCAGGGGCAGCACCTGGTGGCGCAGGCGGTTGCGCAGGGGGGCCAGGGACTGGTTGCTGGGGTCGTGGCGCCAGTCCTGGCCCAGGCCGCGCAGGTAGTCCCGCAGGTCCGCCCGCCGGGCCGGCAGCAGGGGGCGCCACCAGGGGCCGTCCAGGGCAGCCATGCCGGCCAGGCCGCTGGGGCCGCTGCCGGTCAGCGCCCGAGCCAGGACGGTCTCGGCCTGGTCATCCGCCGTGTGGGCCAGGGCGATGCGCTCCGCCCCGGCTTGTTGGGCCATCTCCAAGAGGGCCGCGCGCCGGGCCAGGCGGGCGGCCTCCTCGGGGGAGCGGCCGGCCTGCTCCACGCGCACCCGCCGGCAGAGAAACTCCAGGCCCAGGCGGGCGGCCAGCTTTTGCGCGAAGCCGGCGTCGTCCGCCGAGTCCGGGCGCAGACCGTGGTCCACGTGGGCGGCCACCACCCGCCAGCCCTGGCCGGGGGCCAGGTGGCGCAACAGGCGCAACAAGGCCACCGAATCGCCGCCGCCGCTCACCGCCACCAGCAGGGGGCCGGGTTCGGGGGCCTGGGCCAGCACCAGCCGGCACAACTCCTCGGCCAGGCCGGGCTTGACGCCCGCCGGAGGGGGTACTAAGCTCAAATCAACCTTACTATCGCGGAAAGTGTCCACCATGCCCCCAGAAGAGTCGGCCACCGCCAGCATCATCTCGGTCAATATTAGTGAAACCAAAGGGGTGCGCAAGACCCCCATCCCAGAGGGGCAGCTCGACCCCCAGCACGGCCTGGTGGGCGACGCCCACGCCGGCACCTGGCACCGCCAGTTGTCGCTCTTGGCCCTGGAGTCCATCCAGGTCATGCGCGGTCTGGGCCTGGATGTCAATCCCGGCGATTTCGCCGAGAATATCACCACCCAGGGCCTGACCCTGCACACCCTGCCCATCGGCACCCGCCTGCGATTGGGCCCGGTGGAGGTGGAGGTGACCCAGATCGGCAAGGAGTGCCACGCCGGCTGCGCCATACGCCAGCAGGCCGGCGACTGCATCATGCCTCGCCAGGGCATCTTCGTGCGGGTGCTGGGCCCCGGACCCGTGCGCCCCGGCGACCCCGTGCGCCGCTTAAGCCTGGTGACGGCGGAGGGGTAGGGGCTTGACCCAGGTCCAGCGGCTGGGCGGCCAGGCCTGCGCCTATTTCCAGCGCGGACGTTGCACCCGCACCACCAGCCCCGAGGCCTCGGCCGAGGCCAAGTGCGCCATGCTGGAGGCCCGGCGCAAGGTGGGCGCCCAGACCCTGGACCGCCTGGAGCGCCTCAAGCGCCTGGCCGACCCCGACGACCGCGAGGTGGCCCGCCGTCTGGTGATCCAGAAAAACATCACGGCCATCAACCGCATCACCTGCCCGGGCTTCGTGCCGGCGCGCAGCGAGGGACCCATGTGCATGCACCAGCACCTGGTCTACTGCCTGCTGCTCATGCCCCAGTGTACGGGGCGTTGCGAGCACTTTCTGCGGCGTCGGCGGGAAAGCGACGCCCCGCGAGGCCTCTCGTGAAAAAGGACCTGCCCTGCCCGGCCTGCGGCGCGGTCATGGAGCGCTATCGCAACCCATTCCCCACCGTGGACGTGGTCATCGAACTGACCGATCGCGGCGAACCCCCGCCCATAGTGCTGATCCAGCGCCGCAACCCTCCCCTGGGCTGGGCCTTGCCCGGCGGCTTCGTGGACTACGGCGAGACCGTGGAGGACGCCGCCCGGCGCGAGGCCCTGGAGGAGACCGGCCTCATGGTGGAGCTGCTGGCCCTCTTGGGCGTCTACTCCCACCCCGACCGCGACAGCCGCCAGCACAACCTCTCGGCAATCTTCGTGGCCCGGGCTTCTGGCACGCCCCAAGCCGGGGACGACGCCGCCGGCCTGGGGGTCTTCGACCCCGACCAGGCCCCGCGCCCCCTGTGCTTTGACCATGAACTGATCCTGGGGCATTACCTGGCCTGGCGTCGGGGCCAGCGCCCGGCGGCGCCGGTGCAGGACTGACGTCTCGGCCCGACGCGGGCGTCTGTGTTCAGTATAAAACGCCAGAAGGGGAGCACGCCATGCCTGATGATAGAGACCTGACGCCAGAGGAACAAAAGCGCCTGCTTTCGGTGGCCCGCCAGACTATCGAGGCCCTGGTGAACGGCCAGCGTCCCGGCCATAACCCGGCCGACCTGGAGGGCCTGGAGTTCCAGCGGGGGGCCTTCGTGACCATCCACCGCCGGGGCCAGCTCAGGGGCTGCCTCGGCAACTTCACCTCGCCGGAGCCCCTGGTGCGCACCATCGAGGAGATGGCGAAAGCCGCCGCCAGCCAGGACCCCCGCTTCATGCCCCTGCGCCCAGCGGAGCTGACGGAGATCGACCTGGAGATCAGCGTGCTCTCGCCGCTGAGGCCCATCAAGGACATCAGCGAGATCGAGGTGGGGCGCCACGGCATCTACATCATCAACCCCCGGGGCCGCGGGGTGCTCCTGCCCCAGGTGGCCACTGAGCAGGGCTGGGACCGCGACACCTTCTTGGAGCACACCTGCCTCAAGGCCGGGCTGCAACCCGGCTGCTGGCAGGACCCCCAGAGCCAGGTGCTTATCTTCTCGGCCCAGGTCTTCGGCGAGAGGGATTTGTTGGGCTAGGCCTGAACAGGCTGAAAAAAGCCGGCAATAGGAGTGGGCGGGGATGACGCCCGCCCCCACATTGGGACGTCTGGTTAAGCGTCCTCTCTCGATGTAAGGCGGGGTTCATCCCCGCCCGCGCATTTTCCGGAGGTCGCGCCCGCGAAAGACGCCAGCCTTGACCAGGGAATAACGCAACTCGTTTCGTCTAACGCCCAGCGGGGGACGCCCCGTTAGTGGCCGTTCTTGCCGGCGGCCAGGCGGGCCCTGAGCAGGGGGAACTTCTCGGCCAGGCGCTCGCGGGCCACCGGGGGGATGAGGCCGTTGATGTCGCCGCCCAGGCTGGCCGCCTCCTTGATGATGGTGGATGAGACGTAGAGCCACTTGTAGTCGGTCATCAGGAAGATGGTCTGCACCTTGCGGCTGAGCTTGCGGTTCATCAGGGCCAGTTGGAATTCATAGTCAAAATCCGACAGGGCGCGCAGGCCGCGCAGGATGGCGTTGGTGTTCTGGCTGACCACGTAGTCCACCAGAAGGCCCTCGAAGGTGTCCACGCGCACGCCCTTCAGGTCGCCCAGGGCCTCGCGGATCATGTCCATGCGCTCGGGGATGGTGAACAGGCCCTTCTTCTCGGAGTTTTTGGCCACGGCCACGATCACCTCGTCGAAGAGCTCCAGGCCCCGGCGGATGATGGAGAGGTGGCCGTTGGTGACGGGGTCGAAGGAGCCGGGATAGACCGCGCTACTCATGATGTGGACCTTTCTGCCAGAGGCTCCGCGGGCCGCCGGGCCAGGAAACTCAACATTGTCTGCCCGTAGCGGCGTTGATCGGCCAGGACCAGGCCCGGCGTGGGCGTGGGCTGCTCCTGGGGGGAGTGCTCGATGACCATGAGCCCGCCAGGGGCCAGAAAATCGCCGGCCGCGCCCAGGGCCGAGAGCCGGGCCACCTGGCCCTGGTTGTAGGGCGGGTCGGCCAGGAGCAAATCCAGCGGACCGTGGCTGGTCAGCCCCGGGCCGGGGCGGGCGGCGTCGGCCACCAGTACCGTGGCCCTATCCAGGAGCCCCAGGGCGGTCAGGTTGGCCGTCAGTAGGCGGGCCACCTCCCGCCGGCTCTCCACGAACAGACAGTGGGCGGCGCCCCGGCTCAGGGCCTCGATGCCCAGGGTGCCGGGTCCGGCGAACAAATCGGCCAGGCGCGCCCCCGGCACGCGCTGGGCCAGGATGTTGAACAAGGCCTGGCGCACCTTGGCGCCGGTGGGCCGGGTGTCCAGGCCCGGCGGGGTCTGGAGGTTGCGCCCTCGCAAGGCCCCGCCGGTGATTTTGAGCATGGCCGGCCCTTGGCCCTGGCCTACAGGTAGTCCCGGGTCAGTATCTCGGCGATCTGCACCGCGTTGGTGGCCGCGCCCTTGCGGATGTTGTCCGCCGCCAGCCACAGGTCGATGCCCTTGTCCTGGCTGATGTCCTCGCGGATGCGCCCCACCAGGGTCAGGTCCTGGCCGGCGGCCTCCAGGGGCATGGGATAGCGCTTATTGGCCGGGTCGTCCACCACCAGGACGCCGGGGGCCTTGGCCAGAGCTTGGCGCACCTGATCGGGGCTGACCTTCCTGGCGGTGGCGATGTTGACCGCCTCGCTGTGCCCGTAGACCACCGGTACGCGCACGCAGGTGGCCGTCACCTTGATGGACTGATCGCCCATGATCTTCTGGGTCTCCAGCACCATCTTCATCTCTTCCTTGGTGTAGCCGTTGTCCTTGAACACGTCGATGTGGGGGATGAGGTTCAAGGCGATCTGATAGGGGTACACCTTGTGCTCGGCCGGCCGGCCCTCGTACAGGGCCTTGAGCTGGGCTTGCAGCTCGAAGATGGCCTTCTGGCCGGTGCCGCTGACCGCCTGGTAGGTGCTCACCACCACGCGCTCTATCTTGGCCAGGTCGTGGATGGGCTTGAGCACCACCACCATCTGGATGGTGGAGCAGTTGGGATTGGCGATGATGCCCTTGGTCTTGTACTGGGCGATGTCCTGGGGGTTGACCTCGGGCACCACCAGGGGCACCTCGGGGTCCATGCGCCAGGCGGATGAATTGTCCACCACCACCGCGCCCTCGCTCCAGGCCACTGGAGCCCACTGCTCGCTGGTGGAGCCGCCGGCCGAGAACAGGGCCACGTCGATGCCCTCGAAGCTGCCTTTTTGCAGGACCTGCACCGGCACCTGCTCGCCTTTGTAGGCCAGGGTCTTGCCGCGGGAGCGCTCTGAGGCCAAAAGCCTCAGCTCGGAGATGGGGAAGTTACGCTCCTCCAGGCAACCGATCATCTGGTTGCCCACGGCGCCGGTGGCGCCGCAAACGGCTACGCGGTACTCCTTGGCCATGGTTCTAGGCTTTCTTGGTTGGCGTTGACGTTTACTGTCAGGGCGCCGCGCGCGCCTTGGGCGGCGGGACGGCGCCGGCTGACATGTTGACCTAAGATGGAATGCAGCCTGTTATAACGGTCTTTTTTAGCGGGGCCGCGCCAGAAATGCAAACCCTTTGTGCATCTGGCGGGCCGAGCCCGGGCCTAGGTCCCCAGCCTTTTGCGGCAGGCCTGTTCGTACTCCTGGCAGATTTCCTGGTATTCATCCAGACTGAGGGGCTGCCGGTTGATTTGCATGAGCAGCGGTAGGGGTATCCGGCCCTCCCGGGCCAGATGCTGGCCGGCCTGGCCCAGAAGCTTCAGGTGGGTTTCCAGGCGCTGGGGCCGCATTTGCAGGGCCAGGGAGCCGGGCAGACACAGCTCGCCCAGGGAGCGGCCGTGGAAGTTGGCCACTTGGGCCCGAAAGGTGGCGATCAGGGGCGCGAAGGTCAGCGGCTCCGGAAAGCTACAGGTGCTCAGGAGCAGCGCCCGCCGGGGCATGGACCAGTTTAGGGGGTGGCGCACGCGGCCATCCGGCCCGGTTATCAGGAAGGGCTGCATGCAGCTCACGCAGCGGTCCATCACCGTCTTGAGCTGGGCGCTCATGCTGTCGGTGTAGACCGGCGTGGCTAGCACCAAAAGGTCGGCGGCCTTGAGCAAGGGATAAAGCTCCTGCATGTCGTCGTTCTGGGCGCAGACGCCGGGCGTGACCAGCATGCACTTCAGGCAGGCCAGGCAGGGGGCCACCTTGAGCCGGGCCACCTCCCGCACCTGCACCGCCGCGCCGCCCTCGGCGAAACCCTGGATCAGGCCGGCCAGCAGCCGGGCCGTCAGGCCCTTGCCCGCCCGGGCGCTGCCGTTCAAGGCTAGTATCTGCATCGCCATCTCCCCGGAGGCTGTAAAATATATTCTGGCCGGCCAAGTCTAAACCAGGCCCCGGCGGGTTACGAGCAAATTGCGCCTCAGCCCCGGGGGCACGCCCAGCGCGGTGCTGGGATTTTGGTCTTGAAGCGCCAGGGGACCATGCAGCAAAGTACTAGTAGAACCCCGGATGGCGGGGTCAAGGCCCACATTCCGGGAGCGAAGGCTTGCATATTCCCCCCGCCGAAGTGCTGATAGCCGCCAGGGACCCCCAGGACGCCGCCAACGTGGCCGCGCTCCTGGCCAGTGGCGGCGGGGCTTATCTGCCCATCTTGTCTGCCGGCCCCCAGGAGTTTCTGGCCCTGGCCGAGGGCGGCGGGGCCGCAGTGGCCCTGTTGGTCCTGTCTGAAGGCGGGGAGGCCTCGCGGCAAGTCCAGGAGCTGCGCCTGCGGGCGCCGGGGCTGCCCCTGGTGGTGCTGCTGGCGACCGGCGCGGCTCGGTTCCCGGACCTGGCCCGCCAGGCCTTGGCCTCGGGCGCCCAGGACTGCCTGGTCTTAGGCGGCCTGGAGGCCGCCGGCCTGGCCCGCGCCCTGGACCTGGCCCCGGCCCGCCTAAAGGCCCTGGAGCAGGCCGGTCAGGAGGGCCAGCGCCAGCGCTCCATCGTGGAACACCTGACCGAGCTGGTCTGCCGTTTTTTGCCCGACGGCACCCTGACTTTCAGCAACCAGGCCTATCGCGGCTATTTCAGCGACATTACCTTGGGGCAGGGCAGCGGCAATCTTTTTGAATGCATGCCCCCGGCCGACGGCCAGAGGCTCAAGCGCCTCTTGGCCAACTTGACCCCCCAGCACCCCCTGGGCCGCTCGGACCAAGCCTATACCACGCCCGATGGGCAGACGCGCTGGCAGAGCTGGAGCCACTGGGGCATCTTCGATCCGGCGGGAAAGCTGGCGGAGGTGCAGGCCGTGGGGCGCGACGTCACCGAGCGCAAGCAGGTGGAAAGGGCCTTGCAAGTGGTGGAGGCCAACCTGCGCCAGTTGATCGTCGACAACGCCGACGGCCTGATCGTGGCCGACCGCCAGGGACTGGTCCTGTTCGTCAACCCGGCGGCCGAAGGCATCATGGCCCGGCGCTCTTGGGATTTGGTGGGCCAGCCCTTCTCCTTTCCCCTGGTCACTGGACAGCGCGGCGAGATGTGCCTCATGGCCGGCCCCGAGCAAAAGGTGGTGGTGGAGGTGCGGGTGGTGGACACCACCTGGCAGGGACAGCCGGCGTTCTTGGCCTCCCTGCGCGACATCACCGAACTGGCCAAGCTGCGCGAGGAACTCAGGGCCCTGTCCCTGGTGGACGAGTTGACCGGCCTCTACAACCGCCGTGGCTTTTTGACCCTGGCCAGCCAGCAGATACTGAACGCCCAGCGCATGTCCCGGCGTCTGCACCTGTTCTTCATCGACCTGGATGACTTGAAGCTGATCAACGATCGCTTGGGGCACACCCAGGGCGACCGCGCCCTGGTGGCGGCCAGCCAGGTGCTCAAAAGCACCTTTCGCGGTTCGGATATCGTGGCCAGGGTGGGCGGTGACGAATTCGCGGCCCTGGCCCTGGAGGTGGAGGGGCGGGTGGAGGAGGCCATCCTGCTGCGGCTCAAGCAGAACCTGGCGGAGCGCAACCAAAAGGGTCTGGAGGCCTTTCGCTTGTCCTTGAGCGTGGGGGCCACGGCCTACGATCCGGCCGCGCCCCGGTCCATGGAGGAGCTATTGATGGAGGCCGACCGGCGCATGTACAGCGACAAGCGCGGCAAGAGCCACTCCGTGACCGACCAAGCCTAGACCCTCAGGCCTAGACCTGGCCGGCTGTCCGCTATTCGAAGACCTTCTCCTCCCATTCATCGGCCCCGGCGGCGTCGGCCTCGAAGTCGCGCTCACGCGCCAAGGCCTTGTCGGCGGCCTGCTGGCGGTACCACTCGCTGGCGATGATCATGCTCATCACCTCGTTGGTGCCGGTCCATATGGACGCCAGGCGCAGGTCGCGCACGATGCGCTCCACGGGGTAGATGCTGGTGTAGCCGATGCCGCCCATGACCTGCATGGCGTTGTGGGCCGCCTTCTGGCAGGACTCGGTGACGAACTTCTTGGTCTGGCTGACCAGGCGCCGGGTCTGGTTGGGCGGTAGCCCCGCGTCCACGCCCCGGGCGGTGACGTAGATGCTGGCCCGGGCCTGGTCCAGGAGCATGGCCGCCTCGGCCACCTGGAAGCTCACGCCTTGGAACTGATTGATGGTCTGGCCGAAGGCCTTGCGCCGGCTGGTGTAGCCGGTGGCCACCTCCAGGGCCGGCCGGGCCGCGCCGATGGTCATGGCCGCCGTGCCCAGGCGCTCGGGGATCATCATGGTGTTGAAGACCTCCGCCGCCCCGCCCGGCCGGCCCAGCAGGTTCTCCTTGGGCACGGCCACGTCCTGGAAGACCACCCGCCCGGCCCCGCCGCCCCGGCAGCCCATGAGCCCGTAGATATACTTGGTGGTCACTCCCGGCCCCCGGTCCACGATGAAGCAACTCAGCCCCTTGTGGGGCGGAGCCTCGGGGTCGGTGCGGGCGTAGACCAAAAAGTAATCCGCCCCCTCGGCGCCCACGATGAAGCGCTTCTGGCCACTTAATAGATAATGATCGCCCTGGTCCACGGCGCTGGTGGTGGTGCCGAAGAAGTCGCTGCCGCCCCGGGGCTCGGTGAGGCACTCGGCGGCGAACATCTCGCCCTTGAGCAGCGGCTTGACGTAGCGCTCCTTCTGCTGGTCGGTGCCGTGCAGGATGATGGCGTCGCAGACCAGCTCCGCGCCCACCCCGAAGGTGCAGGCGAAGATGTAGCCCAGCACCCCCACCTCCTCCATGACCATGCAGGTGCTCACCCAGTCCAGCCCCCGGCCGCCCCACTGCCGGGGGTAGCGGCAGCCCATGAGGTTCCTGCGCCCGGCCTCCCGCAAGAACTCCTTGGGGAACTGGATCTTGTCCTGATCCATGTCCAGGATCATCTGGCGGGGCACCCACTTGACCAGCTCGCGCACCTCGTCCTGCAGGGCCAGTTGCTCCTTGTTCAAAAGAAAATCGAACATGGCTAGGCCACCTCCTGGCGCAGCTTGAACTTCATGATCTTGCCCGTGGGGGTGTGGGGCAGGCTCTCCACCAGCACGATCTGGCGGGGGACCTTGTACTTGGCCAGGCGCTCGGCCAAAAAGGCCTGCAACGCCTCCGGGTCCAGGGCGGCGTCCTTGGCCGGCACCACGTAGGCCGTCACCGTCTCGCCCCACTCGGGGTGGGGCCGGCCGATCACCGCCGCCTCCATCACCTGGGCATGGGCGGCCAGGGCGTCCTCCACCTCCTTGGAGTAGACGTTCTCGCCGCCGGTGACGATCATGTCCTTGGTGCGGTCAACGATGTAGAGATAGCCGTCCTGGTCCAGGCGGGCCACGTCGCCGGTCTTGTACCAGCCATCGTGGAAGGCCGCCGCCGTGGCCTCGGCGTCCAGGTAGTAGCCCTGCATCATGGAATCGGCTTTCAGCCATATCTCGCCGGTCTCGCCGGGGCCGGCCGCCTGGCCGTCGCTTTTGACCACCAACAAATCCGCGCCGGGCAGGCCGCTCCTGCCGATGGAGCCGGCCTTGGTCACCTGGTCCGCCGGCAAAAGGGTGGTGCCGGTGGGGCCGGCCTCGGTCATGCCGTAGACCTGATAGAAATTGTCGCTGCCATAGGCGGCCATGAGCCGGCGGGCGGTGTCGCCGGCGATGGGGCCGCCGCCGTAGACCCAGCAGCGCATGGAGGAGAGATCGAACTCGGCGAAGTTGGGGATCATCTGCAGGGGCATCAGGTAGGAGATGGGCGCCCCGAAATACACCGTGCATTTCTCGTCCCGCACGGCTTGCAAAAAGTGCAGGGGATGGTATTCGCGGATCAGCACCGTGGTTCCGCCCACGTACTGGGTGCCCATGAACCAGTTGTTAAGGGGCGAGGAATGCCAGATGGGCATGGCCATCAAGAGGCGGTCGTGCTCGTCAAGCTTGAGCACCAGGGCGCCGGTGATGCCGGCCATGACCACGTTCCTGTGGCTGTGCAGGCAGCCCTTGGGCTTGCCGGTGGTGCCGGAAGTGTAGAGAATCTGGGCCGGGTCGTCGTCGGCGATGGCCACGGGGCGATAGGCCGGGGCCGAGGCCAGCAGATCCTCGAAGCGCGCATGCCCCTGGGCGTCGCTGTCCAGGCTGGCCAGGCGCGGCTTGGCGGCCAGCTTGGCCACCACCGGGGCCAGGGCGCCGTCGAACAACAGCACCTTGGCCCCGCTGTGTCCCAGGATGTAGTCCACCTCCGGGGCCATCAGTTTGTGGTTCACCGGCACCACCACCGCCCCGGCCTGCAAGGCGCCGTAGAAGGCCGCCACGAAGCTCACGGTGTTGTGGCTCATGATGGCCACCCGGTCACCCTTGGCCACCCCCCAGGATTGCAGAAGCCCGGCGGCTTGGCCGGCCAGGTCGCGCACCTGGCTGAAGGTCCAGCCGTGGCCGGCGGCGCGCAGGCAGTCTTTGTGAGGGAATTTGCGGGCGTTCAGGTCCAGCATCTGTACCAGGTTCATGGTTGGGGCTCCTTGACGGGGGTTGAACGGTGTTTTTCCATCTGGGCCAGGCGGGTCAGGAGCCTTTCCCTGACCGCCAGGATGTCCTGCTCCAACAGGCGCAGCTCCTCCATGCGCTGGCGAATCTCGGCCAGCTTGTCCTGGCCGTAGGCCAGGCTGCGCCTGATCTGCTCGGTCTCGTCCAGGTCCACCTCGGCCATGCCGATCATCTCGGCGATCTGCTCCAGGCTGTAGCCGAAGCGCTTGCCGCGCAGGATCAGCTTGAGACGGGCGCGGTCGCGGCGGCTGTACTGACGCTGGTTGCCGGGGGAGCGGCGGGGGCTGATCAGGCCCTTTTCCTCGTAGAAGCGGATGGTGCGGGTGCTGATGTCCAGCTCCTTGGCCAACTCGGAGATGGTGTAGCTGGGCGGCGGGGTACTCATGGGAAACATTCCAGTTGACGTTAACGTAAAGTATGCCAGGTTTGCCTAGGGGCTGTCAATGCCCCAGAGTGGGGCTACAAAAACCGGGCGGGGATAAACCCCGCCCGGCTGGAATGCGGCCGCGCCCATGCCCCTAGCCTGGAGCAGGGCGCGGCTTTATCTCATGCGTAACGCAGCAGGGCGGCGACGCACCCCATGTGGTCCAGGGCCGAGGCGCCCTCCACCTGCTCCAGGGCCGCGCCCGAATCCAAGGCCCGGGCCAGGGCCAGGTTAACCACGTCGTCGGCCCGGGTCATGACCGCGCCGCACAGGGGGCAATCGCCGGCCTCGGCGCGCAGGCGGCCGCAGGCCGGGCAGGACCAGCCCTCCTGGGTGAAGCCCCGGCGCATCAGCAGCGTATGCACCTGGCCGTCGTGCAGGGCCGCCAGCACCTGGTTGAGCCCCGTGGCGGCCTGGCCGCCCGGCCCCAGGTTGTCGGCCAGGTTGGCCAGCACGCGCTCCTGGCGCTGGCGGCTGGCCAGGGCCTGGGCCTTGGCCACCTCCTCGGCCACCTGGCTGACGCCGGCGTTGATGTCGCAGGTAATGGTCCCGGCCAGATTTTGAGCTAAATATGGATGCAGGCTGGGCAGGAAGCTCTCCACGCGCACCCGCGAGCCGCCCACCACCAGTTGTTGGCATTTGCGCGCGCTGAACTCCTCGCGCAGGCGCTGCACGACTTCCTTGTAATAATGCCCCAGGGCCTCGTCGGCCCGGCGCGACAGGCGGCTGTCGCCGGCCCGGCCCTGGTCGCCGTCGCGTTCCTGGGGTTGGGCGTCGTTTTGTGTCTCCAGGTCCGGCAACTCCTGCACCATGCCCAAAAAGCCCTCGAAGAACCGGGCCTTGCGGCGATCCAGCAGCACGATCAGTGCCCGGCAGTGATCGCCGGCCAGGGCGCTCAAGGGGCGTAGGTAGGGCGAGGTGCCCACCTCCAAGAGGTCCGGCACGCTCACCGGCAGGGTGAAGGCCTCGAAAAAATCCCGGGACGAGCAGCTGAACAAGGCCAGGCCCCGGTGGGGACCTGTGGGCAGCTCCTCCACGAAGCGCTCCACCTTGTCCAGGTCCGGCGCCAGGCTTTTCCAGGCCTCGGCCGAGCCGTGGTCCGCCATCTGCTGCTCCTTGAGCTTGCACATCCGCCCCAAGGACAACAGGCGGGCGTCCCGTGGCTGGTCCAGGGCCAGGTACAGGCTCAAGGTGGCGTGGGGACGGGTGTCCATGTCAGCCAGGCGACGCAATTCCATGCTGTCAGGCATTCCATACCTCCGCTGAGATTAAGCCGGGGCTCGGGCCAGGTGCCCCCGGCTGGGCTGTAACGGGTCGTTTGGCGATGTTGTGATTGCTCAAGCAGGCGGCTCCCGGTGTGGCTAGTTCCGGTATGCAAAGAGGGCCGGGCGCCCCCGGCGGGGCTATAACGGGTCGGTTGGCGATGTTGTGATTGCTAGGGCCGGCGGCTCCCGGTGTGGCTAGCGGATTGAAGCCGAGATATCCGGGGTCGGTGGCCCCCGGCGAGGCTGGCGGCTTGGATGGGAGCGGGTTGGGTGCCGCCGGCGAAACGGCCGGACTCGCACAGGCCCAACGAGGCCCGGACAGGGCGGGGCTGTCATGGTTGCGGCAAGGGAGACTTCTGGCATGCTCGGCCCATCTGCCGGGGATGGCCATGGCACCTCCAAGGGGGCGAGGCCGGAAACAATTTCGGCATATATTTATAAGATAAGCCGCCAGGCGGGGGCGGTCAAGGATTGCCGCCGGGTTCAGCGTCGGCCCGTGGGGGGCGGACAGGCCATTGAGGCCTTGTGCCCGGGATGAATAGGGTATATTGATATGATTTCACCTCCATGAATTGTCAGGGAGCGCCCCTTGAAGTACGCCTATCGCCGCATGAGTGTGCTCTTGGTGGATTCCACCAGCGTGGCCGCCGACGCCATGGAAGCCCACCTGGAAGGCTTGCAGTTCCATCGCATCTGGACGGCCAAAACCGCCGACGAGGCCATGCAGATACTGCGCGAGCGTCCCGCGGACCTGGTGGTCACCAACTGGAAGCTCCAGCCCATCACCGGCCTGCAACTGCTGGAGATGGTTCGCCGCGATCCCAAGCTGCGCTCCCTGCCGGTGGTGGTGCTCAGGAGCCCCAAGGACAAGCACATCGAGGAAAAGGCCGACGAGCTGGGGGCCACCGCCCTGGCCGATCTGCCGGTGAAGGCCGCCAACCTGGTGGAGGTGATCGAACAGGTCCTGTCCAGCCAGATAGATGAAAAAGAAGAGGAATTCCTGCGCCAGATGGATCTGGCCCGGGGCGCGGTGCGCACCGGCGACCTGGAGCAGGCCGAGACGGCCTATCGCTCGGCCCTGGCGGTCAAGGTGGACGAGGAGGCCCAGGTGGGCCTGGGCAAGGTACTGAAGAAGCTGGGTAATTTGGAGGGCGCCGAGCAGGCCTACGTAGGGGCCCTGCGGGCCAACCCCTATTCCCTGCGCGCATTTTTGGGGCTGGCCTCGGTGTACCAGGCCGGCGGACGCCTGGAGGACGCCCTCAAGGTGCTGGCCGGGGCGGTGAACGCGGCCAAGAAGGTCAAGGAAGGCGGCTCGGTACAGGCGGTGCTCTATTTCTACATGGGCGAGATCGAGTTGCAACTCAAGCGGCTGCAACAGGCCCTGGGCCTGTTCGACAAGGCCGTGCAGGAGACCCCCGACGACGCTCAGTTGCAAGGGCGCATCGGCGACACCCTGGCCGCCGAGGGCTTCCTGGCCGAATCGGAGGGCTACTATCAGCGCGCCCTGGAGATCGACCCCGAGCTGGCCCACGTCTACAACCGCCTGGGTATCGCCTACCGCCGCCAGCAGAAGTTCGACATGGCCATCAACCTGTACAACAAGGCCCTGCACTTTCATCCCCGCGACGAGCACCTGCTCTACAACGTGGCTCGCTGCTATTGGGAGATGGAGGAATGGCAGCAGACCACCGAGATATTGACCCGGGCCCTGGACATCAACCCCAAGTTCAGCGAGGCCCAGCAACTCCTGGAGGCCTGCCTGCAAAAACTGGGCATCAAAACCCCCGGCGGCGGCCAGCCCGCCCCGGCACCCGCAAACTCCCGGATGCCCCTGGATAATAAGGCCTAGTCTCCACCGGCTCCGGCGCGCGCTTTTCTTTCCGCACCAGGAAGCGACTCCAGCGGGAGCCGCCGGCGCTGGCCAAAACGACACCGCCAATCGACCCGTTTATGCCCAGCCGGGGGCACCCGGCTCTGGCGCGCGCTTTTCTTTCCGTACCAGGAACCGACTCCAGCGGGAGCCGCCGGCCCCGGCCAAGACGACACCACCAACCGACCCGTTATAACCCAGCCGGGGGCACCCGGCGCACGCCGCCGCCCCTTGCTTTGGAGGGGCGCCAGGGGCTACAATCCAGCTACTTGTTCACATTCTCTCTGACCGCCGGGAAGGTGCCCATGTCTTTATCCTCTGACCAGCCGAGGCCAGCGGCCTACCGTTGGCTGGTTTTCGCGCTTTTGTCCCTGGCCTATTTGCTGGTGTATTTTCACCGCACCTCGCCGGCGGTGGTGGCCAAGGACATCATGCGCGATCTTCAAGCTGGCGAGGCCTTGCTGGGGGTTTTGGCCTCGGCCTATTTCTACCCCTACGCCCTGATGCAGATACCCGCCGGCCTGTTGTCCGATTCCTGGGGACCACGGCGCACCATAACCGTGTTCTTCCTGCTGGCCGGGGCGGCGTCCATCTTCTTCGGCCTGGCCGAGTCGGTGGCCACGGCCACGGCTGCGCGGGTGCTGGTGGGGCTGGGGGTATCCATGCTCTTCGTGCCCACCATCAAGGTGCTCACGCGCTGGTTCAGGCTGCGGGAGTTCTCCTTTATGATGGGGCTCTTGATGGCCGTGGGCGGCCTGGGGGTGCTGGGGGCCGCCAGCCCCTTGGCCTATCTGAGCGCCGCCCTGGGTTGGCGGGGCAGTTTCCTGGCCATCGGCGGCATCACCCTGGCCCTGGCCCTGGCCATCTGGTTTTTGGTGCGCAACAGCCCCGAGGAGATGGGCCTGCCCCCGGCCGAGGCCCCGGTGGCCGGCTCCTCTACGGCCCCGGCCATCGGGCTGATGGCGGGCATCAAGATGGTGGCCGGCCAGCCGCGCTTTTGGCCGGTGGCGGTGTGGTTTTTCTGCACCTCGGGCATGTTCTTCAGCTTCGTGGGGTTGTGGGGCGGACCGTTTTTGCAGGATGTGTACGGGCTGAGCAAGCCCCAGGCCGGCGGGGTGCTCAGCATGGCCGCCGTGGGCATGATCCTGGGCAGCCCGGCCCTGTCCTGGATATCCGACCGCCTGCTCAATTCCCGCAAGAAGGTAATGATAGGGTCCTCGGCCCTGGTGATGCTGTTGGTGTTGCCCCTGGCCTTTTGGCCTAGGGTCTTCAACCTGCCTGGGCTCTACGTTTGGTGCCTGCTGTTCTCGGTCTTCACCAGCTCGGTGGTGGTGATCGGCTTCACCACTGCCAAGGAACTCTTTCCGGTGAGCATCGCCGGCACGGCCACCGGCCTGGTCAATCTTTTTCCTTTTTTGGGCGGGGCGGTGCTGCAGCCGGTGCTGGGGCTCATCCTGGAGCACCAGGAGAAGGTGAACGGCATCCACGATGCCGCCGGCTATGGCCGGGCCTTCCTGGTCTACGTGCTGGCGGCGGCCCTGGCCCTGGCGGCCTCCACGTTGCTCAAGGAAACCCTGGCCCCCCGCCGGGCCGGCTCCTAGGGCCCCGCCCATGCAAGCGCGCGACATCCTGGTGATCCTGGTCACCATGGGGGGGATCGTGGCCGGCGTGGTTTGGCCGGGTCCGGCCGGCGGCCTGCAACCGGTCACGGTCTACTTCCTGATGGGGCTGTTGTTCCTTAGCTTTCTGCGCCTGGACCTCAAGGCCCTCTTGCATCCCGCCCCGGGGGTGTTGCGCGAGGTCCTCCTGTGGACCCTGGCCAAGCTCATCCTGGCGCCGCTGATCCTGTGGGGCCTGGCCGCCTGGCTTCTGCCGGAGTGGGCCTTGCCGGTGCTGGTCCTGAGCGCCATGAGCGCCGGGGTCTCCGGGCCTTTCTTCGCAGCCATGCTGGGGGCCGACCTGGTGCGAGTGCTCATGGTGGTGGTGGCCACCTCTCTCTTGGTGCCGTTTACCCTGCCGGCCCTGGTGCGCCTGTTGGCCGGCACCGAGACCGGCATCTCCTTCTGGGAGATGTTCCGCCTCTTGGCCCTGGTGATCTTCAGCCCCCTGGCCCTGCTTATCCTGATTCGACGCCTGGCCCCTCGGGTCCTGGAGAGGCTGGGGCGGGTGGCCTTTCCGGTCTCCCTGGGGCTATTGTTTCTCATCAGCGCCGCGGTCTTCGCCCCCTTTGGCGGCTATCTGCTGGCCCGGCCGGCCCAGTTCCTGGTGGCCAGCCTGCTGGCCTTCGGCCTGTCGGCGGCCTATCTGGGCCTGGCCCTGTTGCTCACCCGCCTGGGCGGCGGCCGCCTGGACGCCCTCACCGGCCAGGTGGCCCTGGTCTACCTCAACAACGTCCTGGGCCTGGTCTTTGCCGGCCGCTTCCTGGACACCCCCAGCGTGCTCCTCACCGGCTGCTACCTGCTGCCCTATTACCTGGCCCTCCTGCCCCTGCGCTGGCTCTCCGGCCGGGTGCCCCCGGCGGGGCATAAACGGGTCGGTTAGGCTTTAGCGCTGGCCGCGTTTCTGGCTCCCGTTGCGGCGCCACCCTAAATAAATAGACGGTGTGCCCCCATGGTGGCACCCCCCGCGACCCGGCGGGCCGGGTGCCCCCGGTTGGTTGGCGGGAGCGATTGGCAATTCTCGCCGGCTGGGCGATAATTGTCTGGCGCCCGGCCTTGCCGGCCAATTCAGGAAAGGGCCATGTCATGACCTTGAAAGAGCGGATAGCCCATGCCCGCCAGGTGGTGGGCAGGGACCCCCTGGCCAGCCTGCTGGGCATTCGGGTGGATGATGTCGCCAAGGCCCGGGCCGTGGTGAGCCTGGAGCCGGGACCCCAGCACCTCAACGCCCGGGGCCGCGTGCACGGCACCACCCTTTACGCCCTGGTGGAACAGGCCGTGGCCGTGGCCGCCAACACCCTGGAGGGCGAGGTGGTGGTCTTCGAGACCAAGGCCAACTTCCTGGCTGGCGCCGTCGCCGGCGCGCGCCTGACGGCCTCGGCCCAGCCCGTGGACATCAGGCGCAAGCTGAGCCTGTGGGAGGTGCGGGTCAAGGCCCCCGATGGCACCCTGGTGGCCCTGGCCCAGGCCATGGTCTATCACCTGGGGCCGGGCGACGCCCCAAAAGCCCAGCCCAAGGCAAAGTAGCGCATGAGCAGGTTCCTGTTCTTTTTCTTTTTGATCTACGGCGGCATCCACGCCACGCTGTGGGCGCGCTTTCGCCCCCTGCTGCCGGCGACCCGGGGCTGGTCGCTGCTACTGGCCCTGTTCTTCCTGGCCATGATCCTGGCGCCGGTGGCCTCGCGCCTGATCGAGCGCGGCCACGGCCCGGAATGGGCGGCGGCGGTGTTGGCCTGGACGGGCTATTGTTGGATGGGCCTGGCCGGCCTGGCCTTTGGCAACGCGCTATTGTCCTGGCTGATCCAGGGCCTGGCCTGGCTCTCCGGCTGGCTGGGCGTATGGCGTCCTCCCGCCGGCCTGGGGCGCGGCCTGGCCTGGCTGGCCCTGGTCATGGCCGTCCTCACCGCCGGCTACGGGGTCTTGGAGGCCCGAGGCCTGCAAGTGGAGCGCCTGAGCCTGACCACGGCCAAGCTGCCACCCCAGCGGCCGCGCCTGGTCATCGCCCAGGTCTCGGACGTGCATCTTGGATTGATAAATGGCCAGCGCAACCTGGGGCGCATCGTCGCCCTGCTGGCGGCCGCCAAGCCCGACTTGATCGTCTCCACCGGCGACATGGTGGACGGCAACCTGTTCCTGGAGGACGGCCTGGCCGCCCAGTGGGCCGGGCTCCGGCCGCCCCTGGGCAAGTTCGCCATCATGGGCAACCACGAGGTCTTCGCCGGCCTGGAGCAGTCCACGGCCTTTTTGGAGCGCGCCGGCTTCACGGTGCTGCGCAACCAGGCCGCGACCCTGCCGGGGCTGATCAACATTCTGGGCATCGACGACCCGGCGGTGCCGGCCCCGCCGCCCGACGAGGCCGGGCTGCTGGGGTCGCTGACGCCGGGGCTGTTCACCCTGGTGCTCAAGCACCGGCCCACGGTGCAGGATGACTGCCTGGGGCACTTTGACTTGCAGTTGTCCGGCCACACCCACCGGGGCCAGGTCTATCCCTTCAACTACGTCACCGGGGCCATCTACCCCATGCAGGAGGGGCTCTACCGCCTGGCCGGGGGTTCTGACCTGTACACCAGCCGGGGCACCGGCACCTGGGGGCCGCCCATGCGCATCGCCGCGCCCCCGGAAGTGACAATCATAGAACTGGTGCGCCAGAATTAGGGGCAGGAGGATGAAGCCATGCATGTGACGGTCAAGAGCACGGGTCAGCGGATCATGGGGCGGCTGCCCAAGGATGGCGATCTGTTGGCGGAGCTGACCAAGGTTTGTCAGGAGGCCGGCATCACCCTGGGCGGGGTGCGGGCCATCGGGGCCGTGACCAAGGCGCGCATCGGTTATTACGACCAGGCCTCCCGGGTCTACGAGTTTCTGGAGCTTAACCAGGACCTGGAGATTCTGGCGCTCATGGGCAACGTCTCCTTGAAGGACGGCCAGCCCTTCGTGCACGCCCACGTCACCCTGGGCGATGCCCAGGGCCGGGCCTTCGGCGGGCACCTGGTCGAGGGCTGCCAGATATTTGCCTGCGAGTTCGAGATCGAGCAGTACGCCAGCCAGGCGCCCCTGGAGCGGGTCTGGGACGAGCCCACGGGGCTCATGCTCTGGCCGGCCCAATAGACCAAGGCCGGACGGGGCGGCCGGCGCAGCCACGGGGGCCGGCGGATGAAGGCTTGCCAAATTAGGCCTTTTGGCCGATATTTGGGGCGGTACCCCCGCCGGGGTCGGCGGGGCCTTGCCGCTTATTTTCATAATCTGACGAATCTTTTGCCCACGGCCCTGGGGGTTTTCATGAGCGTTTCCGACAAGAATCTGGACCAGCTTTGCGTCAACACCATCCGCATGCTGGCGGTGGACATGGTGGAGGCGGCCAACTCCGGCCACCCGGGGATGCCGCTCGGCGCGGCCAGCATGGCCTACGTGCTGTGGCAAAAATTCCTGCGTCACAACCCCCAGAACCCCCACTGGGCCGACCGCGACCGCTTCGTGCTCTCCGCTGGCCACGGCTCGGCCCTGTTGTACGCCCTGTTGCACCTCACCGGCTATGACCTGCCCCTGGATGAACTGAAGAACTTCCGCCAGTGGGGCTCCAAGACCCCCGGCCACCCCGAGCATGGCCACGTGCCCGGCGTGGAGGCCACCACCGGCCCTCTGGGCCACGGCCTGGCCATGGGCGTGGGCATGGCCATGGCCGAGCGCTTTTTGGCTGGCCAGTTCAACCGCCCGGGCCATGAGCTGATCGACCACTACACCTACGCCATCGTCAGCGACGGCGACCTCATGGAAGGCGTGGCCTCCGAGGCCGCCTCCCTGGCCGGCACCCTGGGCTTAAGCAAGCTCATCTACCTCTACGACGACAACAAGATCACCATAGAGGGTGCCACGGACCTGGCCTTTGGCGAGGACGCGGGCATGCGTTTCGCGGCCTACGGTTGGCAGGTGCTGCCCGTGGCCGACGGCGACGACCTGGAGGCCATCGCGGCGGCCATAGAGGCAGCCCGCGCCGATAAGGACCGCCCCTCGCTGATCATGCTGCGCACCCACATCGGCTGCGGCAGCCCCAAGCAGGACTCGGCCTCGGCCCACGGCGAGCCCCTGGGCGCCGAGGCCAACGCCGCCACCCGCCAGTGCTTCGCCTGGCCGGACGAGCCCTTCCACATCCCGGCCGAGGCTTTTAGCCACCTGCGCCAGGCCCTGGCCCGTGGCCGCCAGCTGGAAGACGCCTGGCAGGAGCGCCTGGCCGCCTACGCTTTAGCCTTCCCCGAGTTGGCCCAGGCCTACGCCCGCCAGCTCAAGGGCCAACTGCCCCAGGGCTGGCAAAAGGCCCTGCCGGTCTTCAGCGCCAGCGACAAGCCGGTGGCCACCCGCGTGGCCTCGGGCAAGGTCCTGAACGCCCTGGCCCAGGTGATCCCCAACCTGGTGGGCGGCTCGGCCGACCTGGCGCCCTCCACCAAGACCATGATCGCCGGCTCGGGCGACATGCGCCAAAAAGGCGCGGACTGCGGCCGCAACATCCACTTCGGGGTGCGCGAGCACGGCATGGGCGCGGTGGTCAACGGCATGGCCCTGCACGGCGGGGTGATACCCTACGGGGCCACCTTCTTCGTCTTCTCCGACTTCATGCGCCCGGCCCTGCGCCTGGCGGCCCTGATGGGCCTGCACACCTTGTTCATCTTCACCCACGACAGCCTGGCCGTGGGCGAGGACGGGCCGACCCACCAGCCGGTGGAGCAACTCATGTCCTTGCGGCTCATGCCCGGCTTCACGGTCATGCGCCCGGCCGAGGCCAACGAGACCGCCCAGTGCTGGGCCCTGGCGCTGACCCGCAGGGGCCCCTCGGCCCTGGTACTCACCCGCCAGAACTTGCCCATCCTGGACGCCGAGCGCTATCCCATCGCCGAGGGCGTGGCCAAGGGCGCCTACGTGCTCAGCCAGACCGCCGGCGAGCCCCAGATCATCCTCATGGCCACCGGCAGCGAGGTGAGCCTGGCCATGGCCGCCCAGGAGAAACTCGCGGCCGCCGGCGTGGACAGCCGGGTGGTCTCCATGCCTTCCTGGGAGGTCTTCGCCGAGCAGGAGCCGGCCTATCGCCAGTCGGTGCTGCCGCCGGCCATCAAGGCCCGCCTGGCCATCGAGGCTGGGGCCACCCTGGGCTGGGAGCGCTGGGTGGGCGACGGCGGGGCCGTGATCGGCGTGGACCGCTTCGGAGCCTCGGCACCCGGCGGACGGGTGCTCAAGGAATACGGCCTGAACCTGGACAACGTGGTCAACCGCGCCCTGGACCTGGTCGGTCGCTAGGGGCGATCAAAGCCGTCCTTGGCTCTTTGATTTGCCCTCGAGCGGGCAAAACGCGGTCTTGCCCGACCTCCCGGGCGCTGGCGCGCCCGGCGGGCCATGCATGGCCCGCATGCCCAGGCCCGCGCTCTGATGGAGCGGGCCTGGGCATGCGGGCATAGCGAGGAAGCCCATGCCCTCCCCAGATGACCATCGGGAGCCCGTACCGCCCCTGAACGACGAGATGCTGGGGGCCTCCTGCCTCTTGGAGGCCCCGCCCGCGCCCTGCGCCCTGGTGATCTTCGGGGCCTCGGGCGATCTGGCCGGGCGCAAGCTCCTGCCCGCCCTGTACAACCTCTTCATCAACCACGGGCTGCCCCCCAGTTGGGCCATCGTGGGGGTGGCGCGCACCCCTTATAGCGACCAGGAGTTCAGGGCCCACATGCTGGAAGCCGTGAGCCAGACCCACGGCCCGGCGCCCGCCGCCTGGGACCAGTTCGCCTCCCGGCTCTTCTATCAGCCCCTGGACTACGGCGACCCCCAGGCCTACCAGGGCCTGGCCGCGCGCCTGGCCGGCCTGGACCGGGAGCTGGGCCTAAAGGGCAACCGGGTCTTCAACCTGGCCATGCCCCCGGCCCTCTACGCCCAGGTGGCCACCATGATCGGCCAGAGCGGCCTGGCGGGCCAGGACCAGGGACAGGACCAGGAGGGGCCGGGCTGGGCCAGGCTGGTGGTGGAAAAGCCCTTTGGCCGCGACCTGGTCTCGGCCCAGGCCCTGAACCAGGCCATCGCCGCCCACTTCCCGGAAGAGGCCGTTTTTCGCATCGACCACTACCTGGCCAAGGAGACGGTGCAGAGCGTCTTGATGCTGCGCTTTGCCAACGCCATCTTCGAGCCCCTGTGGAACCGCAACTACATCGACCACGTCAGCATCCTGGCCGCCGAGTCCCTGGGCGTGGAGCATCGCGCCGGCTACTACGAGAGCGCCGGCGTGCTCCGGGACATGTTCCAGAACCACATGATGCAGCTTTTGTCCCTGTGCGCCCTGGAGCCGCCGTCCTTGTTCTTCGCCGAGCGGGTGCGCGACGAAAAGACCAAGGTCTTCCGCTCGCTCAGGCCCTTTCCCGTGCAGAGCCGCTACGAGCACCTGGTGCTGGGCCAGTACCAGGCCGGCCAGATCCAGGGGCGGCCGGTGGTGGCCTATACCCAGGAGCCGGGTGTCTCGCCGGACTCCCTGACCCCCACCTTCGCCATGATGCGCCTTTTTATCGACAACTGGCGCTGGCAGGGGGTGCCGTTCTTCCTCCTGTCGGGCAAGCGCCTGGCGGCCAAGGCCACGCGCATGGTCATTCACTTCAAGGAAGTGCCCCACTCGCTTTTCCGCCAGGTGCTGGGTCCGCACATCAGCGCCAATCGCCTGGTGCTGGGGGTCTATCCCCAGGAGACCGTCACCCTTAGCTTCCAGACCAAGAACCCCGGAGCCAGGGTCTGCCTGCGCTCGGCCAATCTTTTCTTCGACTACAACGAGGGATCGGCCGGGACGCGCCCCGAGGCCTACGAGAAGGCGCTCCTGGACTGCATCGCCGGCGATCAGATGCTTTTCTGGCGCCAGGACGCCGTGGAACAGTGCTGGGCCTATCTGGACGATCTGATACAGAGCTGCGAGACCTGCCAGCGCCGCGCCCGGCACCTGCATCCCTACGCCGCCGGCACCTGGGGGCCGCCCGAGGCCCTGGAGCTGATGCAGGGGCGCCCCGCGCCCTGGGATTGATCCCCCCCCTGGCCTAAAAAATCAGCTTTCCACGAGCGGTCCCGCGCCCCAGGCCTTAACATATGGTCGGAGGGGGGAGTCATGGCGGCCTGGCCAGGGGCCGCTTATGTGCACCCTGGAATGAAAGCGTCTAGTTAAATGAAAATCAGAGTCTTTCCCACCGCGGACGAGCTGGCCCGCGCCACGGCCACCCTCATGGCGGTGCGGGCCGCCCGCGCCATCGTGGAGCGCGGCCAGGCCAACATCGCCCTGGCTGGCGGGGCCACGCCGCTGCCCGTCTACCGGGCATTGGCCAGCCAGCCCCTGCGCGAGATCATGCCCTGGCAGGCCTGCCATTTCTTCTGGAGCGACGAGCGCGCCGTGCCCTTTGACCACCCGGGCAGCAACTTCGGCCAACTCCAGCGCATCTGGCAGGCGGGCGTGTCGCTCAAGCCCGGCCAGCTGCACCCCGTGCCCGTGGACCAGTATGAGCCCGAGGAGGCGGCGGCCCGCTACCAGGCCGAACTGCGCACCCACTTCGGCGGCCTGCTGCCCGTCTTCGACTTCATCCTGCTGGGCCTGGGGCCGGACGGCCACCTGGCCTCGCTGTTCCCCCAGGACCCGGTGCTGGGCGAGGAACGCTCCTGGACGGCGGCGGTGACGCCCCCGACCGGAGTGGAGCCGGCCCTGCCCCGGGTCACCATGACCTGGCCGCTGTTAAACGCCGGCCGCACCGTGGCGGTGGCGGTGACGGGCGCGGGCAAGCGCCAGGCCGTGCGCCAGGCCCTGAGCGAACATCAGGACGGGCCGGAGGCCTTGGCCAAGCGGCTGATGCCCTATGGCGAGCTGTTCTGGTTCCTGGACCAGGCGGCGGCCGGCGATTTATAGCTCCAACCCCCGGCCGGGGCCGGACCCAGCGCTTCGGCCGCTCGGAGACCCGCCATGTGCGGACGCTACTCCCAGACCTCGGACCTGGCCAGCCTGGATGAGCGCTTCGGGCTGGAGGCCTCGGGCCTGGTCCTGACCCCCCGCTACAACCAGGCTCCGGGGCAGTCTGGCGCGGTGGTGGTCCGGGAGGGTGGGCGGCGTCACTTAAGGCTGATGCGCTGGGGTCTGCTGCCCCCCTGGGCGGCCGACCCGGCCCAGGGCTACAGGATGATCAACGCCCGCGCCGAGACCCTGGCGGCCAAGCCGGCCTTCCGGGGAGCCTACCAGGCCCGGCGCTGCCTGGTGCCGGCTGACGGCTTCTACGAGTGGCGGGGCGGGGCCTCTCGCGGCGCGCCCAAACAGCCCCTGCGCTTCACCCTGGCCGCCGGCGGGCCGTTCGCCATGGCCGGGCTGTGGGAGCGCTGGCCGGGGCCGGGCCAACCTGGAGGCATGGAGGAGCTTTTCAGCTACACCATCATCACCGTGCCGGCCAACGGCCTGGTAAGCCCCATCCATGAGCGCATGCCGGCCCTCTTGACGCCAGAAGCCGAGGCCGCCTGGCTGAACCCGGACCTGGCCGACCCCGCCGCCCTGGCCGGTTTGTTGCGGCCCTATCCCCCCGAGCTTATGGCCGCCTATCCGGTATCGCCGGCCTTGAACCGCGCCGGCGCCGAGGGGCCGGAGCTTATCCAGCCCTGGACGGGGCCGGCCGGGCTCTTTCCCCGGGACTGAGGCGCCCCGGCGGCGCGGCACGTTCGTCCTTGCCCGCAATCCCCCGCACCCCCGGTCCGCCGCCAGAGGCTGGCGCCTGAAAATCGCGCTTTGCGCCAGGGGCTTTATGCTGCCACAATGTTAGGCAAGCCCTTCGGGCGGAACAGGACCAGCAGACGCCGGCCGGAGGTGGCCGGCATAGGGGAAGGTGTAATGCAAGCCAAGGACAAAGAGTACTTCTCGGCTCTCTACGAGGTGGCCAAGGTGATCAACGCCTCCCTGGACCCCAGCCAGGTTCTGGAGGAGATCGTCAAATCCGTGGCCACGACCATGAAGACCAAGGCCGCCTCCCTGAGGGTGCTGGGCGCCAAGCGGCAGCGCCTGTTGTTGGGGGCCTACTACGGGCTCTCCGAGGGCTACCTGCGCAAGGGACCGGTCAAGGTCAGCGAGAGCGGCATAGACCAGAAGGCCTTGAAGGGTCAGACCGTCTACCTGGCCGACGCCCAGAGCGACCCGGACTTCCAGTACGGCGAGCGCGCCAAGGACGAGGGCATTCGCTCGGTCCTGGTGGTGCCCCTGAAGGTGGGCAAGCAGGTCATCGGCGTGCTCAGGGTCTACACCGCCAAGAAGCGGGCCTTCGACGAGCAGGAGACGCGCTTCCTGGAGGCCGTGGCCAACCTGAGCGCCATCGCCCTGGAGAACGCCCGCCTGCACCAGGCGCTCAAGAAGGATTACGACCTCCTGGTGGCCCACGAATACCGCCTGGACGACAACTAGTCCACATAGGCCAACGGCGCCCCGCCGGGCGGCCAGGGGCCGGCCCGGGGATCAGCCTGGCAAGGAGAGGACCATGGTTCGCATCGGCATCAACGGCTTCGGGCGCATCGGCCGTCAGGTTTTGAAGGCGGTCATCGAGAAATATCCCGACATCATGCAGGTGGTGGCCGTCAACGACCTGGGCGACGTGCACACCAACGCCCACCTGTTCAAATACGACACCAACTACGGCCGCTTCAACGGACAGGTGGAGGCGCGGGCCGACTGCTTTGTCATCAACGGCCACACCGTCAAGAGCTACAGCCTGCGCGACCCCGCCCAGATTCCCTGGGACGAGGAGGGCGTGCAGTTGGTCATCGAGAGCACCGGCCTGTTCACCACCGGCCCCAAGGCGGCGGCCCACCTGGAGGCCGGGGCCAAGAAGGTGATCATCAGCGCCCCGGCCAAGGAAGTGGACCTGACGGTGGTGCTGGGGGTCAACGACCAGGACTACGACCCCCAAAAACACCACATCGTCAGCAACGCCTCCTGCACCACCAACTGCCTGGCCCCGCCGGCCTCGGTGATCCACCAGGCCTTCGAGATCGTCAAGGGCATGATGGTCACGGTGCACTCCTACACCAACGACCAGCGCATCCTGGACCTGCCCCACAAGGACCTTCGCCGGGCCAGGGCCGCGGCGGTGAGCATCATCCCCACCACCACCGGCGCGGCCAAGGCCGTGGGCCTGGTCATCCCCTCGCTCAAGGGCCGGGTGGACGGCTACTCCCTGCGCGTGCCCACGCCCACGGTATCGGTGGTGGACCTGACCGCCGTGCTGGCCAAGCAGACCAGCACCGAGGAGGTGCACGCGGCCCTGAAGCAGGCCGCCCAGGGCCGGCTGCAAGGCATCATGGCCTGCGAGGAGGAGCCCCTGGTCTCCATGGACTTCAAGGGCGATCCCCATTCCTCCATCGTGGACATGGAGTTCACCCAGGTGCAGCACGGCGATCTGCTCAAGCTGGTGACCTGGTACGACAACGAGTGGGGTTATTCCTGCCGCGTGGTCGATCTGGCCAAGCTCATGGCCGACTCCGGCCTGTAACAGGGCGGAGGGCCGGCAGGCCCTTATAGGCTGGCGAGGCGGCGGTCCCCCGGGGCCGCCGCCTTGGCTTGTATCGGGCGGGGCAGGTGTTATAAACTTGCCCGCCAGGTTCACACCGGCGATGGGACGACCCACGGCGCCGTAGGTGGTGGCGCCCCCGGCCGGGCGGGTCTTCATCTGGAGGTAACATGTCGCACCCCAAAATGCTGGGCCAACTCCTGGCCCTGGGCCTGCTGCTGGCCCTGGTCGACCCGGGATACTCCTGGGCGGCGCCGGCGCCCGGCGGGGCGGGAGCCGGCCAAATGTCCGACGAGGCCTCGCCCACGGTGGAGATAATCGTGGGTGAGTTGGAGAAGACGCCGCGGGGCCTGGTCCTGCGCGCCCAGGACGGCGATTTCAGGCTCAAGGGCCTGGATATGTCCAAGGACCTGGGCCGGCAGGTGGAGGTGACCGGGGTGATCGGCGAGGAGGACCAGCCCTTGCCCTTGATCAGGGTGCAGCGCTACAAGGTTCTGCGCTGAGGCCCCTGGCGGGGCCGCGCCGCCCCCCAAAAGGGGGCCCCGGGCGGGGAGGGCCCGGGGCTGGGGAGAGGAGGAGGAGGAAACGGGAGATGGCGCGGGCAAACCCAGGTCCGGCTAGGGGCCTTGTCCCGGCGCGGGGCTTCCGGGTCCTTACGGACCCGCCGCTGCGGGTGATTTTCCCGGTCTGGCTGGCGTGGGCTCTAGGGTAGGCGACGCCGGCTGCCCTAATCATCAAGCAAAACCCGTGCCGCCCAAGCCCTGCCTGGGGCCTTGCAAGTCAACATGTTGATAATAAACAAACTATAATTTGGGGTTCGGGCCGGCTTCGTTAATCTGTCCGCTAAACCATTAACGCATGTTGGTTTACTACTGGTGGGGCCGTGGCGCCGGCCGGGTGGGGCCATGGGACAACCCACCAACCGGTAGGACTGGGTCATGGCCCTACCATTTTGTAGCCCGGTCAAGGCCCGGGCCGGGAGGGCGGGGCCGGGCGCCAGCGCCGGTCGTGACGGCGGGGGACCAAGGCGCATTGGCAACTGATTATAACTAATTGATTCTTGGATACTCGTCATGGGGACAATACCGGAGGCCCTCCCCATGGCCCAGGGGGCACGCTTCTTGCTCTATCCTTGAGGCATGGAAGAGCCACGGGCAGAACTCAAGCTGAGAGCCTTGCACCAGGCCCTGGAGTTGGTGGGGCAAAGCCTGGAACTGGACAGGGCCCTGGAGGGCCTGTTGCAGGTGGCGCAGCGCACCCTGGCCGCCCGGCGGGGAGGCATCAGCCTGCTTGACGAGGCCGGAGACCTGGTCTACCAGGCCCGCCTGCTGCCCGAGCACACCGACGCCCGGCCCGTGGCCGAGTTGGACTTGGCGCTGACCCGGCAGGCCCTGCGCAGCCGTCAGCCCTTCTGCCTGGCCGGCTCCAGCCGTCAGCCCTTGTTCCTGGGCCAGCCCGGCTCCAGTTGCCTGGAACGCCAAAGCATCGCCTGGATGGTGGCCCCCCTGCTCTGGCGGGGCGAGCCTCAAGGCATGATCTGCCTGGACCGCCTTTTCGGCGATGGCGCCGATCCCGAGGAAGATCTGGAGTTCCTGGGCCAACTGGCCAGCCTGGCCTCCCAGATGGTGGGCCTGGAGGGGCAGATGCGCGCCCGCCAGGTGGAGTTGCGCCGGCGCAACCGCTGCCTGCATGGCGAGGTGGCCGAGGGCTACAATCATTTTTTATGGCTGGGACAGTCGCCGGCGGTGCTGGAGGCCTACCGGCTCATGGAAAAGGTGGCCCCCAGCCGGGCGCCGGTGCTGCTTTTGGGCGAGACCGGCAGCGGCAAGACCCTGGCGGCGCGCATCATCCATGAACTGAGCCCCCGGGCGGGCTATCCCTTCCAAAAGCTGCACTGCGCCGGCTGGTCCGAGGAGCAGTTGGAGGCCGAGCTGTTTGGCCACGAGCCGGTGGGCTACCGGGGTCAGGAGCGCGCGGGCCAGGGCCGCCTGGAGCAGATCAACGGGGGTACCCTTTTCCTGGACGGCATCGCCAGTCTGAGCCTGACCTTGCAGGCCAAGCTCCTGCGTTTCCTGCAGGAGGGCGAGGTGGAACGCCCGGGCGACGGCCAGGCCCGGCGGGTGGATGTGCGGGTCGTGGCCGCCAGCCAGCGCGACTTGGCCGGGGCCGTGGACCAAGGCCGTTTTCGCGAGGACCTCTTCTACCGCCTGGGGGTTTTCCCCATCCCCTTGCCGCCCCTGCGCGAGCGCGGCGATGACGTGCGCATTCTGCTGGAGTACTTCCTGGACCAATTGGCCAAGCGCCGGGGCCGGCGCCTGGAGCTGAGCCCGGCGGCCCGGCGGGGGCTGTTGGCCTATGCCTGGCCCGGCAACCTGCTGGAGATGATCAATCTGCTGGAACGCCTGGACCTTTTGGTAAGAGGTTCCGTTGTGGACCTGGCCGAGCTGGCGCCCTATCTGGCCAGCGCCCCCTGCGGGTCGGCCCCGGCCGAGGAAGAGCCCTCCTTGTCGCGCCTGGAGGAGCTGGAGCGCCGGGAGGTGATGGCCGCCCTGGAGCGTCACAACTGGGTGCAGTCCCACGCCGCCCGGGAGCTGGGCCTGACCCTGCGCCAGATCGGCTACCGCATCAAGAAATTCGGCCTGGCGCCCACCATCGACGAGCAACGCCGTCGGGGATCCCTGCCGGCCCGCCGCAACCGGGGTGCCAGCCCCTCCCCCAGCGGGCGCCCCCAGCAACCCCACGCCCTGTAGACCCCTACTCATTTTTGAGCCCCGACCGGGCCCCTACCCTCGACGCGTACCGCCAATGGGCAGCATTGGTATTATCAATTTAACATAGCTGCTTAATAGGGTATAGTTATTATCAAGCGCTAGCGCGCCTTCCCATCGGCCATCATGGGGACGCGCTGGATCGCGCCTGGAGCAAGAGCTGTCCCTTGAAGATGGTGCCGCTCCTGCCCCGCACCCGCGGCAAAGGCTATGCCCCATGAGTATACTTCAGCGCCTGCGCAACCTTAACCCATGGCATTTCGTGTGGATTTCCGTGCTGCTCTCCGAGCTGTTCACGCTGGCCAGCAACAGTCTGCTCAGCTTGCTGTGGTGGGGAGCCATCTCCCGGGACCTGCTGCTGATCGGCTCCATAGACGCCCTGGTGGTGGCCCTCTTGGTGGCGCCGTTGGCTATCTACTTCGTCAGGCATCAGGGCCGGCTGCACCAGGTCAACCAGGCGCTGGAGGATGACATCAAGGCGCGCCGGCGCATGGAAGTGGTGCTCCGAGACAGCGAGGAGCGCTACCGCACCATTTTCGAGAAGTCCGGGGATGCCATCTTTATTCTTTCGGGCCAGGAAGGCGAGGCCGGGCGCATCGTGGCGGCCAATCAGGCCGCCGCCGACATGCATGGCTTCACCATCGAGGAGCTGTGCGCCATGGGCATCGGCCAGGTGGATACCCCGGAGTCGGCGGCCCTGTCGGGCGAGCGCCTTAAGCGCATCCTGGCCGGGGAGTGGCTGAAGTTCGAGGTGGAACATCTCAGGAAGGACGGCAGCATCTTTCCCCTGGAGGTCACCGCCGGGACCTTCGAGGTGGGCGACAAGCGCTATGTGATGGCCTTTGACCGCGACATCACGGCGCGCAGACGGGCCGAGGAGTTGTTGCGCCAGAGCGAGGAGCGCTTCCGCAGGTTCGCCGACGAGGCCTCCTTCGACGGCATCATCGTGCATGACCAGGGCACCGTTCTGGACGTCAGCGAGCCCTTTGCCCGTATGCACGGCTATGCGCGCTGGGAGCTCATCGGCCATCAAGCCCTGGAAACCGTGGCGCCCTCCCACCGGGAGCAGATGCGCCGCAACATCGCCTCGGGCGAGGAATCGCAATACGAATCCCTGGGTCTGCGCCAGGACGGCTCGACCTTCCCCGTGGAGATTAGGGTCAAGAACCTGATTTTGCACGGCAGAAGCGTGCGCACCGCCGTGGTGCGCGATATCACCGACCGCAAGCGGGCCGAGTCGGAACTGCGCCAGAGCGAAGCGAGCTACCGCTCCCTGGTGGAGAACGTGCCCTACGGCCTCTTGATCTGCGATGCCGCCACGGGGAGCTTCCTCTACGTCAACGACCTGATCTGCCAGTTATCCGGCTACAGCCAGCAAGAGCTGGCCGGGTTGACCTTCTGGGAGATCACCGACCCGGCGGACCACCCCCGGGTGCGCGAGCGTCTGCGGCTGCGCCTGGCCGGCCAGCAACCCGCGGAGCGCGCCGTGTACACCGGCCTGCGCAAGGACGGGTCCCGTTACCTCTTCGAGGTCACGGTCTCCCTGGTCACCCACCAGGGCCGGCCGGCCCTGCAGGGCTTTGTGCGCGATGTCACGGAGCAGGAGAACCTGGAGAAGCAGCTCCTGCGCGCCCAAAAGCTGGAGGCCCTGGGCACCCTGGCCGGGGGCGTGGCCCACGAGTTCAACAACATCCTCATGGCCGTGCGCGGCTACACCCAGCTCATGGCCGGCAAGCCCGGCCTGGCGCCCTCGGTGCGCGAATACCTGGGGCGCATAGACGAGATATCCAAGCGGGCCGCCAACCTGACCAGCAACATGCTGGGCTTCGCCCGCCTGGAGAGCGGCGAGGTGGGGTTGGTGGACCCCAACCAGATACTGCAAGGCATGGCCAGCCTGTTGCGCCAGACCCTGCCGCCGGACATCGTGCTGCGCCTGGAACCCCAGGCGGGGATATCCTCGGTAAAGGCCAACACCAGCCAACTGGAGCAGGTGCTACTCAATCTGGCCCTGAACGCCCGCGACGCCATGCCCCGGGGCGGCACGATCACCTTTCGCAGCCGGGAGCACCTGGGCGGCCCGGAGTTTCAGGCCAACCACGCCTGGGCCGGTGCCGGGCGTTATGACGAGCTGATGGTGGAGGATAACGGCCCCGGCATGGATGAGGAGGTATTGCAGCACATCTTCGAGCCATTTTTCACCACCAAGGAGCCGGGCAAGGGCACCGGCCTGGGGCTTAGCGTGGCCTTTTCCATCGTCAGGAACCACGGCGGTGAACTGGTGGTGGAGAGCACCCCCGGCCAGGGCACGCGCTTCAGCATCTTTCTGCCCGCCCAGGCGCTGACGCGGCGCGCGGCGGCACCGGCGGCCGTGGAGATGCCCCTGCCCCAGGGCCGGGGGCAGCGCATATTGGTGGTGGATGACGAGTACAGCGTGCGCCAGATTTCCCGGGAGGCGCTGGAGGCCTTCGGCTATGCCGTGGAGGAGGCCACCGACGGCCAGGAGGCCCTGCGCTTGTTTAGCCAGGCCCGGCAGGCCGGCCAAGGTTACGACCTGGTGATCCTGGACTTGTCCATGCCCCACATGGGTGGCCGGGAGTGCCTGCGCCGGCTGCGGTGCCTGGATATCGAGAGCAAGGTGATCATCGCCACCGGTCATCCCGACAGCCTGGAAGACCTGGGGCTGGCAGCCGAGGCCCACATGCAGGTGCTACACAAGCCTTATGACCTGAGCACCCTTCTCAAGCAGACCGGCCACATGTTGGCCTCCGCCTGGACCCCGGTCGAAAAAACAACGGCAACTATCCGTATCCATTGAAAAACAATTTAGGGAACGCTCCCCGCGCCCGGGGAGCGGTTTTTTTTGCGCTCAGGGTGTTGACAGGGGCGCAGTAAATGGTAATCTGGTACCAGATTACTCGTAAGGAGAAAGCTGCGATGCCAAGCCCCCTCAGAATCTCCGAAGCCGCTTCCCTGGCATTGCACGCCATGGCGTTGCTGGCCGGGCCGGGCGGGGGGGCCATGTCCACCAGGCAGATCAGCGAAAAGCTCAAGGTCTCGGACCATCATCTTTCCAAGGTGATGCAGCGCCTGGGCCGGGCCGGCTTGGTGGAATCCCTGCGCGGCCCCAAGGGCGGCTTTAGGCTGGCGCGGCGGGGTTCAAGCATCACCCTGCTGGATATCTACGAGGCCGTGGAGGGCCGCCTGCAGGGTGGCCACTGCCTGCTGGGGCGCCCCGCCTGCCAGGTAGGCTGCGCCCTGGGCGGGCTGGTGAACATCCTGGGGAACGAGGTGCGGGCCTATTTGGAGGGCACCAAGCTGGGAGACCTGGCCAGCGGCCTGGCCAAGGGGCCTGGTTAGACTGTCGGCTGGACGAGCGCCGTTTCCGGGGCGCACAATCGTAATATACACAAAAACAGTAGGCGTAATAGTAATTACTTGCAAGGGAGGATATCGATGGAGATGTTTTGCTACCAGTGCGAACAAACCGCCAAGGGCCAAGGCTGCAACATTCTGGGCGTGTGCGGCAAGCAGCCGGAGGTGGCGGCCCTGCAGGACGTGTTGACCTACGCCGTCATCGGCCTGGGGCAAGTGGCTCACGCCGCCCGCGCCAAGGGCATCGTTGATGGCGAGGTGAACCGTTTCACCGCCGAGGCCCTGTTCAGCACCCTGACCAACGTGGATTTCGACGCCGAGCGCTTCCTGCCCCTGATCAAGCGCGCCGTGGCCCTGCGCGAGGGGCTAAAGGCCAAGCTGGCCGGGGCCAGCTTCCCCCAGGGTCCGGCCAGCTTCCAGCCGGCCGGCGACCTGGCCGGGCTGATCGCCCAGGGCGGCCTGTTCGGCTTCAAGCCCGGCCCCGGCGCCGACCCCAACATCACCTCGCTCAAGCACATCGTGATCTTCGGCCTGCGCGGCGTGGCCGCCTACGCTGATCACGCCGCCATCCTGGGCCAGGAGGACGACAGCGTATACGCCTTCATCCATAAGGCCCTGGCCGCCACCCAGGACGCCAGCCTGGGGCTGAACGATTGGGTGGGCTTGGCGTTGGCCACCGGCGACAGCAACATCCGGGCCATGGAGCTACTGGACGCCGGCAACACCGGCACCTACGGCCACCCGGTGCCCACGGCCGTGCCCCTGGGCCACAAGAAGGGCAAGGCCCTGTTGGTCTCCGGCCACGACCTGCAAGACCTGGAGCTGGTCCTCAAGCAGACCGAGGGCAAGGGCATCAACGTCTATACCCACGGCGAGATGCTGCCCACCCACGGCTACCCGGGCCTTAAGAAGTACGGCCACCTCCACGGCCACTACGGCACCGCCTGGCAGAACCAGGGCAAGGAGTTTCCCGAGTTCCCCGGCGCCATCGTGATGACCACCAACTGCATCCAGAAGCCCAAGGGCGACAGCTCCGAGAAGATATTCACCACCGGCCTGGTGGGCTGGCCCGGCGTGGCCCACATCGGCGGCGCCGGCAAGGCCAAGGACTTCGGCCCGGCCATCAACAAGGCGCTGAGCCTGCCCGGCTTCGCCGAGGACTTGGACGCCGGCTCGGTGCTGGTGGGCTTTGGCCGCAACGCGGTCCTGGGCGTGGCCGACAAGGTCATCGAGGCGGTCAAGAGCGGGGCCATCAAGCACTTCTTCCTGGTGGCCGGCTGCGACGGCGCCAAGCCCGGCCGCAACTACTACACCGAGTTCGTGGAGAAGGCGCCCCAGGACACCGTGATCCTCACCCTGGCCTGCGGCAAGTTCCGCTTCTTCGACAAGCAGCTGGGCGACATCGGCGGCATCCCGCGTCTTCTGGACATCGGCCAGTGCAACGACGCCTACTCCGCCGTGCAGATCGCGGTGGCCCTGGCCGGGGCCTTCAACTGCGGGGTCAACGACCTGCCCCTGTCCATGATCCTGTCCTGGTACGAGCAAAAGGCCGTGGCCATCCTGCTGAGCCTGCTCTTCCTGGGCATCAAGGACATCCGCCTGGGGCCCTCCCTGCCGGCCTTCATCACCCCCGACGTGCTCAAGGTCCTGGTGGACAACTTCAACATCATGCCCATCACCACCCCCGACGCCGACCTCAAGGCCATCCTGGGCTAGCAACCGTTTGACCGTCCCATCTCCCCGAAGGCGGGCGCTCCCAGAGCGCCCGCCCACGGGTTTTCGGCGGCGTTCTCTCCGGCGCTTCTTGCTATAATCACACCTTAAGCGTCAGCTTCCACCATGGAGCACCTGGCATGCAGCACGTCCTGGCCGGCATAGAGTTTCAGATGAGCCTGTTGCTCTTCGTGTCCCTGGGTGGCTACCTGTTGGCCTCGCGCATCGGCCAGCCGGCGGTGGTGGGTATCATCCTGATGGGCCTGGCCATCGGTCCCAGCGGGCTGGGCCTGGTGACCTATAGCGAGTTCGTGAAAAGCATCGCCCACCTGGGGGCCATAGTGCTGCTGTTCGTGGTGGGGCTGGAGTTCGAACTCAAGGACCTGGCCAATCCCAAGTACGTGGCCATCGGCGCTGCCGGGGTGTTGGTGCCCCTGATCGGGGGGTACTGGGTTGCGCAGTGGTTCGGCCACCAAGGGCAGCCGGCCTGGTTCATCGGCGTGGCGCTGACCGCCACCAGCATCGCCATCACCGCCGACGCCTTGCGCGAGATGGGACGCCTGCAAACCGCGGCGGCCAAGGCCATCATCGGCGCGGCCGTGGTCGACGACGTGCTGGCCTTGATGGCCTTGGGCATGGTGCGCCAGATGGCCGAGGGGGATTTGTCCCCGGGGCGTTTGGCCTGGCTCCTGGCGCAGGCTCTGGCCTTCGTGGGGTTGGGAGCCTGGCTGGGGCTCAGGCTTATGGCGCCACTGACGGCGCGCCTGGACCGCACCGTCTTGGCGGGCCGCTACCCTGAGGTGACTTTCATCTTCGCCATGATGCTCGCCTTTTTCTACGCCCTCCTGGCGGAGATGTTGGGCCTATCGGCTATCGTGGGCTCCTTCCTGGCCGGGGTGGCCTTGTCGCAGCTCAAGGCGGGCCATGGCAAGGGCTTTCGCGAGGGCGCTGAATACCTGCGGGTGATCTTCTCCTCGGTCTTTTTCGTCTCCCTGGGGGTGCTCACCGACTTGCAGGCCCTTAGTTGGCCGGTGGTGTGGTTACTACTGGCGCTGAGCGTGGTCGGCACCCTGACCAAGGTGCTGGGCTGCGGGCTGCCGGCCCTTTCCCTGGGGCTGGGCACCCGCGAGGCCCTGGCCGTGGGGATGGGCATGGTGCCCCGGGGCGAGGTGGCCATGATCGTGGCTCTGATCGGCTTGGATAACGGGGTGATCGACCAGCCTGTCTACCTGGCCATCGTGGCCATGAGCCTCTTGACCACCATCTTTCCGCCCCTGGTGTTGAAGAATTGGATTTACCGCAAGCCGGCCTGATATCCCGCCGGTAGGCCGCCGTCGGTTCCCCGCCATGGTCTTGGGTCCGACAAGCCAAAGTGCCGCCCCACCCTTTTGCCCAAGAACTGCCATGAGCATGCCAATCGAGGACCCCGCCAGGCGAGGTCATGGATTCATTCCACCCGTAGGTTGGTTGGCAGGGGGGCTGAGGGAGGCCTTTCTTGCAAGAAGGGCCTCCCCAGCTCTTACCTGGCCAAAAAACTTTGCAGATAACCGGCGTCGGGGGTGTTGCGGGCCAGGGCCAGATCTTCGGGGGTCAGGCCCATGGCCAGGCCCAGGAGCTGAGGATAGAGCACCGCGCCGGTGACCAGTTCGCGGTCGGCCGGGGGGCGGGCCTGGGCGTAGGCGCGCTCGGCCTGCATCTGGGAGTAGGGGCAGGCGATGCACAGCACGTCGGCCTGGCCGTCGCGGCACTCGCTCAGGCGTTGGCGGATGATGGCCAGGGACAATTCGGGGTTGTGTTCCAGCTGGGGCGCGCCGCAGCAGGAGAGCTTGCCGGCCCAGGCGATGCTACTGGCTCCCGTGACCTCCACCAGCTTGTCGATGAGGCTGGGCGCCCAGGGCAGATCGAAGCCCGTGACCCGGCTGGGGCGCATGGCGTGGCAGCCGTAGAGCACGGCCACCTTGAGGTGCTCGTAGGGGCGGGTGATGCGTCGGCGCAGGCTGTCCAGGCCCAGGTCGTGGAAGAGCACGCTGAGCAGATGCTTGACCTGGCTTCGCTGGGGGAAGGCCAAGCCCTCCTTGGACAGCTCGGCTTCCACCCAGCGGCGGTGGCCGGGCTCTTGCTCCAGGGCGTACATGGCCCGCTTGAAATGGCCGAAGCAGCATTTGCAGGGGGTGAGCAGGTCCAGGCCCTGGGTCTGGGCCTGGGCCAGGCCCCGGGCGGCGGCCAGCAGGGAGGAGCGGTAATAGAGGTGGCTCAGGGGGTAGCCGCAGCAGCTGAACTCCATGTCCACCAGCTCGATGCCCAGCTCGGCCAGCACCCGCCGGCTGGAGAGGCCGTAATGGGGCACGTAGTGGGGGATCTTGCAGCCGGGGAAAAAGGCGTAGCGCATGTTCACACCTCCAGGTCCGCCGCCCGCGCGGCCGCCAGGTGCCTAAGCTCATAGAGCACGTCGGCCACCCGCACGCCCTGGGGGCAGGCCTCCTGGCACAGATAGCAGGTAAGGCAGTGCCAGGTCATGCGGGCGCCCAGGGCCTCGTCCTTCAGACCCAGGCCCAGGCAGTGCATGATCTGATGGGGCAGCAGGTCCAGTTCCTCCATGGGCCGGGGATACATGCGCACCACCGGGCAGGTGTTGGTGCAGGTCATGCACTTGTAGCAACTGGCGAAGGTGCCGGCCAGGCTGGAGGCCCGCAGTTGCTTTTGGATGGACTGGTCGCCCAGAAACACCACCGCCAACTGGCGGCTGGGCAGGGCGGCCCGGCCCATGGCCTGGCGGGTGGCCTGGTAGGTGGAGATGAGGCCCTGGCGGGCCAGGTCGTCCTTCAAGGCCTGCCACAGGTCTTGCAGGTTGATGCCCGCCGGGCAAAGCTCGGTGCAGCGCAGGCAACTGGTGCAGATATAGGCCCCCTGGCGGATCAGGCGCAAATCGGCGGAGCTGGGCGTGCCCCGGCGGGCGCCGGACAGGCGCATCAGGGCGGCCAGCTTCTCGCCGGGCAGGATGTGCTGGTTGGGCACCTCGCTAAAGGCCACGCCCACCGAGCAGTGCACCGAGCAGGTGCCGCAATGCATGCAGGCGTCCAGCTCCAGGGCGCGCAGGGTGGCCAGGTTGGCGGGAGACAGGTTCTGGCGGTCCACGGCGGCGCGCACCATCAGGAGCAGCGGGGTGGTGAACAGGTGCAGGAATTTGCTGAAGGGCAGGATGGCCAGGCCCAAGAGGCAGGCGGCCACGTGCAGGTACCACAGGGCCTCTTCGCCGCCGGCCAGGCCCAGGGCCAGCGGGCTTAGGGCGCGCCCCAGGCCGTAGGAAAGGAAAGCCCACTGGGCAGGGGCGTGGCACTGGCCGCAGGAGTCCTGGTTTAGCTGGCGCCCGCGCTCCAGGGCCAGGGCGTCGCCCTGGCCTTGCCCGGCCGGGAAGACCACGCCATATTCCCGGGCCCAGTAGGTCGCCAGATCGGCGATCTCAGCGGCCTGGCCGCTGCCGGGCGGGTATTCCTGGACCATGCGCGTGAAGCTCTGGTGGGAGGTGATCTTGAGCCCCTCCAGGCCCAGGCCCGAGAAGAGGATCACCGCCAGGATGACCAGGGCCAGGCGGTCCAGTCCGCGGGTGGTGAGCTTCAGGCCCGGCACGCTGAGCCGGCGAAAGATGGCCAGGCCCACGCCGGCCAGCAGCAAGGCTCCGAAAATATTGCGCAGGAACAGGTAGGGGTTGAGGGTGGGGTAGTAGTCGGGCCAGATGGCCTTGCTGAGCACCCCCCCCAGGGCGTGCATCAGAAGCAGGCCCCAGAAGCCCAGGAAGATGCTCTGGTGGGTCAGCCAGGCCAGGCGGCTGTGGCGCCAGACTCGGCGTTGCAGCAGGCCGTCCAGCAAAAGGGCCTGGAGCATGGCCCCCAGGCGGCGGCTGAAGATAGCCCGGCCCAGGCCGGACAGGGCGGCCCTGGCGCGCTCCCCGGCGCTGATGCCCCGGGCCTGGGGACCGATGGCCACGCTCAGCCACAGGCGGGCCTTGTAGATCAAACCCACGGCGCAGACCGCCAACGCCACCATCAGGCCTACATTGAGAAACATATGTTCTCCCCTGGGGTTAGCCGGAGCACCGGGGCCATAATAGCAAATAAGTACTAAATTACCACATATAAAACCTATCGACAATATATACTATGGCAGGGGGCGCGCCAACTCAACAAGCGCCTCAGACCGGCAAAAGGGCGCGCCGAAGGTTCTAGCGGGTGTGTCCGGGCAGGGTTATAGTGCTGCAGGAGCCGGCGTTTTGGCAGGAGCGGTTTTGCAGGCAGGGGCTGGCCGAGGCGGCCGGGGCCTGGCTGGTGCCACCGATGACGCTGGCGCAGGTGCTCAGCACGCGGCTAAGTTCCTCGCCGCCGCAGGACGGACAACACAACTCGGCCGGCTGGCTGGCGCTCAGCGCCAGGTGCTCGAAGACCTGCTGGCATTTTTCGCAACGGAACTCGTAGATGGGCATGAATCTTCTCCCCTGACCAATCAGGAAACCGGGCGTGATGCTTGTTGAAAGTGTAGCGCCTGCGCCGGTGGCTGGCAAGGGGCCGCTGATCAGCGCCCCGGCCGGCCCGGCGGGAATTGGGAGCCGCCGATGGAATGGACCCTGGCCACCTTCAACGTCAACGGCATCCGCGCCCGCCTGGATCTCTTGCTGGGGTGGCTGGAACGGGCCGCGCCGGACGTGGTCTGCCTGCAAGAGATCAAATGCGAGGACCAGAGCTTTCCGGCCGAGGCCCTGGCCCGGGCCGGCTATTCGGCGGCCTGGTGGGGGCAGAAGTCCTACAACGGCGTGGCCATATTGAGCCGGCGGCGGCCCGCCCAGGTGCTCAAAGGCTTCGAGGACGGCCAGCCCTTGGAGGAGGCCCGCCTGATCAGCGCCCTGGTGGACGGGGTGTGGGTGGTCAACAGCTACGTGCCCCAGGGGCGCGATCCCGACCATCCCGCCTTCCAGTACAAGCTGGCCTTTTTGGAGCGCCTGGGCCGCTTTCTGGCCGGGCGCTTCACGCCGGCCGACCCCCTGGTGTGGCTGGGCGACATCAACGTGGCCCCGGAGCCCCTGGACGTCTTCGACCCCCAACGCCTGGAAGGGCAGGTGGGCTTCCACCCCGCCGAGCGCCAGGCTTATGCCCGGGTCAAGGCCTGGGGGCTCAGCGACCTGTTCCGCCGGCTGCACCCCGAGGAAAAGCAGTTCACCTTCTGGGATTACCGGCTGCCCAAATCCTTGCAGCGCAACCTGGGCTGGCGCATCGACCACCTGCTGGCCACCGAGCCCCTGGCCGGCGCCTGCCAACAGGCCTGGGTGGACATGGAGCCCCGGGGCCGCGAAAAACCCTCCGACCACACCCCCATGCTGGCGCGTTTTCAGCTTCCCGATCAGGCCTGAGGCCATAAAGTATGCAACAGCCCGCTTAATGGCTGCCATATTGAGCGTGCTCAGCGGAAAGCCTGTATAAATAAGGCTCGCCGCTGGGGTTGCGCTTTGGTGCTGATTAATGCTAGGCTGTTTTTATGGGATTGGATTTTTATGTCATAGTGGGTGGTTCGCTGGCCTTCGCCTTCCTGGTGGTTTACCTGGGCAAGCGCGAGGAAAAGCGGGAAAAGGCCGAAAAGAAGTAGGCATCGCCCGAGGCTTCCGGATGGACCGGATGGCGGCTTTCCTTTAGTTCTGGGAGGCTGGAGCCGGGGGTGCGGCCCTTTCCACCCGGTCGCGGCCATTTTGCTTGGCGCGGTACAGGGCCTGGTCGGCGGCGTTCACCAGTTCCTTTTCGTCCATGCCCTCGGTCAACTGGGCCACCCCCATGCTCACCCTGAAGCCGCCGATGGCGTCGAAGGGCTGGCGCAGCCCGCGTTCGGCCACCACCTGGCGCAGCTTGTCGGCCACCTGCCAGCCGGCCTCCAGATCGCAATCCACCAGCACCAGCACGAATTCCTCGCCCCCGTAGCGCCCCACCAGGTCCACCTCGCGCACCCCGGATTTTAACCAGGCCGCGGTCAGGCGCAGGGCCTCGTCTCCGGCCTGGTGGCCCAGGCGGTCGTTGACCTGCTTGAAGTGGTCCAGGTCGGCCATGACCAGGCAGATGGGGTGCCCCAGGCGCCGGGAGCGGGCGATCTCCCGGCTCAGGCGTTCGTGCAGGTGGCGGTGGTTGTAGACGCCGGTGAGCCCGTCGGTGACGGAAAGCTCGGCCAGCCGCTGGTTGGCCTGGTCCATTTCCTGGTTGCGCGTCTCCAGGCTGGCCTTTAGCTGCATCAACTGGTCCAGGTTGTCGATCAGTTCCGAGACCAGGCCGGCGTGCTCGATGGCCAGGCCCAACAGGTGGCCCACGCTCTCCAGGAAGGCCGGGCGGTCGGGGTCCGGTGGCAGGGGCTGCTTGAATAGCACGCTCAGGGTGCCCACGGTCAGTTCCAGGCCCTTGACCGGGCAGGTGGCCACGCCACCCACCCCCTGCGGCAGTTGGCGGGAGCTGATCTCCAAGACCTGGCCGCCGCGCTGGCACTGGGCCGGGGGCGAGGGGCCTTCCAGCAAGAGGCCGCCCCAGGCCCGCATCAGGGGCAGGGTGGCCCGCCAGTTGGCCACCAGGCGGGTGAGCCCCCGCTCCTCGTCGGCCAGGTGCAAGCAGGCCATGTCGGCGCCCAGTGCCCGGCCCGCCTGGGACAGGGCGGCCTCGAAGACCGGCTGCACCTGCAACTCCACCTGCCGAGTCATCTCCAGGGTCAGATTGGCCAGGGCGCGCTGCTTGGCCAACAATGACTTGACCCGGGATTCGTGATCGCATATAGCCAAGGTTCGTTCCTTGCTGGCGGCCGGCGCGCCGGCGGGTTCCTTGCAATCTACTTTGTTTAGGCCCGCCCCGCCAACCCCGCACCTGGCCCTGGCGGCCGAAAAAGGCGTTTATGAAATCCTGGGTCCACCTGCTGGCGGCCCTGCCCCTGGGCGGGGCCTATTACCTGAGCCAGGGCTCGGCGCCCCGGGCCGCCGCGGCCGCGGCGGCCAGCGTGCTGGTGGATCTGGACCATGTGCCCGAATATCTCTGGTGGCGGGGGCGCTGGCGGGGGCTGGAGGATTTTTTCGAGTCATTCCACGAGCAACGCGTGCCACGCATCGTCATCCCGGTCCACTCCTGGGAGCTGGCGGCCCTGGCCTGGGGCCTGATGCTGGGCCTGGGGGCGCCGGCCTGGCTCCATGCCATCGTGGTGGGCTGGACTTATCATCTGGCCTGGGATCAGATCACCAACTCGGTGGGGGTGGGCTTCTACAGCCTGGCGAACCGCTGGCGGCTGGGCTTTGAGCGCCGCCTGCTCAAGCCCGGCACAGCGGCCTTGACAGGCCCTGGCCGCTCCATCTAACCTGTCTTGACGTTCGAGGCCCAGGCCTCCACAGGCCCCCCGCGAGGGGCGGTCATCCCCAGACAAACCAGACGGAGAGAAAGCCATGACCCAGCTGGCCCGCAAAGCTGCCCGGTGGTTGGCGGCGGCCCTCGTCGTTCTGGCCACGGCCGCCTGGGCAGGCCCCGCCCCGGCCGCCGATCCCGCGCCCATCCTGGTGGGCGCCAACCTGTCCATGACCGGCTCGGTGGCGGCCTTTGGCCAGATGGCCTGGGAGGGCATGAGAATCGCCAACCAGATGCGCCCCACGGCCCTGGGGCGGCCCATCAAGCTGATATTGGTGGACAACAAGAGCGACAACGTGGAGTCGGCCAACGCCGCCAGCCGCCTGGTGACCAAGGAAAAGGTGGTGGCCATGCTGGGGCCGGTGACCAGTTCCACGGCCCTGGCCGCCGTCCCCATCGCCGAGGACAACCAGGTGCCCCTGGTCTCGCCCACGGCCACCAATCCCATCGTCACCCAGGGCCGAAAATATGTCTTCAGGGTCTGCTTCATCGATCCTTTTCAGGGCCAGGTGGCGGCGCGCCACGCCTACAATAATTTGGGCGTGCGGCGGGCGGCGATTTTGATCGACATCAGCCAGGACTACGCCGTGGGCTTGGCCGCCTTTTTCAAGCGTGAATTCCAACACCTGGGCGGCCGGGTGGTGATCGAGGCCAAGTGCGGCACCGGCGACCAGGATTTCAGCGCCCAGTTGGGGGCCATCAAGGCCGCCGACCCCGACGTGATCTACCTGCCCAACTACTATGCCGAGGACGCCCTCTTTGCCCGCCAGGCCCGGGAGCTGGGCCTGAGGCAGCCCCTGCTCAGCGGCGACGGCGCCGACGCCCCGGAGCTACTTAAGATCGGCGGTCCGGCCGTGGAGGGCTTGAGCTTCACGGCCCATTTCCACCCCCAGGGGGCCAGCACCGCCCGGGCCAAGGACTTCATCGCCCGCTATAAGGCCGAGCAGGCCGCCGGCCGCCTCAAGGAGGACCTGGCCAGCTTCCACGCCCTGGGGGCCGACGCCTACCTGGTGCTCATCGACGCCATCGAGCGGGCCGGCAGCGTGGAGGGGGCCAAGCTGCGCCAGGCCCTGGCCAGCACCAACGACTTCGCGGGCATCAGCGGCAAGATCAACATCGGCCAGGACGGCAACGCGGTGAAAAGCGCGGCCATACTTCAGGTCAAGGACGGCCGATTCGCCTACGTGACCACCATCGAGCCCTGACCTCCGGCCACGGGGTCCAGCCGGATTAACCAGTTATCTTGAGAAGGAAAGTGCCATGAAACGCCTAGCCTCGATCCTCTGCCTGGTCCTGTTGGCCGCCCTGTGGGCAACCTCGGGCGCGCTCGCCGCCGAGCCCCTGAAACTGGGGGTGCTGTTTCCCATGACCGGCGCCAACGCCCCCTACGGCCAGAACGCCTTGCGCGGCCTTAAACTGGCCGTGGAGGCCCGGCCCCAGGCGCTGGGTCGGACCGTGGAGATCGTGGTGGTGGACAACAAATCCGACAAGGTGGAGGCGACCAACGGCGCCAACCGCCTGATCCAGCACGACAAGGTGACCGCGATCATCGGCCCGTTGTCCAGCAGCAACGCCCTGGCCGCCGCGCCGGTCTGCGAGAGCGCCGGCCTGCCCATGATCAGCCCCTGGGCCACCAACCCCCTGGTGACCCAGGGCAAGAAGTTCGCCTTCCGGGTCTGCTTCATCGACCCCTTCCAGGGCCAGGTGGGCGCCAACTTCGCCTTCAAGAACCTAAAGGCCAAGACCGCCGCCATCATGGTGGACATCGCCCAGGACTACTGCGTGGGCATCGCCAGCTACTTTGAGAAGGCCTTCAAGGCCCTGGGCGGCCAGGTCCTGATCAAGACCTCCTACAGCAGCGGCGATCAGGATTTCAGCGCCCAGCTCTTGGCCATCAAGGCCAAAAACCCCGACCTCATCTATGTGCCGGCCTACTTCGCCGAGGGCGCGCTCATCGCCCGCCAGGCCCGCGAGTTGGGCTTGCCCCAGCCCATGCTGGGCGGCGACGCCTCCCAGGCCGACGAGCTGATCAAGATCGGCGGGCCGGCCGTGGAGGGGCTTAGCTTCACCACCCACTTCGACGAAAACGGCGTGACCACCCAGAGCGGCCAGAGCTTCGTCAAGGCCTACCGCGCCAAGTACAACGAGGCCCCGGACTCCTGTAGCGCCCTGTCCTACGACGCCTACAACGTGCTTCTGGACGCCATGGAAAAGGCCAAGTCCGCCCAGGCGGGGGCCGTGGTGCCGGTGCTGGAGCAGACCAAGGACTTCCCCGGCGTCACCGGCGTGCTCTCCCTGGTGGAGCACAACGCGGTCAAGCCGGCGGTGATCCTCAAGGTCCAGGGCGGCAAGTTCGTCTACGTGGCCACGGTCAACCCCTAGCCGGCGCCAGGGGGAAGACCAACCATGATTCGGATAATCAGGTTCTTGGCCCTGGCCGCCGTGTTGGCCCTGGCCGCCGGCGCGGCCCTGGCCGCCGAGCCGATCAAAATCGGTCTGATCCTGCCCCTGACCGGCGGCTCGGCGGCCTATGGCGAGATGTCGTTGATGGGCATCAGGCTGGCCCAGGCCCAACGGGACCAGGTGCTGGGCCGGCCGGTGGAGCTGGTGCTGGTGGACAACAAGTCCGACAAGGTGGAGTCCAGCAACGGCGTCAACCGCCTGATCCAGCGCGACCAGGTGGTGGCCATCCTGGGGCCCTTGTCCAGCTCCGAGGCCCTGGCCGCCGCTCCGGTGGCCGAGGCGGCCAAGGTGCCCCTGGTCACGGCCTGGGCCACCAACCCCCTGGTCACCCAGAAGCGCCACTACGTCTTCCGCACCTGCTTCAGCGACCCCTTCCAGGGCGGGGTGGCGGCCAATTTCGCCATCAAGAACCTGGGGGCCAAGACCGCCGCCCTGCTCCTGGACGTGGGGCGCGACTACTCGGTGGGCCTGGCCAGCTTCTTCAAGAAGTCCTTCGCCGAGTTGGGCGGCCGGATTCCGCTGACGGTGAACTACAGCCAGGGCGACCAGGACTTCTCGGCCCAGCTTTTGGCCATCAAGGCCAAGAACCCGGACGTGATATACCTGCCGGGCTATCTGCCCGAGGAGCCCCTGATCCTGCGTCAGGCCCGGGAGCTGGGGCTCAAGGCGCCCTTTCTCTCCGGCGACGCGGCCCAGTCCGACGAGTTGATCAAGATAGGCGGCGCGGCCGTGGAGGGGCTGTATTTCACCACCCACTTCGACGAGGGCGGCGCCACCACCTCCCAGGGGCGTGAGTACGCCGTGGCCTACCGCCAGAAGTACGGCAAGGCCCCCGACGCCCTGGGCGCCCTGGGCCATGACGGCTACCTGATCCTGCTGGCGGCTATCGAGCGGGCCGGCTCCACCCAGCCCGAGGCCCTGGTCACGGCCCTGGAGAGCACCAAGGGCTTCGCCGGGGTCTGCGGGCTCACCGACATCAAGGGGCGCGACGCGGTCAAGCCGGCGGTGATCCTACAGGTCAAGGATGGCAAGTTCGCCTTCGTGGCCTCGGTTAAGCCCTAATGCAGGTGGCAACCAAAGCCGTCCATGGCTTTGGTTGCCTATCGGCCGGGCAAAAGCGTGGTTTTGCCCGGCCTCCCGGGCGCTGACGCGCCCGGTGGGCCATCCCTGGCCCACATGGCCTCACCTAGACAGAAAGATCAGCATGGACGGCGCCCAGACCCTGCAACAGCTCATCAACGGCCTGACGCTCGGCAGCCTCTACGCGCTGATCGCCATCGGTTACACCATGGTGTACGGCATTCTGAGGCTGATCAACTTTGCCCATGGCGACGTGCTCATGGTGGGCTGTTACGCGGCCTGGTTCGGGGCGGTGCAGTTCGGCCTGCCCTGGTGGGCGGCGCTGATGGGCTCCATGGCCTTCACCGCGCTGGTGGGCGTGCTCATCGATCAGGGGGCCTATCGCCCCCTGCGCGCCGCCCCGCGCATCAGCGCGCTGATCACCGCCATCGGGGTGAGCTTCTTCCTGGAGAACCTGGGCCTGGTGGTCTTCGGCGGCCGGCCCAAGGCCTTTCAGCGTCCGGAGATGTTCAACCAGATTTACCAGCTCGGCGAGTTGAGGCTGTTGTCCCTCAGCGTGTGGGTGCCCGTCATCACCGCCCTGATCCTGGCGGGGCTGTTGTGGGTCATCTACCGCACCCGCCTAGGCATGGCCATGCGCGCCCTGTCGCGGGATTTGGTCACGGTGCGGCTCATGGGCATCGACACCAACCGCGTGGTGGCCGTCACCTTCGCCCTGGGCTCGGCCCTGGCGGCGGCCGGCGGCATTTTCTGGGCCATGAAATACCCCCAGATCAACCCCCTCATGGGCGTGATGCCCGGGCTCAAGGCCTTCGTGGCCGCGGTGCTGGGGGGCATCGGCAACGTGGTGGGGGCCATGCTGGGCGGGCTGATGCTGGGCTTCTGCGAGATCATGCTGGTGGCCCTGTGGCCCGAGCTGGCCGGCTACCGCGACGCCCTGGCCTTCGTGCTCTTGATCGTCTTTTTGCTTTTCAGGCCCACGGGCATCATGGGCCAGGAGCTGCCGGAATGAGCTGGCTCAGGCATCTGCTGGACCCCGGCCCCCTGCCATCCCAGGCGGCCACCCGCCGCCGCGACACCTGGCTGACCCTGGCCGGCACGGCCCTGGCGGCGGGGGTGCTCTACCTGGTGCAGGAGACGGCCGGCCCCTACGTGGTGCACATGGCCACCCTGGCCGGCCTGTTCGCGGTGCTGGCCGTGAGCTACAACCTGATCAACGGCGTCACCGGCCAGTTCAGCCTGGAGCCCAACGCCTTCGTGGCCTGCGGGGCCTATGTCACGGCGCTTCTGACCCTATCGCCGGCCGAGAAGGCCATGAGTTTCATCCTGGAGCCCCTGATCTGGCCCCTGTCGGTGATCCACCTGCCCCTGGCTCCAGCGCTGATCATCGCCGGCCTGGTCACGGCCGGCATGGCCTTTCTCATGGGCTTTCCGGTATTCAGGGTGCGCGGCGACTACCTGGCCATCGTCACCCTGGGCTTCGGCGAGGTGATCCGAGTGGTGGCCAACAACGCCCAGAGTGTGACCAACGGCCCCCTGGGGCTCAAGGGCATCACCCACCTGACCACCATCTGGTGGGCCTGGGGGCTGGCCGCCGCCACCTTGTTCGTGGTGGTGCGCCTGGTGCATTCCTCCTATGGCCGGGCCTTGCAGGCCATCCGCGAGGACGAGGCCGCCGCCGAGGCCATGGGCATCAACGCCTTCTGGCACAAGATGCTGGCTTTTACCGTGAGCGCCTTTTTCGAGGGCATGGCCGGCGGGCTCTTGGCCCATCTCATAACCACCATCAGCCCCAGCCTCTTCACCTTCTTCCTCACCTTCAACCTCTTGATCATCATCGTGGTGGGCGGCCTGGGCTCCACCACCGGGGCGGTGCTGGCGGCGGTGCTGTTCACCTTCGGGGGCGAGTGGCTCAGGGTGGTGGAGGAGCCCATCGACCTCTTGGGCCTGCACGTCCCCGGCATTCCCGGCATGCGCATGGTCATCTTCAGCCTGATCCTCATGGCCTGCATGATCTTCCTGCGCCGGGGCTTTTTGGGCAAAAACGAGTTCTCCTGGCGCTGGCTGCTGACCCTGGCGGGCCGGCCGGGCCAATCAGGTCAATCAGGCCAATCAGGCCAGTCAGGGAGACAGCCGTGAGCCAGGACCTCTTGCGGGTCTCCGGGCTCACCTGCCGCTTCGGCGGGCTGGTGGCCGTGGACGAATTGGACATGCTGGTGCGGCCCGGCGAGTTGGCCGGGCTGATCGGCCCCAATGGCGCCGGCAAGACCACGGTCTTCAACCTGCTCACCGGCAAGGCCAAGCCCACGGCGGGCAGCGTCAGTTTTCAGGGCCGAGCGGTGCTGGGGCTAAGGCCCCACCAGATCAACCGCCTGGGCCTGGCGCGCACCTTCCAGAACATCCGGCTCTTCGGCGAGCTGAGCGTCTTGGACAACGTGCTGGTGGGTTTTCACGGCCGGCTGGCGGCCTCGTTCCTCTCGGCCATCCTGCGCCTGCCCGCCTACCGCCGCGAGGAGCGGCGCATCCTGGCCCGCGCCCAGGAGTTGTTGGCCCTGGTGGGTTTGGAGGGCCTGGCCGACGAGGCGGCGGCCAATCTGGCCTACGGCCAGCAGCGCCTCCTGGAGATCGCCCGCGCCCTGGCCACCGAGCCCAGCCTATTGCTCCTGGACGAGCCGGCGGCCGGCATGAACCCCCAGGAGACCGCCGCGTTGGCCGACCTGGTGCGCCGCCTGCGCGACCGGATGGGCCTGACGGTGCTCCTGATCGAGCACGACATGCGCTTCGTGATGAGCCTGTGCGAGAGCCTGACCGTGCTGGACCACGGCAAGATGATCGCCCAGGGCGCCCCGGAGCGGGTGCAGTGCGATCCGGCGGTGATAGAGGCCTATCTGGGCTCGGGCCTGGAGATGGCCCCCGATGAGGCCTGCCATGCTTGAGGTGCGGGGCCTGGAGGTGCGTTACGGAGGCATCACGGCCTTGCAGGGGGTGGACCTCAGCGTGGCCCAGGGCGAGATCGTGTGCCTGATCGGGGCCAACGGCGCCGGCAAGTCCACCCTTTTGGGGGCGGTCAGCGGGCTGATCAAACCCTCGGCCGGCGGCATCGCCTTTGAGGGGCGCCAGGTGGGCGGGCACAAGGCCAGCCGCCTGTCGCGCCAGGGGCTGATCCTGGTGCCCGAGGGTCGCCGGGTCTTCGCCAACCTGAGCGTGGAGGAGAACCTGATCTTGGGGGGCTATTTCCGCCCCCGGGGGCGGGAGCTTGAGGCCGACATGGCCGAGGTCTTCGACACCTTCCCCCGCCTGGCCGAACGCCGCCGGCAAAAGGCCGGCACCCTCTCCGGCGGCGAGCAGCAGATGCTGGCCCTGGGCCGGGGGCTCATGGGCCGGCCCCGCCTGTTGATGCTCGACGAGCCCAGCCTGGGTCTGGCCCCTCTGTTGGTGGCCGAGGTCTTTCAGATCATCCGGCGCATCCATCAGCGGGGGGTGACGGTGCTCTTGATCGAGCAGAACGCCGCCGCGGCCCTGGCCGTGGCCCACCGGGGCTATGTGTTGGAGGTGGGGCGGGTGGTGCTCAGCGGCAGCGGGCGGGAGCTGGGCGCCGACGGCCGGGTGCGGCGGGCCTACCTGGGCATGGACTGACCTGGTGCCCGCATCCCTGGATCAGGAGTCCAAGGGACCACGCAAGAGGGGCAGGGCGGGCCGGTAGTCGCCCTCGGGCCGCTCTTCCCGGTTGACCGCCTCGAACAGGGCTATCTGCTGGGCCATGGACACCCCGGCGAAGCGCCGCTCGCCCTCTTCTGCCCCCTGGCCCCGGCAGAGATGACAGCGCGCCGGCGAGCAGTTCTGGCACTGGCGGCAGTCCGGGCAGGCGTGCTTTTTATCTTCGCTGGTGGTCATGGTCCTTGCTCCCTAGGCAGACCATAAGTCCTCCCCGGCCCCGGCGCCAGGGGGCCCGGCCAGGGGTATAATCACCCTCAGGACAAGTAGGCTGCAACCGGGCGGCCAGGCGTTCGGCGCCCCTGTCTCCCAAAACCCCGCAGGACAAGAAAAGCCATGGAAGCCGCGGAGGTTCAGCGGGTCATCGCCACCTACGGCTATCTGGCCTTGTTCGCGGGGACCTTTCTGGAAGGCGAGATATTCTTCATCCTGGGCGGGGTGGCGGCGGGGCAGGGGCTCCTGGACCCGGTCTATGTGGCCCTGGCGGCCCTGGCCGGGGCGGTGGTCGGCGACAACACGTTTTTTTGGCTGGGCTATTTAAAGGGCGCCCGTCTGTTGGCCCGGCCCTGGCGCCTGGGGCGCAAGGTGGTGCTGGCCCGCGCCCTGGTGCGGCGCCACGCCGTGCCGCTGATGCTCCTGTCGCGTTTCCTCTACGGTCTGCGCATGGTGGTGCCCCTGGCCTGCGGCACCTCCGGGGTGCGGCCCTGGCGCTTCTTACTGCTCAACCTGGCCTCGGCCCTGGCCTGGACCCTGTGCTTCAGTTGCCTGGGCTATTTTTTCGGCACCTGGATCGTGGCCCATTTGGGGGCGGTCAAGGGCCTGCAAATGGTGGCGCTGCTCTTGGTGGCCGTGGTGGCCCTGGGGGCGCTGATCACCCGCCAGGTGCGGCGCCGGTTTCTGGCCTCCGCCGCCGCCGGCCCGCCGCCGCCTACTTCTTAAACAGCTCCTGATTCAAGGCCTGACCGGGCTTGCCCGCCGGGGCCACGGTGACGGTCAGCGGCACCTCCAGGGTCTCGGGCATCAGGCAGGACTGGTCGTCGCAGGCCTGGAACACCAGCTTGGCCTTGAGTTCGCGGGCCCCGGGCGCGGCGGTCTTGGCCACCTGCAAGGTGGCGCGCACCAGGACCCTGCCGTCGTGGACCTCCATGGGCTGGCTGGCGAAGCTGGGCTTGTACTTGCGGGGGGCGGGGAAGACCGCCGGGCCGAAGCTAATATCCGGGCTGGCCGGCCAGGTCAGGGTGGTGGGAAACAAATCGGGCTCGGCCGGGCGCTGGTCGTTGATGTGATAGCCGGGGCGGATGGTCAATTCCACAATCAACGGATAGGGACCGCCCGGAGCATAGGCGTTAAGGCTGTGCAGCACCCGCGCCGTCAGCGTGGGCGGCTCCTCGGCGGCCCGGGCCGGGCCGGCCGTCAGGGCCAGCAGCAGGGTCAGGAGCAGCGCGGGAACCACAAGCTTGCGCACCACAGGGCACCTCCATGAAATATTGAACGCCGCCTCGCGCTTGGGAGGCCCGGACCCAGGTTAGGATTCCAGGACCCGCCAGGCCTCCTCCATGCTGGCGCATTTGCCCGCGCCATGGGCCTCTGACCAGCCGGCCGGGGCCTTTTCGCCCTGGGGCAGCACCTTCAGGCGCTGGCAGCAGCGGCACAGGCGCCGCCACAGGCGCTCGGGCACCTGGCCGGGGTCCTGCTCCGGGTCCAGGAGCACCAGGGGCTCCAGCCACAGCCCCTCCTCGCGGGCCAGCTCGATGAAGGCCCACAGGCGCTTGCCCTTGAGCCTGGGCAGGGTCAGGGGGCCTTCCCAGGCGATTTCCTCTTGCAGGCCGCAGCGGGCGGCATAGTAGTTCAGGCCCAGCAGCAAGGCCCGGCCCCAGGCCTCCAGGCGTTCTTGCCAATCCGCGCCGGCCATGGCCTCCAGGGTGGCGGCGGCGGCGGCCAGGGCCTCGTCCGTCGGGGCCTGGCCCGTCTGGGGCGGGGCCTGGCCCAGGCCGGCCAGGGCCGCGAAGTCGCGCCCGCCGGCCAGGGGGGGGCCGTAGAGGGCCACCTGGGGGTCGATCCCGTAGACGCTGGCCGCGCCGCCCCGTCCCAGGCGCACGCCGGTACAGGATTCGTCCAGCACCAGCATCAGCCCCCGGGCTTGGGCCAGGCGCAGGGCCTGGGCCACGCTGGCGGCGTCGGGGGCCCAGTCGCAGCGCAGCATCACCAGCCCGGGGTGGCCGCTGGCGGGCTCCAAGGGCCGGCCGGTGCCCGGGGCGGCCCAGAGCACGCCGCCGGCCAGCCCCCGGGAGCGGGCCAGCTTGCTGGCCGCCACCACGGCCAGGGAGGGCTTGGCATACAGGCGCACCCAGGCGGGCCAACCCAGCATCTCCTGGAGGGCTTTAGCCACCTGGTCGGCGCTGGCCGGGCGGGAGCCCCGGCAGGGGGCCGGCCGGGTGAGGTCCAAGGGCGGGGCCTGGCTGGGGATCTGGTCTTGCCAGACCTCCCCCAGAAGGGCTTTTTCCTGCTCGGTGGGTGTGAGGTTCATGGGCCTGTCCTTCCCCAGGGCCGCTGGGCCGCTGGCGATTGCCGGGTATGGTGAGGTGTTTGCATTATAGCCCCCCATCGCCCCGCCGGCCAGGGCGAGAGAGGGCGCCAGATGGCCCCGGGCCGGCCGCGGGAGCCAAGAAAATTACCCCCCCCGCTGCAAAGCCTTAAAGTTTTCCCTGTTGGTCGCCGATAAATTGATTGAGGCGGCGCGATGAATACCAATAACAGACAGGCGCCGCCAGCCGCCAGGTCAGTGCCCCAGGGAATCAGGGATCGAATCCCGCCTCGGCGGTCCACACCCGGACCAGGGAGGCCTAACATGGACGTAGCCAAGATCAGCATGCCCCCGCAAGTGGAGCCCTCCAGCCAGCCAGTCCTGCGCGGCGTCAGGCCTAGGCAGGAGACGGCCAGTTCCCCCCAGGTTGGCCAAGCCAGCCAGCCGATAAGCAGGGAAGACTTAGAGGCGGCCATGGCCTCGCTGTCGGTGCATACCAATCTCAAGGTGGAACTGAGCCATGACGAGAAGACCGGCAGCGAGGTGGTGCGCATTTTCAGCGAGGACGGCAAGCGCCTCTTGCGCCAGATACCCTCCGAGGCGGTGCTGAATATCGCCGAAAACCTGGAACAAAAGGGCAAGGGCGGTTTGCTGGGCTCCCTGGTCTAGGAGTGGGCGGGAGAAAGCTGTCCACGGCTGGCTCATCTTGAGGGCCGCCAAGAGATAAAATTTGGCAACTACCTTGATTTACGCCAAAAAATATTGGACATAATCCAGGCGGTTGTCCTCGGGGCGTAATAGCAGACGGGGTCTGGCGGGCGTGAGCCAGCGTCCCGCCAGGAGTATCCGCCCCATCGCCACTCCGACAGGCCCCCAGCCGGGAGGCCTTCCTCAACAGCGCTAGAGCATCCCTTGGCCCTGGCCAAAGGGATGTGCTAGAATCCACCAACTAAACGATATCTTCGGTCCCTAGGCCCGGGATATCGGGGGGTTGGTGTGCGCCATTCGGCGCCCACCTGGGGCTGCTACGAGATGATTACCTGATATCGCTAGAGAATACCACTTGGACCCCTTGCAGGACACCCACGAGGACTCGTTCGGCCGGCCGGAGCGCCTGCGTATTCTGTTGGTGGACGACGAGCAATACATCCGCGAGGCCCTGAGCGAGTACCTGGTGGCCATCAACAACCACGTGGTGGTGACGGCGGCCAATGGCCAGGAGGCCGTGGCCCAGTTCGCCTCCGACGCCTTTGACTGCGCTTTTTTGGACCTAAAGATGCCCGGCATGAGCGGCGTGGAGCTCTTAAGCCGCCTGCGGGAGATCGACCCTTACCTGCCGGTGGTGATCATGACCGGCTTCCCCTCCCTGGACGCGGCCATCGACACCATGCGCCAGGGGGCCAGCGATTTTTTGATCAAGCCCTTCAACTTGAGCCAGGTCAAGATGACCCTGGAGCGGGTGGTGCGCCAGCACCGCCTGCTGGGCGAGAACCTGCGCCTGGCCGAGAGGCTCAAGCACCAGGACAAGATCGAGAAGCTCAACCTGGAGCTGGGGCGCCGGGTGCGCGAGCAGAATATCCTGCATCAGATCTCCGAATCCATGGACCGCTTGCAGACCTCCGAGGACATCTACCAGGGCATGGCCGATTTGGCCGTGAAATACCTGGAGGTGGCCAAGACGGCGGTGATCCTCTCCGATCGCGCCAACTCCCAGATGCTCATCATCGCCGAACAGGGCTTTGGCCCCCAGGCCGTGGGGCGCATCGCCGGCATGCACGGTCTGGGCGTCTGCGGCAAGGTGGCCGCCGAGGGCCAGCCCATGCTGGGCCGGCCGGGCATGGACGAGGTGCTGGCCTCGGTGCTGCCCTGCCAGGGCGATTACCTGTGCCTGCCCATCAAGATCCGCGAGGAGGTCTTCGGGGTCATGCTGGTGGCCGACAAACAGGGGGGCGAGGCCTTCAAGGGCGAGGACATCTTCCTGACCCGCTTCCTTTTGGACAAGGCCGCGTTGTCCATCGAGAACATCGCCTTGTACGAGGCCATGGTCAACAACCTGCACTCCACCCTGGGGGCGCTGGTCAACGCCATGGAGGCCAAGGACCCCTACACCCGCCAGCACAGCCGCCGGGTCACCAACTTCAGCGTGCTGACCGCCCAGACCATGGGCCTGGGCATCGACCAGATCGAATCCTTGCGCTTCGCCGCCTACCTGCACGACATAGGCAAGATCGGAGTCAAGGACAACATCCTGCTCAAGGAGACGCGCCTGACCCAGGAGGAATACGAGCAGATCAAGCAGCACCCGGTCATCGGCGAGAGCATCATCCAGGCCATGGATCTGTCGGCCAGCGAGCGGGCCATCATCCGCCACCACCACGAGCGCTGGGACGGCCGCGGCTATCCCGACGGCCTGGACGGCCCGGATATTCCCCTCCTGGCCCGGGTGGTGGCCGTGGCCGACGCCTTCGACGCCATGACCTCCGACCGGCCCTACCGCCTGGCCAAGACCCAGGCCGTGGCCGTGGAGGAGTTGGTGCGCTGCTCCAGCCAGCAGTTCGACCGCGAGGTGGTGCGCGCTTTCGTGGAGATGCTGTCCCGCTATCATCCCGGCGCCTTGGGCAACGGCGAGCTATAATGGAACAGAAGGGCACGGGGGCCAGGCGCCCCTGGCCAGCGGCGGTCCGGGCGGGGGGGTGGTCGTGGCCCATCCCCGGCCACCCAAGGAGAAGGGCATGAGCGACAACTACCGCGAGGGACGTGAATTCTTCCGCACCGAGGCCCGGCTGCCGGTGTTCTGGGGCCCCGACACCCTGGCCGCCCGTCAGGCCATGGCCATGGACACGGAGATGTGGGACAACCAGAGCCAACTGGAGAGCGCGGCCCGCCAGGTGCTGGAGGATGGCTCGGTGCCGGAGTCAATGCGCCCCCTGCTCACGGTTATGCGCTGGCTGGACTTCAAGCTGGACCTGATCCTGCACCACGTGCGCAACCGGGAGCAGGCGGCTCACTTCCCGGGGCGGACCTTCACCACCGATCTCTCCGGCTCGGGCTTCGGGGTGGCCGGGCCCATGGACCTGGAGGCCGGGGGGCGCGTCCTGGTCTCCCTGGCCCTGCCCGACGCCCCCTCGCGGCCCATCTTCGCCCTGGCCGAAGTGGTGCGCGCCGGCGCGGAGGAACTTAGCCACGGCGCCGCCGCGGCCGTTCGCTTCGTGGACATCGCCGAGAGCGACCGCGAGCGCATCATACGCTACACCTTTGCCCAACAGCGCCGGCTCTTGGCCCAGCGCAACCAGGGCGATTAGGAGCAGCCATGGCACCGGAACTTTCACCGCCGGTGGTGCTGGCCCTCTTGCGGCGCGAGCGTCTGGCCCAGGCGGCGCGCCTTTTGCGGGGAGTGGTGCACAATCTCTCCGGTGGGCTGCAAATGTTGCGGCTGCCCCTGGACCTTTTGGAGCTGAAGCTGGCCCAAGGCCAGACCCAGGACCTGGGGGCCAAGCTGGGGGCCATGCACCACGGCTTCGACCGCACCAACGCCGAGGTGGAACTGCTGGCCACCAGGGCCAGTCAGTTGCAGCAGGACGCGGCCGCTCCCCATGATCTGGCTCGCCTGGCCCAGGACCAGTTGGCCTTCTGGCGGGCCGACATGTACTTCAAGCACGAGGTGCAACTGGAGACCGACCTGCCCCGGGCCAGCCCCAAATGCCAGGGCTCCTACCTGGACCTGGCCTTGGCCTTCAACGCCCTGGTGGCCAACGCCCTGGAGGCCATGGCCCCGGCCGGGGCCCGGCGTTTGCGGGTGGAGTGGCGCCAAGAGCAGGGGCGGGCCCTGTTGTCGGTCTCCGACGACGGCCCCGGCCCCTCGCCGGAGGTGGCCCCCCGCATGTTCGAGGCCTTCAGCGGCGACAAGGACGGGAGCCACGACGGCCTGGGCCTTTTCCTGGCCAAGGCGGCCCTGGCCCCCTGGGGGGGCGATATCCTGTGGCAGGCCGGGTCCCCCAAGGTATTTTGCCTGGCGCTGCCCCTTCTCAAGACCTGAACCATGCCCGAGGAGTTACTCCAAGGCCTCCTGACCCAACTGGTCAGCCACCACCCGCTCTTGCGTCTGGAGGCGGCGGCCCAGTTGGGCCGCCTGGCCGATCCCCGGGCGGTGCCGGCCCTGGTGGACCGCCTGGCCGACTCCGACAGCGAGGTGCGCGCCAGCGTGGTGCAGGCCCTGGCCAGCATCCGCGGGCGAGAGGTGGCCGCGCGTCTGGTGCCTTTGCTCAGCGTGGAGCAGGTGGGGCTGCGCAACGCGGCCATGGACCTCTTGCGGCGCATGGGCCAGGACGCCCCGGATTTGATCCTGGCCCTGTTGGAGGAGGACGACCGCGACCTGCGCATCTTCGCCGCCGACATCGTGGGCAATGTGGATTCGCCGGGCGTGAGCCGGGCCTTGATACGCGCCCTGGCCGACCTGGACCCCAACGTGCGCGCCACGGCGGCCATCAGCCTGGGGCGCCGCCGGGAGTCCCTGGCCGTGCCGGCCTTGATCAAGGCCTTGTCAGACGAGCAGTGGGTGCGCTTTGCGGCCATCGAGGCCCTGGCCGCCATCGGCGACACCCAGGCCCTGGAGCCGCTCTTGGCGGTGATGCGCGAGGATGACGAACTGGCCCAGGCCTCCATCGCCGCCGCCCTGGGCAGCTTCGTGGACCCCCGGGCGGCCGATTGCCTGCTACAGGCCCTGGAGAGCGCCCGCGGCGCCCTGGTGCCGCTTCTGGTCAACGCCCTGCTCAAGACCGCCACCCAGGACTTCATCGCCACCCTGGACCCCGTTCTGCGCGAGAGGGTGGTGCTGGGCCTGGTGGACAGCTTGGAAGACCCCTCGGACCAGGTGCGTGCCGACGCCTTGAAGGGCCTGGCCCGCATGGGCGAGACCGGCGCGGTATACGCCATCCTCAATTTGGCCCGGCGCAACCAGGACCCCGAGGTGGCCGGGTTGATCCTGCGGGCCCTGGTGGCCATCGGCGCGCCGGGTCCCTTGATGGGCGCCGCCGGGGACCATGATCCCCGGGTGGCCGAGGTGGCCGTGGCGGCCCTGGGGAGCCTGGGCGGCCAGGACGCGGCCCAGGCCCTGGTCAAGGCCCTGGAGCACCCCTCCTCCAAGGTCAGGCGTCAAGCAGCCCAGCACCTGGGGGCCTTGGGCTGCCACCAGGCCGTGCCTTGCCTGGAGATGGCCCTCCAGGACCAGGATCCCCGGGTGCAGCGGGAGTCCGCCCAGGCCCTGGGTCTGTTGGGCCAGGCGCGCTCGGTGGCCTCCTTGGGTGCCCTTTTGGACCATCCGCGGCTGGAGCTGCGCCTGGAGGTGCTGCGGGCGCTATTGGCCGTCAATGGCGAGGAGGTGCGCTCCCTGTTCCTGCGGGGCCTGGAGAGCCATCAGCCCCGGCGCCGCGAGCTGTGCGCCCTGGGTCTGGGAGCCCTGGGTCTGGGGGGCGAGACCCGTCGCCTGGTGGCCCTCTTGGCCGACCCGGAGCCCCGGGTGCGCCGGGCAGCGGTGCAATCCTTGGTGGAAAGCGGGGCACCCACGGTATGGTTGGCCCTGGGCCGGGTGCTGGAAGACCAGGACCGCGGCGTGCGGCTGGCCCTGGTGCAGGCCATGGAGGCCCGCAATCTGCCCGAAGTCCGGGAGCTGTTGGTGCGCGCCCTGGACGACCCCGACCCCCAGTTGCGCCATCAGGCCGTGGAGAGCCTGGGGCGCATGGGGGCCGTGGAGGCCGTGCGGCCCCTGGTGGGGCTCTTGCAGGGGCCTGACCGCTCGTTGCGCATCGCGGCGGCCCGTTCCCTGGGGGACATCGGGGCCGAGGAGGCCAGCGCCGACCTGATCGGCCTGCTGGCCGACCCCGACCCCGAGGTGCGGGCCACGGCCACCCGCTCCTTGCAGCTAATCTCCGGCGGCTGGGGCTAGCAATCGGCGGCAACAACCCTCCGAGAGACCCCTGGCGGGCCGGGGACGGCCTTGGGACACACTCTCAGGCCAGCCGCCACCACCCGGCGGGGGGGGTTGCGCCCCGGAGCGTTTGGCAGCAGAATTATAAACAGCCGCACTGCATGCCCCCCCGTGATAGCTGGGGGAGCTTCTGATTGCAAACAGAGGACTTATGGCGTTGCGCATATTGGCGGTGGACGATTCGCCCACCATACTCAACATGTTGAGCATGATGCTCAGACAGCACGGCTATGAGGTCCTGGCCGCCAAGGACGGACTGGAGGCCTTGGAGCGGCTGCGGAGCCAGAGCGTGGACCTGGTGATAACCGACGTGAACATGCCCAACATGGACGGCTTCGCATTGATAGCGGCCATAAGGGCCAACCCCGCTTGGCGAGGTCTGCCCATCATCGTCCTGACCACCGAGGCCGCCCCCCAGGACCACCAGACCGGCCTGCGGCGGGGGGCTGACCTCTACGTGACCAAACCGGTGAAGACCGCCGACCTGATGGCCATGGTGCGCTCGCTGCTGGCTTGAGTCAGCCGGTCACGGCCAGGGAGTGAAAGGAGACAGGCTTGGTACCCAGCGAAGGCAAGACCCTGCTTTTCCTGGTGGTGGACGATCAGTTCAACGTCAGGCGCATGGTGCAGAACTTCCTGCGCACCTTCGGTTACAACAAGGTCATAGACGCCTCCGACGGCGAGAAAGCCTGGGAAAAGGCCGCCGGCGAGGATATCGGCTTCATCATCTGCGACTGGAACATGCCCAATTTAAACGGCCTGGGCTTTCTGCGCCGGGTGCGGGCCGACAAGCGTCTGAAGGATACCCCTTTCCTCATGGTCACCGCCGAGGTGGCCGAGGATATCGTGGCCGAGGCCATAGAGGAGGGGGTGGACGGCTACATCGTCAAGCCCTTCCAGGCCAAGACCCTGGTGGACAAGGTGGAGGCCATCCTGGATAACCGGCGCAACCCCCAGCCGGTGGAAATCCACCTGCGCCAGGGCGCCGAACTGTTGGAAAAGGGCCTGGCGGCCGAGGCCCTGGGCGAGTTTAGAAGCGCCCTGGAGCTGGCCCCCCAGAGCCCCCGGGCCCTGGTGGCCGCCGGCGAGGCCTTGGAGGCCCTGGGCCGGGACCCGGAGGCCCTGGAGCAATACCAGCAGGCGGTGACCCTGGCCAAGCGCTACGTGCGCGCCCACGACCGCCTGGGCGTCCTGTACCGCCGCCTGGGCCAGGCCGAGACGGCGGCCAAGCACATGCAGGTGGCGGCGGCCATCAGCCCGCGCAACGCCCGCCGCCAGTTGGAGGTGGGACGCCTGTTGCTGGAGCAGGGGGACACCGGCAAGGGGCTGGCCGCCCTCAAGATGGCCGGCGAAAACGCCGGCGATGACGCCGCCCTGGCCGAGGAGATGGGCGAGGTCCTGCTCTCGGCCGGCCTCAACGACGACGCGGCGCGGGCCTTCAGCCGGGCGGTGCGCCTGGACCCGGCCAAGGTGCACATCTACAACCGCCTGGGCATCGCCTACCGCCGGCAGAAACGCTTTCCCGAGGCCATCCGCGAATACCAGCGGGCGCTGTTGGTCAAGCCCGAGGACGAGAACCTGCACTACAATCTGGCCGTGGCCCAGGCCGAGGCCGGCCAGTTCGAGCAGGCCCGGCAGACTCTGGCCCAGGCCCTGCACCTGCGGGCCGATTTCCAGGAGGCCCGCGAGTTGCTGGCCCGCCTGGAGAAGGCATGAGTCAGCAGCCCCCGCCCGGTGATTGCGGACAGCTCTGGGAGATACTCCAGCTCAGCCGCAATAAGCTCAAGGCCGCCTTCGACGCCATCGCCGATCCCGTCTGCTCGGTCACACCCGATCTAAAGGTGGAGTCCCTCAACCTGGCCCTGGCGCTCCTGGCCAGCCGGCACCCCCGGGAGCTGGTGGGCCTGGGCTTGGACCCGGTGCTGGAGCGGGCTTGTTTCCAGCCCACGGCCCGGCGCAGTTTCTTGGAGGCGGTGGGGGAGGCGGGGAGCACCGGACGCGCCCATGCACGCCTGGTGGAGACCACCCCGGCGGAGGGGCGGCTGTTCTACGAGGTCACCGTGACCCCGGTGCTGGGGCCGGGCGAGGTGATCACCCTGATCATTCTGCAGGTGCAGGACGTCACCGAGTTCAAGCGCATGGAGCAGACCGTGCGCGAGTACAGCCATTCCCTGGAGGAGAAGGTGGCCGAGCGCACCCGCGATCTCCTCTCGGCCCAGGAGCAACTCAAGGAAGAAAAGGAACTCCTGGCCCAGGCCAACCAGGAGCTGCTCAGGCTGGACACCCTGCGCCACGACCTGACCAACATGGTGGTTCACGACATGAAGGGACCCCTGGCCGAGGTGATGGGCAACCTGGACCTGATCACCTACGACCCCTTGAGCGAGATGCAGCGCGAGGCCCTGGAGCTGGCCAGCCTGGGGGCCGAGGACCTCTTGCGCATGATCATGAACCTCTTGGACATCGACCGCCTGGAGGAAGGGCGGCTGCTGGTCAGCCCCGAGCCCCTGACCTTCCTGGACCTGGCCCAGGAACTCCTTCGCAAGTTCCAGACCGTGATCCGCCTCAAGGGCTTGGATGTCACGGCCCAGGACGCTTTGGGCGCTAGCTTCGCCGCCGACCCCGCCCTGCTGGGCCGGGTGTTGCAGAACCTCCTGACCAACGCCCTGGCCCACACACCCCCGAGGGCGGCCAGGTGCTGATGAGGGCCGCGGCCGACCAGGCCGGGGACGGGGTCTTGCTAAGCATGCGGGACAACGGCTCGGGCATCCCAGAGCGCTTTCAGGCCCGCATCTTTCAGAAATTCAGCCAGGCCAGCGACGGCACCGGGCCGCGCACCAGCACCGGCCTGGGGCTGACCTTCTGCAAGATGGCCGTGGAGGCCCATGGCGGCCGCATCTGGTTCGAAAGCCAGGAGGGCCGGGGCTCGACTTTTTACGTGTGGTTGCCCCGCCAGCCGCCGGAGTAGCCCTCGCCTGGCGCCAGGCTTGCGACCAGCCCCCTGGCCCCAGGGCCAAGGGGCTGGTCTGTTCGGAGGATGGCCTTAGAAGGAATAGGTCAGGGTCAGTCCCCAGAAGCCCTTGTCGTCGTAGCCGAAGGCCTCCTTGATGGCGCTGTCCATGAGCCAGGCGTGGGTGTAGGAGGGGGTGATGGTCAGCATGTCCTTGACCTTCACGGCCACGCCCAGCATCAGGTTGCTGTCCACGAAAGCCGCCTCGTCGGTGCCGGCGTTGTAGCGGTACTCATTGTAATCCTTGGAGCCCCATTCCAGGCCGGCGTTGGCCAACAGCGAGACGGCCACCTCCGGGTGGGGCTTCCACACCTCCTGGTCCACGCCCAGGTTGAAGGTCACGAACAGGCCGTGGGCGTCGCCCACGTCCTGGTAGAGCTTGAGGCTGGGGCTGACCAGCCACTTGTAGGCCACGCCGGCGTATATCTCGGTGGT
>JAZDIQ010000059.1:0-6348 GCA_043804825.1 Pseudomonadota bacterium
GGCACCCGGATGGAAACGGCCGAAACCAACTCCCCCTCCTGGCGGTTGAAGCTGCGCAGGGGCCCGTATTTCTCCACCATCTGGCGGGGGGCCACCTCCGGCTGGCTGTGGCAGCGCAGGCAGGAGGCCTCCATGGACTCGCCCCGGCGCAGGGACACGAAATAGGGCCGTTCCTGTAGCCAACGGATGTCGCTGTGCTCCTCCAGCTTGGGGTCCGCGCGCAGACGCTCCAGGAAAACCCGCTCGTACGGGTCGGCCTCGTTCAGGGGGCTGCGGGCGTTGATGGCGCATTCCTTGTAATAATAATCGCTTTTGACCAATTGCCTGAAATACTCGTCGATGCCCCGCACGGCGTAGGTGGAGGACATCCAGGCCGGCTCGAAGTAGTCGGGGGGCATGAAGCGGTCCACCACCGCGAAGACCTTGGGCTTGAGCTGGTGGGAGAAATAGGCGTGGATGGCCAGGTTGCGGTCCAGCATGGCCCGGGCCTTCTCCTGGGCCTCCCACAGGGCCTGCTGGCGCATCTGGCCGCGCACCAGCAAGACCATCGCGGCCGCGGCCAGGCAGTACAAAAACCCCGCGCCCAGCAGCAGGATGGTGCTGGATTTCAGGCGCGCCGGTCCCATGGGCCCCATCTCCAACTGTTTGGGAGGCAAACGCTCTCGCGGCCCGCGGTTAGCAAGCTCGCCTATGGAATATATACCAGATAGGCACCGTTTAAAATCGCAAATTATTCCTAATAAACTATTACCACCCGGCCCGGCTCACTGCACCGGAAAGTCGAAATAGGTGTCCGCATAGGGCTCGTCGCGCAGGGTGTAGTGCCACCATTCCTCCACCAGGCCCCGGAAGCCGGCGCGGTCCATCAGCGACTTGAGCAACAGGCGGTTGGCCCGCTGCTGGGGGGGCACGGCCGGGTTGGCGGTGTGGGAGATCTCGCCGAAGCAGTCGAAGCCGCCGCCCATGTCCAGGCTGTTGTCGGCGAAGCGCTGCCCGGCCGGGCGGTTGCACTCCACCTGCCGGGTCGGGTCCCAGGCCGGCTGCAAGGGCACGGGCAGGGGCACGATGGTCAGGTCCACGGTGGAGCCCCGGCTGTGCCCAGACTTGGCGGCGATGTAGCCCCGGGAAAAGAGGTCGCGCTTGTCCACCGTGGGGTAGAACTCGGTCTGGGTGAGCCGGTCGTCCAAATCCTTGGCCCAGCGCGCGAAATGGTCCACGGCCCGCTGGGGGCGATAGCAGTCGTAGATCTTGAGCGTCAGGCCCAGGGAGTTGAGTTGGGCCTGCACGCCGGCCAGGGCCCGGGCCGCCCGCCGGGTGATGAGGCACTTGGGGGCCAGATAGCCGTCGATGGGCACGCCCACGAAGTTGTGGGGCGTGAAGTAGCGGATGTCCAGCAACACCCCGGGCACCATCTCGGTCACGTCCACCATGTCGGCGGGGCGTTGACTGGGGTCGGCCGGGGCGGCCAGGGCCGGGACGGCCAGCGAAAGGCACAGGCAGCACAGGAGCAGGGTCTTGGTCTTCATGGCGGTTTCCCTCGAGCTGGGGTAGAGGTGCTTTTCCCCATGATAACCCGGCCAGACGGCCGAGGAAAGCCGGTTGCGGGCCGGCGGGGAGGGGATGGTGGGGAATCGACCGGCCCCTGGGGCGAATTTCGCGCAAAATTGACGGGACCGCCCCGGGATCGTCACCGTGAGCCGGTAGGAAGGCAGGGACAGGCTAGCCTCCGGCCAGGGATGGGCGGAACTGAAATTTTAGGGCCAGGCGGGCATCAACCCGTTATCATATATTTTATATAGGGTAACTGGAACAATTGGGAAGAGCGGAACAGGAAGGCGCGACCATGAGCACCAAGATAAAGCTTTCCGGCAAGATATCCGGGGGGTTTGGGGTGGTTCTGCTGGCGTTGTTCGTCGTGGGCTTTTTGGGATACTGGTACCTGGGCCAGGTCGAGGCGGTGGTGGCCGACCTGGCCAACACCCACGTGCCCCTGGGGGAGCAGGCGGCGCGCGTGGACTCGGGCTTCACGGGCCAGGAGTTGGCCATGACCCGCTACGCCATGACCTCCAAGGAAGCATTTACCAAGCAGTTCGACCAATTGAGCCGAGAAGTGCGGGAATCCCTGACCCAGGCCGGCCGCATCGTGGGTCAGGATTCCGAGCTGGTGGCCCGGGGCTGGCCCCAGAGCGTGCAGGCCATTACCCAGGGGCATGAGCGCTTCGAGCAGGCCTGCCAGGCCTGGCGCCAGGCCGTCCAGGCCGGGCGGCCCGCGGCGGAGCTGGTTCCCCGGGCCGTGGCGGCCGAGGCCCAGGCGCGGCAAACCATGGGGCTGATCGACAAGTTCCTGGCCCAGAACCAGGAGGAGGGCCGGCGCGTGGCCGCCCAGGCCCAGGCCCAGGCCGAATTTACCAGGGTAGCTATCGGCGGCATGGTGGTGGCGTCCCTGTTGCTGGGCGGGCTCCTGGCCTGGCTGATCACCAGGGGCATCACCCGGCCGGTGCGCCGGGTGATCGCCAGCCTGGACCGGGGGGCCCAGGAGATATCCAGCGCCGCCGGCCAGGTCTCGACCTCCAGCCAGAACCTGGCCCAGGGGGCCTCGGAACAGGCCTCCTCCATGGAGGAAACCGCGGCCTCCCTGGAGGAGCTGGCGGCCATGGTCGGGCGCAACGCCGACCACGCCCGCCAGGCCGACGGCCTCATGGTCCAGGCCCGCGAGCTGTTGGGCCGCACCGGCCAGGCCATGACCCAGCTGACCGAATCCATGCGCGAGATCAACCAGGCCGGCCAGGAAACCGGCAAGATCATCAAGACCATAGACGAGATCGCCTTCCAGACCAACCTGTTGGCCTTGAACGCCGCCGTGGAGGCCGCCCGGGCCGGCGAGGCCGGCGCCGGTTTCGCCGTGGTGGCCGACGAGGTGCGCAACCTGGCCCTGCGCGCCGCCGAGGCGGCCAAGAACACCACGGGCCTGATCGAGAACACCATCGCCAAGACCCGCTCCGGCGCCGAGCTGGTGACCCGCGCCGGCCAGGCCTTCGGGGAGGTCACCGACAGCGTGACCAAGGTCAGCGAGCTGGTCACCGAGATCTCGGCGGCCTCCTCCGAGCAGTCCCTGGGCATCGGCCAGCTCAACACCGCCATGACCCAGATCGACAAGGTCACCCAGAACAGCGCCGCCAGCTCCGAGGAGTCGGCGGCGGCCTCCGAGGAACTCAGCTCCCAGGCCCGCACCATGCGCGACGTGGTGGAGGAGCTGGTTTCCCTGGTGGAGGGCGATCGCCAGGCCCGGGCCGAGGCCCCCGCCGTGGCCGGCCCGCGCGCCGGCCAGGCCCTGTTGACCGCCAGGACGCCGACGGCCAGGCCCGCCAGGCCCCGGGACCGGGCCAAGGAGGATTTCCAAGCCTTTTGATCCCGGTTCCCCGGCCAATCGGCGATTTGCCGATTGTCCCGGGGGCTCTCTGGTCCGGCCCGCCCCGCCCTCCGCCACCCGGCCAGGCTTCCTGGCCGGGTTTTCCTTGCACTTTCAGGGCGTTGGTGATATTATTCCTAATCTTGCGCCCGGCGGCGCCCCCGGTCGCGGGGCGGCGGGTCGCGTCTATTTCGCCCCCTGGTTACGGCGGCTTAACTCGGCCTATTGCCAGGCCTTTCCCCAGACAGGTTGCCCATGCTCCCCACTGACCAGCGTAAAGAGGACGTGCTCATCGAGGAGGAGATCAAGCGCTCCTACCTCGACTACGCCATGAGCGTCATCATCGGCCGGGCCCTGCCCGACGTGCGCGACGGCCTCAAGCCCGTGCACCGGCGCATCCTCTACGCCATGCACGAACTCAAGAACGAATTCAACAAACCCTACAAGAAGTCGGCCCGCGTGGTCGGCGACGTCATCGGCAAGTACCACCCCCACGGCGACACGGCGGTCTACGACGCCCTGGTGCGCATGGCCCAGGACTTCGCCATGCGCTACATGCTGGTGGACGGCCAGGGCAACTTCGGCTCGGTGGACGGCGACGCCCCGGCGGCCATGCGTTACACCGAGGTGCGCATGACCAGGCTGACCCAGGCCTTCCTGGAGGACCTGGAAAAGGAAACCGTCGACTTCACCGACAACTACGACGGCTCCCTGCAAGAGCCCGTGGTCCTGCCCTCCAAGGTGCCCAACCTGCTGGTCAACGGCTCCTCCGGCATCGCCGTGGGCATGGCCACCAACATCCCGCCCCACAACCTGGGCGAGGTGGCCCGCGCCGTGGTGGCCCTGTTGGACGACCCCAACATCAACATCGAAGGCCTGATGCGCATCGTGCCCGGCCCGGACTTCCCCACCCGGGGCTTCATCCACGGCCGCCAGGGCATCCAGGACGCCTACCGCACCGGCCGGGGCATCCTGCAACTGCGGGCCCGGGCCAGCATCGAGATCCACCCCCGCACCAAGAAGGCCTCGGTGGTGGTCAACGAGCTGCCCTACCAGGTGAACAAGGCCCGCCTGCTGGAGCGCATCGCCGACCTGGTCAAGGAAAAGAAGATCGAGGGCATCACCGACATCCGCGACGAGTCCGACCGCGACGGCATGCGCATGGTGCTGGAACTCAAGCGCGACGCCGTGCCCCAGGTGGTGCTGAACCAGCTGTTCAAGTTCACCCAGATGCAGACCACCTTCGGCGTGATCATGCTGGCCATCGTCAACAACCGGCCGGAGCTGCTCAACCTCAAGCAGGTCCTGGGCCTGTTCATCGACTACCGCCGGGAGATCATCGTCAAGCGCACGGCCTTCGACCTCAAGAAGGCCGAGGCCAGGGCCCACATCCTGGAGGGCCTCAAGATCGCCCTGGAGCACCTGGACGAGGTGATCGCCCTGATCCGGGGGGCGGAGAACCCCGCCGCCGCCAAGGTCGCCCTCATGGCCCGCCTGCAACTCAGCGAGGCCCAGTGCCAGGCCATCCTGGAGATGCGCCTGCAACGGCTCACCGGCCTGGAGCGCGACAAGATCATCGCCGAGTACCGCGAGGTCATCAAGGAAATCGCCCGCCTGCGCGACATCCTGGGCTCCGAGGCCCTGGTGCGCGGCATCATCCGCGAGGAGACCCAGACCCTGGCCGAGGGCTTCGCCGACCCCCGCCGCACCGAGATCGTGGCCCGCGCCGAGGATATCGAGCTGGAGGACATGATCGCCGAGGAGGAGATGGTCGTCACCCTCTCCCACGCCGGCTACATCAAGCGCTCGCCCATCAGCCTCTACCGCTCCCAGCGCCGGGGCGGCAAGGGCAAGAAGGGCATGACCACCAAGGACGAGGACTTCGTGGAGTCGCTGTTCATCGCCTCCACCCACTCCTACCTGCTGGTCTTCACCAACCTGGGCCGCCTGTACTGGATCAAGGTCCACGAGCTGCCCCAGGCCGGCCGGGCCACCAAGGGCAAGGCCATCGTCAACCTGCTGAGCCTGCAACCCCAGGAGAAGGTGGCCACGGTGCTGGCGGTGCGCGAGTTCAGCCAGGGCCGCCAGGTGGTCATGGCCACCGAGCGCGGCGTGGTCAAGAAGACCGACCTCATGGACTTCAGCCGGCCGCGCTCCGGGGGCATCATCGCCATCAACGTGGGCTCCGACGACCGCCTGGTCTCCGCCCGGCTCACCGACGGCGGCATGCAGATCTTCCTGGCCACCCGCCTGGGCATGGCCATCCGCTTCCAGGAGGACCAGGTGCGCAGCATGGGCCGCACCGCCGGCGGGGTGCGCGGCATCCAGGTCGGCGACGGCGACGCCGTGGTGGGCATGGAGGCCCTGGCCGGCGCGCCCTCCATCCTCACGGTCACCGAGAACGGCTACGGCAAGCGCACCCGCCTGGACGAGTACCCCCTGCAGAACCGGGGCGGCAAGGGCGTGATAACCATCAAGACCACCGACCGCAACGGCCCGGTGGTGGGGGCCCTGGTGGTGGAGGACTCCGACGAGGTGATGCTCTCCTCGGACCAGGGCGACATCATCCGCCTGAAGGTGGAGGGCATCCGCGAGATCGGCCGCAACACCCAGGGCGTGACCCTCAAGGACCTGGCCGCCGGCCAGCGCCTGGTCTCGGTGGCCCGCCTGGCCGAGGTGGAGGACGAGGACGCCCCCGAGCTGCCCCTGGGCGAGGGCGAAGACCAGGCCGGCGGCGAGGATGAAGGCAACGGCGAGGGCCAGGAGTAGGGGCGCCTGACACCCCGGCCTGGACAATCCAGCCTGGACAATTTGCGCGACGTTTTTGCCCGGCCGGGACCACCCCGGCCGGGCAATTTTATTTAGCCTTGACCGATGTATATAAGCAGCCGTAGGGTATTTGGGGTATCGCCGGAAGGCCGGCCATGTACCCGGAAACA
>JAZDIQ010000060.1:0-44093 GCA_043804825.1 Pseudomonadota bacterium
GGCCAGCTCGGGCCAGCGGCTGGCCGCCCCGGCCACCGCCGCGCCCAGGCCCTCGGCGCGGGCCGGGGGCATGAAGGCGGCCAGGAGCGCCGCCAGCCCGCGCCCCAGACCCGGCACCAGCAGCAAGGCCCCCCACAGCCGGGGGCCGCTCAACGAGGACAGGGCCGCGAACTTGAGCAGCAATATCCCCACCACCAGGCACAGGCCGAAGGTGCCCACCCGCGAATCCTTCATGATCTCCAGGGCGCGCTGGCGGGTGGTCAGGTGCACCAGGCCGTCGGCGGTGTCGGCCAGGCCGTCCAGGTGCAAAAAGCGGGTGAGGCCCGCCCACAGCACCACCAGGAGGGCCGCCAGGGGCAAGGACGGCAGGCGAAGGCCCAACAGCCAGGCCAGTCCAGCCAACACACATCCCAACAGGAGCCCCACCGGCGCGTACCAGGCCCGCGAGCGCCTTAAGTCCTCGGGGCCGGCCCGCAGGTCCGAGCGCACCGTGGCCACGGTGAGGAACTGCAAGGCCAGCAAAAAGGCCGTCACCCGCGCGGCTCCGGGTCGCCGGTGACCCCGGCCGAGGCGAAGGTGGCCATCTCGTTGTAGATGGCCACGGCCGCCCGCACCAGGCCCAGCGCCAGGGCCGCGCCGGTGCCCTCGCCCAGGCGCAGGTCCAGGTCCAACAGGGGCCGCTTGTTCAAGGCCTGGCACTGGGCGCGGTGCCCCTGCTCCTGGGAGGAGTGGCCCACGATGAAATAATGGGCCGCCTCCGGGGCCAGGCGGGCGGCCACCAGGGCGCCGCTGGTGGAGTTGAAGCCGTCCAGGATCACCGGCACCCGCCGGGCGGCGGCGGCCAGGCAGTAGCCGCAGATGGCCGCGATCTCCAAGCCGCCCACGGCGGCCAGCACCCCCAGGGGGTCGTCGGCCTGGGGCCGGCGGCGGGTCAGGACCTTCTCCAGCACGGCGATCTTATTGGCCAGGCCCTGGTCGTCCAGGCCGGTGCCCCGGCCGGCGACCCGGGCCGGGGCCAGGCCGCAGAACACGGCGGTGAGCGCCGCGCTGGCCGTGGTGTTGCCGATGCCCATGTCGCCGGGGATCAAGAGGTCCACGCCCTGGTCCATCAGCGCGTCGGCCTGGTCGGCGCCGGCCCGGATGGCCAGCAAGGCCTGCTCGCGGGTCATGGCCGGCCCCTCCAGCATGTTGGCGGTGCCGGGCATGACCTTGGCCTTGATCAGGTCGGGCAGGTCGTCAAAGGCGAAATCCACGCCCACGTCCACCACCCGCACCTGGGCATCGGCCTGGCGGGCCAGCACGTTGATGCCCGCGCCGCCGGCCAGGAAGTTCAGCACCATCTGGGCCGTGACCTCGCGGGGGTAGAGGCTCACCCCGGCCTGGGTCACGCCATGATCGGCGGCAAAGACCGTCACCGCCGCCCGGGGCTGGGTCAGCGTGAGGCTGCCGCGCATGACGCACAGATCGCGGGCCACCTCCTCCAGGCGGCCCAGGGCGCCCCGGGGTTTGGTCAGGTTGTCCAGGTGGTCCTGGGCGGCCGGGGCCAGGGAAAAATCCGGGGCCTTGATGGCCTCCACAAGCTGGGACAGTCGCTGCATTTTGCCGATCTCCGTTGGTAAAATTATGGCCAAAGCCCGCCCTTGAGGGCCAGGGGCAGCCCGGCGGCCACCAGTATCACGTTGGGGCAGACCCGGGCCAGGCGCTGGTTGAGCCCCCCGGCCTGGTCGCGGAAGGCCCGGGCCAGGGCGTTGTCGGGCACGATGCCCAGCCCCACCTCGTTGGCCACCAGGATCACCCGGGCCTGTAGCCCTGGCAGGGCCCGGCACAACCCGCGCCCCCGCTCCTCCACCTGGCCAGCATCCAGGCCGGCCTGGGTCATCAGATTGCTGAGCCACAGGGTCAGGCAGTCCACCAACAGCACCGCCCCCGGCCCGTCGGCGCGGCCCAAGGCCCCCACCAGGTCCAGGGGCTCCTCCAGGGTGGACCAGCGGGGTCCGCGCTGGGCCTGGTGGCGCAGGATGCGCTCGGCCATCTCCTCGTCGCGGGCCTGGGCCGTGGCGATGTATACCAGGCGCTCGGCGCCGGCCGCGCTCTGGGCCAGGTCCAGGGCCAGGGCGGTCTTGCCGCTTTTGGCCCCGCCCAATATCAGGGTGCTTGCACACATGGGCCTAGTCATAGCGCAAAACCTTGGCCGCTTCAATGCGTGAGCCACCCCCGACGCACCCGGGGCGTGGCGCGGGGGCGTCTTGAAGAGGTCCTAAGCTTTCTGTTATGGTGGAGCCGGTTGACAACGGTCTGTTATCACGATGGATGCCCCGGGCCACCCCCGCGTCTCGGGGGGCGAGGGGCCGTCCGCGCGTCCCCGGGGGAGGTCCTTCTGCAAGCCAGCCGCCCACACCTGAGCCTGTCCAAGGGTCCCCGACATCTGGGACCCGCCCCCTTGGCCGCCCGCCGCCTGCGCGCCGGCCCCTGGCTGCCCCTGCTCTGGGGCCTGGCCAGCCTGGCCGGGCATTGGCTGGTCCTGGGCGTGCGCCTGGGCGGCGACAGCCCCCGTTACCTGGAGGCGGCCAGCCGCCTCCTGGCCGGCCTGCCCCTGGTGGACAAGCAGCCCGACTTCCTGGCCTACGACTGGCTGGTGGCGGCGGCGCTCTCCCTGGGCGGCGGCCAGACCGTCGTGGTGGCCCTGCAATGCCTGCTGTCCCTGGCCGCCGGCCTGCTCATCTTCACCGGGGCCAGCCGCGTCCTGGGCCAGCCTGCGGCCCTGGCGGCCAGCCTGGCCTATCTGGCCTGGCCCGACTTGCAGCGCTGGAACTTCTACCTGCTCAGCGACGGCCCCTTCAACAGCCTCTTGGCCGCCAGCCTGGGGCTGGCCCTTTTGTGCGCCCGCCAGAGGGCCTGGTGGCTCATCCTGGGGCCGCTGCTGGCGGCCATGGCCCTGATGCGTCCCGAGGGCGTGTTTTTCCTGCTGCCCCTGGCCTTGTATTGCGCCCTGAGCAGACAGCCGGCGGCCGGTCTGGCCCTCTTGGCCGGGGCGGGCCTGCTGTTATGGCTGAAAAGCCCCTCCCCGGCCTCCGGCGCCGAACTGCTGGCCAACTGGCAACGGGGCACCGTGGTCTGGGGCCATGCCGCCCTGGACCAGCCCCTGGCCGGCGATATAACCGGCAATTCCCTGGCCGGCTGGCTGGCCGAGGCCCTGTGGCGGGACCCGCTGAACCTGCTGGCGGTCATGGGCCGGCGGGCTTTTTGGTTTTTGGCCCACGCCCGACCCTTCTATTCATGGGGGCACAACCTGGCCGCCGGGCTCTCCAGCCTGGGCCTGTTGGGCTTGAGCCTGTGGGGGCTCCTGGCCGGCCAGGGGCCGGGCCGGGAACGAGCCTTGTTCTGGGCCGTGCTGCTCTTGCAATTGGGGCTGTGCATGCTCACCTGGGCCGACTGGGATGGTCGCTTTTTCACCCGCGTCACCCCGGCCCTGTTGCTCCTGGCCGCCGAGGCCCTCCTGGGCCGAGACGCCCCTGACCCCCTGATGGAAGGCCCCGGGCGCTTCAGGCACCTCTAGAGGCCCGGCCCGCCCCAAGCGCGACTTGGCCAGGGGAAGACGCCCGTGCTAGAATCCTGCAAGGAATATATCCGCCGCGCCCTCCCACCTTGAGGCCTGCATGAAAGATACCCTGCTGGACATCGAGGACCTGCTCACCGTGTTTCCCGGCCAAGCTGGAGAGGTGGCGGCCGTGGACGGCCTGGACCTGAGCGTCTTGTCCGGCGAGGTGCTGGGCCTGGTGGGCGAGAGCGGCTGCGGCAAGTCCGTGACCGCCCTGTCGGTGCTGGGCCTGGTGCCGTCGCCGGGGCGGGTGGCCGGCGGCCGGGTGCTCTTCCAGGGCCAGGACCTGCTGACCCTGGAGCCGGCCCGCCTGCGGGCGCTCAGGGGGGCCAGCATCTCCATGGTTTTTCAGGAGCCCATGACCAGCCTCAACCCGGTATTCAGCGTGGGCCGCCAGGTGGCCGAGCTGGTGCTGGCCCACCGCCAGGTCTCGCCCCAAGAGGCCTGGGACCTGGCCGTGCGGACCTTCCAGCAGGTGGGCATCCCCGAACCGGCCAAGCGGGCCTCGGCCTATCCCCACCAGCTCAGCGGCGGCCTGCGCCAGCGGGTGATGATCGCCATGGCCCTGGCCCTGTCGCCCAAGCTGGTCATGGCCGACGAGCCCACCACGGCCCTGGACGTCACCATCCAGGCCCAAATCCTGCACTTGATGCAGGACTTGCAGCAAAAGAGCGGCGTGAGCATCCTCCTGATAACCCACAACCTGGCGGTGGTGGCCCAGATGGCCGCCCGCGTGGCGGTGATGTACACCGGCCGCCTGGTGGAGCAGGCCCCGGTGGGCGAGTTGTTCAGCCAGCCCCTGCACCCCTACACCCGGGGGCTCTTGGCCTGCCTGCCTTCGCGCGCCCCGGCCCGGGGCCAGCGCCTGCCCACCATCGCCGGCATCGTGCCCCCCCTGGACGCCCTGCCGCCGGGCTGCACCTTCAGCGACCGCTGCCCCGAGAGCTTCGCCCCCTGCCGCGAGGCCGAGCCGGCCCTGGTGGAGGTGGCCCCGGGGCGCCGGGTGCGCTGCTACCTGCACCACAGCCAGGCCCGCGCGGCCCGCGCGCCCCGGAGGGCGGCGGCATGAGCGCGCCGGCGGTGCGGGAACTGGTCAGGGTGGAGGGGCTGTGCAAGAACTTCCAGGTGGGCTCGGGCTTTCTGGGAGCCACCCGCCAGGTGCTCCAGGCCGTGGACGACCTGAACCTGAGCGTGCTGACCGGCGAGGTGCTGGGCCTGGTGGGCGAGAGCGGCTGCGGTAAGTCCACCCTGGGCCGGCTGATCCTGAGGCTCATGGAGCCCACGGCCGGGCGGGTGTTCTTCCAGGGGCAGGAGATCAGCCACCTGGGACGCGCCCAGATGCGCGGCCTGCGCCGGCAGATGCAGATCGTCTTCCAGGACCCGGTGACCAGCCTCAACCCCCGGCTGACCGTGGGCGGCATCCTGGCCGAGCCCCTGCGCATCCATCGCATGGGCAACCAGCAGCAGATACAGGCGCGGGTGGAGGAGCTTTTGGCCGAGGTGGGCCTGAGGCCCGAGCACGCCCGGCGCTACCCCCACCAGTTCAGCGGTGGCCAACGCCAGCGCATCGGCATCGCCCGCGCCTTGGCCCTGCACCCCCGCCTGGTGGTGGCCGACGAGCCGGTGAGCGCTCTGGACGTCTCCATCCAGGCCCAGGTGATCAACCTGCTTATGGACCTTAAAGAGCGCTTCGGGCTGACCTATCTGCTGGTGGCCCACGATCTGTCGGTGGTCAGCCACCTGTCGGACCGCATCGCGGTGATGTATCTGGGCAAGATCATGGAAGTGACCCCGGCGGCGCTATTTAACCGCCCGCCCCGGCACCCCTACACCGAGGCCCTGCTCTTGGCCGCGCCCCTGGCCGACCCCGGGCGGCGCATGCCCCCGCCGGCCCTGAAGGGAGACGTGGCCAGCCCCATCAACCCGCCGGCCGGCTGCCGCTTCCACACCCGCTGCCCCGAGGCCCAGGCGCTGTGCCAGGACCAGGTGCCCGAACTGCGCGAGATCGAACCCGGCCACCTGTGCGCCTGCCATTTTCGTTAGGATTTTGGCGTAGTCACCCTCGGGGCCGCTTTTAGTGCACGCTCAGTTGCTTATGGATAAAACTGGCCACCTCGGCCGCCGGCCGGAAGACCCCGTAATGCCCCTCGGCCAGGATGTCGCAGTTCAGCTCCAGCAGAGTCTGCATGCTCTGGCGCCACTGCAAGATGTCGGAGCCAAAGGACGGCGAAAAGGGGCCGTGAATGTCCTGACCAAAGAGCACCTTCTGCCCCTCGGCCAGGCACCAGGCGCTGAGCGATCCGGGGGTGTGGCCAGGGGTGGGCAGGATGTTCAGCATCAACCCGCCGCCCATGTCCAGTTGGTGCTCCCGCTCCAAGACCACATCGGCTTGCGCCGGCTCCAGCTTGAGCCCGTACCATTGTGCGGCGCTGCGCTGGGAATCGCCCAGGGCCAGGGTCTGGGCGTCGGCCTGGTGGATGATCACCTGGCACCCGCAGAGCCGCATCAACTCGGCGGTGCCGCCGGCATGGTCGATGTGGGCATGGGTGAGCAGCAGATGGCTGGGCGGCTGGCCGGCGGCCTGCTCAGCCAAGTCCAGGATGCGCCCGACGCTGGGGCCGGCCCCGCAGTCGATCAGCACCCGGGCCTCTGGCCCCTGCACCAGGTAGCACAGGCAGTCGCGGGGGTCGGAGAGGTCCGGACCACCCACCATGTGCACGCCTTCGGCGATGCGGCGCGGCGGGGCGTTGAGGGCATGTTTGGCCATTGACAAGCTCCCGGTCATGGGCCGGCCCAGACCCCGGCGCGGATCGGACCGGCAGGGGCCGCCTGGGGGCAGAGGCAGGCGGATGGCGGTGGTAGAGAACGGACAAAAAACTCTCGCCGGAGCCTTTGGGGCGGCGAGGGCGATGCCTGGCGCGGGGGGTCCGGCAACCGCTTGTTAGTTAAGTATGCGTCCCGGGCCGGGGCCTAGGCAAGGAGGTAAACTGGGATGCTGGATTATAGTTAACTACTATATATTTTGGCTACTAGCATTGGCATGCCCACCCCAAATACAGACCGGCGGCCCACGCCGGTCATGCTGGCGCCAGACTTTGGCCTCCAGCGCCATCCCGCGGCAAGACCACCGGCGCCACCAGAGCCTAAGAGGCCATAGCAGCCTGAATTAAGGTAGATGCCCACAGCACAACGTCTCATAGTCTTCACCCGCTACCCAGAGCCGGGGTCCACCAAGACCCGGCTCATCCCCGCCTTGGGGCCGGCCGGGGCCGCCGACCTGGCCCGCCGCCTGGGGCTGGACACCCTGGCCTGGGCCCTGGCCCTGGCCCGGCAAGAGCCGCTGCGCCTGGAGGTGCGCCACGACGGCGGAGACGAGGTCGCCATGCGGACCTGGCTGGGGCGGGCGCCCCTGTACCGGCCCCAAGGCCCCGGCGACCTGGGCCAACGCATGGCCCGCGCCCTGCACCAGGCCCTGCAAGAAGGCGAGCAGCGGGTGGTGCTGGTGGGCACCGACTGCCCCGGCCGCGACGACCGCCTGCTCTCCCGGGCTTTCAGCGCCCTGGCCAACCATGACCTGGTGCTGGGGCCGGCCCGGGACGGCGGCTACCACCTGGTGGGCCTGCGCCGGCCGGCCCCGGAGATATTTGAGGGCATCGCCTGGGGCGGCCAGCGGGTGCTGAGCCAAACCCTGGCGGCCGCCGGCCGCGCCGGGCTCTCCATGCACCTGCTGGGCACCCTGCCCGATATCGACCGGCCGGAGGACCTGCCCCTGCTGGAGCAGGCCCCCCGGCCACCGGCCTGGCCGGCCCAGCCGGGCCTAATCTCGGTGATCATGCCGGCCCTGAACGAGGCCGCGGGCCTGCCGGCCTGCCTGGGGCCGCTCCTGGCCCAGGCCGGCGTGGAGGTGCTGGTGGTTGACGGCGGCAGCGGCGACGGCACCTACGAGCTGGCCCGCTCCCTGGGAGCCGGGGCCGGGCTGAGCTTCCGGGGCCGGGCGCGCCAGATGAACCTGGGCGCGGCCCTGGCCCGGGGGGAGCTTTTGCTCTTCCTGCACGCCGACACCCGCCTGCCCACGGACTGGGCCGGGGAGGTGCGCCGGGTGCTGGCCCGGCCCGGGGTGGCCCTGGGCTGCTTCCGCCTGGCCCTGGACCAGGCCGGCCCTGGCTCGGCCCTGGTGGAGCGCCTGGTGGACCTGCGCACCCGTCTACTGGGCCTGCCCTACGGCGACCAGGGGCTCTTCCTGAGCGCGGAGGGTTTCGCCAGGGCTGGCGGCTATGCCGAGCTGCCCATCATGGAGGACTACGAGCTGGTCAAGCGCCTGGGCCGCCAGGGCCGGGTGGCCCAGGCCGGGCTAAAGGCCCTCACCTCGGGCCGGCGCTGGCGCCGCCTGGGGCTCTTGCGCACCACCCTGCTTAATCAACTGATCGTGCTGGGCTATCACCTGGGGGTGCGGCCGGAGGTCCTGCGGCGCTGGTATCAGCGGGGTCTGTAGCGCCGGAACCGGGCCAAGGCTGATCCACCCCTGGCGGCCCGGCAAGAAACTTTCACGAAAACAATGTTACTCCAAGTCCGAAAACGGAGTTGACATGGCCAGGGGGATTGCACTAAATATTAGGGCCAACACTATATAAATACTGATATGGCCCCTGCCAAAAAACATTGTTACCGCCTTGGCTTGAGGCAGGGGTTGACAGAGGGCCGCCCCCCGCATACAAAGTAACATCCCCTTATGCTTGAACCCGGCCGGCGCCGCTGGCGCCACCAGAGGGAGGAAGCCTGTCTTGCCAAACCTGCGAACCATTGACGTGGGGACCATCCGCGACACCGTGGCCGACCTCTGCGGCCAGGCCGATCTGCTCCTGCCGGCCGACGTGCGCCGAGCCCTGGAAAAAGGCCTGGCAACCGAGGAATCGCCCGTGGGTAAAGAGATTCTTACCCGCCTGTTGGAAAACGCCGACATCGCCGCCGCCGAATCCATGCCCATCTGCCAGGACTGCGGTCTGGCCATCATCTTTCTGGACATCGGCCAGGACGTGCACCTGATCGGCGGCGACCTGGTGGAGGCGGTCAACGAGGGCGTGCGCCGGGGCTACGAGAAGCACTTCCTGCGCAAGAGCGTCTGCCACCCCTTCACCCGCGCCAACACCGGCGACAACACCCCGGCCGTGGTGCACACGCGCATCGTGCCCGGCGATCACGTGCGCCTGTGGGTGGTGCCCAAGGGCGGCGGCAGCGAGAACATGTCCAAGGTCTTCCTGGTCACCCCGGCCCAGGGCCTGCCCGGGGTCAAGGAGCGGGTCATGGAGACCGTGGAGGCGGCCGGCCCCAACCCCTGCCCGCCCATCATTTTGGGCGTGGCCATCGGCAGCACCTTTGACGACGCCTGTCTGCGCGCCAAGCGCACCCTCTTGCGCGAGTTGGGCTCGGTCAACCCCGACCCCGAGGCCGGCGCCCTGGAGGCCGAGCTTCTGACCATGGTCAACAACACCGGCATCGGACCGGCCGGCCTGGGCGGCCGCGTCACCTGCCTGGGGGTCTTCGTGGATATCAAACCCTGCCACATCGCCAGTCTGCCCTTGGCGGTCAACGTGCAGTGCCACGCCGCGCGGCACAAGGAGGCGGTGCTATGAGCCGTACCTTCCGCCTCACCCCGCCCTTGAGCGACGCCGACACCTCGGCGCTGAAGATCGGCGACCGGGTGCTGATCAGCGGCACTATCTACACCGGCCGCGACGCCGCCCACAAGCGCATCGTGGAGGCCCTGGCGGCTGGCCAGGAGCCGCCCTTCCCCTTGGAGGGCGCGGTGATCTACTACGTGGGTCCCTCGCCGGCCCCGCCAGGCAGGGTCATCGGCGCCGCCGGACCCACCACCAGCTACCGCATGGACGCCTACGCCCCCACGCTGATGGCCAGGGGCCTGAAGGCCATGATCGGCAAGGGCAAGCGCGGCGAGGAGGTCAAGGCGGCCATGGCCCAGCACCAGGCCGTGTACCTGGGGGCCATCGGCGGGGCCGGGGCCTTGATGGCCCGCTCAATCACCGAGGCCGAGGTGATCGCCTACCCCGAACTGGGGCCGGAGGCGGTGCGCCGCCTGGTGGTCAAGGACATGCCCCTGGTCTGTGTTAACGACGTGCACGGCGGCGACCTCTACCTGGAGGGACGCCGGGCCTACGCCCGCTAGACGAACCTTATAATTATCAGACGGCGGCGGTAGCCCGGCACCAACGGGCGGCCACCGCCCCAACCGTTACCCTTGGAGTTGCCATGGCCAGCATAGACACCGCAATCTACGTCAAGCCGCCCAGCCGGGTATCCGCTTACCTGGATTGGCTCCAGATGCTCACCGGCGCCGGGCTCATCGCCTTCATGTGGTCCCACATGATTTTGGTGGCGTCGGTCAACCTGGGCGTGAACGTCATGAACTTCATCGCCCATTTCTTCGAGGCCACCTACATGGCCCAGGTGGGCGGCCCCCTGATCGGCGCCACCATGATCTTCCACTTCATCCTGGCCGCCCGCAAAATTCCCTTCACCACCGGCGAGCAGGGTGCCATCTGGCGCCACGCCAAGATGCTGCACCACCAGGACACCTGGCTGTGGGTGGTGCAGGCGGTCACGGCCATGATCATCCTGATCATGGGCTCGGTGCACATGTGGACGGTGCTCACCGACCTGCCCATCACCGCCGCCAAGAGCGCCGCCCGCATCCAGGGCGGCTTCTGGATGATCTTCTATCTCATCCTGCTGCCCATGGTGGAGTTGCACGTGGGCATCGGCTTCTACCGCATAGCCGTCAAGTGGGGCTTCATCAAGCGGGATGGCCGCAAGAAGTTCAAGCGCGGCGAGAACATCCTCACCGCCATCATGATCTTCATCGGCCTGATCACCATCATCCGCTTCGCCACCTTGGCCATCTAAGGAGGTCCCCCGTGGCATACGAAACCTATTACAGCGATCTGGTCTGCATCGGGGCGGGCCTGGCCGGCGAACGCGTGGCCGTGGAGGCCGCGGCCGCCGGCTTCAAAACCATTCTCTTGAGCCTGGTGCCCCCGCGCCGCTCCCACTCCTGCGCCGCCGAGGGCGGCATGCAGGCCGCGCTGGGCAACTGCGCCATGGGCGAGGGCGACAGCCCGGACGTGCACTTCGCCGACACGGTCAAGGGCTCCGACTGGGGCTGCGACCAGGAGTGCGCCCGCATCTTCGCCGACACCGCGCCCATCGCGGTGCGCGAGGCCGGCCACTGGGGCATGCCCTGGAACCGCGTGGAGGCCGGCAAGGCCATGTGCTTCAAGGGCGGCGTCTGCTTCGAGGTGGAGGAAAAGCCCGAAAATCACGGCGCCATCACCGCCCGGGCCTTTGGCGGCACCGCCAAATGGCGCACCTGCTACACCTCCGACGGCACCGGTCACACCCTGCTCTACACCCTGGACAACAAGGTCACCGAGCTGGGCATCACCGTGCATGATCGCGTGGAGGCCGTCAGCCTGATCCATGACGGTGAAACCTGCCAGGGCGTGGTGGCCCGCTGCCTCAAGACCGGGGCGCTGCGCGTCTACCAGGCCAAGGCCGTCTTGATCGCCACCGGCGGCTACGGCAAGCTCTACTCCGAGACCACCAACACGGTGATCAACGAGGGCGGCGGCCACATCGTGGCCCTGGACACCGGCCTGGTGCCCTTTGGCAACCCCGAGGCGGTGCAGTTCCATCCCACCGGCGTGGTGCCCACCAACATCCTGGTCACCGAGGGCTGCCGCGGCGACGGCGGCACGCTCCTGGACGTCAACCAGGAGCGCTTCATGCACATCTACGAGCCCGAAAAAGCCGAGTTGGCCAGCCGCGACGTGGTCAGCCGCTGGATGATGCACCACATCCGCGAGGGCAAGGGCGTGCCCAGCCCCTACGGACCGCACCTGTGGCTGGACATCCGCCATCTGGGCGAGAAGCACATCACCACCCGCCTGCGCGAGGTCTACGACACCTGCCGGCACTTCCTGGGCGTGGACCCCATCACCCAGCTCATCCCCGTGCGCCCCTGCCAGCACTACTCCATGGGCGGCGTGCGCACCGACAAGAACGGCTACGCCTATGGCCTCAAGGGCCTGTTCTCGGCCGGCGAGAGCGCCTGCTGGGACATGCACGGCTTCAACCGCCTGGGCGGCAACTCGTTGGCCGAGACCATCGTGGCCGGCCGCCATATCGGCCGCCAGATGGTGGAATACCTCCAGGGCGCCGAGGCCACCCTGCGCACCGACCTGGCCCGCCAGGCCGTGGCCAAGGACTCCGCGCGCATCAAGCGCATCATAGATGGCAGCGACGGCAAGGAGAGCGTCTTCGAGGTGCGCAACGCCATGCAGGAAGCCATGATGAACGGCGTGGGCATCTTCCGCAACGGCACGGACCTGCAAAAGGCGGTCAGCGACTTGCAGGTCATCTACGCCCGCGCCAAGAAGGTCGGGCTCAAGTCCAGCGGCATCGGCGCCAGCCCCGAGCTGGCCATGGCCATCAAGATCTCGGGCATGGTGCGCATGGCCATCTGCGTGGCTTACGGCGCCTTGCAGCGCACCGAGAGCCGCGGGGCCCATGCCCGCGAGGATTACCCGGCCCGCAACGACCGCGACTGGCTCACCCGCACCCTGGCCTACTGGCGCGACCCGGATGGCGACCTGCCCCAGTTGGAGTACGAGCCGGCATCCAAGGTTTTCCACCTGCCTCCGGGCGATCGCGGCTATGGCAAGTGTGAGATCATCTGCCGCGAAGACATGAGCGAGTGAGGTGTGGCATGAGTAGACAGCTTAAATTCAATATCTTCCGCTTCAACCCCCAGGACCCGGCCTCGGTGCCCCACACCGACACCTTCCTGCTGGAGGAGACCCCCAGCCTCACCCTGTTCATCGCGCTGAACAAGCTCAGGGAGGAGCAGGACCCCTCCCTGATGTTCGACTTCGCCTGCCGCATGGCCATCTGCGGCTCCTGCGGCATGATCATCAACGGCCGCCCCGGCCTGGCCTGCCGCACGCTGACCAGCGAGCTGCCCGACGAGATCACCTTGATGCCGCTACCGGTCTTCAAGCTGGTGGGCGATCTGTCGGTGGACACCGGCACCTGGTTTAGGGCCACCAACTCCAAGATCGAGTCCTGGATCCACTCCGACAAGGAGTTCGACGAGGGCGACGTGGAGGAGCGCATGGAAAACGCCCTGGCCGAGGCCATCTTCGAGCTGGAGCGTTGCATCGAGTGCGGCTGCTGCGTGGCCAGTTGCGGCACGGCCAACATGCGCTCGGACTTCGTGGGGGCCTTTGCCTTGAACCGCGTGGCCCGCTTCATCATGGACCCCCGCGACAAGCGCACCGAGCGCGATTACTTCGATGTGGTGGGCACTGACCAGGGCATCTTCGGCTGCATGGGCCTTCTGGCCTGCGAGGACGTCTGCCCCCGGCAGATTCCCCTGCAAGACCAGCTGGGCATCCTGCGCCGCAAGATGGGCTTCATCGGCCTGAAGAGCATCTTTAAACGCAAGGGCTAGCCGGCCCCGGCCTGGCCCGGTCTTTTTCGCCCCGCGTCCCCCTTGATGGGCGGCGCGGGGCGGCTCTTTTGCGGGGCCGCGACGGCCCCATCCCTATAATCTGTTGACAACCACGCGGAACCTGGCATATTTTTGCAAATGAGGCTGTAAACCGGGCGGCAGGGATCGCCAATTTTCCGGAAAGGCTTGGTACCCGTCGTGAGCATGGCCGATCATCCCATGAACGTGGTGCTATCCCCCGAGCGCATACAGGCCCGGGTGGCCGAACTGGGGCGCCAGATATCCCTGGACCTGGGCGACCAGCCGGTGCTGATGGGCGTGCTCAAGGGAGCCTTCGTTTTCCTGGGCGACCTGGCCCGGGCCATGACCGTGCCGGTGCAGGTGGATTTCCTGCGCGTGGCCTCCTACGGCGCCTCCAGCGTCTCCTCCGGGCGCATCGAGCTAACCAAGGCCCCGGAACTGGACCTCAAGGGCCGGCCCGTGGTGCTGGTGGAGGACATCGTGGACACCGGCCGCACCGTGGCCTGGCTTAAACGGCACATGGCCGGCCTGGGGCCCAGCCAGGTCAAGGTCTGCTCGCTGATCGACAAGCCCGAGCGCCGCGAGGTGGAGTTGGCCATAGACTACGTGGGCTTTCAGGTGCCCCAGGGCTTTTTGGTGGGCTACGGACTGGACTACAACGAGAACTACCGCCACCTGCCCGGCGTATACGAGCTTCTAATAAGCCACTAACCACCCACGACCGGGGATTCGGGGCTGATGCCATGATCGTGCAGTGCCAGAAATGTCAGACCAAGTTCCGGATGGACGAGGCCAAGATTCCCGAGGCCGGTTCCTGGGTGCGCTGCGGCAAATGCCAGGACGTCTTCCAGGTGCTGCCCCCCGGCGCCGCGCCCGTGGAGCCCCCCCGTGACCAGGGCCTGGAGTTGGACCGCGGCACGCCACGTCAGTCCCGCGCCGCCGAGGAAGCCGCCGACTTCGGCCTGGACCTGGACGCCCCCAGCCCCCGCAAGCGCGGCAAGGCCAAGAGCAAGGGCCGGGGCCGGGGCTTCAAGGTCATCTTCTGGATGTTGGCCATCCTGCTGCTGTTGGCCATCGTGGCCGCCGGCGGCCTGGTGGCCCTGGACCGCCTGGGGCTCTCCCCCCGGTTGGTGGACCGCTTCCGTTCGGTCCCGGTGTTGAGCCTGTTGCTCAGCCCCGGCGGCGCCGGCAAGGCCGCCAAGCCGGCGGCCGAGGCCGAATACCAGGGGCTCTTGCTCAGCCAGGTGCGCGGCTATTTCCGGGTCAACCAGGCCGCCGGTCGCCTGTTCATCATCCAGGGCCTGGTGGAAAACCAGGGCCAGCAGGAGCGGGCCGCGGTGATGGTGCGCGGCCGGCTCACCGACACCCAGGGCCAGGTGGCCCGGCAAGAAGTGATCTACGCCGGTCAGGCCTTCAACCCCGACGAGCTGCAACAGATGCCCCTGGCCGAGTTGCAAGCCCGCCTGTCCAAGCCCGACGCGCCGGGCGGCGGCAAGCACGCGGTCAAGCCCGGGGCCACCCTGCCCTTCATGATCGTCTTCGCCAACCTGCCCACCAACCTGGCGGAGTTCACCGCCGAGGTGGTGGGCTCCGAAGCCGCCGCTCCGCCGCCGGCCGGGCGCTAGACCCACGGCCGGCGCGGGGCGCGAGGGTCACGTGGCCGCCATATTAAACAGCCGTATCTCCGTGGGCGTGGCCCTGGCCCTGCTCGTGGTGGGCGGCGGCACCGCCGGCTACATGCTCATCGAGGGCTGGAGCCTGCACGATGCCCTGTTCATGACCATCACCACCGTGACCACCGTGGGTTACAGCGAGGTTCACCCCTTAAGCTACGCCGGACGCAACTTCAGCATGGTCCTCATCGTGGGGGGCGTGGGGACGGTGTTGTACATCCTCACCATGCTCACCCAGGTGGTGGTGGAAGGCAAACTGCGCGAGGTAATGGGGAGAAGGAGCTTGGAGCGCAAGATTCGTTCCCTAAGGGGGCATTACATCATCTGCGGCTTCGGGCGCATCGGCGCCCTGGTGGCCGACATGCTGCGCGAGCAGGGCGTGGAACTGGTGGTGATCGAAAACAGCGAGCAGGTCACCCGCCGCCTGGGCCAGGAGGGCATTCATTACGTGCTGGGCTCGGCCACCGAGGACGAGAGCCTGATCGCCGCCGGCATCGAGCGGGCCAAGGGCCTGGTGGCCACGGTCAACTCCGACGCCGACAACGTCTACATCGTGCTCACCGCCAAGGGCATCCGCCCCGATCTCTTGATCATCGCCCGGGCCACCGAGCCCGGCTCGGAGCGCAAGCTCAAACGGGCCGGGGCCGACAAGGTGGTCTCGCCCTACTTCATCGGCGCCCGGCGCATCGCCCAGACGGTGCTGCGTCCCTCGGTGGCCGATTTCGTGGACCTCACCTTCCACAGCACCGACCTGGCGCTGCGCATGGAAGAAGTGCTGGTGGGCATGGGCAGCTCCCTGGTGGGGGTGAGTCTCAGGGACTCGGGCATCCGCCAGAAGCTGGACCTGATCGTGCTGGCCGTGAAGAAGCCCGATGACCGCATGATCTTCAACCCCCCGGCCGAGACCATCATCGAGCAGGACGACACCCTTATCGCCCTGGGTTCCCAAGCCTCCATGCAGAAGCTGGAGCAGATACTGAGCGACAAGGGCGATTAAGGGCGATTAGCGGCTGGCGCTCCTACATGAGGCCCCGGTAGAGACCACCGTCGATGAGGTAGCTGGCGCCGGTGATATAGCTGGCGCGCTCCGAGGCCAAAAACACCGCCAGGTCGGCCATCTCCTCGGGCCGGCCGATGCGCCCCAGGGGGATGCCGGCCACGGCCTGCTTGAGGGCCTCCTCCCGGCTGATGCCCTGGGTCTGGCTGCGGTGGGCAAGCAGCTCCTCCACCCGCTCGGTGAGTATCCAGCCCTGGCAGATGCTGTTGACCGTGACGCCCGCCTTGCCCACCTCGTCGGCCAGGGTCTTGGCCCAGCCGATCACCGCCGCCCGGATGCTGTTGCTAAGAATCAGGCCGCTCAGGGGCTGCTTGACCGAGACGCTAGTCAGGTTGACGATGCGCCCCCAGCCCTGCTCCAGCATGGCCGGCAAGGCCCCCCGGGCCAACTCCTGGGCCGAGAACAGGGTCAGACGCACGGCCGTTAGCCAATCCTCCTCGCCAAAATCGGCGAAACCGCCGGCCGGCGGACCGCCGGCGTTGGTCACCAGGATGTCCAGGCGCCCCAGGTTTTGGGCCGCCTCCAGGCAGAAGGCCTGGCCCGCCCCGGCCTGGCTCAGGTCCAGGGCGCGGCTCAGCACCCGCACGCCGTGGGTTTTGGCGATCTCGGCGGCCAGCCCCTCCAGGGCCGCGCCGTTCCGCGCGCACAGGGCCAGGTCACAGCCCTCGGCCGCCAGGCCCCAGGCCACGGCCCGTCCCAAACCCTTGCTGGCCCCGGCCACGCAGGCCACCCGGCCCTTGATGCCCATGTCCATGCGCGCTCCTCCAGCGGCCGCGCGGCTGGCGCTGCGCCACGGCCGAATCCAAATAGTTAAGCCCGGCGCTCCGGGGCCGCCGACGGCGCTGATGCCCCCTGGCGCAGGTCCTGCAAGCGCACCAGGCGGGCGTAGATGCCCCCCAGGGTCATCAGCTCCTCGTGGTTGCCCTGCTCGGCGATGCGCCCCTTGTGCAGCACCAGAATGCGGTCGGCGTGGCGCACGGTGGTCAGGCGGTGGGCCACCACCAGGCTGGTGCGGCCGGCCATGACCCTGGGCAGGGCCTCCTGGATCAGGCGCTCGGACTCGGGGTCCACCGAGGATGTCGCCTCGTCCAGCACCAGCACCCGGGGGTCGCCGGCCAAGGCCCGCGCCAGGGCCAGGAGTTGGCGCTGGCCGGAGCTGAGCTTGCGGGCGCCCTCGCCCAGGCGGGTGGCCAGGCCCTCGGGCAGCCCCGCCACGAAGCCGGCCGCGCCGCTGACCTCCAGGGCCTGGCGCAGGCCCTGGACGCTGACCCGGGGCCGAGCCAGGCGGATGTTGTCCTCCACGCTGCCGGCCAGCAAAAAGACCTCCTGGGCCACCAGGGAGACCCGTTGGGCCAGATCCCGGGGCGACAGCTCCCTGAGGTCCTGGCCGTCGATGAGCACCCGCCCCTGTTGGGGGTCGTAGAAGCGCAGGAGCAGGCTGACCAGGCTGGTCTTGCCGGCGCCGGTGGGACCCACCACGGCCCAGGTCTGCCCCGGCGGGATGCTGAAATCCACGTCTTTGAGCACCGGCTGGCCCTCGGCGTAGCCGAAGGTGACGTGCTCGAAGCGCACCAGACCTGGCCCCGGTTCTCCGGCTGGGGATTCCGCGTCCGGCTCCGGCAGGGCGTCCTGGTTGTCCAAGAGGTGAAAGATGCGCTCGGCCGAGGCCATGGCCGCTTGCAGGATGTTGTACTTCTCGGCCAGGTCGCGCACCGGGCGGAAAAACATCTGCATGTAGGTCAGGAAGGCCACCAGGGTGCCCAGGCTCAGCGCGTCCCTGACCACCTGGCCGCCGCCGTGCCACAGGATCAGCCCCACGGCCAGGCTGGAGAACAGCTCGGTCAGCGGCATGAAGACGCTCATGACCTTGATCTGGCGCATGCCCGCCCGGTAGTAATCCTGGTTCAAGCGCTGAAACTCCACCCGGCCCTGCTCCTCGGCCCGGAAGAGCTTGACCACCATCAGGCCCGAGAGGGTCTCGCTGAGCCGAGAGTTGATGCGCCCCAGGTGGCCTTGCAGGTCCCGGAAGGCGTCGCGCGCCAGGCGGGAGAACAGCCAGGCCATCAGACCGATCAGGGGGCTCAAGGCCAGGCAGACCAGGGCCAGCTTGAAGTTGAGCCACAACAGCACCACCACGATGCCGGTGATGAGGAACATGTCCTGGAACATGGCCACCAGGGTGGAGGTGTATAGTTCGTTCAGATTCTGCACGTCGTTGGTCAGGCGGGTGACCAGCTTGCCCACCGGGTTTTTGGAGAAAAAGCCCAGGGAGCGGCCCAACAGATGGCGGTACAGGCGCTGGCGGATGCTGAACATCATCTCCTGGCCCGTGCGCTCCAGGAGCATCTGCTGGGCAAAGCCCAGGCCAAAGGCCGTGGCCGCCGCCAGGGTGAAGATCAGGGCCAGGCCCAGAAGCCCCCGGGCGTCGGGTCCGCGCAGGGTCATGAGCTGCTGGCTCTCCAGCAGGGCCAGGTGGTCCTGGCGTATCAAGATATGCCCGGCCGCGCTGATGAACAGCTCGGGCCGCGCCGCGGCCACTTCCCGGGCGCCGGCGCCCTCGGGGGCCAGGTACCAGGTCTGGGGCGCCAGGGCTCCGGCCTGCTTCAGCGCCGCCGTGAGCTTGGGGTCCAGCCCCCGCCAGACCTGGCTGGGCACCAGGAGCCCCCCGGGGCCGTGGGGCCAGGCCCGGTCCCCCACCTGGGCGGCCAGGCGACCGGCCAACTCGGGGGACAGGCGGGCCGTCCGCACCTCCTGGGTCTGGCAAACGATGTGAAGGTCGATGCCCAGGCGGGTCAGGTAGGGCAGCAGCAGCTCCAGGCCGGTGCTGCACAGGATCAAGAGCGCCGCCAGGATGATGCGCCGCAGGTGGGGGCGGGAAAAGGCCGAGAGCCGCCCCAGGAGGCGCAGGTCATAGGGCCGGCCCAGGTGGTCGCCTTCCATGTAGCCGTAATCCATGGGGGGCATGGGCTCTTAAGCCTCCAGCTCGGCCAGGATGGCCTGCTCGGCGAATAGTAGCTCATAGACCCCGCCGGCCCCCATGAGCTCCTGGTGGCGGCCGGACTCCACCACCCGTCCCTGGTCCAGCACATATATGCGCTGGGCAAAGGCCACGCTTTTAAGGCGGTGGCTCACCACCACGGTGGTGCGCCCGGCGCGCAGCTGGGCCAGGTTGTGCAGGATGCGCTGCTCGGTGTCGGTGTCCACGGCGCTCAGGGGGTCGTCCAGCACCAACAGCGGTGGGTCCAGAATCAAGGCCCGGGCCAAGGCCAGGCGCTGGCGCTGGCCACCGCTCAGGGTGTGAGCCTTCTCGCCCAGCATGGTCTCCAGGCCCTTGTCCAGCCCGCGCACCTCCTCGGCCAGCTCGGCGGCGGTGAGCGCCGCCCACATGGCCTCCTCGGAGGCCTGGGGCCGGCCCAGGAGCAGGTTGGCCCGCACCGTGGCCGAGAACAAAAAGGCCTCCTGGGGCACCTGCACCACCAGGGAACGCAGGTGGGCCTGGGCCAACTCCAGCACGTCCACCCCGGCCAGACGCACGGCGCCAGGCGGAGGTTCGTAGAGCCGGCTGAACAGGCCCAGCAGGGTGGATTTGCCCGAGCCCACCCGGCCCACCAGGGCCGTGGTCTGGCCGGCCGGGGCCAGGAGGCTCACCTCCCGCAGGGTGGGCGCCCCCTGGCCGGGATAGCTGAAGGACAGCTCCTCCACCGCCAGGTCCAGGGGCGCGTCCGGGGGCAGGGTCCGGGGCCGGGGCGGGTCTTGCACCTGGGGTTGGGTGTTCAGCACCTCCTCCACGCGCAAGAGGGAGGACTTGGCCCGCTGCATCAGGCTCACCACCCAGCCCAGGGCCATCATGGGCCAGGTCAGAAGGGCCAGGTAGGAGGCGAAGGCCACGAAGTCGCCGGTGGTGATGCGCCCGGCCACCGTGAGCCAGCCGCCGGCCCCCAGCACCACGGCCAGACTCAGGCTGGTGAAGAACGTCATCAGGGGAAAGAACAGGGCCAGGAGCCTGGCCAGACCCATGTTCAACTCCAGGTAGTCGCGCCCGGCCCGGGCCAGTCGCGCCTCCTCACCGTCCATGAGGGCGTAGGCCTTGATCAGCCCCACGCCGGCCAGCACCTCGCGCACCTGCTCGGTCATCAACCCGAAGGACTCCTGCACCTCCTGGTAGCGCCGGTGCAGGCGCCCGGACTGCACCTGGGTGAGCACCACGATCAGGGGCATGGGCAGCATGGCCAAAAGAGTCAAGAGCGGGCTGATGTAGAACATGAAGCCCACGGCGCTGGCGCCCAACACCAGGCCGTCCGTGGCCGCCACCAGGCCGATGCCGGTGGCCATGCGGATGTTGTTGAGATCGTTGGTGAACTTGGCCATGAGCTCGCCGGGGGGATGGTCCACCAGGTAGCCCAGGTGCATTTCCTGGAGATGCTCGAAGAGCCGCTGGCGCAGGTCGCGCTCCACCTGGCGCGAAAAACCCATCAACAGCGGACGCCACACCAGGCGCAAGAGGGCCATGCCCAGGGCCAGAGCCAGCACCCCGCCGGCCTGCCAGAGCAGGGAGGCGCCGGTGGCCCGGGCTGACGCCAGGTCGTCCACGGCGAATTTGATCAGGCGGGGAACGTAGAGTTGCAGCAGGTCCACGCCCAGCAGGGCCGACAGACCCAGGGCCAGGCCCCAGCGACGCCGCCAGGCCAGGTCCTTGAGTAGGCGCCAACCGTTAGCCATGAGCGCTTATCCCCCGGGCCGTCCTGGCCCGCCCTGGGAACCTGTCCGAGGGTTGCTCCGACAGGACCCTGGCATAGCTAGCGCGCGCGGGAGGCCATCTGGCAGGGGCCGGGGATGAGGAAGTCGCCGCTCTTTTCCAGGGACTGCCTCTCGCCGCCCAGGATGGCCAGCCAGGCCCGGTAGGCCCCGCCGGCGGGCAGCGGGGGCAACTGGTCGCAACGCACGAACAACTGAAAATTCTGGCGGGTGGGGTCGTCCACCTTCACGAACAGGGGCTTGGCCTGACCGGCCGGGCTCATGGAGCCGTCGGCGGCGCGGGACTCGGGTTGCAGGTTCAATTGCAGCCACAAGGCCTTCTGGGCCTTCAAGTCGGCCAGGTCGGCCACCACGTGCACCGACAGCCCCGGCTTCTGCCCCTCGTTCTCGTCGCTGACCCAGATGCGCTGGAAGCGCGGGCCGCGCTCCTGCTTCTCTTCGCCACCGTTCAAGGGGGTGCTGTCGCCCTCCTTGGCCGGGCCGGCGGTCTGGTCCTGGCCCCCGCCAGAGCTGTTGGCCAGGCCCTGGCCGTACTGGCAGGGGCGCGGCACCTCCACCTCGGGGCTCTTCTCCACCGGCTTCTGGCCGGCCCCCAGGATGGTCAGCGAGGCCTTGAGCTTGCCCTCCGGGGGCACCGGCGGCAACTGGTCGCAACGCACGAAGAGCACATGGCGGTTCTTGGTGGCGTCCTCTATGCGCTGAAACAGGGACTTGCCCGGCCCGGCGCCCTTGCCCTCGGGCTTGAGGTCCAGGCGCAGCCACAGGCCCTGCTCGGGAGAAATGTCGGTGACCTCGGCCCGCACGTACACCGCCAGGCCGCGCGCGCCCCCCAGTTCGTGGTTGTCCTCCACGTATACCGAGCTGAAGCGCGGCTCGTTGGGCTGGCGGGCGCGCACCATGGCCGAAGTGGGGGCCGCCGGCGCCGAGTCGCTGAAATAGGGCTTGACCGCCGCCAGGAGCTTGTCCTCGCTGGCCAGGCCCTCGAAGCGCTCCACCACCCGGCCCTGGGGATCGATGACCAGGGTGGTGGGCAACACCTTGACCTGGCCCAGCTTGACGGCCAAGTCCTTGTCGCCCATCACCACCGGGAACTCCACATTGTTGCGCACCACGAAAGGCTTGACCACCGGCAAGCCGCCGGTATCCAGGGAAAAGCCCACCACGCTCACGCCCTTGTTGGCGAACTCCTGGCTGATCTTGTTGAGCTTGGGTATGCCGTCCTTGCAGGGCCGGCACCAAGTGGCGAAAAAGTCCAAGAGCACCACCCGGCCCCGGAATTCAGCCAGACCCAGGTTGCCGCCCCACACGCTGGGCAGGGTGAAATCCACCGTCTGGCCGCCTTGGGCCCCGGCCGGCCGAGCCCAAAACGTCAGCGCCAGACAGATGATCAGGCTGGGCAGCAACAGCGCGCATTTGCGGGTCATGGGCTACTCCCGGTTAGAACGTCATCACATAATACCATGTCGCCGGGCTGGGGCAAGTTGACACCTCCACGGGTGGCCGGTATGCTAATTCACGCTGAACGGCCCGGCAACCCTGGGTTTTTCGGGACCGCCGCTCGGGTCCGACCGGGAACTCCCCTCTGCGCCCACAGCCCTCCTGCCGGCCCCGCCCGCGGTTCCCAGGCCTGCCCGCCGGGGGAAGTCTCCCCGTGGCCTCCGGGCTTGCCCCAGCCCGCGCGGATGGCCGCCTGGCTTTCTCCGCCGGGGCTTGCCAAGCCTAAACCTTGGCAAGGGCCCGCCAGGGCGCCGGTGCTGACGGGGGCGTCATCGCCGGCGGACCGCCCCTGCCCCGCCAGGCGCTTGGGCCAGCAGCGCGCACGCTTACCCCACAGGCCGAGGACCAGCCCCCCATGACCGACCCCACGGGACATCTAGTCGAGTTCATAGATAAAAACCGCATCATATTGGGCCTGGTCAATTCCAACAAAAAGGGCCGTCTAGGCCTGTGGACCGCCCAGGATCGCCAGGAGGCCCTGCCCCAGGGACGTATACTGCTGCAAAGCCCCGCCGCGCTCTCCCCGGACCGGCCCCGCGCCGCCCAGGTGGATTACATGCGCAAGGTGGAGGCCCGCCGCGAGGAGCTGGCCGCCGGCGTGGACGTGGCCGAGTTGTGGGAGCTAGTGCACGAGGAGAGCGCGCCACTGCCCCTCCAGGACCTGGCCGAGCTGTGCTTCGGCGCCGGGGCGGGCAGCGACCAGCTCTCGGCCACCCTGCGCGCCCTGTTCAACGAGCGGCAGCACTTCCGCCTGGTGGACGGCGCCTTTTTGCCCCTGTCGGCCGAGCAGTTGGAAAACAAGCTCTTGCAGGCCCAGCGCGAGGCCGCCCAGCAGGCGGTGCTGGACCAGGCCGTGGGCTTCTTCAAGTCCTTGCCTGACCAGGGGCCGGCCCCCGGCCCGGCGCCCGAGGGGCTCCTGGAGATGCTGGCCGAGTTGGTCATCTGGGAGGACGAGGCGCCGCGCGCCAAGAAGGCCAAGGAGATCGTGGCCCAGGCCGACCTGGGCGGCAAACGCCAGGTCTTCAACCTGCTGGTGCGCCTGGGCTATTTCGCGCCCCACGAAAACCTGGACCTGCGGCGCGAGGGCCTTACCCATGAGTTTTCGACGGCCCTGGAGGCCCAGGCCCGCGACCTGGCCCCCTTCGCCGGCCTGGACAGCGGCCGCGAGGACCATACCGAACTCTACACCTTCACCATCGACGGCCAGTACACCACCGACTTTGACGACGCCCTGAGCTTCGAGCCACTGGAGGGGGGCGGCGGCAACCTGGGCGTGCACATCACCGACGTGGCGGCGCTGCTGCCCCTGGGTTGCCCCCTGGACCAAGAGGCCTGCGCCCGCGGCAGCTCCATCTACCTGCCCGACAACCGCATCCCCATGCTGCCGCCCCGGCTCAGCGAGGACGCCCTCTCCCTGCGCGAGGGACAGCTTAGGCCGGCCATCAGCTTCCTGGCCCGCATCGACGACCAGGGGGAGATTCAGGAGTTCCGCCTGTGCCGTAGCAGCATCAGGGTGACCAAGCGCCTGACCTACGACGAGGCCGACCAGCTCATCACCCACGACCCCCGGCTCAAGGGCCTGTATGAGACCTGCCTGCTTTTGCGCCAGCGCCGGGGCCAGGCCGGGGCCTATTTCCTGCCCCTGCCCGAGGTGCTGGTGGGGGTGGATGAGCACGGGGAGGTCTGGGTGCGGCGCGTGGAGCGCGACGGCCCGGCGCGGGAGATGGTGGCCGAAACGGCCATCCTGGCCAACCAGCTCTGTGGCCAGCACCTGGCCCAGGAGGGGGTGGCGGCCCTGTACCGCATCCAGCCCCCGCCCCGGGAGGCCTTCGAGGAGGGCGATCCCTCCGACCTGTTCCTGCATTTTCGGCAGCGCCGGTTACTGAACCGCGTGGAGATATCCACCAGCCCCGGGCGCCACTCCAGCCTGGGGGTGGACAACTACACCCACGCCACCAGCCCCATCCGCCGCTACCTGGACCTGGTGATGCAGCGCCAATTGGGCGCCGTGCTGGCCGGCCAGGCCGCGCCCTTTAGCCATGAGGAGTTGAAGGCCTACGCCATGCAGGTGGAACCCACGGTGCGCAAGGGCATGAAGATACGCCAGATACGCCACCGCTACTGGCTCACCCGCTGGCTGGAGGCCAGGGGTTCCGAGCCCCTGGAGGCCCTGGTCATGGAGCACCAGGTCAAGCGCTGGCAACTGCTCATCACCGACATCATGCTCATCACCACCATCCCCGTGGAGCCCGGCCAGAAGCTGGAGCCCGGCCAGAAGGTGATGATCAAGGTGGTCAAGGCCGACGCCTTCTATGATGTGCTGCGCGTGGCCTTGGCCTAAACGTCGGCCCCCAATAGCACGCCCAACGCCGCCCGCCAACCCTCGGCCTGCGCCTCCCAGGTCATGCCCGCCACCAGGGGGCGCGTGTCCTGGCCCCGCGCCAACTCCGGCTCCGCGGCCAAGGCCCGCAACGCCGCCGCCAGGCCGCCGGGCTCATACAGGCAGCCCGCCGGGTACAGCGTGGGATAGACCAGCGCGTCAGGCAGCAGGGGCCGGCAGCCAGCCCACACGGCCTCGGCCGCGCTGAGCCCCTGATACTCTTGTTTGGCGCTACTCACCGCCACATCGGCCCAGAAGAGCCAGCGCCAGTATTCCCGCCTATCCTGCACCGCGCCCCACTGCCGCGCCCGGCTGGCCAGAGCCTGACGCGCCTGGGCGAAAACCTTGGGCGGCCGGCCCGAGCTGGGCCCCAGCAAGGCCAGCTCAAAATCCAACCCCTGCCCCGCCAGGTCCATGAGCGCCGCGAAGAAGGCCTCGGGGTCCTTGTCCTGGGACCAGCGGTGGTTCCACAAAACGCGCAAGGGGCCGCCGCGCGTCTCGCGTCGCAGCCCTGTGGCCGGCCCGGTATCCAGGGGCACCGGCAGCACCCGGCTCTTGCCCTCTACCGCCTCCACCAGGCCAGCGGGCACGGCGTCGGGCAGGCGGCCCAGCAGCTGGCGGGCCGCGCTCAGAAACTCCTGGCGATGATAAGCCGAGTTGAAGACCACCAGGCGGGCGGCCTGGGCGCTGCTCAGGTTGCTGAAGGCCAGGAACAGGTCGCGCTCCTGCTGGGACGCGCCGGCTTGGCCCGTCGCGGGGTAGCAGAGCTGGTTCTCGTGGAAATAGACCAGGCACGGCACGCCGGCCAGGGCCGGGCACAGACCCTTCAGCTCGGCCAGGCCCAGCATGGAAGAGCAGAGCAGGCCATCCCAGCCCTGACGCAGGATATCGGCGGCCTCTTGGGCCAGGTAGGAGGCCGCCCCGCGCAGGCGCCAGCGAAAGTGCCGTCCGGGCAGAGTTAGAGCCGTCCAGCGGGCCGGCAGGTTTTTTATCAGGCCTTCCAGCAGGGCGCGGTGGGAGGTGTTGGCATAGGGCTCGATGAAAAGCAGACGCGGACCGAATTCGCCGGCCCGCGTCACCATGAAGTCCGGTTTGTCCAACGCCCTAGCGAATAACGCTCTTGGCCGGGTGGAAGCCGCCGGGCACCGACTGGCAGGGGGCCACCAGCACCCGCCGGCCCAGCACGGTGCCGGGGTTGGTGACGCTGTTGCAGCCGGTCTCGCAATGGTCGCCCATGATGGCCCCGAACTTGCGCCGGCTGATGGTGTGGTCCTGTTCGCCAACCTTGACATGGAAGGGCCGGTCGATGATCTTGAGGTTGGCCAGCTTGGTGCCGGCCCCCAGGTTCACGTCGCGTCCCAGGATGGAGTCGCCCAGGTAGGCGAAGTGCCCGGCCTTGGCCCCGTCCAGCATGGCCGAGTTTTTGATCTCGGTGGTGTGCCCCACCACGCAGCCCCGGCCCACCAGACAGCCTCCGCGCAGGTAGGCCCCCTGGCGCACCTCCGTGCCCGGCCCGATGAAGGTGGGGCCTTTGAGGAGCGCGCCGGGCTCCACCACCGCGCCGGGGGCGATATGCACCTGATCGTCCATGAACACCGCGCCGGCATGGATCACCGCCGCGTCGCTCACCTCCTGTCCCATGAGGCGCACGCGCATCTTGCCCTTGGTGGGGTCGCCGCCCAGAAGCTCGAAGCCCGCCTCATGCACCTGGCCCCGGTGCACCACCACGGTTTGGGCCAGCATGTCGCCCCGACCGCGCAACAGGGGGGCCGTGGCCCCGGCCATTGCCACGGCCTGGCGGGTGTATTCGGTGATGCGCTCCAAGGCCTGCCAGACAAACTCCAGGCCCTCGAACAGCGAGGCGTGGGTGAGGCCTTCCAGCTCGAACAAGTCCTTGGGTGCTACCATGGCTCGTATCCTTGGATATGCTGGCCCAGGCCCAGGCCCAGGCCCAGGCTGTCTGCTACCAGTATAGCCTGACCGGCAGCCCCTGGTCGTGCAGGTATTGTTTTATCTGGGCCACGGTGTAGTCGCCGTAGTGGGTCATGGAGGCGATCAAGGCGGCGTCTGCCTGGCCCTCCTTGAGCACATCCACCAGGTGCTGGGGCACGCCGGCCCCGCCCGAGGCGATGACCGGGATGCTCACCGCCTGGCTGATCAGGCGGGTCAGCTCCAGTTCGTAGCCCTGGCGGGTGCCGTCGGCGTCGATGCTGTTCAGGCAGATCTCGCCGGCCCCGCGCTCCTGGGCCTCCCTGGCCCAGGCCAGGGCGTCGATGCCCATGCGCTGGCGGCCGCCGTGGATGACCATCTCGTAGCCGGACGGCGTGGCCGGCGTCACCTCCACCTTGAGCACATCCATGCCCAGCACCACGCACTGGGAGCCGAACTGCTTGGCGCCCTCGCCGATGATCGCCGGGTTTTTTACCGCCGAGGAGTTGACGCTGACCTTCTCGGCCCCGGCGGCCAGCACGGCGTACATGTCCGCCACGGTGCGCAGGCCCCCGCCCACCGAGAAGGGCATGAAGATGGTCTCGGCCACCCGGCGCACCACGTCGATCATGATGTCGCGGGCGTCGGAGCTGGCGGTGATGTCGTAGAACACCAACTCGTCGGCGCCCTGCTCGTAGTAAAAAGCCGCCATCTCCACCGGGTCGCCGATATCCACGTTGCCCTTGAACTTGATGCCCTTGGTCAGGCGGCCGTCGCGCACGTCCAGGCAGGGGATGATGCGTTTGCTAAGCATGGCCCCCCTCCTTGCCGTCCCAGGCGATGAAGTTCTTGAGAATGGCCAGGCCCGGCCGCCCCGACTTCTCGGGGTGGAACTGCACGGCCACCAGGTTGCCCTTGGCCACGGCCGAGGCAAAGGCCAGGCCATAGTCGGTGAGTCCCAGCACGTCAGCGGGCCGGGCCGGGGCCGGGTGGTAGGAGTGCACGAAGTAGAACTCCGCCTCCTGGGGCAACCCGGCGAAGACCGGGTGGGGCCGCTGCCAGCGCACCTTGTTCCAGCCCATGTGCGGCACCTTGAGCGCCTGGCCGCTGGCGTCCCGGTGCTCCAAGGGGAAGCGCACGGTCTGCCCGGGCAAGATGCCCAGGCAGGTGGCCAGGTCCTCCTGGCTGGATTCAAAGATGATCTGGGTGCCCAGGCAGATGCCCAGGACCGGCTTGCCGCTGGCCAGGGCGTCCCCCAGGGCCTTATCCAGGCCCAGTCGCCGGAGCGAGTTCATGGCCGCGCCGGCGGCGCCCACGCCCGGGAAGATCACGCGCTCGGCGCGGGCGATTTCCCCCAGGTCCTGGGTGATGACCGACTCCGCGCCCAGGTGGGTCAAGGCCCGCCGCACGCTGGTCAGGTTGCCGGCCTCGTAGTTGATGATGGCGATCACGGCAAGTCTCGCAGACCCGCTGGCAAGGGGCTTGGGCAGCCGCCTTGCCAGCGGACATAGCACATTAGTACTGGTAGAAGCCCCGCCCCGTCTTGCGGCCCAGCCAACCCTGATCAACGTACTTCCTGAGCAGGGGGCAGGGACGGTACTTGCTGTCGCCCAGGCCCTCGTGCAGCACGTTAAGGATGGCCAGGCAGGTGTCCAGGCCGATCAGGTCGGCCAGGGCCAACGGACCCATGGGGTGGTTCATGCCCAGCATCATCACCTGGTCCACGTCGGCGGGCTGGCCCACGCCCTCCATCACGCAGTAGATGGCCTCGTTGATCATGGGCAACAGCACCCGGTTGGCGATGAAGCCCGGGTAGTCGTTGGCCGGCACGGGCGTCTTGCCCATCTTCTGCGACAGGGCCACGGTCAGCGCGTGACACTCGTCGCTGGTGGCCAGACCGCGGATCACCTCCACCAGTTTCATCAAGGGCACCGGGTTCATGAAGTGCATGCCGATGATCAGCTCGGGGCGGCTGGTGGCGCCGGCTATCTTGGTGATGCTGATGCTGCTGGTGTTGCTGCTTAGCACCACGCCCGGCCGGCAGACGGCGTCCAGCTTGCGGAAGATGTCCAGCTTTAGCTGCACGTTCTCGGTGGCGGCCTCCACCACGAAGTCGGCCGCGGCCATGTCATCCAGGCTGACGCTGGGCTTGATGCGCGCCATTATCTCGCTGGCCTGGGCCTGGGTGAGTTTCTCTTTCTTGACCAGGCGGCCCAGGCTGGACTCGATGGTCCCCCGCCCGCGCTGCACGAACTCGTCCTTGATGTCGTTCATGATCACGGAAAGGCCGGCGGCCGCCGCCACCTGGGCGATGCCGTTACCCATCTGGCCAGACCCCACCACGCCGATGGTCTTCACTTCCATCTTCGCCTCCCGAGTTTGCCGGGGCGGGTTGCCACCCTGGCGGGATGTATTATTTTACCTGCCGCATGATGCCCGCCAGATACTGCCGGGCCTCCTCGAAATTGGGGTTGATCTCCAGCGCCTTTTTTACCGCGCCCTGGGCCTGCTTGTGCTGGCCGCCCTCGAACAGGGCGCGCCCCAGGTTGAACCACAGGTTCTCGTCGTGGCCGCCCAGGGTCAGGGCGCGATGGTAGTGGCGCACCGCCTCGACATAGAGCCCCATCTTGCGCAGGTTCATGCCGAACTCGTTGAAGATATGCTTGTTCTGCGGCTCCAGCACGGCCTCGATGGTGGAGAGCTTGCGAAAGATGTCGGCGGCCTTGTCGGTCTGGCCGGTGGCCAGGTAGGTCTTGCCCAGACCGAAGTTGGCCCGCACGTTCTGCTCGTCCAGCTTCAGGGCGTTGCTGAACTCGAATTCGGCCGAGAGATACTCATTGGCCTCCAGGTGGCGCTCGGCGCGGGCGGCCACGCGGTCGGCCTGCTGCTGGCGCACCGACACCTTGCGCGGCGAAAACGTGGGCGCGTACTCGAAGCGCTTGGCGAAGTCCTCCTGGGGCACCCACTCCACGAAGCCGGTCATCTCGTCGTGCATGTCCAAGAGTTCCACGCGCACTTGGTCCCCGATCACCTCGCTGGCCAACCAGTAGTTCTCCATGGTGGCCTTCTTGGAGGTGTCGCCGGTGCCAACCTTGCTCTTGATGCGCTCCACATAGTAGCCGAGGGTTATCTCTGAGGTCTGGGCCATGGTTATAAATCCTCTTAGCTCCAGGCGATATGCCGAGGCGTCCGCTGGCCGGGCATCCCGGCGGGCAGGTCGGAGACGCCTAATCGAACTTGCCGGCCCGGTAGGCGGCGAAATAGCGATCCATGGCCAGCAGGCCCAGGGCCACCGCCACCCAGATGCTCCAAGTGCCCAGCCGGGCCATCCAGGGCAGCTCAAAGGTTGCGCCCAGGATGATCAGCCCCATGGACCAGGCCAGCACCGCGGTCTTGAGCTTGCCCCAGTTGTTGGTCTGCACCCGCGGGCCGGGCAGGATGGGCCGCCCCTGCCGCCGGCGGCGCCGGATGATGAACAAGGGGATCAAGATCGCGTGCAGGTCCATGGCCGCGGCCAGCAGCAGCAGGCGCCAGTCGGCCAACCCTCGCCACCACAGCACCACCATCAACACCACGGCGAAAACCTTGTCCGCCAAGGGGTCCAGCAAGGCCCCCAACTCGGTTACCTGGCCACGCACCCGGGCCAGCATGCCATCCAAATTGTCGCTCAGGCCGGAGATCAGGCCCAGGGCCACGATCCAGCTCAGGGGGACATGGCTCAACCCCACGCCCAAAATGAGCAACGAACCCAGCATGCGCAAAATTGTCAAGTGGTTGGGCGTGACCCAACCGGGCATGAGCCTGTCCAGCCAAGTGGCCAAGCCCTGTACCAGCGCCCCCCCCCGCCCCAGCGGGCTGGACTCGGCCTTCGCCTTGGCCCCCATAGAAGCCCCCATTTCCGGCGCCTCCTGGTGAGTCAAAAGCCAAGCCTCCTTTGATTTAAGCAAGTTACCAGCGTGCAAGGATGATATCCCAAGCCGGGCCGCCCGGCAAGCACAAAGCCGGCGCGGCGTGACGATAACGCGGTGCTATTAGGCTGTTTCGCGGCCGGCCCGGGCCAGACGATGCAGGTGCAGACTGACCACCGCCAGGGCCGCCGGCGTCACCCCGCTGATGCGCCCGGCCTGGCCCAGGCTGGCCGGGCGTATGCGCGAGAGCTTCTCCTGCACCTCGCGGCTGAGCCCCGGCAGGCCGCGGTACTCCATCCCCGGCGGGATAAGGATGGCCTCCTGGTCGCGGAAGCGCTCCACCTGTTGGCGCTCGCGGGCCTCGTAGCCGGCGTAGCGGGTCCTTATCTCCAACTGCTCGGCGACATCCGGCGGGCACTGACCCAGCACCTCCAGGGCCGGGTCCAGCCCCGCCACCTGGGCCAAGCCCAGACCCGGCCGGCGCAGCAACTCGGCCGCCGGCAGGGGGCGTTTAAGGGGCGCGCTGCCCAATTGGGCCAGGCTCTGGTTCATGGCCGGGGTGGGCCGCACCTGCACCGCCTCCAGGCGTTGCCAGGCCTGGTCGATGGCCTGGCGCTTTTGCGCGAAGACCCGCCAGCGGGCGTCGTCCACCAAGCCCAACTCGCGGCCCAGGGGGGTCAGGCGCAGATCGGCGTTGTCCTCGCGCAGGCTTAAGCGATATTCGGCCCGCGAGGTGAACATGCGGTAGGGCTCGCTGGTCCCCCGGGTCACCAGGTCATCCACCAAGACCCCCAAATAGGCCTGGTGGCGCCCCAGCACCCACGGCCCTTGCCCGGCCGCGTGGCGGGCGGCGTTGATGCCGGCCAGGAGCCCCTGGCCGGCGGCTTCCTCATAGCCGCTGGTGCCGTTGATCTGCCCGGCCAGGAACAGCCCGGCCATCAGCTTGGATTGCAGGTCCGGGGTCAGGTCGCGGGGGTCGGACATGTCATACTCTATGGCATAGCCCGGCCGCACGATATGGGCGCGACCGCAGCCCGGCAGGCTCCTGACCATGCCTTGCTGCACGAAGAGCGGCAGGCTGGTGGGGATGCCGTTGGGATAGATCAGGCTGCTGCTGTCCAGCCCCTGGGGCTCCAGAAAGACCTGATGGCTCTGGCGCTCGGCAAAGCGCACCACCTTGTCCTCGATGGAGGGGCAGTAGCGGGCGCCCACGCCGGTGATCACCCCGGCGTACAGGGGCGATTGATCCAGGTTGGCCCGGATCAGTTCGTGGGTGGCGGCGGTGGTGCGCGTGACCCAGCAGCCCACCTGGGGCAACACCGGCCGGCCCTGGCTCAGGAAGCTGAACTGGCGCGGGTGCTCGTCGCCGGCCTGCAAGGGCAGGTCCTCCAGGTCCAGGCTGCGGCGATCCAAGCGCGGGGTGGTGCCGGTCTTGAGCCGGCCCAGATGAAAACCCAGTTCGCGCAACTGGTCCGACAGGGCGTTGCTGGGCGGGTCGCCCAGACGGCCGGCCGGCCGCTGGTTCAGGCCCACGTGGATCACCCCCCGCAGAAAGGTCCCGGTGGTGAGCACCACGCAAGGGGCGGCTACCTCCTGGCCCAGGGTGGTGACGATGCCCGCCACCCGGCCCTGGCGGGTCAGCAGGCCCCGGACCTCGGCCTCCAACAGCCATAACCCCGCCTGGCCCTGGCAGACCCGGCGCATGCGGCGGGGGTAGAGGTCCATGTCCACCTGGGCGCGGCTGGACCACACCGCCGGTCCCTTGCCCTGGTTGAGCAGGCGGAACTGGATGCCGCAGGCGTCGGTGTTCAGGGCCATCTCGCCGCCCAAGGCGTCGATCTCGCGCACCAGGTGCCCCTTGGCCAGCCCTCCCACGGCGGGGTTGCAGGACAGGGCCGCCAGATGCTCGATGTTGAAGGTAATCAAGAGGGTGCGCCGGCCCAGACGAGCCGCGGCCAAGGCCGCCTCGCAGCCGGCGTGGCCGGCCCCCACCACGATCACCTCAAATTTTTCGTTGTCTGCCTGCACGTTTTCCTCTGCCGGGGAGCAAAGTCAGGAGGTGTTCCAAGCGGCGTTCCGGACCTGGCCAACGCGCCTCAAGCGGTGGCGCGGGCCATCATTTTTAGCAGGCAAGGCTATCACGCCCCTCCAGACCCGGCAACACGCAAGGATGCCGCGAGGCCTCTCAGTTGCGGGCGGGGCTGCCGGCCGGCGCCGCCGGGGCCTGGTTCCAATGCTTCAGGTGTAGCCAAAACCAGCCCAAGTATTCGTAAAAAGCGATTTCGGCCCCGTGCAGGCTGCTGGTGTCGGGCATGATGGTGTCGTAATCCCACTTGAAGCCCCGGGTGCGAAAGTCGGCCGGCGCGGCCAGGGGGTGCAGGCCGTGGGCCCGGAAAAAAGCCAGGGAGCGCCGCATGTGGTAGGCCGAGGTGACCAGGGCAAAGGGGCGCGTCCCCAGGCGCTGGGCCAGCAGGCGGGCCTCATCCTCGGTGTCCCAGGACTGGTCCTCCAGCACCAGGGCCTCGGCCGGCACTCCCAATTGCCGGGCCAGGTCATACATGGCCCGGCCCACGGGCACGCCCTGGCGAAAACCGCCGCCCGAGAGCAAAAGCTTGCTGCCCGGCAGGGCCTTCCACAGGCGCAGGCCCTCCTGCAGGCGCAGGGCGCTGTCGCCGTGCACGCGGTCGGCCACGCTGAGCGGTCCCTGGCGCACCCCCCCGCCCAGGACCACCACATACTCCACCCCCGCGGCGGCCAGCAGAGCGGGTTGGGCATAATCGCCGGCGGCCTCCTCCAGGGGGGCCAACAACATATGACTCACCGCCGGCACCGAGAGCAGCAGGAACAGCGCCCAGGACCCCATCAGCAGGGCCGGTCCCCAGCGGCTGCGCGGGCGCCAACGCATGAGCGCCAGGCCCAATACCCCCAGCCCCAGCACCAACTCCACCGGAAAGAGCAGGCGGGAAATTACCTTCTTGAGTATGAAACCCAGGGCATCCAAGCGCGTACTTCCTTGGTCGCACCGTCAAGCACCCACCAGCCGCCCACTCCGAGGAACAGCGGGACTGCCTATGCTATAGGCGACAGGGCCCCGGTGGTCAAGCCGCCAATGCTGCTCAACTGGCACTTTGCTATCTTTCTTAAAGGGGTATCATAATAATTATGAATTGTTCCACGCCAAACCAACCCTCACAGGAGCTAACGACCATGTCCGCCAAGATACAAGTGATCTTTTATAGCATGTACGGACATATCCACCGGATGGCCCAGTCCGTGGCCGAAGGCGCCGCGGCGGTGCCCGGCGCCGAGGTCGAGGTGTTCCAGGTGGAGGAACTCTTGTCCACCGAGGTGCTGGAAAAGATGGGGGCCGTGGCCTCCCGCCAGGCCTTTGCCGACGTGCCCCTGGCCCAGGTGGAGCACATGGCCCAGGCCGACGCCATCGTCTTCGGCACGCCTACGCGCTTTGGCATGATGTGCGCGCAGATGCGCAGTTTCCTGGACCGCACAGGCGGGCTGTGGGCCAAGGGCGCCCTGATCAACAAGGTGGGCAGCGTCTTTACCTCCACCGGCACCCAACACGGTGGCCAGGAGGCCACCATCCTGAGCTTCCACACCACCCTGCTGCATCAGGGCATGATCGTGGTGGGGGTGCCCTACAGCCAGCCCCAGCTCTCGGAGATCGGCTTCATCAGCGGTGGCACACCCTATGGGGCCTCCACCATCGCCGGGCCCGACGGCTCGCGCGCCCCCCTGCCCTCGGAGCTGGAGGTGGCCCGCTACCAGGGCCGCCGGGTAGCCGAGATCGCCTCGGCCTTGAGGGCCAGCCAGGCCTAGACTCCTCCCCACTCCCAGTCCCGGCCAGGAGCCCAGGTCCCGGCCGGGGGCTGTATCCATTTCAAGCGCTGACCCTCGCCGAACAAAGAAGAGGGCCGGAGCCTTTAAGGCCCCGGCCCTCCCTGGGGTGATTTAGCCGTTCAGCAGACTAGAAGACGAACTTGAACTGCATGCCCAGCAACCACTCGTTGCCGAAGTCCTTGCTGTCCTTGATGTTGTCGCCGTAGTCATAGTAGCTGAACTCGGGATGGATGCTGAAGTTCTTGGTGACTTCGTAGGGGAAGGCCACAAAGTAGGCCTTGCGGGTGTAGCTGTCGTCCTTGTAGCCGGCGCCACCGTTGGCGACAGACTTCTTCCAGGCGTCGTTGGTCAGCTGCTCGATACCAACGCCAGCCACGACCTCCCAAGCCGGGATGATCTTGTACTCGGCGGACAGGAAGCCACCGAGCTGCTTGGTGTCCTCGGACTTGCCGTTGGCGCCGATGAAGGGCTCGCTGCGGGGCAGGGTCTTCAGACCGGAGAGGAGCTGGCCGCTCCACTCGATGTCGTTGTTCTGGCCGTAGTGGATCTCGGCCTTGGCGGTGAAGGGGCCAGCCGTGAACTTCACGGGCAGGATGGCCATGAACTGGGTGAAGGTGTCGTCGCCACCGCGGCTAACACCTTCCAGCTTAATCTGGCTCCAGGCGATGCCAGGCTGGGTCCAGAAACCGCCGGCCTTCACGAAGGCGGCCAGGTCGAAGCGGGGCAGGTTGGCGTACAGGTCGGTGCCGGCGGGCAGGGTGGGCACGTACTCGGCGCCAGGCTGCACGGCGGCCAGGGCGAAGCCGAACTGGCCAGAGGTCCACTCAAAGCGAACCTGAGGATGACGGCCGCTGTAGATGTAGCCCCAGTTGGTCAACAGGAGCTTGCCGGACTGGCTGACGCCCAGGTACTGCTTGGGGTGGTGGATCAGGGTGCCGACCCAACCGTCATCCTGGCCTGCCAGCAACTTGCAGTTGCCGACCTTCCACCAGCCGTAGGCGTAACGCAGGCTGACGGACTCGGCGTTGTTGATCTTGGAGGACAGGCCCAGCTCCACAAAACCACCGGTGGTCTTGTCGATGCTGGCGAACGTAGCGCGCAGGTAGGAGTGACCGGCCAGGTTCACAAAGGCGCTGGTCACGTCTTCCTTCTTATTGGTGGTCAACTCTTTGCTGTTCATGTTGTAACCGATGTCGGTCAGCATGCGGCCATGAACGGTAAAGCTGGGGCCAGGCTGGTCGCCAGCCGCCCACGCGGGGGCGGTGAAGGCCACCAGGGCGGCCATTGCCACCATGATCGCAAAGAACTTCTTCATTACCCTTTACTCCTTTTCAGTATTTCGCCCGAACGCGCCGGTGTTCGACAACCAGCTTTCCCAACCGTCGCGGCCAGGCTGTTGTTAGGCCGAATCTTGAGGCTCACCCCGGGACCCTGTTGATTCGGCCTCACCTAAACGCCCCCCAAGGGCGTCGAGGATACATAAATTACATGGGGCCACCGCCCCCTGGCAGGCGTACGTGGCCAAGCGTTCGCACGCGGCCCACAGCACCCTGTCACATCGTTGACACCTAGTTGATCACACGCGGGCCGGCAAGTCAAGGGAGATTTTTAACCCAAAGCGTTGACTTGCAACTTTAATCGCCTCCGGTGGGGCCGAAAGGCCCCAGGAGCGGAACGCCAGGCCGCCGTCATCAACTCCCGGCCTGCCTTGGGATTATGCCCACCAACCCCGTCCGGGGAGCGCGCCCGGCCCTACCCGGCCCTCCCCGGCCCGGGGTTGGCCCAGGCCAGGGCGCGACGCGCGGTCTAAATAAACAGGTTTATCTGGGCCTTAGTCGCCGCGGCGATGTAGGTGGCGGCTCCGCCCACCTGCACGCCCTCCACCAAATCCTCGTGCTTGACACCCATGACGTCCATGGTCATCTGGCAGCCGATGAGCTTCACGTCCGACTCCCGGGCGGCGTCCATCAACTCGGGGATGCTGGGCACGTTGACCTTGCCCATCCAACTCTTCATCATGCTGGTGGCCACGGCGGTCATGCCCGGCAGCATGCCGATGATGTTGGGCACCGGCACCGGCATGGCCGGGTTGCCGATGGGCGGCACCTTCAGGTTGGCGAATTTGCGCTTGTTGATGATGTCCAACCCATAGAAGGTGAAGAAAATCGTGGTGTCCAGGTCCATGGCCGCGGCGGTGGTGGCCAGGATCAGCACCGGATAAGCCATGTCCAGGGTGCCCTTGGAGGCCACGATGGTCATGGCCCGGGCGTCGCCGAAGTTGGCCAGACGCTTGTCCAACTCGGCCTTGACCCGCTCGTCCACCAATTTTTGAATCTCTGCTTCGGTCATGATCGCTCCCTCACGGCGCCGGGCCGGGGTCTGGCCGGGACGCGGTTCAGGCCTGGAAGATGCTCTGCTTGGCGGTTTCCATGGCCGCCCGCAGGGTTTCCAGGCAGGTGAAGACGCCCTTGCGTTCCTCCGAGTCGATGTTCAGCAATATGGTGCGATGCATCTCGCGGATGAAAGCCGCCACCTCGTCGAACTTGCGCCGGCCCTCCGGCGTGAGCGCGATCAGGCGGATGCGGGCGTCCTGGGGATCGTCGGTGCGGGTAACCAGGCCCTTTTTCTCCATGCCTTCCAGTATCTTGGTCACCCGGCTCTTGGCTACTTCCAACTTGGCGGCGATGCCCTTGACGGTCAGGTAACGCTCATCTCCGAAAAGCAGCAGGCATTTCAGTTCCGCGGGCGGCAAATCGAATTTGCGCGACTGAAAAATCATGCGGTCCTGGCAGCAGTGCATCATTTCGCCGATAAGCACCTGCAAGCGCTGACTTTGGTAGTCCAGCAAGGGGTTGCTCTCGTCGCCAGTCTTCTCGGCTTTATTGTTCATACTATTAATGAATACTCCCCGGCAACCACCATGTCAAGACCTCTGCGGGAAAATCCCGCCCGCGCGTGCCGCCTGCTGGCGGGCGGGCCGCCGACGGTTGGCTCCCGTCGTGGCCCGCGCTCCGCGCTCAGGACAACGCCCTTAACGATAACAATTCCCTGCCGCCCTACTTGACCAGGGGCAGGGTGGCCCGGAACTCGTCCGTGCCCGCCTGGCGCAAGAGTTCGTAGATCACCATCTCGGTGGAGGTGATCACCGCCCCGGCGGCGCGCAGGCGCTCCACGGCTATCACCCAGTTGTGCAGGGAGCGGGAGGAGATTGCGTCGCTGATCACCTGCACCCGGTGCCGGCCCAGGGCGCTGAGGGCGGTCTGGGCCACGCAGATGTGCGACTCCACCCCGCACAAAAGCAAGGTGCCCCGGCCCAGCTCTTGGATTTTTTGGGCGAACTCCTGGGTGGCCAGGCAATCGAAGGTGGTCTTGCCGATGACCGGGGCGCCCGGCGCCTCCACCAGGATGCCCGGCAGGGTGGGGCCCAGCTTCTCCTGCTCGCTAAAGACCACCGGCAGGCCGATGATGCCCGCGAACTGCACCAGCTTGAGCACGTTCTCGGCCACCTTGTCCTTCTCGGACATGACCCGCATGAGCTTTTCCTGAACGTCGATCACCACCAGGACGCAGTCCTGGCGCTCCAACAAGGGCGATTGGTGGGACATTGGCCTGCTCCTCTCGCTAGACCGGGGATGGCGGGACCGGGGTGGCCCGCGGGTGGCGGCGATGGCCCGGAGGCCTGGTGGACCGCCTGGCTTCAGGTCATACCCCGGCCAATGCCCGCAAGGCAAGCCCCCTGCGCGCCCCGCCCGGCGGGACGCCTCTCCAGACGGGCTGGCCGGGGCCTGGGCGGGCCGCTCAGCGCCGGCGCTTGACGTGGGCCGCGGCCTCCAGGCCGGCCACGCAGCCCTCGCCCACGGCCTTGGCCATCTGCCAGGGCGGGCCGCAGATGTCGCCGGCGGCGAAGACCCCGGCCAGGTTGGTGGCCTGCTTTTTATCGGTGGCGATGTACTTGAAGGACTCGCTGTCCAGGGCCACCCCCAGGCCGCCGGCCAGTTCCACGGCGCCCTTGGCCCCCAGCTCGATGAACACCCCGGCCACCTTCAGCAGGCTGCCGTCATCCAGCTCCAGGCCCTCCACCTTGCTCTCGCCCCGGATGGCCTTCACCTGGCGGCCCTCGTGCAGGATGATGGCGCTGTTGCGCAGCTTCTCGCTCAAAACCGGGCTGACGGCCAACTCACGGCAGACAAGATGCACCTCGCTGGCCAAAAAGAGCATGGTCAGGGCGCCGGAGACGGCGGCGCTGGCCCCTCCCACCAGGGCCACCGGCTCGCCCCGGAAAAAGCCGGCGTCGCAGTCCACGCAGTAGCTCACGCCCTTGCCCAGGAGTTCCTTTTCGCCGGCCACGCCCAGCCGGTTGCGCGAGATGCCCATGGCCAGGATCAGGGCCTGGCAGAGAATGTCCTGACCGCCCTCCAGGCGCACCAGGTAATCGCCGCCGGGCTGGGGCTCGATGGCGATTACGTCCTCCTCCCGAAACACCGCCCCGGAGAGAGTGGCCTGGCGGCGTCCCTCGGCCAGCATGTCCTGGCCGGGAAAGCTGGGGGTCAGGCAGCAGTAGTTCTCCACATGGGCCTTGAACAGGCTGCTCTGTTGGCTCCTGCCCAGCACCAGCACCGATACCTTGGCGCGCGCGGCGTGGATGGCCGCCTGCAGGCCGGCCGGCCCGCTGCCCAGGATTACCAGATCATAATTTTCAGACATGTGGAAACCTCCCCCTGTTGCCAGATCGTCAGGATTTCGGTTCATTGTAAAGGCCCGACGCGCGCAGCACAACCACCGGCGCCGCGGCGGCTCGAGGCGTGGCCTGGCCTGGCGGTTGGCTGGCAAGGGCCTTGTCCAGCCTTGATCAGCGACCGGTGTTTATTTGACGAGGTTTTGGAAGAAATGCAGGAAGGGCTTGTACCACTGGGGCGGCGAGGCCGGTTTTACGGTTATGACGTCCACCATCAGGTCCGCCACGCCGGGGTAATAGGAAACCCGGCATTCCAGGGCGGTCAGGAGTTGGTCTGAGCTGAAATTAAGCTCGAAGTCGCTGTACTTGCCGGAGACGAATTCCTCGGCCAGCACCTCGCGCTTGGCCAGGATGCGCTGGCCGTTCTCCACGCTGACGTCCAGTTCGGCCACCAGGCCCGGCCCCATGGGTCGGGCCAGCTTGAGCCGGAAACGGGCCACATAGTAGCCGGCGGGCAGCACGTCGTACTGGCCGAAGACCACGGCCCCGGCGCGATCGGCGTCATGGCGGGCCAGGGCCACCCTGCCCCCGCTGGCCCCGCCATCCTCGGCCACGCTGGCGGGCGGGTGGGTGAAGTCCTCGGCCTCGTAGACGAAGTCGGGCCGGTGGCTGGCCAGGCGGCTACGCTGGGCGCGCCAGGTGGGCTCCAAGTCCGGGGCGGTGTGAAAGGTCAGGCGCACCGGCGCGCGCTCGTTCAGGCGCTTGACGTAGATATCGTACTTGCCGCTGGAGAGGTCATGGGCATACAGGGGACTGGACGCCCACACCATCCAATGCTCGTCGGGGGAGAAGGCGGCTTGGTAATTCCAATCCAGGTTGCGGGTTAGCTTCTCGCGGGGTCCTTGCAGGTCGCAGAGCCATATCTCGGTGCCCGGGCCGCCCCGGAAGGTGAGAAAACGCGAGGCTAAAAAGGCCTGGGAGTCGCCCCGCCAGGAGATGAAACAGCCATCGGAGATGTAGCGGGTGCCGCTGGTGCGGCCGTCGGGCTGCAAATCCACCACGTAGAGGCCACGCTCCGGCCCCCCGTCGGCGTCGTCCTTGTAGAAGTAGGCGAGGTGCTTGCCGTCGGGCGAAAGCATGCCCTCCAGAAGGCCGTCGCCCAGGCGGCGGTCCTCGAAGACCACCGGCACCTCCAGCCCGCTGCCCATGCGGCGCAGAAAATACTCGCTCTTGTGCCGGCTGCGGGCCACCAGCATCACCTTGCCGTCGGCGGTCAGGCCCTGGAACCATTCCTGGCGCCCCGGCGGCGACAGGCGCTGCGGCGAGGCCAGATCAGGCTCGGCCATCCAAATCTGGATGGGTCCATCCTGGTCGCTCTGATAGACGAGCTTGGCGCCGTTTTGCACGAAATAGGGGCGGGTGTGGTTGGCGATGCCCTTGGACAGGCGCACCAGGTTGCTGCCGTCGCTATAGATTCTGAACAGCCGCCATTTACCGTCGCGCCGCGAGGAAAAAACGATCTCTCCCTGGGTCACGCCCTTCAGGGAGTCCAGGGCCTCGCGCTCCTCGGCGCTGGGGGCCACGGGCTGGCCCATGGCCAGGGCCTGGGCGGCCAGGGTCAGGACCAATAACAGGGCCAGGGCCAACCTCGCCCCACCGCGCTGACAAATGGCAACCAAACGGTCTCCTCGTCCTCTGCCCGGCCCGGCGTCCGCCGCCGGCCGGATCGTCCCGCGATCCAAACGCCGCCCCAAGTGCCAGTATAACCCAAACCAACGCCTGGCAGGTGGGGCCGGGTCAGGCGCCGGCCGGCTGGCGCCGACACCATTATTTATGCCCGACATCCTGGCCACGGGAGCCGGCAAGCTCCGCCAATGCCGCCACACCGACCGACCCGTCAATGCCCACCAGGGCTCCTGGCGGCACTGGCCAGGCGGGTCGCTTACTTCACATCCTGGCCACGAAAGCCGGCAAGCTCCGCCCGCGCCGCCACGCCAACCGACCCGTCAATGCCCACCAGGGCTCCTGGCGGCACTGGCCAGGCGGGTCGCTTACTCCACATCCTGGCCACGAGAGCCGGCAAGCTCCGCCCGCGCCGCCACGCCAACCGACCCGTCAATGCCCACCAGGGCTCCTGGTTATTGTTTGACCAGCTCCACCCGGCGGTTCTGGGCGCGGCCGACCTCGTCGTCATTGGAGGCCAGCGGCTGGTCCTGGCCGTGTCCCAGGGCGCTCAGGCGAGCGGGTCCCACGCCGGCGTCCACCAGGGCCTTGACCACCGCCAGGGCGCGCTGCTCGGAGAGCGATTTATTGCGCCTGGGGTCTCCCTGGTTGTCGGTATGCCCCTCCACGCTGAGCACCAGGGCCGTGTTGCCCCTCATCAACTCCGCCACCTTGGCGATGACGGGCCGGGCCTCGGGCTTGAGATCGGATTTGTTGGTATCGAAGTTGAGGTACAGGGCCACGCGGCCGTCCTTGTCCAGGGCGTTCTGCATCTCCCCGGTGTTGACCTCCTGGAGCATCTCGCCCACCTCCAGCACGGTCAGGCGATAGCCCTGGCCGTCATCCACGGGCAGCACCCAGGCCCATATCTCCTTGCCGTCCTTGAGGAGCTTGTAGACACCCTGCCTGGTCCCCTCGCCGGTCACCTTCTCGTATACCACCTGGCCGCCCAACTTTTTGGCGGCGTTGCTGTAGTTGCGGATGATCTGCAAGGCGCTGGGCCGCGGGGAGCCATCATTGAGCCAGTAGTCCAGATAGGTCTTCTGGCCTTCCAGGGTAACGAAGCTCTCCGGTCCCGAGGGCATCTCCACGGCGTCGTAGTTGTACTCGAACTGGGTAATCTCGAAGTGAGGCAGGCGCGAAAAGAGGGGATGGTCCTTGGCGTTGGTGACGTCCTCGGCGGCACCGGGCCAAGCCCAACCGACCAGCATCAGCCACACCGCCAGAGGGATCAGGAGGCTCCTGGATTTCATGGATCAACTCCTCGCCACCGTCATTATAGGGGAGCGACGCCGACGCCGGCCGCGGCCCTGCTGCTTGGCGGCGCTCCAAATAAAAAACGCCAGCCACCTTCAAGCCCGCGCCTACCCCGACGTTCCATTGTGCAGCGCGATTCTAATCCCGCCGGCGGCCCTGGTCAAGGGGCCCGCCGGGAGGGAGCCCGGCCTGGCGTACCTGCCGCCGCCCGCTGGCGGGGATGGCCGGCCCATCGAGGCTCGTGCATGATTGTTATAACTATGGCAGTAGATTAGCGCCCCAGCATGGGCATGGGCAGCACCGTGGCCGGCCCTAGCGCATAGCTGTCTTGGCCAGGGTGGCGGCGCCACAGGGAACAGGGGCCACAGGTGAAAGAGGGCCAACGCCGACGCACCGCCACTTGCAGGCACAACCCGTAGAGACCACAGGCCAAATTCCGGTGTTCCGCGACCTCCTCGAAGGCCAGGGAGTTCTCCAGATAGGCTGGCCCGTGGGGGCGATGACTGCGGCGCCGCATGGGGCACGTACTCCTTGACTTGCACGGCGGCACTCCCCACCCGCGCCAAACGGGACTGGCGGCAGCCAGAGCATCCAGGGGCCGAGAGGTCCCCTGGCGGCCAGGGCGGCGGGGCGTGCGCCAGGTATCGTGCGGTCGATAAAAAAACCATAGCACAACCGGCGTCCAGACGCCAGGGGACCATACTTGCCAGAAGACGCCCCGCGCGTTAGTCTTTGAGCATTATGGACGTGATATTCGAGGCACAAGAGGCGGCCCTTTACGAGTCCTGGCTGGAAACCCCGGCCGGCGATCTCTACCAGCGCGCCTCCCAGGCCCTGGTGGACCGCATCCTGGATTGCCGCCCCGGCTGGCGGGTGCTGGACGTGGGCTGCGGGCTGGGCCTGCACCTGGAGCACCTGCGCGAACGCGGCTTGTTGTGCCAGGGCCTGGAGGCCGGGCCGGTGCTGGCCCGCCTGGCCGGGCAGCGCCTGGGTCCCAGGGTGGAGGTGGAGGTGGGCGACGCCCACGATCTGCCCTACGAGGACAACAGCTTCGACGCGGTGATCATGGTCAACACCATGGAACTCCTGGAGCGCCGCGCCCAGGCCCTGGCCGAGGCGGGCCGGGTGGCTGCCAGCCGGGTATGCCTGGTCACCTTCAATCCCCTGTCCCCCACCTGCCTGGCCTGGCGACTGCCGAGGCGGCGTCATCCCCTGGCCGGTGGCCATGCCCTGGCGGTGTGGTCCCTGCGCCGCCTGGTACGCGAGGTGCTGGGTCCCGTGCCCCTGACCTGGGCGGGGGCCTTGCTGTGGCCCCGGGTCAAGGTGGGACCATGGCCCCTGGGCGGGCTGGTGGGGGTCTGCGCGGCGGTCACGCCACGCCTGATGACCCGGCCCCTGGTGGTACCGGTGACCGGCCACCGCCAGGCGGCCCGGCCGGCCCACAGCCACGGCCGCGTGACCCTGGCGCCCAGGTCTGGCAATCAGTGAGCCCGCCGGCCCCTGGCCAGCGCCCTCCCCTGGCCCAGGTGGACCAATTGGTGGAAGCCAGCGCGCGGGCCCACGGCCACCTCTGCGCCGGCCAGGTCATCGGGGTGCGCATGGCCATCCTGGGCCTGGCGCGCCTGGGTTACGCCTGCCCCCTGGGCTGGCCCGAGATCAAGAACGTGGTGGGCATCGTGGAAATCGCGCGCTGCCTGGCCGACGCCGTGGCCACGGCCACGGGCCTGCGCTTCGGGCGGGGCTCGCTCAAGCTGATCAACCTGGGGCTCCTGGCCGCCACCTTTCTGGACCTGCCCAGCGGCCGGGCCGTGCGCGTGCTGAGCCGGGACCAGGCCCGCGGCCTGGCCGGCCTCTACGCCCCCGACTTGAGCGACCCCCGATCCGCCCAGGTGGCGGCCTATCGCCTGATGAGCGACGATGAGCTATTTGACGTGCGCTGGGTGCGGGTGGACCTGCCGCCCCAGGAGCTGCCCGGCGCGCGGCCGCCCAAGGTGGCCTGCCAGGAATGCGGCGTGCTGGTGCGCGGCGCCCAGATTTACCACCGCCAGGGCCGCGACCTGTGCGCGGTCTGCGCCGGACAGGCCTATTTCAGCCCGCTGGACCAACCTGCGAGGGATGCATGAACGACTTCGGCTGCGGCGATCAATGCGCCTCGGCGCCGGCCGGGCGCTTGGTGGGCCTCAAGGATGCCCTGGGCCTGGTGCTGGCCCACGACATAACCGAGGTCGTGCCGGGAGTGCGCA
>JAZDIQ010000061.1:0-25878 GCA_043804825.1 Pseudomonadota bacterium
GCGATGTCGCGGATGGAGGTGCCCCTGAAGCCCTTGGCCGCGAACAGGTCAAGGGCCACCTCCATGAGCTGCTTCCTGTTGTCCACAGGCTCTACCACCGGCTCTCTCCCCGCTTGCGGGCTTGGCGCGACTACATATCAATCGTTCGATATATAAATATCAATCGTTCGATATTGATGTCAAGCACAAAAGTGCAATCCCGCGGCGACCTGGCTCCAGCCACGGCGGACAGCGGCTTTAGATTAATAGATTAAATTATTGCAGTATGTTGTATTGCATGTCCGGCAGCCGCCGAGACCTGCTCCCAAGTTCCGCGCCAGGGTGGGGTCGGGTTTTTCGGACAATGGCGGTTGGGGTGACGGGTTCTGGGGGCTCCCTTCCCGGGCAAAATACTTGGAGGCCTGCTGACCAGGTGTCGTCGCCGTCCCCGAAAGGACTTGTTGGATAAGCGGGGGATATGGAACGCTCATTTTTGGAACAAAAAGTGAACCGATCTATTTGCTGCAGGGCAACCATAAAGAGGCTTTCGAGACGAATCACAACGAATATAAACCCAAAAACTCTCGTCATAATAAGCAGATGATGTAAATACGGCAACTTGAGAAAATTGTGAGCAACGCCTTTCACGCCGGCGACACGGGTTCGAATCCCGTTGGGGACGCCATATGATTTTAAGTGGTTAGGCTTCAGCCTAGCCCCTCTTCTTTTGCTGGTGAGACGATTTTTGAGACGATTTCGGCATGGCCAGCAGACTAAGCACCTCTTGGGTGCCCATGTAGCTCCCCTACAGATAAAGTTCGGTTGTGCCAAGCTTGCGGTGCCGCAGCACCTGCTGGAGCCCCTTGGCAATGCCCCACCCGTGGAGCACGAGCAGGCGTATTATCATCGTCAAGAAGCCCCGGTCATGGTGGCCGGAGTCAGATAAATTAGCCTCCGGCAATCCCGGGGCGGTTCACTCCCTTTCCGCCGCTCGTGGCTCGGCGACCAGAGGCCCCGGCCCCAAAATCGCGTTCTGGAGGCGGTCGGCCGATCTTGGCGTGCCACTCCTTGATCTGGGCCTCGCCGACCTCCTCGCGCTGGATGGCCTTGCCCGCGTACACCTCCACCCCGCCTTGGGCCGCTTGCAAACCGCCGGCGCTCGGTCTTGCTCATACCGGTGGTCCCTCCATCATTATCTCCGGGCCATCCACCTTACATGACTGCACATTTTATGGTGGCTACCGCTGAGGCAGGTTTGCTCTAGTTGGCCATAGGGCGAAAGAACGCCAAAATTGGTTGACCTGTATTTCCTTATATGCTACATAATTTTCCTAATAGTAAATCGCTGTTCGCTAGGGACAGGGTGGCCTCCGCCCCCATGGGGAATGAGGACGCGATGCCGGTAATTACCGAAGATCAGATTGGCCTGCGCATCAGGAGCCTCCGCATCAACCGCGGCCTGACCCTGGCCAGCGTGTCCGCCAAGGCCAACCTCAGCAAGAGCTACCTCTCCAAGGTTGAGAAATCAAAGACCGCACCCCCGGTCTCGACCCTGATGGCCATCGCCAACGCCCTGGGCAGCAACATCGCCGAAATACTCTCCGAGAACGAGCCCGAGACCAGGCTCACCATTCTGCGCAAGGGAGACCGCCCCACCATCTCCAAATATGGCCAGGCCCTGGGGTACTCCTACCGGCCGCTGGCGCCCCTGTTCCCCGGCCGCCACATGGACCCCTACGTCATAACTATTCCCGCCAAACAACTGAAAAGCCAAGTTTTTCAGCACAGGGGCGAGGAGATGGTCCTGGTCACAAGCGGCAGGCTGTGCATGCGTTTTGGCGACGAGGAGCATGTTCTGGAGGAGGGCGATTGCGCCTATTTCGACGCCAGCCTCCCCCATTCCGGTTATGCGATTGACGGGCCTGAAGTGGAGTGCCTCATCGTCATCTTCCAGGGAAGCTGAGCCTGTCTATCGCGGGGAGACCATGGATGGGGCCAGCGCACAACCGTCAGTGAATTTTGAGTGAAAGGATCAAGTTGTGGAAAAGCTGATCATCACGGCGGCCATTACCGGAGGCGCCTCGCCAGAGGGCAATCCCTATTTGCCCAAGACCCCCAAGGAGCAGGTGCAGGCCACCTTGGACGCCTATAACGCCGGGGCCTCGGTGGTTCATATCCACGCCCGCAACCCTGAGACGGGCCGGGCCGAGGGGAAGGCTGAGTGGTTTGAGCAGGCCATCGTGCCCATCAAGGAGAGGTCGGACATTATCGTTAATGTCAGCACCGGCGGCAGCGGTCGCCGGGTGGACGGGGACTGGCTGTACAAAGAGGTTCCCTTGGAGAGCGTCAAGGGCCGGGTGGGCGTGATCCCGCAGTTGTGCCAGAACCCCGCCGCCAAGCCTGACCTGGCATCCTTTAACGCCGGCTCGCCGGTGATCGACCTCTATAGCCATAACCGTAATGAATTCCTTTTAAAATTTGTAATGGTCCACAGCTTCCCCGACATGGTCTACATGGCCGAGACCATGAAGAGCTGCGGGGTCAAGCCCGAGCTGGAGTGCTACGACCTGGGCATGATCAACAACGCCAAGGTCCTGGCCGACCTGGGTCACCTAGAGGGGCCTCTGTATTTCCAATTCGTGTTGGGCATCCTGGGGCAGATACCGGCCACGGCCGACAACCTCATGCACATGGTCCGCAGCGTGCCTGCGGAGTCACCCTGGTCGGTCTGCGCCGTGGGGCTGCATGAGTTTCCCATGGCCACCATGGCCATCATCCTGGGTGGCCACGTGCGGGTGGGTTTCGAGGACAACATCTACTTGTCTCCCGGAGTGCCGGCCAAGAGCAACGCCGAGTTGGTGGAAAAAATCGTCAGGATAGCCCGGGAATTGGGACGGGAGATCGCCACCCCCGAGGAGGCGCGCCGTATCCTTCACCTGCCCTCCAGCTAATGACCGGGGCTGGTGTCGCGGCCAGGGGAAGCCGCCCCATGAGCGTGGCCTCCCGGACGGAGTGAATATGACAAACGAAGCGATCTTGCGGATCAGCAACCTAAAAAAGTCTTTCGGGGCCCTGCTGGTCATCAACGAGGTTAGCTTTGAGGTGCGCCGCGGCGCCATCCATGCGGTCATAGGCCCCAACGGGGCGGGCAAGACCACCCTCTTCAACCTGCTGACCGGCTTTCTCAAGCCCTCCGGCGGTGAGATATTCTTCCGGGGCCAAGCCATCACCGGCCTGCCGCCCCACCGCATAGCACGCCGCGGCTTGGCCCGCTCCTTCCAGATCACCAGCATCTTTCCCGACCTGTCCGTGCATGAAAACGTCAGGGTGTCGGCCCAGGCCAGCGCCGCCGCCCCCTACAATTTTCTGGCCGATCACCGTCGCCTCGGCCGGGCGCGGGAAAAGGCGGACCACATCTTGGAAATCATCGGGCTGGCCGACAAGCGGGACGTGGTTTCCAAGCATCTCGCCTACGGCGAAAAGCGCATCCTGGACATCGGCATCTCCCTGGCCACCGACCCGGAGTTGGTCCTTTTGGACGAGCCCCTGGCCGGCGCGCAAACCGCCGAGCAGGAGCGCATCATGGGCCTCATCGAGGATGTGGCCCGCTCGCTCACCGTGGTCATGATAGACCACAACATCGACGTGGTTACCGCCATCTCCCATCATATCACGGTGTTAAGCCAGGGCTCCATTATCGCCCATGGCACGCCGGCCGAGATCAGACAAAACGCCAAGGTTCAGGAAGCCTACCTGGGGGGGGATTGACCTTGCTCGAACTACGTTCAGTGGAAGCCGCCTACGGCGAGAGCCAGATACTCAGTGGCCTCTCCCTGTCCGTGGAGCAGGGGGAGGTGGTCACCCTGCTGGGGCGCAATGGGGCTGGCAAGACCACCACCTTGCGGACGATCATGGGCCTGCTGCCGGCCCGGGGCGGCGAGATACTCTTCCGCGGGCGCCGCCTCAACGGCCTGTCACCGCACGTCATCGCCCGGCTGGGCGTGGGCTACGTGCCCGAGGAGCGGGGCATTTTCCCCAGCCTGACGGTCACGGAGAATCTGCTCTTCCCTCTGTGGGGCCGTGGCGAGGCCGGCTGGGACATGGACAAGATATACGACTTCTTCCCCCGCTTGCGGGAGCGGGCCGACCACCGCGGCGCGCAGCTCAGCGGCGGCGAGCAGCAGATGCTGGCCATGGCCAGGATATTGCGGGCCAAGATGGACCTGCTGCTCTTGGACGAACCTACCGAGGGTCTGGCCCCCCTGCTGGTCAAGACCATTGGCACCATCATCGAAGAGATGAAGAGATCGCGCCTGACCGTGCTGTTGGTGGAGCAGAACACCCGCTTCGCCTGCCGGTTGGCCGATCGGCACTACGTCCTCTACGGCGGGAAGATAGTCCATTCCTGCAACAACCAGGAGTTTATCGAGGACGTCCAGGTCAAGCAAAGGTACCTGGGCGTATAGACGCCGGAGGGCCTTCTCTGAGCGGGCGCGGGTGAGGTAGGGCGGTCCGTCCGACCGGCGCGGCGATCACGACCATTGCGGGCCAAATTTTTCATGGGAGGGAAACATGTATTTCGGAAAGATGAAACTGATCGTTGCGGCGCTGCTGGCCGCGACCCTGGCAACTCCAGGCCTGGCCGCCGCGGCCGACCCGGTGCGGGTGGGGGTCATCAGCGTGCTGTCGGGGCCGGTGGCGGTTATCGGCAACGGCGAAAAATGGGGCGCCGAGATGGCGGTGGAAGATTTCAAGGGCCTGCCGGACCGCAAGATCGAGCTGATTGTGCGGGATCACGCCTACAACCCCGGCGTGGCCAACGAGAAGGCCAAGGAGCTCTACGAGAAGGAGAAGGTGGACGTCATCATCGCCTGCCCCAACAGCGCCGCGGCCCTGGCCGTGGCCCAGCAGGCCCTGTTGCACAAGAAGCCCTTCATCTCCACCTCAGCCGGCACCACCGACCTGATCGGCAAGAGTTGCAACCGCTACGTCTTCAAATGGAACTACAACGACTACATGCTGGCCACCGCCGTGGGCCTGTGGGGCGCGGAGAACCTGGGCAAAAACTGGTACACCATCACCTCCGACTACGCCTGGGGTCATGACCTGCTCAAGCACTTCACCGCGGCCATTGAGAAGAAGGGCGGCAAGCTGCTGGGCAACGACATGGTGGCCCTGCACACCGCCGACTACAGCCCCTACATCCTCAAGGCCGCCAGCCCCAACCCCGACGTCCTGGCCTTGTTGAACGTGGGCAAGGACGCGGTCAACGCCACCAAGGCGGCCGCCGAGTACGGCCTCAAGAAGAAGCTCTCGGTGGTGCACGCCCTGCTGATGGAGCCCGATATCAAGGGCGCGGGCATTGCCACCTTCGCCGGCGATTACGTCGCGGCCCCTTGGAACTGGAAGGTGGACAACCCCGGCGCCAGGGATTTCGCGGACCGCTACTTCGCCAAGCACGGCGAGCGCCCCCACTTCATGGCCGCGGCGGTCTACAGCGCCACCACCCAGTATCTGGAGGCCGTGAAGCGGGCCGGCAGCACCGACCCCGACAAGATCATCAAGGCCCTGGAGGGGCACACCTTCAATGACATGTTCGCCAACCCCGGCCACATCCGGGCCGAGGACCACATGGAGGTGGGCAAGGCCTTCCTGCTGCGGGTCAAGCAGCCGGACCAAGTCAAGGAGGGAGAGGACTTCTTCGAGATCGTGGCCACCTTGACCCCGGACCAGGCCTTCGGCCCGGCCGGCCAGTTCGGCTGCAATCTCAAGAAGTAACCGCTACCGGCGCGGCGGAGAAGAGGCGCCGGCGCCCTTCTCCGCCAGCCGCTCCAGCAAGGCCCGCGGAGAGGGCCGGCAAAAGAGGTAGCCAGAGCCATGGATTTCAATTCCCTGCTCAGCCAAGTATTCAACGGTTTGGTACTGGGGTGCTTCTACGTACTCCTGTCCCTGGGCTTGACCATCATCTTCGGCACCCTGGGGGTGGTCAACTTTGCCCACGGAGCCCTCTACATGCTGGGCGCCTACGCCGCCTACGCCGTGGTGGGCTACCTGCACCTGAACTTCCTGTTGGCTATCCTGATCTGCCCCCTGCTGGTGGCCGGGCTGGGCATGCTCTTGGAGCGGTTCTTGGTCAGCAAGCTCTACAAGCTGCCCCACTACTACAACCTGCTGCTCACCTTCGGGATCATGTTCATCATCCAAGAGATGGTGAAGATCGTTTTCGGGGCCCAGGGCGAGCCCTTCAACATCCCCGAGATTTTCCAGGGCGCGGCCGACCTGGGCTTCATGCTCTATCCCAAGTACCGGCTGTTCATCCTCTTCGCCACGGCCGGGCTGGCGATCGGCATCTGGCTTTTCATCGAGCGGACCCGGCTGGGGGCGGTGATCCGGGCGGGCACCGACAACCGCGAGATGGCCGACGCCCTGGGCACCAACATATCCTGGACCTTCACCCTGGTCTTCGGCCTGGGCGCGGGGCTTTCCGGACTGGCCGGCGTGCTGGCCGCCCCCATCCAGAACGTCCAGCCGGCCATGGGCATGGACATCTTGGTGCAGACCTTCGTGGTGGTCATCATCGGAGGCATGGGCAGCATCCTGGGATCCATCCTGGTGGGCCTAATCATCGGCGAAATACTGACCTTCTCCATCCTGTTCTGGCCGCCTGGCTCCACAACCTTCATCTATGCCTTCATGGCCTTGGTGCTGACCACCAGGCCGCGCGGCTTGTTCGGCCGGGCGCAGTTCTTCGAGTAGGCGAAAGGCGGCAGAGAATGGATTTGCTCCCGGGTGGAGATGAAAAATCGAGACCAGCCCCGGCCCGTGGCGTCCTTGCGCGGCGCGGGCGCCTAAACCGTCAGGAGCCAACATGATCGCAACGAGCACCCGCAAGGCCGTGGGCATCGTCATCGGCCTGGCCTGGCTGGCATTGGCGCCCTTCCTGGTCCCCTATCAGGCGCTGGCCTCGCAGATGCTGATTTTTGCCATCTTCGCCATTGGCTACGATATCCTGTTCGGCTACACCGGGATGCTGGCCTTCGGCCACGCGGCCTTCTTCGGCCTGGGGGCTTACGGCACCGGCCTGGCCCTGCTGCACTGGGGCGGCCTGTCCCTGGCGAGCCTGTTGGTAGGAGTGGCCCTGGCCGTGTTGGTGGCCGTACCCCTGGGCTACCTGTCCATTCAGCGGCACGGCATCTACTTCGCGATGGTCACCATGGCTTTTGCCCAACTCATTTACTTCATAGCCTTCCAGTGGCGCACGCTTACCGGCGGGGATGACGGCCTGCATGGCGTGCCGCGGCCCGCCCTGGGGCCCTTGGACCTGAGTTCCGATCTGACGCTGTACTACTTCATCCTGGTGTTGTTCATCGGCTGCCTGGCCTTGGGCCTGCGCATCATCAACTCGCCGTTCGGCAAGGCCTTGCAGGCCCTGCGCGAGAACGAGAACCGCGCCATGAGTGTGGGCTACGACCCCCGGCAGTACAAGATCATCTCTTTCGTCATATCGGCCGGCTTCGCCGGGTTGGCAGGCGGGCTCTACGCCATACTGCAAAACTTCGTGCCCCTGTTCACCCTGGGAATGGACATCTCCGGAGACATCGTCCTCATGACCCTCGTGGGCGGCATGGGCACCATCTACGGCCCCATCATCGGGGCCATGGGCCTGGTCTACATCAAGGACATCCTCAGCTCCCAGACCGATGTCTGGCCGCTGATCATGGGCCTGCTCTATGTGGTTTCGGTGATGACCTTCCGGCGTGGAGTGGTCAAGGAAATCGGTGAACGCCTTTTCAAGTAATGATGTCGCGGCAGAGGAGGAATCAAATGTCGGTTCTCTTGACCGGAGGCAGCGGGCTGATCGGCCTTAGCCTGGCCAGGCTCCTGCTGGCAAAGGGTTTGCAAGTGGTCACCTTCGACGTCTCGCCCGCCGAGGCCCTGCCCCCCGACCTGCGCAACGAGGTGCGGCACGTGCAGGGGGACATCACCAACTTCAGCGACACCCTTAACGTCTTCCGGGACTACGGGGTCACTGACGTGTTCCACCTGGCCGCCACCCTCTCCGCCCCCTCCGAGGCCAACCCCTGGCGGGCGCACAGCATAAACGCCGGCGGCACCTACCACGCCCTGGAGGCCGCCCGCCTCTTCGGGGTTAGGAAATTCATCTTCTCCAGCTCCATGGGCGTTTATGGCACCGGGCACGACGGCCACGTGGCGGATGACACGGTGCAGCAGCCAGTGATCATGTACGGGGTGACCAAGATCTACGGCGAGGCGCTGGGCCGTTACTACCACCGCCGCTTCGGCATTGACTTCCGCGGCATCCGTCTGCCGCAGATCGTGGGGCCGGGTGTCACCTCGGGCGGCTTCGGGCAGTACAACCCGGGCATGATCGAGGCCGCCCACAAGGGCCAGCCCTACACGGTCTGGGTGCCCGAGGACACCGTGCTGCCCCTGCTCTACATCACCGACGCCATCCGCAGCCTGGTGGAGCTTTTCGAGGCGCGGGAGTCGGCGGTCAAGACGCGGGTATACAACCTGGGCCAGATCACGCCCTCCCCCACCGCCGGCGAGTTGGCGGCCATGGTCAAACGCCACTTCCCGGGCGCCGAGATAACCTTTCAGCCCGACCCCAAGGCCATGGATGTGTTGCAGTCCATCCCCCGCCGGATAGACGGAAGCAACGCCCAGCGGGAATGGGGCTGGGAAATAGCCTATCAGGCCGAGGAGATGGTGGCCGACTTCATCGCTCAACTGAGGCTCCTGGGCTAGGGCCAAGGCCCGCGGGGGGAAGGAATCAGGCATGAAGTCAATAAGGAACATCGCCGTTGTCGGGGCGGGACTGATGGGCCACGGCATCGCCCAGGCCTTTGCCCAGAGGGGCTATCCCGTGGTCCTCCAAGACCTCAACGACGACCTGCTGGCCCGTGCCCGCGCCGGCATGCAGGCCAATCTGGCCACCCTGGTGGAGATGGGCCTGGAGGATGAGGCCACAGCGGCCCAGGCCCTGGCCAGGGTCAGCGACACCACCCAACTGGCCGTGGCGGTGGACGGGGCCGACTTGGTGGTCGAGGCCGCTCCAGAGGACTTCGAACTCAAGCGCGCTCTCTTCGCCCAGATCGCCCGCCACGCCCCCTTTGATGCCATTCTGGCCAGCAACACCTCCACCCTGCCCATCTCGGGGTTCGGGGAGGGGGTGCCCAACCCGGGCCGGCTGGTCATTACCCACTGGTTCAACCCGCCGCACATCGTTCCGGTGGTGGAGGTGGTCATGGGCCGCGACACCACCCCGCAGACCGCGCAGGCGGTCTGTGAGGTCCTGGCAGCCATCGGCAAGCGGCCGGTGCGCGTGCGGCAGGAGCTACCCGGCTTCCTGGTCAACCGCATCCAGACCGCCATGTTTCGGGAGGTGCTGTCCTTGCTGGCCCAGGGCGTGGCCTCGGCCGAGGACATCGACGAGGCGGTAAAGGGCAGCTTCGGCATACGCCTGAGCGTGCAGGGCGTGTTGCAGACCATGGACCTGGCTGGGCTGGACCTGATGTACAAAGGGTGCGGCTACCTCTTCCCCCACCTGGAGGGCGCCACCGAGGCGCCGGAGATACTGCGCGAAAAGGTCGCCCGCGGCGAGTTGGGCCTCAAGACCGGCCAGGGTTTCTTCCGCTACGACCCGCCGGCCACCGGGGGGCAATCCCCCGCCAGTAAACGGGACAAGGACCTGCTCAAGGTGCTCAAGGCCCTGGCGGGCTGAGACTCGCCCACACCAGTTCCCGGACCGGGCATGTGGTGTTGTCGCGGATCATCGCTCGCAATCCGGAGGCAGCGGTGGTGATGGCCAGCGGCAACACCTAAGATGCTCGGATAAAAGGTTTGCTGGGACCGGGGCCATGACCTTGGCGGCGACTTCCTCTCGTCGCGGACAAGGGCCTTGCCAACCGCATTCCGCGATGGCCGAAGCTCCTTGATTCTGCCCCGGCCCGGATCGACTCCCCACGCCTGCCCCGCAATCCGATCTTCCCGATGGCCTCCGCCGCCAGCATCTCCCCTGGCCCTCCCTTGGCCAAGGGGTGGGGCGATATCGCGCGCTGATGCACAGTTCCTCCGCGGCAAGCCGGATTTGGCTTGACCTCGTGGAACTGGACAATTATTATGCGAACGGTGTTCTTATTCAAGATCGCGGATTACGCCTGGGAGGGACTCAAGCCATGAAGATCAATCTGGGACAAATACTGACCAACCGCGCTTTTTTGTCGCCCGAGCTGGAAGCCTGTGTAGGTGCCGACTATCGTTACAACTTCTCCCAGGCCAACGCTCGCGCCAACCGCTTGGCGTCCTGCCTGGCGGTCAACGGCTTCAAAAAGGGCGACCGCATCGCCATACTGTGCAAGAACAACGAGCATGTCACCTGCGCCCTGTACGGGGCGGCCAAACTCGGCGTGATTACCACCATCCTCAATTGGCGTCTCACGGCGCCCGAGCTTGCGTACATCCTGAACGACTGCGGCGCCGAACTGCTGCTCTACGACGATGCCTTCACGCCGGTGGTCGCGGCCCTGCGCGATCGCATCCCGGTCCGACTTATGGTGCGCAAGGCCGGCCAGGGCGTCGACCCGGAGTTCGAGGACTTCCTGGCCCAGGGCTCGGAGGCGGAACCCACCATCCAGGGCGGAGGCGACGATCCCTGCGTGATCATGTACACCTCCGGCACCACGGGCAAACCCAAGGGGGCAATGATCAGTCACAACAACACCTTCTGGGCCTCCCTGGGCCTGACCCACACCGTTCCCTGGGTCCACAAGGACCGCTTTCTGCTGGTGGCGCCCCTGTTTCACATCGGTGGCCTGGCCCCGGTGTTCGCCAATGTCCATCAGGGCCTTACCACCATATACATGCCTGATTTCAGCCCCGTGGCCGTTTACCAGGCCATCGAGGATGAACGCGTCAATTTCATGATGACCGTGCCCCTGATGCTCCAGGCCATGGCCATGGTGCCGCCCGAAACGGTGGCGGGTTTCGACCTGTCAAGCTTCCGCTATTTCGTGTGCGGCGCCTCGCCCGTGCCGCCAAGCCTGATCCATCTCTACGACCAGAAAGGCTTCAAAATCGCCCAGGTCTACGGCGCCACCGAATACTCGGGGGCCATAACCTTCTGGACCCGGGACATGGGTCTGGACAAATGCGCCTCGGCGGGCAAGCCGGTGTTCCACGGCCATGTCAAGGTATGCAGGCCCGGCGGCGATGAGGAGCTTGCCGTGGGGGAGGTGGGCGAGCTGTGCCTTTATGGCCCGCAGGTGTTCCTTGGTTACTGGCGTAATCAATCAGCCAGCCAGGAGGCCCTGGTCGGCGGCTGTTACCGCTCGGGCGACCTGGGCAGAATCGACGAGGACGGCTGCGTATATGTCATTGACCGCCTCAAGAACATGATCATCAGCGGCGGCGAAAACATATATCCGGCCGAGATCGAAGAGGCCCTGCACAAGCATCCCTCCGTGGCCGAGGTGGCCGTGGCCGGCAAGTCCGACGAAAGATGGGGGGAGGTGCCCGTGGCCTTTGTGGTGCTGCGGCCCGGCCAGTCGGCCACCGAGGAGGAAATCCTCCAGGTGTGCCGCGACAACCTGGCCGGCTTCAAGCGGGTGAAGGAAGTGCGTTTCGTGGAGACTTTGCCCAAGAACTCCACGGGCAAGATACTCAAAACCACCCTACGCGGGCAAATGGGCCAGTAGTCGGATTATCCAGGGGCGGATTGCGCCTGATCGACGCCCCTTTTCCATTTCCAAGGATGAAACACCATGAGTTATCCAGACCGCAACAACCCCTACAGCTTCGAAGCCTTTTTGCAATGGCGCGAAAACGTGGACTATTACGCGGACGACCCCTTTGCCCAAAAAGTCGTGCGCACCTTTTGCGGCGACAGGGCCGGCGAAACTGACGCCGCGGCCCGGGAGGTGTCCCTCAAGGCCTCGTTCAAGTGGCGCAAGCTGGCCGACGCCATGGCCTGGCCCGAAAAACGGCCCTACATGATGCACTACGACGGCCATAAAAATCGCATCGACCGCATCGTGCGCCCCCTGGAGACCGAGGTGTTGGAGCGCGAAGTCTTTTCCGAGGCCCTGTTTTCCAAAAACACCCACCCCTGGGTCAAGCTGGCCAAGATGTTCCTCATCTACCAGAACGGCGAGGCCTGCGTGGCCTGCCCCCTGACCTGCACCGAAGGCCTGGTGTCGGTCTTGGAGCCCCATGCCGACTCGGAAATGGTGCGCGCCGTGCTGGAGCACTGCAAAGAGGGCCTTGACGGCAATTTCGCCATCGGCGCCCAGTATCTTTCCGAGATTCAGGGCGGTTCCGACGTGCCTTCCAACCTGCTGGAGGCCGTGCGGGAGGATGGCGTTTGGAAGCTCTACGGCACTAAATTTTTCTGCTCGGCCACCCATGCCGACTACGCCATGGTCACCGCCAAACCCAGGGGTTCTGAACAAATAGGCCTTTTCGTGATGCCCTCCTGGTTGCCCGGCGACAAGGAACGCCAGCGTCGCAACGGCTTCACCATCGATCGCATCAAATGGAAGATGGGCACCAGCGAGTTGACCACGGCCGAGATCAGCGTCAACGGCGCGGTGGCCTACCAGGTGGGCCCCCTGGAGCGTGGCCTGGCCAACATGGTGGGCGTGGTGCTCACATATTCACGGCTCACCGTTGGCCTTTCAGGCGCCGCCTCCATGACCAGGGCCTGGCGCGAGGCCGCCAAATACTGCCAGTTCCGGAAGGCATTCGGCAAGCCTCTGGTCGAGTTCCCCATGGTGGCCAGCCAGTTGGCCATGATCGAGCAAGCCGCCAAGCGTACCCTGGCCGGAGCCTTCCGCCTCTACAGGGACGTCTTGGAACTGCCCGGCGGCTTTGTGGGCGCCGCCGTCGCGTCCGAGGACAAGGTCATGAAGAAGAAGCGCTACACCGTGCGCGAGCTGGTCATGCTGCAAAAAATCGCCGCCAGCTGGGACTGCCCTGATGTTCTGCGCGCGGCCATGAGCCTCTTTGGCGGCCATGGCGTGATGGAGGACTTCTCCTCCCTGCCCAGGCTCTATCGCGACGCGGCGGTCAACGAGCTGTGGGAAGGCCCCAGAAACGTGCTGCTGACTCAGATTCACCGCGACCTGCAAAAGGCCGCCCCGTGGTATTCACCCCAGGAGTTCGTGGCAAACGTGCTTGCGGGCGCCCCGGAGGGCCTGGTAAAAGAGTTCCAAGACGAGATAGGAAGGATATTCGAGCACCCCAACCTGTTGGAGATGAGCCCCGAAACCATGGCTGTCTGCCGGCGGTGGGATGATTTCTGCCACAGGCTCTTCCATGCCTACCAGGATTTGGCCCTTGGCATGGTGGAGTGCCAGGCCTGATCCGCCTGAACGAATGATCAGCGTGGCGCCGGGGTGCGGCCAGCCTTGGCTGGCCATTCCCCGGGTTTTCCCCGGCCCCATGCGCGCCAGAGGACGCGACCGGCAATGGCCAAGAAGCACACCACGTTCGCCGCCCTCAAGGAGGAGGAGCGAAAGGCCCGCCAACGCGTCATTGTGGACGCGGCTGAGCGGGTGTACGGCAAAAAACCCTTTGAGCAGGTGAGCATGCGCGAGATAGCCCAGGAAGCGGGCATCGCCGTATCCTCCATCTATCGCTACTTCCCGGAGCAACAAAGCCTATTCGTGGAAGCCTTTGTGCTGGGCACCAAGGAAATCATCGCCCGGGTGGATCAGCGCATAGCCTCGGGCCAGCTCTCCAGCCTGTCTGACTTTGCCCTGATGTACATAGATTTTCTCATAGAGCACGACCACTATTTCCGCATGATGACCCACTTCATGCTCGACGGTCAGTTGTCAGGCCCGCTACTGGAAAAGCTCAACCAGGCGGCGCGATCCATTCTGGAGCAGTTCGATCGCCTCATCGCCGGAGAATCCAGTTCCGAGCGGACCCGCCAGCACGCCCACGCCCTGTTCGCCGCCCTGAACGGCATCTTGATCTCCTTCCGCAACTACCCCGGCCGGGAGCCGGAGGACGTGCGGCACCACATGGAAATGCTGGCCAGACTGGCTGCCTCAATGTGCGAGAGCCATCACCGCTCGCCGGGCGCGTAGGCACCCCAGCCCACGCCCAAAACAACCCAGGCGATCGCCCCCAGGGAGCTGACCGCCCCAGAGCCTACCCGGTGGGACGGAATGGAGCTGAATCCTTGACTTCCGCCGTTTGAGCATGGCACTAACCCACCCCCCCAACGAAACTAATTTTGAGACGATTTCCACACTGATAACAGCTCTGTGTCGACCTCTTGCGACAAAATACCCGAAGCGCAAACCAGCCAACAGCTTGTAACCTTACCTATAAATAGCATTTTCCACGCCTTGCCGATTGGATGCCCATAGCCTTTCACGCCAGCGGCACGGCTTGGAATCCCGCTGGGCACGCCACATGATTTTAAGGGGTTAGGTTGCGGCCTAGCCCCTCTTCTTTTGCCGGATACGTCGGCGCCGCCCGGCAATTACCTCCCATGGAATTGCCAAGGGCGTATCATTATGAACTGTATGCTCAGACCATGATGGCCTGACTTATCTGAGAGCGCCGCCAAAAACGCCGGACCGGTTCACTGGAGCAATCCCGGGGGGCGCTGGACTGGCGGCCTGGCTTCGTACCAAGGGAAAAGACATGACCGAGCGCAAGATAATGATCTGCGGGGCCGGCCTTGTGGTGTGCGAGCTGCTCAAGCGCCTGGGCGATAGCTGGCGGGTGGTGCTGGTGGCCAAGGACCGCCAGGAGCTGGAGAGGGCCGCGGCCTTGTTCCCGCACGTCATCGGCGCCTGGGCCGAGGACCCCTCCAGCCGGGTGGCCCTGGAGCAGGCCGGGCTGGGCGACATGGACTATCTGCTGGCCGCCAGCGCCGAAGACGAGGTCAACCTGGCCTGTGCCGCCGCCGGGGCCGAGGCGGAAGTGCGCCATGTCCTGGCCTTGTACAGCGAGTCCCGCCACGAGCCCCAGTTCGCCGAACTCCAGGGGGTGATGGCTATGTTGGCCAGCGCCTCCCTGGCCCGGGAGGTGCACCGCTATCTGGAGGACCCCCAGGCCCGCGTGACGCCGCTGGCCCTGGGCGGGGGAGCCGTGATGGAGGTGCAGGCCTCGGGCGTGCCCCAAGTGGTCGGCCGCCGGGCTTCGCGGGTGCGAGGGCCGGACTGGCGACTATGCGGGCTGATCCGCGGGGGCCGCCTTCTGCTGCCCGAGGGCATGACCAGGATCGGCGAGGACGACCGTCTGGTTATCCTAGGCCAGCCCGATCTGTTCAGCGACATCTGCTCGGAGCTGTCCTGCTCCCTGCCCGGCTTTCCCCGCGTCCTGGGCCAGAGTCTTTTGGTGGTGCTGTCCCCGGAGGCCGCGTCCCAGGCCGCCATGGTGATCAGCGAAGGCCTGCACTGGGCGCTCAACACCCACCTGCACTCAACCACCATCCTGTGCGAGAAGAGCGCTTGCCAAATCCAGGAGCAGCTTAACCAGTGGCCGGCGGCCAGCAAGGTGGCCGTCGAGGCCGTGGAGGGAAGCATCTGGCGAACGGCCCGGGAGATGTGCCCCCAGGAGGACGTGGGCCTGGTGGTGGCCGCCCGCCCCGAGCCGGGGCTGCTCTCCGGGCTCACCGGCGGCGGCTTGCTGAGCCTGGCCAACAGCCTGCGACGGCCGCTGCTGCTGGCGGTGGGCACCATGCCATACAAGCGGGTGCTGGTGCCCTTCAACGGTCGCCCCCGCGCCGAATCCGCCCTGGAGGCGGCCTGCGACCTGGCTCGACAGATGGGGGCCGAGGTGCACCTGGCCATGGTGGCCGAGCCCGAGTTTTTTCGCGGCGAGGGCAAGGATGACTGGCTGGAGCAGACGCGGGACCGGGCCCGCGAGCTGGCCCACGCCCAGAAGATGGACCTCAAGAAGCTGGCCCTGGCGGGCAACCCCATCAAGGAGATCGTGGCCATCTCCGGCGAGTTCGATCTTTTGGTCGTGGGCGGCGCGCCCAAGGGTCGGGGTTTTCTGGCGCCCAACGTGGGCGAGCACCTGGCCCGCAAGTCCGCCTGCTCGGTGCTGGTCATCGCATCGGATGAGGACGAGTAATGGTTCTGGACCAAGCCGCGACCATGCTGGTGGTCTGCTCGGCCGCGGCGGTGCTGCCCGGCCTGAGCCGAGTGCTGTGCATACCCTCGCCGGTGGTGGAAATATTCTTCGGAGTGCTGCTGGGCAAGAGCCTTTTCAACCTGGAACCGGCCGGGGAGTGGCTGCCATTCCTGGCCGAGCTGGGCTTTCTGATCCTGATGCTCCACGCTGGCATGGAGATAGACTTCAGGGCCCTGTCGCGCCAGCGTCCCCGGCGCCTCTTGGTGCATCTTCTGGTCTTCGCGGTCACCGCCGGGATGGCCCTGGGGTGCTCATTGTTGATGGGTCATGGCGTATTCATGGCCCTGGTGCTGTCCACCACTTCCTTGGGCCTGGTGTTGCCCGGGCTCAAGGACGCCGGCCTGGGTCGAGGGGCCTTTGCCCAGACCATCCTCATCGCCGCCACGCTGGCCGACTTTCTCACCCTGCTGGGCATCACGGTCTACAACCTCTGGTTCAGCCACGGCCTCACCTGGCGCCTGCTTTTGCCGCTGCCCATCTTCACCGGCTTCGGGGTGCTGTTCTATCTGGGGCGGCTCTGGGCCTGGTGGCACCCGCGGATCGCCGAACGGCTATTGATGAGCGACGACCCCAGCGAGCAGGGAGTGCGCTTTTCCATGGCGCTGTTGTTCCTGCTGGTGGGCATCTCGGAGCTGGCCGGGCTGGAGCCGGTTCTGGGGGCCTTCATGGGCGGCTGCGTTCTGGCCTTCGTGTTCCGCGAGAAGCAGGTCCTGGAGCAGAAGCTCTCGGCCCTGGGGTTCGGATTTCTCATCCCCATCTTTTTCATCCACGTGGGCATGCAATTTGACGTGCGCAACGTCCTGGGCCTGGATCACCTTTTGTTCAGCGGCCTGCTTTTGACCATGGCCCTGGCCGTGAAGCTGCTGCCCTCCCTGCTCTACACCCTGGCTGGCCTGGAAGCTGGCATGAGCCTGCGCGCCGGCTTGTTGCTCTCCTCGCGCCTGAGCCTCATAGTGGCCGCGGCCTCCATCGGCCTGGCACAGGGTTTCATCACCCCGGCCCTCAAGGATGCCATTGTGCTGCTGGCCCTGCTGACGGCCCTGCTGGGCCCCACCCTGTTCAAGCTGAGCATGCGTGGGCTGGCGCCGCCCCCGACCGCGCAGCCGAAACCACCCCGGCCTCCTCGCGCCGACCTGGAAGGAACCTAGCCACTGATTCGGCCCCGGCCCCCGGTGGCCGGAATGATAGGCGAGAGCCGCCGGAAAAGTCGGGCCGGTTGGGCTAGCTCGCCTGGCCTTGGGTGTATTTGCGCAGATGCTCGCTGGCCCGCGCGTAGGCCTTGGACACGCTTAACTCGGCCCGCACGTAGCCAGGCACGGGATAGGGCTGTCCGCCGAGGTGGCTCTGTTCCAGGCCTTCCGCCAACTGGGCCATCATGCCGGCGGGCAGCGAAAAGGCCATCTGGTTCTCTTCCACGTGTCCAAAGATGCGGTCCCCGTTGCCGGGAATGACAAAGCGGGGCTGATCGGTTTGCAGCACCCTGGTCAGGTATTGCGAACAGCCTTGGGCGCCCGCCGAGGATGATTCCACCGCTCCCCCGTGGTGGAACAACGAGGCTTGCACCAGACGCATGGCCTGGGCCGGGGAGCAATAGATCACCACCACCTGCGGCTGGAAGGGGCAGTCCTCCAGGGGCGCGGCGGCCAGCGCGGCCACGGAGCCTCGCTCCAGGTAGGGCACCATTTCCATGCGCTTGGCCCTTGCCTGCTGGGATTGGTTGAAGGGCGTGACCGGTATTTCGCCCCGTAAATACTCCGGGCTCATGGCCACCCACCCCATGGTGATCAGGCCGGTGGGGCAATCCACGGCCTCCGGGGTGACCAGGACCTGCCACCCATAGAGACGGACCATGGCCATGGCCTGGCAGGTGAGGACCTTTTCCGGCAGGCCCCTGCCCGGCCGCTTGATCTTCTCCAGCCAGGCAGGCTCTTGGCTCATTTCCGCATGGCTCAGGAGGCGAACCGCCACGGGCGCCTGAGAGATGAACAATCTTTGCTTGAGGGTCTGGGCCAGATTTTGGCAATCAACGTGCCATGGCATCGCTTTTTTCCTTTCCTTGCGCCGACGCGGGTTGCCTTCCCAGAAGCCACATCGCCGCCAGGCACAGCACCAACAGGGAGATGCCCACGATATCGGTGATCGTTTCCGGCGCCGCCAGCAGCAAGCCCGCGATGAAGAGCAACGGTCTGAGCCACAGGGGCGGTTTTCCCAAACCCAGGACCCAGCCCTCCAGGGAGGCGCTTATGACCGCCATCCCCACAAAGCATCCGACGATGGCCTGGGCCACTTCCCAAGGCTGACCCTGAAAGATGAGCCCTGGATTGAGCACGAAGAAAAAGGGCACAAAGTAATTTACCGCGCCCAATTGCATGGACTTGAAGCCGGTTTTCATGGGATCCGCGCCGGCTATGCCCGCCCCGGCGAAGGAGGCCAAGGCCACCGGCGGGGTTATGTAGGAGGCCATGCCCCAATACATGATGAACAGATGCACGGCCAGGGGATTGAGGCCCGAGCGCACCAGGGCGGGGGCTAGAACCATGGCCAGAAACACGTAGCAGGCGGTTATTGTCATCCCCATGCCCAGGATGAAACTGGTGATCGCCCCCAGGCCCAGGAGCAGCCATATCTTGCCGCTGGCCAGCTTGATGATTTCGGTCGAAAAGGAATGGGCCACGCCGGTGATGGAAAGCGCGCCGATAATCATGCCTATGGCCGCCAAAAGGGCGGCCAGCTCCGCCAACACCGTGCCGACGCCCCGCACAAAACCAATCCACTGCGGCAAGCGCAGGGCGTCCCGACGGCGCAGGGAGCCCGCCAGCAGCAAAAGGGTGGCCGAAACGAACGGCGCCCACACATCCCAGCGCATGTAAAGCAGCATCCAGACCAGCAGGGAAAGCGCGGCGATATAGACCCAGCCATTCCTGACCGTGTCGCGCAGGGAAGGGAGTTGGCTCTGGGGAATTCCCTTGAGACCCACGCGGGCCGCATAGGCATCGGCCTGCAAAAACAGGCCGGCGTAGTACATGAACGAGGGCACCACCGCCGCGATGCAGATGTCAACGTAGGGCAGCCCCAGAAACTCGGCCATGACGAAGGCCGTGGCCCCCATCACCGGCGGCATGAGCACCCCGCCGGTTGAGGCGCAGGCTTCTATGGCCCCGGCGTAGTGGGGAGGATAGCCGGCTTTCTTCATGGTCGGTATGGTAATGGCGCCCGTGGTCAAGACATTGGATATGGCGCTGCCGCTGATGCTGCCAAACAAGGCGCTGGAAAAAATGGCCACCTTGGCCGACCCGCCGCGCACAAAACCGAACAGCGCCGCCGATAGGTCCATGAAAAAGCGGCCGCCGCCCGTGATCTGCAGGGCCACGGCAAAAATCATGTAGCCGATGAGAATATTGCCCACCACCCGCATGGGCAGGCCGATTATTCCGGAAGGCCCCATGGAAAAATAGGCGGCCAGCCGGCTGGGACTGTAGGACATGCCTTGCAGAAGGCTGGGCAGATGAGAGGAATAAAGCCCGAAGGTGGTAAAGAACAGGCAAAGCCCGGCGAACACCGGCCCGCCCACCCTGCGTGCGGCCTCCAGAATCAGCACCACCAACACCGCGCCCGTGAGCAGCGGCTCCAGGGGCGGGTAGATTTCCCAGCCCATGGCCGCGATCTCCTCGGCGTGCCAGCAAAGATAGAAACTGCTGGCCAGGGCCAGCCCGGTAAAGAGCAAATCATAAAATGGCGGCTTGTTGCTCTCGGCCCTGCCTCTTGCGGGGTAGAGCAAAAACACCGGAGGCAGGAAGCAGACCAGCAGCAGGTAATAATAGGCGCTACCCATCAGGGTGCCCAGAAAACCCCAGTGAAACAGCTGATAGAGCGATGAGAGCACGCCAGCGGTGGTGCTTAGCAAAAAGTAGGCGTCAAGCCAGCCCTTGAGTTCCCGCCGACGGGGTGCTACTTGCTCGGTGGACTTTCCGGTGACGGTGGATTTTGTCATGTAACCCGCACTCCCGCGCTTAGGCCAGGTTGCCCGCCAAAGGTTTAAAGTTTGCGGCGGCGGCCACTGGCGCCGCCGCCGCGGCTATCGCTTGCTCCCGGTCGGCATGCCCATCAGAACAATTGGTGCTCGCGCGCGTAGTCCTCCCAGAATGCGGGCCACTGCGCTTGCTCCACGCCCTTTTCCTTGGCCAGCTTTTGGGCTGCGGCGTACCCGGCCAGCCTCTGCTCTTCTTGCTTCAACAGGTCCTGTTGAATCTTTTCGTGCTCGGCGGTCCAGAGGCCCGCGGCCTTGAAGGCAGCCACCGAACCGCGATGATAGGGCACCACAAATGCTTGGTTGTTCAGCGCCGCTTCGCGGGTCCAGGCCTTCAGGGCGGCATGCATGTCCTGGTAGATGTCATAGCCGTTCAAAATCGAGGTGGTGATGACCTCGGCCAGCTTGGGGTCCAGGTGGGGGTAGCCGACAAAGCCGTAGTCATAAGAGGCGATTTCCGCCGGGTTCTGAGGGGTGATCCCCGCGCCCTTGTCAGCCTTGTAAGGCCGCAAATAGGGGCACCAGGAGTTGAGGCGCTTCCAGCCCTCCTTGTCCTGGGCGGGCGCCGGCAGCCAATGAATGCCGTTGGGCGAGGCGGCCAATTCCATGGCCGCGCTGGAGGTGATTAGGCAATGGGCGGTGTCGCTGGAGCCTTCCAACACTGACTTCCAGGCGTCCTTCCAGGAGGAAACCTTAATTTTCTCCACGTCTTTCCACTCCAGCCCGCCGAAGGCCAGATAGCCGCCGTGCAGGAAGGTGCAGGCCGGCGAGCCGGGAATGAAGGCCACTCTCTTACCCTTGAGGTCCGCCAGGGTCTTTATCCCCGAATCGGCCCTGGTCATCATGCCGGCGATGGCGCCCAGGTTGCACGCCCACACCAGGCGCAACCTTTGGGGGCCCATGTTGGGCGCGGCGAAGAGTTGCAGGCCGCGGCTGGCCATGAACTGACCGGCGCCGGTAAGGATGCTGAAAGAGGCTTCCTGGGACTTCACCGGCAGTAGCTTGGCGATGTCGGTGCCCGCGGGCACCACCTTCACCTTGACCCCGCCCTTTTCCTCGATGGCCTTGCACAGGCCGATGGAGATGGTGTAACCGGTGGATCCCACGGTGTAGGTGGTGGCGCTGATCAGGGTGGGCATTTCCGCGGCCCGCCCCAGGGCGGGCAGTAGCATCAAGGCCACGGCGACCATCAGCATCGGCAGTTTGCTTGTTACCTTCATCTGACCCCTCCTCGGTCTCTAAACTGTTAACCAGGTGGTCCTTCCTCGGCGCGGCGCGCTACTCATAGGCTTTTTCGAAGACGGGCGTCTTGCGGGTGGAGCGTGGCAGGCTTCCCTGGGGCACCATGATGACCTTGGGACGCATGCGCAGGGAGTCATGCACCGCCTGGGCTATTTTTTCGGCCAGCGCGTCGCTCTCCCGCGTATCCAGGTTCCCCTGATATTCAACCTTCATTTTCAAGGGGGGGACCACGCTGGGGGGCGGGGCGTCCAAGACGATTCGCATCTGACCGGTTACTTGAGGTTGGAACTTCATCACCACGGCGCGCACCGCAGCCGGATAGACGTTGACGCCTTTCACGATGAGCATGTCGTCGGCGCGTCCGACCAGCCGCGCGCGAATGCCCTGGAAGCCGCAACCGGGGCATTCCCCCAAGGAAATCTGCACCACATCGCCGTAGGCGTATTTGACCAGCGGACAGGCCTGGCGATGCAAGGAGGTATGCACCATCTGTCCTATGGCGCCGTCGGCCAGGGGAATGGATTCTCCGCTGGAGGGGTCTATCAGGTCGAAATAGCTGGTGCACACCTCGGGAGCGATGGCGTGCAATCCGTGGTACTCCGACCCTTGGCAGGAGATGCCGGGGGCATGGCCGGCCGGCGACCAATAATCGAAACTAGGGCAGTTGTATGCTTCCTCCAGGGTCTTTTTGATGGCCGGGTTGGCGATGCCCGGCTCTCCGGTGGTCAAGAGCCCTTTCAGCTTGAATTGCGATACCGGATAGCCCAACACTTTGGGGCTCTTCTCGATGAGGTAGAGGGCCAGGGAGGGCGTGCAGGCCAAGAATGTGGGCCGGGTGAGGTCGGCGAACTTGAGAAAGGTATCGGTTCCGGCCCTGGCGTCGATGTCGATGGGCAGGGCGCCCAAAAGGCGCAGTCCCCACAGGGTCATGGTGGTGGCGTAAATGCCCAGCGTGAAAAAAAACAACCCCCTATCGCCCTTGCCCACCCCGCACAAGGCCAGGCGGTGGGCCAGGCGGGGGGCCAGGAAATCCAGGTCGTTTTTGGTGAAGGTGTAGGTGAAGGTGGGCACGCCGGTGGTGCCCGAGGTCGTGCCCGTGAGGTAGATTTCGTCGGGTGAGGCGCACAGGTGGGTGCCGAAGGTATGCCCCAGTTTTTGGCGCGATTCTTCCTGACAGGCGCGCTCATCCTCCTTGGTCATGAAGACCGGCAGCTTGCGCAGGTCGTCGAAGGTCCTTATGTCGCCCACCTGGGCCCCGGCTTGCCTGAATTTTTCCCGGTAATAAGCCGATGATTCATGGCAGTATTGCAGTTGCTCCCGCAGACGGGGGGCCAGCATGGTCTCAATTTCGGGAACGCCAAGTCCCTCCATTTCGGGCATGTAATAACTAAAGCGCCTTTCCATCAAATCCTCCGTCGTCAAACAAATGCCGCGCGGGCAGTCCCTTGTCCGCGTCTTCTTCCGCGCGGCGAATTAGCTTGTGACTCACTGTTTCTATGTGCTCCCGGTTCAGCTCCACCGCCTCCGGGACGCGGCCCGCGGCCAAAAGCTCTATCAACTGGCGGTGGCCCGCCAGCGTGCCTTCCACCATCTCCGGTGAGGGGGGAATGGTCTCCAGATAGTAGGAAAGCAGCTTGAGCACCGCGCCCACGTTGAGTTCCAAGACAGGGCTGGCGGCGATGCGCGCCAGCTTCATGTGGAACTCCAGGTTGGCCGCCACGCGCAAGGCCACCTCGCCCTGGCGATAGTATTGCTCTGCCTGATCCACGTTTTCCCGCAGGGTGGCCAGGCCTTCGGGAGTGATGCGCGCCCCCGCCTCCTGGATCACCACTGACTCCAAAAGCACCCTGGTTCTAGTTAGTTCGCTGACCTCCACCAGGGCCAGCCTGAGGATGTCGGCGAAAACCGGCACCAAGGAGGACACGTCTCTTTCCTGGACAAAGGTGCCCCCGGCGTGCCCCCGCCGGACGGTAAGCAACCCCGTGCTTTCCAGGATGCGGATGGCCTCCCGCACCGCCGAACGTCCCACCTCCAACTGACGAGCCAACTCCGGCTCGGAAGGCAATTGATCTCCAGGCTTGAGATCACCCCTGAATATGGCAATGCGAATGCGATCAACCACTCGATGGTAAAGGCTTTTGTCCCCAAGGGGGCTGAAGGGGTAATTGGAAGATGGCATGTGCGATTGCCTCCTTTGACGTCTGATGTCAGACATCATATATATTATTAAAACACCCACCGTCAATGGTTTTTTTGTGCGGTACTGCTTCACCCTGACGGGCTAAGCCATTACTGGCTGCTGGCCCTGCTGACGGCCCTGCTGGGCCCCACCTTGTTCAAGCTGAGCATGCGTGGGCTGGCGCCGCCCCCGACCGCGCAGCCGAAACCACCCCGGCCTCCTCGCGCCGACCTGGAAGGAACAGCCACTGCTTCGGCCCCGGCCCCCGGTGGCCGTACTGATAGGCAAGAGCCGCCGGAAAAGTCGGGCCGGTTCACCGCCCGCCGCGCTGATCTTCCCGCCGCTGGGGATGATCAAAGTCTTGGCCTAGGTGTAGATGCTAAAGAGGTTGTCCACATGGTTCCGAATATGGAGACTGTGCACAACCTGTTTGACAACTACACCTAGGCCGGGGCACCTGGTCCCCGGGGATGGCTTTCTCCGACACACTCCCAGGGCCGTCAACCGCTGGCGGCGCCCGCCTTGAAGCCCTTGGGCTTTGATGGTAATAATGGCCTCAGGTTATTCGCTTAATCAGCCAACTCCCGGGCGCTTGGCGGCCCGGGGGTTCGAGGCGTTCATGCTCCCCAATCTTTTGATCTGCGGCACCTCCTTCCTGCTGCCCGGCAACCCGGCCTGGTCGGCCCTGGCCGCCGTGCGCCAACTGGAGTTCGCGGGCTATGACCAGTGGGCCAACCTGCTCCTGGACCCCGAGCCGGGACCGGAGCCGGCGGCAGCCCTGGCCTGGGTGGTCTTCCTGGAGGACCTCCTGCCCGGTGCGGCCCTGGCCCCGGCCCTGGCCCTGGCCGATCCCCAGGATCGCCAGCAGGCCTTCCTGGCGCTGCTCTCGCCCCTCTTGGCCCCTCTGGACGTCTTTTTGGCCAACCACCCCCAGACCCCGCTGATCGTGGCCTACAGCCTGCCGGCCTGGGGCTCGGCCATCGCCGGCGCCCGGGCCCTGCCGGCCTGGGAACAGGCCCGCCAGGCCTGGGAAGAGCTTTTACGCCAGCGCCTGGGGGCCAACTTGGGCCTATACCTCTTGCCCCTGGACCGCCACCTGGCCCGCCTGGGCCTGGACCAGGCCTTTGACGACCGCAATTTCTACGCCGCCCGCTGCCGGCTCAGCACCGGCGGCCTGCGGGTGCTGGCCCAGTCCCTGGCCGACATCCTGACCCGCATCACCGGGGCTGCCAAGAAGGTGCTGGTGCTGGACTGCGACAACACCCTGTGGGGCGGCGTGGTGGGCGAGGTGGGACTGGCCGGGCTGGCCCTGGGCCAGGACGGGGTGGGCAAGGCCTTCCAGGACTTCCAGCACGCCGCCCAGGAGCTGGGCCGCGCCGGGGTGCTGTTGGCCATCGTCTCCAAGAACAACGAGCAGGATGTCTGGGAGGTCTTCGAGGGGCACTCGGGCATGATCCTCAAAAGGGACGACCTGGTGGCCCACAAGGTGAACTGGCGCGACAAGGCCAGCAATATCCTGCAACTGGCCGCCGACCTGGACCTGGGGGCCGACAGCTTCGTCTTCTGGGACGACAACCCCTTGGAACGGGAGGTGGTGCGCGCCCAGGCCCCCCAGGTGACGGTGCTGGACCCGCCGGCCGAGGTGAGCCGCTGGCCGCGGTTGCTCAAGGACCTGCCCCATTTCGCCAGCTTTCAGGCCACCGCCGAGGACGCCAAGAAAAAGGCCCAGTACCAGGCACGCGCCCAGTTCAAGGCCGAGCAGGGCCAGGTGGTGGACCAGAGCAGCTTCTTGAAGGGCATCGGGCTCAAGCCCTCCCTGGTGGCCATCGACCAGGGCAGCGTGGCCCGCGCCGCCCAGCTGTGCGCCAAGACCAACCAGTTCAACCTGCGGGTCATCCGCCACGGGGTGCCGGAGGTCCTGGCCCTGGCTAACGAGCCCGGGGCGGTGGCCTTCCTGGGGCATCTGGCCGACCGCTTCGGCGATCACGGCAACGTGGCCCTGCTCATGGCCCGGCCCACCACCGACCCGGAGGTGGCCTTCCTGGACTCCTTCATGCTCAGCTGCCGGGTGCTGGGGCGCCACTTCGAGGCCTGGATGCTGGCCCAGGCCGTGGCCCGCCTCAAGGACCGGGGCGCCCGCTGGCTCATCGCCGAGTTCATCCCCCAGCAGCGCAACCAGGTGGCCGCCGACTTCCTGGCCGGCCACGGGCTGATGCCCTGGTCCGCGGCCCCGGCGGCGGCCAGGGAGCGCCTGGAGCCCCTGTGCCGCGAC
>JAZDIQ010000062.1:0-126897 GCA_043804825.1 Pseudomonadota bacterium
GGCCGGGTGGAGCCGGATTTGGCCCGCGCCCTGGACAGCGCCCGGCGCCTGGCCGGCCCCCGGGGGGTGGTGCTGGTCACCGGCTCGTTGTTCACCGTGGGCGAGGCCCTGGCCCTGCTGACCGCCGGCGGCCAACAAGACCGTCCCTAGCCGGCCGGCCCGCCCGGGGCCGCGGGGCATTAACCCGCGCAACCACAAGCGACTTGCCATGACAACCTGCATCTGCTACGGTGCGACAGCAACCGTGTCTTGGCCAAAGGCACGCCCGGAGGAGGAGATCGTGGCGGTACGCAGGCTCATGGCAAGCGGGTTTATCATCGGGCTTTTGTCGGCCTTATTGCTGCTGACTGGCGCCTCCCTGGCCGGCGCGGCGCCGGACAATTCCCCCGGCCAACTGATCCGGGTGGACGCCGAGGGTCCGGTGGACGTGCGCGCCGACCGGGTCGTCTTCGAGGAAGCCACCAAGACCTACGTGGCCGAGGGCGAGGTGGAGATCGTGCGCGGGGGCATGAAGATCTTCGCCGACCGCGTGCGCCTGCATTCCGAAAAGCTGGTGGCCGAGGCCGAGGGGCGGGCGCGCATGGAGACCATGGGCGAGGTGCTCACCGGCCAGCGTTTGCTCATCGACATGCAAGGCGGCACCGGCAAGGTGTACGACGGCCAGATATTCATCAAATCAAACAATTTCTATATGCGGGGCCAAGAAATCGACAAGGTGGGCAAGGAATCCTACCACCTGGAGAAAGGCTCCTTCACCTCCTGCGACGGATTGAACCCGGCCTGGAAGATATCCGGCTCCAACATCGACGTGGACCTGGACGGCTTCGGCACCATCAACGGAGCCGCCTTCCGCATCAAGGACGTGCCGGTGCTGTACTCGCCCTGGGCCGCCTTCCCGGCCAAGTTCCGGCGTCAGTCGGGCCTGTTGCCGCCCATGATGGGCATGTCCGACCGCGACGGCGTCATCTACAGCCAGCCCTGGTTCCAGACCCTGGGCGAGGACCAGGACGCCACCTTCACCCTCAACTACATGTCCTACCGCGGCATGGACTATGGCCTGGAATACCGCTACTCCCTGGCTCCCGGATCCAAGGGCATGATGGCCCTGGACTACATGCCCGAGGACAGCATGGGCCAGGAGCTGAAGGACCAGCTCAAGAACGTTGACGCCTACAACTCCCGCTACTGGTTCCGCATGAAGAGCGACCAGCGCCTGTTCAACGACAACATGAATCTCAAGGTGGACCTGGACCTGGTCAGCGACCAGGACTACCTCAAGGAGTTCACCTTCGGCCATTCCGGCTTCGAGGCCACCAATCAACGCTTCATCGAGATGCTGGGACGCGAGGTGGACCCCCGCACCTCCACCTGGCGCACCAACAAGATCAACCTGCAACGCTACTGGTCATCCTCCACCTTCAACGGCAGCCTGATCTACAACGACGACCTGGCCACCAACAACAAGACCACCCAGCAGCAATTGCCCTACCTGTCCTACGACGCCACCCGCCAGGCGGTGGGCGACACCGGCTGGTACTTCCAGATGGGTTCGTCCTACAATTACTACTATCAGCAGGAGGGCGCGCGGGGACACATCAGCGACATCTCCCCCACCTTCGCCCTGCCGCTGAACTTCAACGACTACATCTCGGTGGAGCCCAGCTTCAATTACAAGCAGCGCTTCTACAACGTCACCCGCGACAGCGCCACCGACACCGCCGGCGCCACCACCGGCACCAGCGAGTTGTGGGGCTTCTCCACCGAGGTCTCCACCTACATGTACCGGGTCTTCGAATTCGGTGCCGAGGATGACCCCTGGAAGATCAAGCACGCCTTCCGGCCCACCGTGACCTACAACTATCAGCCCAACATCCCCGACGACGACCTGCCGATCCTGGCCCGCCAGAACCAGAACCAGCAGCGGCTCAACCAGGTGTCCTACGGCATCCAGAACGCCCTGACCAGCAAGACCATCTCCAAGGACGACCAGACCGGCGTGGTGCGCCCCATCTACCGTGAGTTCTTGAACTACAACATCTCCCACGCCTTCAATCTCAACGAGTACCGCAACGACCCCACCAGCGGCGACCCCGATCCCCAGTATTGGGGCAACATCGCCCAGAAGATGATCCTGTATCCCAGCAAGTACCTCTACCTGGAGGGCGACACCTCCTGGAACCTGTACAAGGCCCGTTGGGACCAGATAAACGGCCTGTTGAAGACCAGGAACCGCCGCGGCGACGCCATCACCGTGGACTACCGCTTCACCGCCGACAACGTCAAGCAGGTGCGCGGCAAGCTGACCCTGGCCATCACCAAGGAATGGTCCATAAGCTACATCAACCACCGGGACCTGAGCGAATACACCAACTTCCAATCCATCTACGAGTTGGCCTTCGAGAGCCAATGCTGGGGCATCCGCACCTACTACGTGGACGACACGGTCAACCGCGGCTATTATCTGGCCTTTTCCCTCGGTGGTTTCGGCGAGTTGCTGGGCTGGGGCCAGATCAGAAGCGTCTCGAATTCTACCTACTGAGTATTGACAGACGGGCTGCTGTACCCTATAAATACAGCTTCGACTCCCACTGGGGCGCACAAGAGTCGCCTCGTACTCCGATACGCTATAGGCGGGTATCATGAAGACCTATGTTGCCAAACCGGAAGACTTCTCCCGCGACTGGTTCGTGGTCGACGCCACGGACCTGGTCCTAGGCCGTCTAGCCACCCAGGTGGCCATGCGGCTGCGGGGCAAGCATAAGCCCATTTTCACCCCCCACCTGGACACCGGCGATTTCATCGTGGTGGTCAACGCCGAAAAGGTGAAGCTCACCGGGCGCAAGTGGGAGCAGAAGACCTACTACCGGCACAGCGGCTATCCCGGCGGCATCACCGCCACCGTGGCCAAGCGCATGGTGCAACTCAAGCCCGAGGATCTGTTGCGCACGGCGGTGCGGGGCATGCTGCCCAAGAACCGCCTGGGCCGTCAGCTCCTCAAGAAGCTCAAGGTCTACGCGGGGCCCACCCATCCCCACCAGGCCCAGCAGCCCCAGCCATTGGCCCTGTAGAGAAGGTGCTTACACATGCCTGAGTCGAGCTACTACGCCACCGGTAAAAGAAAGAACGCCGTGGCCCGCTGCTGGCTAACCCCCGGCAACGGCAAGGTGGTCATCAACAAGCGCTCCGTGGAGCAATACTTCAGCCGCGAGACCGACACCATGGTCCTGCGCCAGCCCCTGGCGCTCACCGACACCCAGGACCAGTTCGACGTGCTGGTCACGGTGGCCGGCGGAGGCACCACCGGCCAGGCCGGCGCCATCCGTCATGGCATCGCTCGCGCGCTGTTGGTCTTCAACCCCGAGCTGCGCCAGACCTTGAAGCGCGCCGGCCTGCTTACCCGCGACTCTCGCAAGAAGGAGCGCAAGAAGTACGGCCAGCGCGGCGCCCGGGCCCGGTTCCAGTACTCCAAGCGTTAATCGCCCCGTTTCGGGCGTGTGCAAGGGGAGGGCCCGGACGGGCCTTCCCCTTTTTTATGTCCCCGCTGGCCACAGGCCGGCAACGCTACCAACGACATTCGGCCCAGGCAACACCCAAGTTTTGCCCGGGCCGATAGGCAAGCCAGGCCCAGGATGGCCTTGCTTGCGCCTGACAATAGGGAGGCGGCATATGATCCCCGTGGCCATCCTGGGCGGCTCCGGCTACACCGGCGTGGAGCTGATGCGTCTGATCGCCATGCACCCGGAGTTGGAGCTAACGGCCGTCAGCTCCCGGCAGTTCGAGGGCCAGAAGGTCAGCCGGGTCTTCGGCGCCCTGGAGGGGCGGGTGGACCTGCCCTTCACGGCCCCCGACCCGACGGAACTGGCGGCCAGCGCCAAGCTGGTCTTCACCGCCGTGCCCCACCAGACGGCCATGGCCGCGGTGCCGGGTCTCTTGGCCGCCGGGGCCAAGGTGGTGGATTTGTCCGCCGACTTTAGGCTGCGCAAGATCGAGACCTATCAGCAGTGGTACGCGCCCCACACCTGCCCGGAGCTGTGCGCCGAGGCGGTCTACGGCCTGCCGGAGTTTTACCGGGAGCAGATCAAGCCCGCCCGCCTGGTGGCCAATCCGGGCTGCTACGTCACCAGCGTGCTGGTGGCCCTGGTGCCGCTCCTGAGGGCCGGCCTGATCTCCCCGGAGGGGATCATCGCCGACAGCGCCTCGGGCGTCTCCGGGGCCGGGCGCGGCGCCAAGCTGGGCCTGATCCACGGCGAGGTGCACGACAACTTCAAGCCCTACTCGGTGGCCGGCCACCGCCACACCCCGGAGATGGAGCAGGAGCTGTCCCTGGCCGCTGGCCAGGCCGTGCGCCTGACCTTCACGCCGCACCTGCTGCCCATCGACCGGGGCATCCTCTCCACCATCTACGCCCGGCCCCGGGCCGGCGTGGACGACGAGGTGGTGCGGAACTGCTGGCTCAAGGCCTACGGGGACGAGCCCTTCATCCGGCCCCTGGACAAGGGGATATGGCCGGCCACCAAGGAGGTACGCGGCAGCAACCGGGTGCAACTGGCCGTGGCCGTGGACCCCCGCTCGGGCCTCTTGAAGCTGTTCTCGGCCCTGGACAACCTCACCAAGGGCGCCAGCGGCCAGGCAATGCAGAACGCCAACCTGATGCTGGGCCTTGGCGAGACCGCCGGGCTGGGCGAACTGGCGCTCACGCCCTAACCGCCCACGGCTGGGAGACCTGTCGGCCATGGCCCAGGATGAATTCTTCAGCCGGCTGTGGGGGCAATTTACGCCCCACGGGGTGCCTTTTCGGACAGAGGAGCCGCCGGCCGGCGGCCTGGCCCGCCACCTAGCCCTGGTGCTGGCCTACGACGGCAGCGGCTTTGCCGGCTGGCAGTTGCAGCCCGGCGCGCGTAGCGTGCAGGGCGCGGTGGAGGCGGCCCTGGGACGCCTGTGCGACCACCCCGTGCGCCTGGCGGCCAGCGGCCGCACCGACGCCGGGGTGCACGCCCTGGGGCAGGTGGCCAGCTTCGAGACCTTCAGTCGCCTGGGCCTGGAGCCCCTGACCAGAGGCCTCAAGGCGCTGTTGCCCCCGGACATCCACCTGCGCGCCCTGGGCGCCGTGGCCCCCGGCTTCCACGCCCGTTACGCCGCGGTCTGCAAGACCTACGACTACTACCTGTGGCCCGCCAGCGGGCCGGCGCTTTTTTTGCGCGACCGCCTGTGGGCCTATCCTCGGCCCCTGGATGAACAGGCCGTGCGCCAGGCCCTGGCCCTGTTGCCCGGCCGGCGGGACATCAAGGCCCTGACCAGCCGGGGCAGCGAGGCCCATGGCTCCACCCTGCGCGACATCCTGGAGGCTGATCTGGAGACGTGGGCCCAGGGGACTTGGCGGGTGCGGCTGACGGCCACGGGCTTTCTGCGCCACGTGGTGCGCAACCTGGTAGGCATCCTGACCCAGGTGGGCGACGGACGCCTGCCCCCCGAGGCCCTGGCGGAGATGCTGGCCGCGGGCCAACGTCTGTACCCCGGCCCCAAGGCCCCGCCGGGCGGGTTGTATCTCAATCGAGTCTATTATGAACCGTGGCCGGGTACGGCCCCGCGCGGCGACGGACGGCTGGGCTAGGCACACCTGCCGGGCCGCTGGCGCCTAAGCGCCCGGTAGCCCAGGCAAAACACTAGCTTTTGCCTGGGCCAGGCCCTATCGGTGATGATGCATGCTGGTTTGAGAACCGGTTGCTAGATCGCCCCCCACCCCATGAACCGAGACGCCGCCGGACGGCTGGTGTCCCGGCCTGGGGGGCGCTCCCTGACCGAAAACTACATCTGGGCGGGCTTCTTGGCTTTCTTGGCCTTCTTGGCCTTTTTGCTCTTCTTGGCCTTCTTGGTCTTTTTAGCCTTCTTGGCCTTCTTCTTGGCCTTGGGCTGGGTCATCTCCGTGGAGGTGGAGAGATCGTCGCCGGCCGCCGCCAGGGACATCGTCGGCGCGGCCAGGGACATGCTCAAGAGCAGGGCCAGGATCACCGCATAGGCTTTCTTCATCTTCGGTTCCTTCCTTAATGGGACGTGGTTAGCCAATACCTAGAGGCAACCTACCATTTATGGTAGGACCCAGGTTATGAACAGCAAGATATGGTAGCTTAATTAAGGTTGGCGAGCCAGTTTTTTCTTGCGCGCCGCCCGGCGAAAACGCGGGCTAATCCCGCTCTTCCACGGTGTCGCGCACGGCGCGGTAGACCAGGCCGAAGGTCTCCTGGAAGCCGGCGGCACCCAGCCGCCCGCTCTCGATGAACTTGACCACGATCTCCTTGCTGGCCTTGAGGTAGGCCTCCTGGCGGGGGGTCAAGCGCTCCAAGGGGGCTTCGGATTTTTCCTGGTGCGGGGGCATGCCTTTTGGCTCCTGGGCTGATCTGTTGCGGCCGGCGAGGCCTGGCCCCCGCCGGGAGGAAGAAGGCACATTCTTTTCCCGGCGGAGACCCGCGCCCGAGGATAAACCTGGTGGCCCATCCCCGGCGTGCTCAAGATAGCATTCCCGGACCGGCAAGGCAAGGACCCCTGGCCGAGGCCGGCCGGGTGTTATATGCTTTGAGCCATGTCCAGCCCGACCCCAGCCCGGCCCGTGCGCCTATTGCCCGACGAGGTGGCCAACCAGATCGCCGCCGGCGAGGTGGTGGAGCGCCCGGCCAGCGTGCTCAAGGAGCTGATGGAAAACGCCCTGGACGCCGGGGCCGGCCGAGTGCTGGCCGAGGTGGAGGCCGGGGGCCGGCGCCTGATCCGGGTGGTGGACGACGGCTCGGGCATGACCCCCGACGACCTGCTCCTGGCCCTGGAGCGCCACGCCACCAGCAAAATCACCAGCGGCGACGACCTGGCCCGCGTGGGCACCCTGGGCTTTCGCGGCGAGGCCCTGCCCTCCATCGCCGCCGTCAGCCGCCTGACCCTGCGCTCGCGGGCCGCCGGCGCCGAGAGCGGCTCGGAGGTGCTGGTGGAGGGCGGCTCCATCCGCCAGGTGCGCGAGGTGGGCTGCCCGGTGGGCACCGTGGTGGAGGTGCGCGACCTGTTCCACAACATCCCCGCCCGCCGCAAGTTCCTCAAAAGCGCGGCCACCGAGTCCGGGCACCTGGGCATGGCCTTTCTGCGCCTGGCGTGCTCGCGCCCCGGGGTGGCCATGCGCTACCTGACCGGCGGCCAGTCCCTCTACGACCTGCCGGCCAGCCAGGACCTGGCGGTGCGCGTGGCGGCCCTTTTGGGCCGCGAGACCGCCGGCCACCTCGTCGCCCTGGAGGAGGAATCCGGCCCCTTAAGGCTGACCGGCCTGGCCGGCCTGCCCTCCCTGAGCCGGCCCAACCTGGACCAGGTCTACACCTTTGTCAACGGCCGCTTCGTGCGCGACCGCCTGCTCTTGCACGCCGTGGGCCAGGCCTACCTGGGGCTGCTGCCCGAGGGACGGCGGCCGGTGGTGGTGCTCTTTATCGAGCTGGACCCCGGCCTGCTGGACGTCAACGTGCACCCGGCCAAGGTGGAGGTGCGCTTTGCCCAGGCCGGCCAGGTGCATGAGTCCCTTACCCGGGGCCTACGCCTGGGTCTGGGCCGCGCCCGTGCCGCCGCCCGCCCGGCCTGGCCGCAGGCAACGACACCGCCCGTGGCGGCCGGCTTGGCCGCGCCGAGCGCGCCCTACCAGCCTGGCTTGCCGCCCCCGCCCCGGCCGCCCCTGCCCGCCCAGCCCCCGGGCCGGGTGGCCGAGCCCTGGGCCGAGGTCGCCCGGCGCCAAACCACGCCCCTGGTCCTGCCTTCGGACCCACTGCCGGCATCGGAGCCGGCCTCCGAGCTCCCGGCCCGGCCCCTGCCCCTGTTCGGTCCCACGGGCGAGCTGAGCGTCATCGGTCAACTGCACGGCCACTACATCCTGTGCGCCTCGCCCCAGGGCCTGGTCATCGTGGATCAGCACGCCGCCCACGAGCGCCTGACCTACGAGGAGATGCGCCAGGGCTTGGCCCAGGGGCATCTGCCCCGCCAGGGGCTTTTGACCCCCGCCAGCCTGGAGCTGACCCCCCAGGAGGCGGCCTGGGCCGCCGGCCAGGCCACGGACTGGCTGCGCCTGGGCCTGGAGATCAGCCACTTCGGCGGGCGCACCTGGTCGGTGAACGCCATCCCCGCCCACCTGGCCGGCCAGGACCCGGCCCTCTTGGCCCGGGAGGTAATGGCCGAGCTGGCCGGGGCCGGCGTGCCCGCCCAGACCCCGGAGTTTCTGGAGGTGGGCCTGCGCTCCCTGGCCTGCCGGGCCAGCCTCAAGCAGGGCCAGCGCCTCTCCGCGCCCGAGATGAGCGAGCTGGTGGCCCGCCTGGCCACCCTGACCCCGCCCTTGACCTGCCCCCACGGCCGGCCGGTGCTCCTGACCCTGAGCCGCCGCGACCTGGCCCGGCACTTCAAGCGCAGCGCGGAGCCCTTGTCGTGAGCGGCCTCTTGGTGCTGGTGGGTCCCACGGCGGTGGGCAAGACCGCCCTGGCCCTGGCCCTGGCCCGCCGGTTCGGGGCCGAGGTGGTCAACGCCGACAGCGTGCAGGTCTACCGGGGCCTGGATATCGGCTCGGCCAAGCCCACCCCGGCCGAGCGCGCCCAAGTGCCCCATCACCTGGTGGACGTGGCCGATCCCCAGGAAGACATGAGCGCCGCCCGCTTCGCCGGCCTGGCGGATGAGGCCATCGCCGATATCCAGGCCCGAGGACGGCGGGTGTTGCTGACCGGCGGCACCGGGCTCTATGTCAAGGCCCTGCTCTGGGGTCTGGCCCCGGCCCCGCCGGTGGACGAGGCCCTGCGCCAACAACTGCGGCGGCAGTGGGAGGAACAAGGGCCAGCGGCCCTGCACGCCCGTCTGGCCGCCCTGGACCCGGCTAGCGCCCAGCGCCTGCCCGCCAACGACCGCCAGCGGGTGCTCAGGGCCTTGGAGGTATGCCTGCAAACCGGCGAGCCCTTCAGCCGCCGTCTGGCCAGCCACGGCTTTAGTCGGGCGCGCTACCCCCATCTGCTGCTGGGCCTGGAGCGCCCCCGCCCCGAGCTGAACCAGCGCATCGAGGAGCGCTGCCGCCAGATGTGGCGGGAGGGCCTGTTGGAGGAGGTGGCCGGATTGCTGGCCGCCGGGGTCTCGCCCCAGGCCCGCGGCCTGCAAAGCCTGGGCTACCGCCAGGCCCTGGGGGTGGTGCGAGACAGGCTCACGCCCCAGGCGGCGCTACAGGAAATGACACAAAAAACCCGCGCCTATGCCAAGCGCCAGATGACTTGGTTTAGGGGCCTTGAGGGTATAAACTGGTGCCCAGCCGACGATTTGGAGGCCCTGACCGCCCTGGTCCGGCCCTTTTGGCCCTAGGAGACTTAATTGCCATGCCAAAGATAATGGCCTGCCTGGCCTTGACGATGATCATGCTCGGCCTGGCCGGGCCGGCCGGCGCCGCCGAGGTGGTGCCCGGCGCCAGCCTACTGGTGTTGGGGCGGGCCTCGGCCGGGGCCAACGAGGTGGCGGCCCGCGAGGCCGCCACCAGCGACGCCCTGCGCCGGGCCGTGGGACAGGTCGCCCTGGAGTTGACCGACCCCGCGCTGCTGCGCGGCCGCCTGGAGGCCCTGGAACGCGAGGTGCTGGCCAAGCCCACCCGTTTCGTGACCACCTACAGCCTGCAAGGCTCTCACCGGGGCTCCGAGGGCATGCTGGCCCTGGTTTCGGTGGGCGTGGACCGCGCCGCCCTGGCCAAGGCCCTGGACGCCGCCGGCCTGCGCCAGAGTGCCCTTGGCCTGCCCCTGGTGCTGGCCCTGGTCTCCGAGGAGGCCGGGCCGGGCCGTCCGCCGGCCTTCTGGTGGGCCGACGCCCCGGGTCAGGCGTCCCTGCCCCGGCCGCTCTTGCGCGCCCTGGCCGGCGCCGGGCTCAAGCTGGTGGATACCAAGACCCTGGCCGGCAAGGTGCCCCCGGACTACCGCCAGGCGGTGCTCACCGAGGAACAGGCCCTGGACCTGGCCCGCCAGTCCGGAGCCGGCCTGGTGATCCTGGGCCGCCTGCGCACCTATCCCCTGGTCAGCCAGGAGGGACAGGAAGCCCCGCCCCTGGCCCAATTGGAGGCCCTGGAGGTGGCCGGCGGCCAGGTGTTGGCCACCGAGGAGGCCCAGGGGCCTGTCTTTGCGGCGACGCCCGGCCCCGAGGCCGCCGAGAAGGTCAACCAGGCCGCCGAGGAGGCCGTGCAGCGCCTCTTAAAGCAGGCCGCGGCGGGCATCAAGCCCCCGGAGCCGGCGGTGGAGGAGACGGTGCTGCTGGAATTGGGGGGTCTGCGCAGCCTGGCCGAGCTGAACCGCTTCGAGCAGGTGTTGCGAGGACTTACCGGCCTGGTGGCCCAGGTGCGGCGCGAGGCCGTGGGCGGCGGCGGCAAGGCCAGCCTGCGGGTCAAGCTCAAGGCCCCGGCCGCCAAGCTGGCCGACGAGCTGATGCTACAGAATTACGGCGACTTCCTGGTCAACGTGCTGGAGTCGACCCCGCAGAAGATCAGGCTGGCGGTGGTGGGCAAGTAACCAGACAGCGACATCTCGGGTTCCGGCGGGCTGGTGGCCCGCCGGAACCCCTGGCAAAGACGCCCGCCATGTTTTTTATCGCCCCGCCAGCCCGTGCTCCCCAGGCTGGCGGCACCGGGCTCAGGCCCCTTGCTCCCCCGCGCCGCCCCCCAGCATCTCCGCCACCCTGGCTTCCCTAACCGCGTCCTGAAAGCACCCCAGGGAGTGGGCCTTGGCAAAGAGATAGGTGCTCTTGACCCGGGTCTCCAGGATATCTTCATCCAGACACAGATCGGCAACCTGCCGTAGTTGCTCCTCGTCCTGTATCTGGTTGAACAGCCGTTGCAGGTCGCGCTCCACCCGGCCCACGCTACGGCCCAGGAGGCGCCAGTCCTCGGGCCGCCCTTTTTTGGCGGCCAGGAGCAGGCGCACCGCCACCTTGTGCAGGCCCAGGTCCATCAGCGCCAGCTTTTCTTGCCTGGTTATATCCAGATCGGAGGCCAACCTATTACTCCTTTGGGTACTGGGATAAGCTTTGGATCATCTTTTGCCACATCTGCTGGCCGTCGGCGGCCCGTCCTTGCACTCGCTGGCGATAAGGCTCCAGGTCGGAGGGCTGGAAAAATCCCAGGCGGTTCAGGCAGCGGGCCAGGGTCTGGCCGCTACGCTCGCGGGCCTTGTTGGCAAACCGCAAGGCGCCCTTTTCGCCCTTGACCGAGTTGAGCAGGATGTACTCGCTGAACAGCACGAACTCCAAAAACTCCGGGCCTGGGATGCGCAACAGGAAGGACTGGGAGTTCATGGTGGGTATGTGCTCGATAATCAAGCGTACCTTGTCCTTGGCACCCTCGATGGCCTGGGCCATGATCTCGGGGTCGGGCTTGGACTGAAGCGACTCGGCCACCCGCCCGGCCACCATGTCGGGCAGCAGGGCGTCGGTGATGAAATCGCCGATGACCTTTTTCAGGTCCTGGCGTTCATCAGGAGGGCTCATGGGTCTCCTCTTCCCGGCCCCGGAGGAACTCGGCGGCCGCCTCCGGAGGCAACTCATCTGCGTTATGGCCCGCGTTGGCTGGCGAGCCGCAGCCCTGGTCATCATCCTTGCCGCCGGCTTGCTTGGTCAGATAGGCCCTCTTCATCTTTTCCCAGTCAACCTGGCTTAGGCCGAACCACAGCCAGCCCCCGCCTTTGTCGTCGCGTTTGTCGTCGATGTTATTCCTCACCTGGTCAGCCACGCCGGCCACCCAGTCGGGATGCTCCCCGCTCCTGTCGAACCGCTGGCGCAGCCAATCCTCCGGCTGGACGCCCTCCCTAGAAGAGCCCGGGGCCTGGGTGACTTCCAAGTCCATGGGCAACCGCTGGCCCTTGCAGCGGGGGCAGTAGGTGGCGTCCTTCTTGAGCGGCAGGTGGCAGAAGGAGCACTCCTTGATGACCTCCTGGGCATGGGCCTGATCGCTGGTGCAGAAGAATCGCCCATGGCGGCGCTCCACCTGCCCCTGGGGCAGCAGGTTTTTCTTGGAGCAATCGGTCTGGACCTCGAAGCGGTGCACGAAATGGCGGTGCTCGTCGCCCTGGTGGTGGGGGCAGAAGGGCAGGAGCTGGGCCCCGCACTTGGGGCAGTTGCCGTGCCGGGTGTGCTCGTGGTAGACCTCCCAGGCCCAGGCGGTGTGCTCGTCGGGCACCTCGTCGTAGACCTCCAGGAACTCGATGCGGAAGGGCTCCGGCCGGCAGTCGTGCTGGCACCCCGGGCAATCCAGGTGGCGCTTGACGTCCTCGCGCCGCGAGACCTCCTCGAAAAGGCGCGTCTTCTGGTGGAACTCGGACAGGCAGTTCTCGCAGTAGTTGGACTCGGTGCGCAGGTCCAGGTTGTGGTGAGTGCAACGCCACCAGTAGGTGCGGGCCAGCTTGTGGCAGGTGGGGCAGTACTTGTCGGGGTTCTTGGGGTCCCAGTCGGCGCGGACGCGGTGCAGATCGTTGTCCGTGCAGCCCTCGTTGCCGCAACGGCTGCGGATGGGGCGGTGGCAGTGCTTGCAGATGATGGCGGTGCGGGGCTCCTCGGTGATGTCCTCGTGGCAGCCGGGGTTGCCGCAGGTGACGTACTTCAGGCGCAGCTGCTCGTCGATGACCTCCGGCAGGCCCAGGAATTTCTGGTCGATATGGAAGAGCCCCCGGTTGGCTCCATAGCGGGCGTAGGCGTAATAGTAATCGCCGATGCCGCGCAGGTTGGTGGCCGGATGATTCAAGGAGAGGTGGCGCACCAAAAGGCGGCCGGGCTGGCCGGCCTCCTCGCCCTGGTCGGGCAGGGGGTAGGCGCGCACGTCGATGGTGCTGGCCTCCAGGACATTGCCCACCAGGCCCTTGATCTCGTCGTAAACCCTGCCACCCTCCCGCTGGCCGTCGCCGGCGTAGGTGGGCAAGGCCACGTAGGCCCGGCGGTTCTCGCTGGTGTTGAGCAGGCAGTCGCGCACCATGTAGTCGTGCCGGGCCGAGGCGATGGCCTTGGCCAAGGCCTTGTCGTCGATATAGGCATAGGGCTCCAGGAGACGGCTGTCGGTCCGGCGCAGGAATTCGTCGGCGCGGCTCCAGGCGTAATCCTGGGCCAGTTGGGCCATGCGGCCGGGGGTTACACCGGATGCCAGCTCCTCGGACTTCAGGTTCGTCTGCAGGTAGAGGAGATAGCCCAACAGGGCGCCCTCGTGGGGCAAGGTCTCGGCCACCTTGTCCCCCAGCCGTTGCAGGAAGCCCTCGTCCAGCAAGGACCACACTCCGGGGCCGCTGCCCCGTTCCAGACGCTCGACCACGGTGGCCTGCACCCGCTCAACGTGTCTGGTGATCCTGGGCAAGGCCTGCAGGGCCTCCCGGAGCAGGTGCTCGCTCACCAGCTTGTCGGCGCAGACCTTCTCGATGGCCCCGGCCAGGAGCAGGTGCACCCTGATCTGGCAGGCAAAACGCTTGTACAGGGTCTCCACGTTGGTCAGGAAACGCCGGGCCCAGTGGGCCGCCGCCAGCTGGTCCAGCTGCCCCTCGTGGGGAGGCTTGACCGCCAACAGGTCGCTCAGGTCCTTTTTCAGCTCGTTGAAAGGACCATCCGGGGCCTCGATGGTGCGCTTAAGCTCGGCCTGGGCGCCCACAGTGGCCTCCCGCATGGCTCGCGACTTGCCCTGGAGGTATATGTAGAGGTCCTGGGCCTTGCTATCTGACTCCTCCTGGGACTGCTGCAGGATGGCCTCCACCCGCCGCCCCAGATCGTCGCCCAGCTTGGTCACCGCGTTTCGCAAGGGCCCAGCCCCCCCCAGGTCCACGTCGGGCAGGCGGTTGGGCGGCACGGTGAAATCCCCCTCGGGCCGGGGCTGCGCCAACTGGGCCAGCCAGTCGTCCAGGCGGGCCATGAACAACTTGGGGTCCAGGCGGTTCTGCAATATCTCCGCGCTCAACTTCTGGCCGGATTGGGAGATGAACGTGGTATCCCACAAGCTGCATTTGCCAACGGTTTCTTCCAGCAACTTGGTGATATACAGGTCAAGCTCTCCGAAGTGGGTGGCTTGCTCGCCCGCCAGCAGCCCCTCCAGGCCCTGCCGGGTGTTTAAGGCGTTTTGGGCCTGGGCCATGGCGGCCAGGAGCCCCTGGCGCAGATAGTGGACGCCGATCAGGCCGCGCAGGTCCCCCGCGGAGGGCAGCAGCAGGGTCAGGGAGCCCACCATGGAAAAGACGCTCTGGCGGGCCAGGGGGGAATCCTCGTGCCCGCCGGACTCCTTGCTGGCGTTGGTGGCGGAGGATTGGTGCATCTCCCCCACCATGGCCGAGGACAGGTCGAAAAACACCGTCTCGGCCATCACCGAGGCCATGGTCTTGGCGTTGTTGGTCAACTCGTCCTTCTGCAGGATGTTGTCGTAGAGAAAAACCTGGTCAAAGGGGCTCTCGCCGTGCCTGGGCACGCTGACGCGGTGGCCGTTGGGATAGCGGGCCTCGAAGGCCTCGCCCTGATTGATGAAGGTGCTCAGTTCCTTGAGACAGGCATAGGTGTTGGCGAACAGGCGGCCGGAGATGTCGTATTCGGCGTAGACGCCCGGCAGGAGGAACAGCCCTATCTGCTTGATGTCCACGGGCATGGTGCGCAGGAAGTAGGCCACGTCCAGGAAGATGCCGCCGCCGGTGCCGCCGGCCAGGGAGCAGACCAGGTACACGGCCACGCCGCGGGTCCCCTCCTGGTGCGGGCGCTGGGGGTTGACCTCCAGCAGACGGTTGAGGCCGCGCCTCAGGACCACCTGGATGCGCTCGGCATACTCATAGTAGCCGATGCGTCCCAGGGGACGCCACTGGGCGGCCCCGGCCCGGTAGGCGCCCATCTGGATGACCGTGCCCGCCAGGTCGGGGTACCAGTCCCGATAATAGGCCAGGTTGTGCTCCTGGCGCAGGTTGCGCAGGCGGTTGTGAATAAGATTGCCGTCCAGCCAGCAGACCTCGTCGGCCGCCAGGCAGACCTTGCCCTGACCGTCGTTGCGCACCGCGCTGCATTCCTCGGCGGGGTCGAAGTCCAGACACATCAACTGTAGATCAGGCTGCTGGGTGCTGTCCCCGTAGCCGGCCTCCAGCAGGCGCCGCTTCAACTCCACCAATACCCGCTTGCCGGTGCCGCCCAGCCCCACCACCATGGTCTTCTGCCCGGGGTTGAGTTCGCGCTTTTCCATGGTGGACCTCCTAGTTGGCCAAGACCGAAACCAAGGGAATGATCAACAGCGACAAGCAGGCCCAGATCAGCAGGCCTTTCCATACCAACCCTTTGCGCTCCCTGAAGAAATTGCCGATGACCACGGCCTCCTTGTAGCTGGAGGTCCCGCTGAGCTCCTCCTGTGCCCGCCTGAGCGGTTGATGGCGCAGGAACAAAATGACCCCCACCGTGACCACCGCGATGAGCACCATGAGCAACAGGGGGCTGATGGCCTGATTCTCGCCCAGCAACCAGTTGATAAATTTCAGCAACGCCACGGCGAATCCTCCTTCCGGGAAGCTAGGACCTGCGGCCCCGGATCGAGCGATAAAGTATCCAGACCAACCCCCCCGCGGCGGCCAAGCACAAGAACCCCACCAGGAAATACAGATTCAGGTTGGTCGGCGGCGGGGTCGGCTGGGGCACCTGCAGGTCCAGGACGGCGGGAGGCCCCTGCCCCGCCCCCAGGCCCTGGCTGATGGGAGTCAATTCCAATTGGTAGCGCCCCGGTTGCAGGGCCAGATCATAGGAGATTTCTTTTTTCGAGATGTTGGAGCCGCTGCCATTGCCCGGGATGGTCAGGTTGACGGCCAGGGGCCGCCTGTCCTTCAACTCCTTGCCGCCTTGGGTGGGCGCCGTCAGGCCAGCGGGGTCCGGGGCCTGCAACACGGCGCATTGCACCTTCTCCAGCGCCAGGGCTTGGCAGGAGCGGTTCTCCAGGGTCAAGGGCGCCACGATCTTGCCCACGGCCGGCCCCTCCCGCCGGGGTTCGCCGGGCCGGGGAGCCTGGGGATACTCGTAGCGGGCCGGCCCCGCCCCCACTATCTCGATGCGCTCGGTCAGGGAGGCCAGGTAGGCGTTGAACCAGGCCTGGTTGACCCGGGACATGTCCAGTTCCTGGCGCTTGGCCCCCAGGCCCTTCTCGAAATCCTGGGATATGTCGTGGCGCGGGTCCAAATCGCGGAAAGCCCCGTGGTCGGCGGCCATCACGCTGAACAGGTGGACCCGCACCCGGCCCCGGGCCTGCTTGTCACGCATGAGGGCCTGGGCCTCCTGGACCTTTTGCTTGTATTGCTCCCAGGTGCGCTCGTTGTCGTGCCCGCCATCGGTGAGCACGTAGAACACCAGCTTGTTGAAGGACTGGGCCGAGCCGGACTCCAGGGGGGTGTCCCTGTAAATCTGCATCATGTCTTGCAGCACGCCCAAAAAGTCGGTTACCGCCTCGTCCTGCCGCAGCAGGAAGGGGTTGGGCTTGCCCTTTGTGCCACCCCGGGCATTGCTCAAGTCGTACCTATGCAGTTTGTTGATGTCGAGCTTTTGGTCTATGATCCGGCCCAGGCGGGGGGCGTCCCTTTCCGGCAGGAAATTATCCATGGTATTGCCCAGGGGCGAAACCTTGCTATAAAAGCCCCGCAGAATAACGCTATCGCCAGGATGCACCGCCAGGCTGCCCGGTGCCAGCAGGCTTTTTTCCAAAAAGCGCACCGTGTTTTCCATGAGGGTGAGTGGCTTGCCGTTGCTCCAAGGAGACTCGCTCACATAGTTCGGCCCATACATTGAACCCGAGACATCCAGATAGATGACCACGGCTTGGCGGCAGGAGTCGGCGGCCAGGGCGGGGAGGTTCGGGAGGCCCCATGCCGTGGCCAGCAAGGCCAAGGCCCAAAGCGTCTTGGTGAATCGCGACATGTTTCTACTCCGTTTCCACCATCAATCAATCATGCGAAGCTTTTAGTCAACTTTAATGAATCCAGCATCTTGACCGTGATTTCCGAGCGTCGTTTCTGCGCGATAAACCTGATGGCATTTAATGACACAACTACCTGAGCGTCCTATTTGATCAACACCATTGGTTCAGCTAAAGCGTTTGGCCTGGTGTAATACCCTGGATACCATGCTGGTAAGTTTGGCGTGACGGCGGATGATCTGCGGCGTGAGTCCCAGGTATTTCTTGGTGGCCCTGGTCAACTGATTTTCGTTCTGATAGCCCACATCCCAGGCAATTTCCTTGATCTGCTTGCTGCTGCCCAAAATCATGGCGCAGGCCATGAGCACCCGGCTTCTGATGAGGCATTCCTCCATGGTCAGGCGTGTCTCGCGGCGAAAGCGCGAGCGCAAGGTGTGGTAGTTGACGCCCACGGCCTCGGCGATCTGGGTGACTGATTGTATGTTCCGGGACTGGTCTTCTATGACGGCCAGGGATTCGCTAACCGCGCGGGAAAATTCCCCCCGGGGCAAACCCAGCCTCTCCAATGGCAACTCCATGTCCCCCCCAAGGTTGCGGTCCGGCCCGCAAAGGCCGGCACAAGCAAAAGCCCCTGCCCGTCATTCACAGGAATGACGGGCAGGGGCTGTCATGACCCCAAAAAAATAACGCCGGCTGAAAAAAACGGTCGCCAGGGCAGGTAAAGCCACGGTGTCACACCCGCAGCCAATTGTCAAGCATGACATACGGTTGTCCACGCGGGTTCGCGCCAGGGAGCCGCCGGCGGCGGCCTCCCGCCCGGTCGGCGGCGGCTTACTCACCGGTATCTGTGCCTGACGGCCCAAAGTTGGGCCAAATTGCTCCCAGGCCGGGCCTGCCGGCGTGTGGACCGAGCCCAAAAAAATCCGCCAGGGGGCTTGATTCTTGTTGCATGCTTGGCTATATTGCCAAATAGACAATGTTCAAGTCAACGGGAGATGAACGTATGGATGCCCGCACCCAAGCCCGCCTGGAGGCCCGCGCCAGGATACTCAAGGCCCTGGCCCACCCCGCGCGTTTGTTGATGGTGGAGGAGCTGGGCAAGCAGGAACGTTGCGTAGCCGAGCTGACCCAGATGGTGGGCAGCGACATGTCCACGGTGAGCAAGCACCTGTCGCTGCTGAAAAGCGTGGGGCTGGTGGCCGACCACAAGCGCGGCACCCAGGTTTTCTACCGCCTGGCCGCGCCTTGCGCGCTGAACTTCTTCACCTGTCTGGAGTCGGTGATGCAGGCCAATCTGCAGACCCACATCCAGTTGGCCCAGCCCTAGGCACGGGGGACTCAAGGCATGTCAGACACCCGACTCATCAGCGTCAAGGGCCAGAAGGTCGGTATAAACGGCCTGGACCAGGCCCTCATGGACCTGGGCGCCGCCTGGGCCGGCCGGGACGACCAGGCCGTGGGCCAGGAGTTGCTTAGCCGCCTGGCACCCCACAACTACATCCCCGCCTCGGTCCGCCAGGCCTATGCCACGGCCCTGTGCCGCGAGTACCGCCGCCACATGGGGCAACCGGTGAGCGAGGAAGCGGCCGCCGGCCTGGCCATCAAGGTGCTGGGGGCGGGCTGCAACCGCTGCGAGGCCCTGACCGCCGGCGTGATGCAGGTGCTCTCCGAGATGGGCCTGGCGGCCGACCTGGAGCACCTGCGCGACATGCAGCAGATCGCCCGCTACGGGGTGATGGGCACCCCGGCCCTGGTGATCAACGGCCAGGTGGTCTGCGTGGGCTCCGTGCCCAGCAACCACCAGATCAAGGCCTGGCTGACCGCGTTGGCTCCGGCCCCCGGCCAAGCCTAGAGGGAGACGACCATGTCCACAAACCCCACGCCCCCGCCCTCCTGCGCCTGCCAGACCTCCCCCGGAGCCCCGGTGGAGCCAGGCCTGGGCCGCTATATACTCTGGGGCCTGCCCCTGCTCCTGGTCTGGTGGCTGGTGTACCACAACCTGGAACGGCTGGCCCAGTTCTTGACCCACGGCCTGCTGGGCCTGCCCGCCGGCGGGCACCTGGCCGAGTCGGTGGCCTTTTTCCTCTACGACACCCCCAAGGTGCTGATGCTCTTGGTGCTGGTGGTCTTCGGGGTGGGCATGGTGCGCTCCTTCTTCAGCCCCGAGCGCACCCGCGCCCTGTTGGCCGGTCGGCGCCAGGCCGTGGGCAACGTCATGGCCGCCTCCCTGGGCATCGTCACGCCCTTCTGCTCCTGCTCGGCGGTGCCTCTGTTCATCGGTTTTGTCAGCGCCGGGGTGCCCCTGGGGGTCACCTTCTCCTTCCTCATCAGCGCCCCCATGGTCAACGAGGTGGCCCTGGTGCTGTTGTGGGGCCTGTTCGGCTGGAAGGTGGCGGCCCTGTACCTGGGCACCGGCCTGTTGGTGGCCATGGTGGCCGGCTGGGTCATCGGCCGCCTGCACATGGAGCGCCATCTGGAAGACTGGGTGCGCCAGATGCAGGCCGTGGAGGCCGCCCATATCCCCGAGGTCCTGACCCCGGCCCAGCGGGTGCGCTATGGCCTGGAGGCCGTGCGCGATATCGTGGGCCGGGTGTGGCCCTGGGTCCTGGCCGGCATCGCCGTGGGCGCGGCCATCCACGGCTACGTGCCCCAGGACTTCATGGCCTCCATCATGGGGCGTGACGCCTGGTGGTCGGTGCCGGCGGCGGTCTTGATCGGCATCCCCATGTACAGCAACGCCGCCGGCATCATCCCCGTGGTGCAGGCGCTCATGGAAAAGGGCGCCGCCCTGGGCACGGTGCTGGCCTTCATGATGTCGGTGATCGCCCTGTCCTTCCCGGAGATGGTCATCCTGCGCAAGGTGCTCAAGCCGACCCTGATCGCCGTCTTCGCCGGCGTGGTGGGCCTGGGCATCCTCCTGGTGGGTTATCTGTTCAACGCCATAATGTAAGGAGACGACGATGGTCATGGAAATCAAGGTCCTGGGGCCTGGCTGCCCCAAGTGCCAACAGACCGAGAAGATAGTCAAGGAAGCCCTGGCCCAGTCCGGAGTGGAGGCCAAGGTGGAGAAGGTGACCGGCATGATGGAGATCGCCGCCCACGGGGTGATGGCCACGCCAGCGGTGCTGATCAACGGCCAGGTCAAGCTGGCGGGCAAGGTGCCCAGCCACCAGGAGGTCCTGTCCTGGCTGGGCAATTAGACCGATACGAGCCGCGCACGCTGAAATTATCTAGGATTACCGGACGAATAGCAGGCTGAACAACCTGGCGCGCCCGGCCGAGGGATGACATGAGCAAGAAAAGCATCATCGGGTTGCTGGGATTGGCGGGGTTCGTGGTCATGGCGGATAACTGGGTGGTGTCCCCCATCCTGCCGGCCATCGCCGAGAACCTTAACGTGGACATAGCCAAGGCTGGCCTGCTCATCAGCGCCTACATGGTTCCCTTCGGGCTCTTCCAACTGATCTTCGGCCCGCTAGCCGACCGTTACGGCAAAAAGCAGGTCATCACCTTTTCCATGGTGATTTTCACCCTGGCCACTGGGCTGTGCGCCCTGGGCGGCAGCCTTTTCGGCTTAAGCCTCTACCGGGCGCTGACGGGAGTCTTCGCCGCCTCGGTGATGCCCATATCCCTGGCGCTCATTGGGGACCTGTTCCCGCTCCAAGAGCGTCAGGGGGCCATCGGCACCTTCATGGGCATAGCCTTTCTGGGGCAGGGTCTAAGCATGGCCATTGGCGGTATCACCGCCTACTTCGTGAGCTGGCGGGGCGTGTTCGCGCTCTACGCATTGTTGTCCATTATCCCCACCCTGATGCTCATGAAGAGCTACAAGACCCTTCCCTCCACCCGCAACCCCCAGAGCCGCTTGCTGGCCCCCTACGCCAAGCTCCTGGGAGACGGGCGCAGCCTGGGCACCTACGTCCTGGTCCTCTTGGAGGGTCTATTCATCATCGGCAGCTTCTCCTACCTGGGGGCTTACATCGCCCAGGCCTACCACTACAACTATCTCTTCATAGGCCTGATCATGACCGGCTTCGGCCTGGCCACCGTGGTGGGCGGCAAGCTCAGCGGCAAACTGGTCAAGTCCCTGGGGCCGCGAAAGCTGCTCACCCTGGGTCTGCTCTCGGCCATGACCGCTGATTTGGTCCTGGCCTGTTGCGGCCAATGGTTGGGCTCGCTCATCGGGGCGGTGGCCCTGCTGGGCCTGGGATTCATCTTCACCCACTCCACTCTGCTTACCCGGGCCACGGAGTTCGCCCAGCAGGCCAGGGGCTCGGCCATGTCCCTGGTGGCTTTCTGTTTCATGGGCGGCGGCGGCCTGGGCACCGCCCTGGGCGGAGCGCTCATAGCCAGGTGGGGCATGGCAAGCCTGTTCGCCGCCTACGGCGTCGCCCTCTTGTTGACCTGCCTGCTCAGCTTCGCGTTGATCGGACGCGCGGCCATCGAGGAGGCTCGGTTGGCCCCGCAAAAGGCGCAGCCTTAATGGGCATCGGCCAGTTGAGGATAGGGAGAGGTCCGGTCCATGACTGGGGCCCCAGAGCTGAACATGGGCGGGATGCCAATGGGCATCAGATACTTACACCAAGTCAAGGCCGCCGCCCGGCAAGCGTCAGTGGGCCAGTCTTGAGTCATCGGCGCGCCCAGCGGCATCCTGGGCGCGCCCGGGGTTTGAAAAGGGGTGAATCATGCTGCTCACGGGTTATCGCAAGGAGATTTCCCGCCCGGACTGCAACCACAGCTTCCAGTCCCTGCACTGCCAGGCCCATCTGGAACAGGACGTGGGCCAGGTCCTGCCCTATCTCAACGCCGTGCTGGGGGGCTTCGATTACACCCGCGAGCCCCCCAGCCTCACCCTCAAGGTGCAGGGCAAAATCATCAGCCTGCATCCCCGGCGCATCGCCATCAACGCGCTGAAGGACGAGGAAGAGGCGGACAAGATACTGACTTGGCTGATGGGCGAGATCAACCAGGCCTGGCAAGAGCGGGAGGGCATCGAGCCCTGTTTCGAGGGGCAGCCCCGTCCCAAGCTCCTGGAGATACTCAAGCTCCTGCCCCGCAGCAACTGCAAGAAATGCGGCCAGCCCACCTGCATGGTTTTTGCCGCCCAGGCCATGGAGGGCGGCACGGGGGCCGGGAACTGCCCGGAGCTGGCCCCGGACCGGGCCGAGGAACTTAGCGTCTACTTGGCGCGCTTTTTCGGAGAGTAGCCTGGCCGACCCGGTCCGTGATTTGTCACGCAAACGTCGGCGGGCCAACGCCGGGGACTGCCTTATCCTACGATTGGAGTTTCAGACGCGGTTTTGGGAGTTTGCGCCCTAAACGCCAATCAATGAAAAAGGAGGCCCCCGGCATGACCAAGAGCAGGGTACTTTTCGTCTGCGTGCACAACAGCGCCCGCAGCCAGATGGCCCAGGCTTATCTGGAGCGCCTGGCCGGCGAACGTTTCGAGGTGCAGAGCGCGGGCTTCGAGCCCGGCCCCATCAACCCCTTGGTGGTGGAGGTTATGCGGGAGGAAGGCCTGGACCTGAGCCAGAAAAAGGCCCAGAGCGTCTTCGAGCTGTTCAAGCAGGGCAAGATTTTCAAGTACGTCATCACCGTTTGCGAGGCCTCCCGGGAGCAGGAGTGCCCCATCTTCCCGGGAGTGACCAACCGCCTGCATCTGCCCTTTCCCGATCCCGCCCAGCTGGCCGGCAGCCTGGAGCAACGCCTTGAGGGCACCCGGCAGATCAGGAACCAGATCAAGCGCGCCGTGGAGGACTTGGCCAGCCAGTTGGTTTAAAACTAACCTCCGGAGGTATTCTCCGGCGCTTCCCAGGGAGCCATGCATGACGACACCGCCTGGCAAGACCAAAATTCTGTACCTGTGCACCGGCAACTCCTGCCGCAGCCAGATGGCCGAGGGCTTCACCAACGCCCTCTGCGGCGATGACTTCCAGGCCCGCTCGGCGGGGGTGCGCCCGGCGGCTCTGGACACCCGCGCGGTGAAGGTCATGGCCGAGGTGGGGGTGGACATCTCCCGGCAGACCAGCAAGGACGTGGAGGGCTTCGTGGGCCAGCCCTGGGACTGGGTGGTGACCCTGTGCGATAACGCCCGCGAGTCCTGCCCCTTCTTCCCGGGGCCGGTCAAGCGCGCCCACGTGGGCTTTGCCGACCCTCCCCACCTGGCCCGCGATGCCGCCAGTGAGGAAGAGGCCCTGACTCACTACCGCCGGGTGCGCGATGAGATCAGGGCCTTTGTGCTGGCCCTGCCCGGCTCCCTGCAAGGCCAAGATCACTAGCCACCTCCGGGGAGGACCGAGATGAGCCAGAACGTCGTGGGGCGCCTGTCCTTTTTGGATCGCTTCCTGACCCTGTGGATATTCCTGGCCATGCTGGCGGGGGTGGGCGCGGGCTGGCTGTGGCCGGGGATCAAGGAGGTCGTCAACCAGTTTCAGGTGGGCACCACCAACCTGCCCATCGCCATCGGGCTGATACTGATGATGTACCCGCCCCTGGCCAAGGTGCGCTACGAGGAGCTGGGTAGGGTCTTCCGCAATGTGCGAGTGCTGGCCTTGTCCCTGCTGCAAAACTGGATCATAGGCCCGGTGCTGATGTTCCTGTTGGCCATCGCCTTCCTCTCCGGCCAAGAAGAGTACATGGTGGGGCTGATCCTCATCGGCCTGGCCCGCTGCATCGCCATGGTCATCGTGTGGAACGACCTGGCCCAGGGCGACCGCGAGTACTGCGCCGGCCTGGTGGCCTTCAACAGCATCTTCCAGGTGCTGTTCTTCTCGGTGTATGCCTGGTTTTTCATCACCTGGCTGCCGGCCCGCCTGGGCCTGGCCGGCGCCGTGGTGGAGATCTCCATGGGCCAGATAGCCGAGAGCGTCTTCATCTACCTGGGGGTGCCCTTCATCGCCGGCATGGCCAGCCGTTTCATCGGCCTCAAGACCAAGGGCCGCCAGTGGTACGAGGAGCGCTTCATCCCCCGCATCAGCCCCATCACCCTGATCGCCCTGTTGTTCACCATCCTGGTGATGTTCTCCTTGAAGGGCGAGCACATCGTGAGGCTACCCCTGGACGTGCTGCGTATCGCCTGGCCCCTGTGCATCTATTTTGTGGTGATGTTCGTGCTGTCCTTTTTCCTGTCCCTCAAGGCCCGGGCCACCTATGAGCAGGCGGCCACCCTGTCTTTCACCGCCGCCAGCAACAACTTCGAGCTGGCCATCGCCGTGGCCGTGGCGGTGTTTGGCATCGACTCGGGCCAGGCCTTCGCGGCGGTGATCGGCCCCCTGGTGGAGGTGCCGGTGCTTATCGCCCTGGTAAGCGTGGCCCTGTGGTTCAGGCGTCGCTACTTCCCCCACAGCGTGGCCGGCCCTGGCGGGGTCTGTCATGTGAGCTGCCAACCCTAAAACAGGCAAGGACCAACCGTGAACATGCAACCGAGAAGATTGGGCGCGGCTCCCTGGCTGGCGCTGCTTGCCCTGCTGTGCCTCTGGCAGCCGGCCCTGGCCGGCGATACCGGCGCTGTTCCCCCGGAGCTGCCCGTGCCGGGCAAGGTAACCCTGGTGGACCTGGGCGCCGCCACCTGCATTCCCTGCAAGATGATGGCCCCCATCCTGGAGGAGCTGAAGCGGGAATACCAGGGCCGGGCGGAGGTGCATTTCGTGGATGTACGCCTGAACAAAGCAGCCATAGAGCGTTTCAAGGTCAAGGGCATACCCTCCCAGGTCTTCTTTGACCGCCAGGGCCGGGAGGTCTACCGCCACCTGGGCTTCATGGACAAGCCGGCCATCGTCATGGTGCTGCAAAAGCTCCTGGCCGACCAGGCCTCCCGTTGACCGGCGGCCAGCTTCTCTCCAGCCCCGGGGGTCTGACATGGATCAGTTCTTCCTGACCCTCAACGCCTGGATGTCCAGCGGTAGCGCCATCGCCGCCCTGGGGTGCTTTCTGTGGGGCCTGGTCAGCGTGCTCTTCAGCCCCTGCCACCTGGCCTCCATACCCCTGATGGTGGGCTACGTGGCCGGTCAGGACCGCGCCGTGGGCGCCCGCCAAGGTACCCATTACGCCCTGGCCTTCACGGCGGGGCTGTTCCTGACCATCGCCGCCGTGGGCTTGGTCTGCTCGCTCTTGGGGCGCATGCTGGGCGAGGTGGACCCCCACTGGACCATCCTGGTGGGCCTGCTGCTGATCTGGGTGGCCCTGGACATGCTGGGGCTGGTCAGCCTGCCCCTGTCCGGGGGGATACTGGCCAGGCTCAAGGTGCGGGGCCTCTGGGGGGCCTTTTTGCTGGGCCTGGCCTACGGGGTGCTCTCGGGCTCCTGCACCTTCGGCTTCATCGCCCCCATCCTGGCCGTCATCACCATCCAGGAGCAGGTCCTGGCCGGAGTGCTCTTGATCCTGCTCTTCGGCGCCGGGCACTGCCTGCCCATAGCGGTGGCCGGCAGCTCCATGGCCCTGGTGCAAAAAATCCTGCTGAATCGCTCCATGCAGGCTGGCTTCGTGTGGTTCCGCCGGGCCGCCGGCGCGGGCATCGCCCTGCTGGGCGTCTATTTCATCGCACGCCCTTTTCTGGAGGCCTAGGCCCATGTCAAGCAACCCGCGCCGGGCATTTGTCCCGGCCCTGACCCTGGTGTTCCTGGCGCTGACCCTGGCGCTGACCCTGGCTTGGTCCATGGCCCCGGCCCAGGAGCCGGCGCAAGGCCAGACCCCCGCCGCGCCGCGCACCCTGGCCGAGTTGGCGCAGCGCTACGACTCCAGCGGCTGCCGCGAGTGCCACCAGGAGGTCCACGACCAGTGGCAAAGCTCCCACCACGCCCGGCCCCTCATGGGCTTGGATGACTGGATCTTCCTGCGGCCCTACCTGCGCGGCTCCGGCCCCCTGGCCTTGAAGGACCCCGCCCAGGCCACGGCGGCCAAGAACTTTCCCTGCGCCAAGTGCCACCTGCCCCAGCTCATGAACGCCCCGGACGCCGTGGCCGTGGATCTGGCCAAGGCGGTGCTGGCCGAGGACAAGGCCAGCGTGGGCCGCCTGGGCATCGGCTGCCTGGTCTGCCACGGAGACAAGGCCGTGGTGCACGGCCGCCCCCAGCCGGGAGTGCTCTACGGCAGCCGCGACATCCCCGACCACCCCGGCCGGCCGGTGAAGAAAAGCGCCTTCCTCAAGAGCGCCCTGTTCTGCGGCCAGTGCCACGGCCTGGGTCCGGTGCTGGAGTTCGAGACGCCCATCCAGTGCGCCACGCTCTACGGCAGCTACCTGCACGCCTACCTACCCTCCGGCGGCTCCCAGACCTGCCAGGACTGCCACATGCCGGCCAATAGCCATTACATGCCCCCCAACTTCAACAACCGCGAGGAGACGGCCGCCCGGCTACGCCAGGCCCTGCCCTTGCAGGTGCAGGCCCATGCCTACCGCTTCCAGCCCCAGGACAAGGACTATCGCCCCCTGGCGGTGGTCAAGACCAGAATCGTCAGCCAGGCCGGCCACCGCATCCCCGACGGCTGACCCTCCAAGACCAAGCTGGTCCTGGAAGTGACCGCGCATACCCCGGATGGCACCGAGATTTATCGCCAGGAACGTATCTACATGCCTCAGGCGGGCGACTCCCTGGGCAATCACATGGTCCTGGGGCCGGACAAAAAGGCCGGCCTGTTGCGCGACACCAGCGTGCAACCCTTTGCTCCCAAGGAGGAAACCCTGGAGATACCCCTGCCGGCCCAGGCCCGTCAGGTGGAGGTGCGGGTGAGCCTGCGCTATGAGCCGCGCCCGGGCAACGCCTATCAGTTGCACCAGATAGCCAGGACGCTACGCCTGGAGGCCCCCTAAAGAGCGGCCTGGCCGACCGCCCAAGTGGCAGCGGCCCTTGGGTGGGTGGACTTGGCGGGCGTTTCGTGATAGATTGTCTTGTAATTATATGCCTTTTTGCCGGCCAGCCCCGGCGGGTCGGCCCCCGGCCCCACCCCGGCGGCCCCCTGGGAGGACGCCGTGTCGCGCAGCCAGCAGGCCCGGGCCATGTTCGGCCCGCAACATAGTTGCGCCCAGGCCATCGTGGCCAGCTTCGGACCCGGCCTGGGCCTGGACGAGGCCCTGGCGCTCCGGCTCTCCAGGGGTCTGGGCATGGGCATGGCCCAGGGGCTCACCTGCGGGGCGGTGAGCGGGGCGCTGTTGGTGCTGGGCCTGGCCCAGGGTCCCCGTCAGGACCAGGAGCGGGAGCCCCGCTACGCTTGTTACGAGGCTGTCGAGAATTTTTGCCAGCGCTTCCAGGATATTCACGGCTCCATCGCCTGCCGTGACCTCCTGGGGGTGGACCTGGGCACCCCCCAGGGGCGCCAGGCGGCCCAGGAAGGCGGGCTGTTCATGAGCCGGTGCCCCGGCCTGGTGGAGAGCGCCGGCCTGATTCTGGAGGAGATGCTCTAGCCCTGGGCCGGGGCGGGCGGCCCGGCGGCCAGCGGATGTTCCTTGACAGTGCCGCTGGGGGCTGGTAAGAGATGTTTTCGATTTCAGGCACGTAGCTCAGGGGGAGAGCGCTACCCTGACACGGTAGAGGTCCCGGGTTCAAATCCCGGCGTGCCTACCACCCTCGCCCGCCGCCGCCCGCGCCCACCAGGGCCTCCCTGGACCGCGCGGGATACAGTGCGACCTGGGCTAGAGGGGCGTTTTTGCTTTATTTATTGCAATGGAACACAGAAGCGGGAGGATATGGCCATAGCCAAGCAGGATCGCGTGCGGGTCAATCAACTGATCAGGACACCCTTGGTGCGCCTGGTCGACGCCGAGGGCGGGCAGGTGGGAATCGTGGCCATCGACCAGGCCTTGAGTCTGGCCGCCGAGGCGGGGTTGGACCTGGTGGAGGTGGCGCCCAGCGCCGAGCCTCCGGTCTGTCGGATCATGGACTACGGCAAGTACAAATTCCAGCAGGCCAAGAAGGCCCAAGAGGCCAAGAAGAAGCAGACCCAGACCCAGGTCAAAGAAATCAAGATGCGCCCCAAGATCGAGGACCACGACTTCGGCTTCAAGTTGCGCAACGTCTTGAAGTTCCTGGAGGAACACGACAGGGTCAAGGTCACGGTGCAGTTCAGGGGCCGCGAGATCGCCTACGCCGAATCGGGACGCCGCCTGTTGGAGCGGGTCATCGTGGAGGTGGGCGAAAAAGGGACCGTGGAGGGCTCGCCCAAAATGGAAGGGCGTTTCCTCTCGGTATTCATCGCGCCCAAGTAGTCTTCTTCCTGGCGCACCCGAACCGGGCGCGGCCACCCGCCGCGCCGGCTAGCGGCCACTTAAATAGTGGTTAAGGAGAACGTCATGCCCAAGATCAAAACCAATCGCGCCGCGGCCAAGCGTTTCCGCGGCAGCGGCGGTGGCGGCATCAAGCGCAACAAGGCCAACGCCAGCCACATCATGACCAGCAAAAGCACCAAGCGCAAGCGCGGCCTGCGCCAGGGCGCCTTGGTCGATCATGCCAACCTCAAGGGCCTGCGCCGCCTGCTGCCTTATATCTAGGCCGCGGCCCAGGGGAGATATCAGACCATGCCCAGAGCAAGACGCGGCTTCAAGGGCCGCCAACGCCGTAACAAAGTGCTTAAACTGGCCAAGGGCTACGTGGGTGGCCGGCGCCGCCTGTTCCGCTCCGCCGTGGAGACCGTGCAGCGCGCCCTGGCCTTTGCCTACCGCGACCGCAAGGTCAAGAAGCGGGAATTCCGCAAGCTGTGGATCGTGCGCATCAACGCCGCGGCCCACGAGCACGGATTGAACTACTCCGGGTTCATCAACGGCCTGCACAAGGCCTCGGTGGCCCTGGACCGCAAGATCCTGGCCGAGTTGGCCGTCAGCGACCCGGCCGGCTTCGCCGCCTTGGTCGGCGTGGCCAAGGGGGTTTAGTCCCCACGGCCCTGGCCGCCTGCCCTGCTGACTCCCACAGGTCCCCGCCGCCAACGACGCGCGCGGGGGCCTGACTACTAATCCTGGCCCCGGGAGGGTAGATGGACAAGCCTCCGCTCCCTTCAAAGCCCTACTTCCGCATCGGCGAGGTGGCGGAGCTTTTGGGAGTCGAGACCTATGTCCTGCGTTACTGGGAAAGCGAATTCCCCCAGCTAAAGCCCGTGCGCGCGCCCAGCCGCCAACGCCTCTACCGCCGGGCCGACGTGGAAACCCTCTCATATATCAAGCGGCTGCTCCACGAGGAGGGCTACACCATCGCCGGGGCCAAGCGCCGCCTGGACGAGATCAAGGCCTCGCCCTCCGACGCCGCGCCCCAGCCGCCCGCCCGCGCCGCCGCCAAGGGACAGCAGTCCCTGGCCCTGGCCCCTGCCCCCGCCCCCGCCGGCCTGGCCCACCAGGCCAGCCAAGCGCCCAATCCCCAGCCTACCGCCTCGCCGGTGGTGGCCGAAGTGCTGGGCGAGCTACGCGAATTGCTCAAGCGGCTATCCTGATTTTCAGCCCTGATTTTCAGCAAGCCCCGAGGCCAGGCCACCCCACGCAGACCAACAACGGGGCGGCATGGTCCCACCCCAAGCAACCAAACCATCACCTGCCCGCCGGGCGCGCCAGCACCCGGGAGACGAGCAAAACCACGTTTTGCCCGGCGATGCGCGGTCCAAGAACATGAACGGCCCTGGCCGCGCTCCTGCATCAGCCGCGGGCCAGGATGGCCCGCCGGGCGCGCCAGCGCCCGGGAGACGGGCAAAACCACGTTTTGCCCGGCGATGCGCGGTCCAAGAACATGGATGTCCTTGGACCGCGCTCCTGAATTAGATAGGCCTGGCGATCACGGTGATCTTCTTGTCCAGGAATTTGCCATACAGGCGCATGGCCCGTTCCAGATACTCGGGAAAGGGCACGCCGTGCTCGGCAGCCTTGAGCCGCGCCCGCTCCAGCATGGCCGCGTCCACCACCACCGTGGAAGAAATCCGCACTTTTTCACCCCGCAGGGTCTTGTCCTTAGCGCTCATGCCTGTCAGCCCTGTTCTTTTGCTATATTGGGGCAGCGGACCCGCGCCGCGCCGCGCCAACCCTTTGGGGGTATCTTAGCATGGAAATTATTTTCCTGGGCACCGGGGGGGCCTGGGGCCTGCCCGAGCACCAATGCCCCTGCGCCACCTGCCGCCATCTGCGGGCCGTCGGCCAGGGGCGCGGCCGCACCAGCCTGTGGATCAAGGCTCCGGCCCCCATCCTCATCGACCCCGGCCCGGACCTGCGCGCCCAGATCGTGGCCCACGACCTGCCCCGTCCGGCGGCGGTTCTGATTACCCACGAGCACCACGACCACTACCTGGGCCTGGACGAGCTGTTGTGCTACCGCCGCAACCTGGCCCCCGCCGACTGGCGGCCCCTGCCGGCCTATGCCCATCCCGAGGCCTGGGCGGCCATCGAGCAGCGCTTCGGCTATTTACTGCCTAGCCTGCTGGAAAAGCGCCTGGCCCTGCCCGGCCAACCCCTGGAGGGCGAGCCCTTTGGCCCGCAGCTGCTCTGCACGCCGATCAAGACCGACCACGGCCCGGTGCCCAAGGGCTCGTTGGGCTACATCCTGGAGGAGCGGCACCCCGGCGGGGCCTATCGCCTGGGCTACACCAGCGACATGGTGCGCACCCAGGAGCCAATGGCTCTGGCCGACCTGGACTGCCTGGTCTGCCAGTGCCACTTTCTCAACGAGCCCAACCACAACCGGGCCCACCACCTGAGCCTGCAAAACGCCCTGCCCCTGCTCAAGGCCTGGCGGCCGGGGCGGGTGTTCTTGGTGCACCTGTCCTGCCAGGACACCATCCCCGGCGACGAGCCGGCCAACGCCATGCTCAAGAAATACCCGCCCGCCGCGCCGCTCGTCGACCCCGCCGGCCGGCCCTACCCCATCCCCCGCGACCAGGCCTCCTGGCAGGCCACCGTGGAGCGGGTGCTGAGCGACCACGGCCTGGGCCACCTGCCAGCCACCGTGGCCCAGGACGGCCTCAGGGTGACGCTGTGCTGAAAAGGGAAGCCCGCCGGCCTCCCTCCGGTTCGGCCCCGCTCCTGGCCCTGCTACTAATCCTGACGCTGGCCTGGCCGGCCCTGGCCGCGTCGGCCGCGCCTGCCGGTGAGTGGGCGGCGGTGCTCTTTGTCAACGACGGCGACACCATCAGCGTGCGCCTGGCCGGACGCAAGGAATTGGTGCGCCTCTTGGGCGTGGATGCGCCGGAGACCGGCCACAGCCTCAAGCTGGGACGCGTCGCCGCCCAGGCCGGCCGCACCACCCAGGAAGAGGCCCGCCTGGGCCGGATGGCCCGCGACTTCGTGTTGGGGCTGTTGCCCCGCCCCAGCCGAGTGCGCCTGGCGGGCGACCCCCGGGCCGGCGAGCGCGACAAGTACGGCCGGCTGCTGGCCTATGTCTACCTGGAGGACGGCCGCATGCTCAACGAACTGTTGCTGGACGCCGGACAGGCCCGCGTCTACAGACACTGCCGCTGCGCCGGCCTGGGGCGCTTCCAGGCCCTGGAGGCCCAGGCCCGGCGGGAGCGCCGGGGCCTGTGGGCACTGGGCGGACCCTAGATGTAGTTGAGCAGGCTCAGGTCCGAGACGGTGGAGATCACCTTTAGAGTGGACTGGTAGGTGCTCTGCTGGCGTTGCAGATCGATGAAGGCCTGGGTGAGGTCCACGTCCTGCAAGTCGGCCAGGTTCTGGGAGTGGTTGAGCTTGGAGTCGTCCAGCACGCTGCTGCGCACGCTTATGCGGTCCTGGCGGGTGCCGCTCTCGGCCTGGTAATTGGTTATATTGCTCAAGGCCAGGCCCAGGGCCTGCAGGGTATGCTGACTGGCGGTCTGGGCCTCCTCCTGGGTGCCGTTCTGCAACTGGTAGAGCCATTCGTTGAGGTTGTCCAGCACCTGGGTCGAGTTCTGCTCCAGGTGGTAATTGAAGCTGTCGCCGGCCTGGAAGCTGCCGTTGTCCACCTGTAGATAGATGCCGTCGCCGCCGGGCAGTTCCACCTTGCCGGTGCTGCCGCTGGCGCTGAAGGTCACGTCCTGCTGGTTTTGCACGCCGTCGTCGCCGGTCCAACTGACCCGCAGGGTCACGTCGCTGCTGGGCACCTGGCCGGCGCTGAGCACATTGATGGTCAGGTCGCGGTCCAGCAGCCCCCGGTAGGCCCCGGAGAGCTCCACCTGGCCGCTGCCGGTGTTGGCCGACCCGGCGCGGGCCTGTTGGCCGTCCAGGTTGACGGTCATGCCCGAGCCCAACAGCTGGGCCGCGTTCCAGTTGTAGGTCAGGCGCTGGCCGGTGGAGAAGTTGACGTCCACGTCCTCCTGGTTGCCCTGGTAGTGCCCCACCTCCAACTGCATGACGCTGCCCACCTTGAAGCTCTGGCCGTCGCGGTACAGGGACAGGCCGCCCAGGCCCGGCACGTTGACGGCGTTGCTCTCCCCGCTGGCCGGCAGGGGCACGTCGGCGCTCTGGGGGCTGCCGTCGTCGCCGTACCAGGTCATGTGCAGGGTCACGGCCCCGCTGGCCGGATCCACGGCGGTCACCTCGGCGCGCACGCTGGTGGCCAGGCGCAGGCTGCTCTCGCCGCTCAGATGGAGCTGACCCTGGGTGTCGGCGCCGTTTAGCCCGCCCAAGAGCGATCCCGAGGTGCCCAGGGCCGGATTGCTGGAGGTGAGCGTCACGTTGTAGGCCATGCCCGTGGCCTTGGCCGCTATCTGCACCGTGGCCCCGGTGCCGTCGGCGCTGCTGCTGGCGGTGTAGTCGCCGGTGTTGGCGTTGATAAAGCTGGCCAGGGCCGTGGCGCAGCCGGCGGCCGTGGCCGGCACGGCCCCGCCGCTGATCTGGGTCCAGGTCCAGGTGTTGCCGCCCAGGGTGATGGTGTCGGTGCCCAGGGGCAGGCTGCCGTCGTCCAGGTGCACCGTGCCCTGGGCCTGCATGCCGCTGTTGATCTGGTTGGTCAGCTCTTGCAGGGTGGTGGTGTTGTCCACGGTCATGTTGGCGCCGGCCCCGCTCAGGGTGAAGGTGGCGGCGCTGGTGGAGCCGATGGTCACCTTGGTGCCGCTGCCGTCCAGCCAGGCTTGGTAGCCCGCCCCGGCGGCGTTGATCTGCTCCACCAGGTTGGCCGCCGAGGCGGTGTCCGTGGCCCCGGCCAGGGTGTAGACATCGCCCCCCACGGTGACGGTGTTGCCCGCCCCGGCCCCGCTGAAGCTCACGGAACCGGTGCTTACAAAGGTCTGAGTGCCGGCGCCGGCCGCGCCGTCCCAGTTGAGCACCTCGCCGATGCGGTCGGAGACCGCCGTGGCGGGGCTGGCCAGGCCGGCGGCGCTGGTCCAGATGTCGGGGTTATTGGCGTCGGCGGTCTGGGTGTGGGTCCAGGTGTCCAAGTCCAGGCCCAACCCGGCCCCCAGGTTGTTGGTGGCCGCGTTGTTGGGCACGGTGATGGTGTTGGCGGCGCCTGAGCTGTCGCGGCCCAAGCGCAGGTAATAGCTGCCCCCGCTTTGATAGATGGAGGCCTGGGTGCCGTGGCCCACGGTGGAGGCGTCGGCCACCGTGGAGGGGTTGGCGCAGACCAGGGCCGTGCTGATGGCCCGGGTTTGAGCGCGGGTGCCGCTGAAGAGGTAAAAGCCCTGGGTCTGGCTGTTGGCCACCCGGGTGATCTCGTCGATGATGTTCTGCACCTCGCTGGAGGTGGTGAGCTGGTCGGCGGACTGGTAGGTGCCCGTGGACATCTGCTCGGCCAGCACCTGGGCGCGCTGGAGCAGGTCGGACAGGGACTGCATGGCGGTTTCCGAGGACTTTATCCAGGAATTGGCCTGCCCCAGATTGCTCTGGTACTGACTGGCCAGGTTGATGGCCAGATTGCTGCTCAGGATGGTGTAGCTGGTCTCCCGCCCGTCGGAGGGCGCGTTGACCTTCTTTTGGGTGGTGATGCTCCTCTGGGTCTCCAGCTGGCTGTTCTGCAACCGCATCAGGTCGGACGAGACCGTGCGGTAATAGGCCTCCTGGGTTATGCGCATGGCGGCGGCTCCTTTGCTGGGTACCTCATCTGGGCAGGTAAGCAAGCCGCGTACCAATCGTCCCGCCGGCGGGGCTCGGCGGGGATAACCAAGGGCATGGCCTTGTTATAATTTAATATATGGCTGATCGCCCACATGGGAGGCCAGCCTGGACCGGCCCCGTGGCTGGGCAGCAATTGCCCAGTAAAGAGGCTCAGCGCGGCCGGGACAGGCCCGCCAGGCAGGGGCGTCCCCGGTTGTCCAGGGTCAGTCGCAGGCCGTGGGCCAGGGCCACCACCCGGGCCGGGCGGCCCAGCAGAAGGTCCAGCTCCGGGGAGGGATAGCCGTGGCGGGCGCTGATGCCGGCGCGCAGGCCATGGTCCAGCTCCAGGAGGGCCAGGGCCGGGGCCGGGTCGCCGCCGCTGGCCGCCGCCTCCAGGGTCTGGGCCAACTCGGCTCCGGGCAGGCGCAGCTCGTATTCGGCCAAGAGGGCCAGGGCGATGTCATCCCCGGCGAAGAGCACGCGCCGTTCCAGGCGGGGACGGTCCTGGAGCCCGCCGGCGTGGCGGCCGGACCAGCACTCCAGGTGGCGGCATTGCAGGGGGCGGTGATGGTAGATGCCGCAGCGGCTGCCCTCCAGCAAAAGACAGCCGCCGCCCGGGGTCTCGCGCAGCTTGATCAAGTCCCGATCCAGGGCCAGGGAGCGCCCCAGGCGCGCCGAATGCACCCGCTCGCCGGCGCGCAGGCTGTATAGGGCGGAGCGCGGCAGGCCCCCGTCGCCGATCAGGTCCAGGTCCGTGGCGTAGAGGGTGGGGCTGCTCACCCGACAGCAGGTGCCGCAGCCCAGGCAGGCCTGGCGGCCGGCCAGCTCCTCCAGGCGCCGGGCCAGCTCGGCCAGGGCCGCTTGCGGCTCGGCCGCCAGGCAGGCGGCCAGCTCCCGGCCCAATTCGTCGGCCACCACCGCCGCCGCGCCGGGGGCGTCCAGGCCCCGCAGCTGGTTTAGGGCCTGGCCCGCCGCCTGGGCCAGGCCGGCGGCCCCGGCCCGGGCCAGGGCGGCGCGCAGGTTGTCCAGTAGCCCGGCCACGCTAGGCCTCCTGGCGCAGATAAAAGGGATTGCAGAATATCCAGGGCCTCCACCCCGCCGGCGCCCGCCAGCGCTGGGCCTCCACCCGCCACACCCCGGGGGCGTCCAGGGGCCAGCGGAAGCCGCGCCCCAGGGCCTGGGCCTTGACCCGGCCGTTGTGGAGCAACCTGGCCCGGCCCCAGGCCGGCAGCCTGGCCCACAGGCTGCTGCCCGGCCGCCAGGGGCTCTCGCCGCCGGGCAGCTCCTCCGCACCATCGGGCCGGCGCAGGCGGCACTCAAAGCCCCGCGCCCGGCCCAGGGCCAGGTAGCAGCGCCCCCTGGTCAGGGCCTCCAGCACCAGCTCCTGGTCAGGCCCGGCCTGGTCGGCCTGTCCGCTAAGCTCCCGCTCCAGCCACAGACCGGTGGTGATCAGCCGCATGTGCCGGCGGTAGGAAAAGATGCGCCAGGGCAGCCACCAGCGGCCACTGCCAAAGGCGTGGGCATCGGCCCCGGCAAAGGCCGCCCAGGGCCTGGCGCGCCCCTGGCTGTCCCACAGGGCCAGCAGCAGGGGGTGGGGGCCGGCCAGGAAGGCGCGGGGCATGAGCAGGCGGGCCAGGCCCTTCAAGGGCCGGTCCAGATCCTGCTTGAAGGCGCTCATGGCGTTCCACAGCTCCAGGCCGGGGCAGTCCAGGTGCCGAAAGTCCAGGGTCACGAAGGCCCGCGAGCTGGGGAACAGGGGGACGGCCGGGTCCAGGGGGTGGGCCAGGGCGGCCCAGGCCCCCCGCGCCGCGGCCTGGTCCAGGCTTTTGCGCGGGTCGCCGTTATGGCCGTCGCCGCGCTGCTTGGGCAGGGGGCGCGTCAAGCCGGCGGCCAGGATGTGGTTGTGCCGGGGGCTCAGCTCCTGGCCCGAGACCATGAGCACCCCCCGCTGCCAGCCGCCGCCGGGGGAGAGGCGGTCGTGGTCGGTGAGCACCACCACCTCCACGCCGGCCCGTCCCGCCAGGCGGGCGATCTGCAAGGGGTCGGCCCGGCCGTCGCTGGCCGTGGTGTGCACGTGGATCAAGGCCGTAACCGCCGCTGGCCGGCCCTGGGCGGCTGGGGGCCGGCTCAGGCCAGCACGGCCAGGCCTCGGGCCAAAAGACGCTCCGAGACCGCGAAAACCTCGGCCACCTGCTCATCCTCCAGGCCGGCGCCCAAGGCCACGCGACGGGCCTGGACCTTGTCGATCAGGTCGCCAGGGGCGTGGGTGTCGGTATTGACCACCAGGGAGGCCCCGCTAGCCAAGGCCAGGCGCGCCACCCGGCCGTTGCCCAGGCCGTGGCCCTTGCGGGCGCTCAGCTCCAGGACCACGCCCTTGCTGGCCGCCAGACGGGCCTCCTCGATGGTAAGAAGGCCGGGATGGGCCAGAATATCGGCCCCGCCCTCGATGGCCGCCCAGTTGGTGCCCTCGGGCACCGGCTCCACGATGGTCTGGCCGTGCACCACCACGATCATGGCCCCCAGGGCCCGGGCCTGGGCGATCAATCCGGGGATAAGCTCCGGCGGCACGTGGGTCAACTCCACCCCGGCCAGGGCCTGCAACCGGTGGTGAAGGTTGAACTGCTCCACCGCCGCCCGGATGCGCGGCACCACGAAGTCCAGGTTGCTCATGTCGGCGTGGTCGGTCAGCGCTATGCCCCGGTGCCCCAGGGCCTCGGCGCGCTGGATCAGTTCCGCCGGCAACAACTCCCCGTCGCTAAAAATGGTATGGGCATGCAGGTCTATCAACTTTTCCTCACTCACCCCTCCCCGCCTGGGGCGGGGCCGGATTCTGTCTGCCGGCAGCAGACGCGGTTGCGCGACAGGGCCTTGGCGCGGAACAGGGCGCGGTCCGCCGCGTCCAGGAGTTCGCGCTGGGTCTGCCCCTCGCGGGGCAGGGCGCTGGCGGCCCCGATGCTCACGGTGACGACGGCCGCGGCCGTGGAATGGGGATGCTGCAGGCCCAGCGACTCCACGCCCCGGCGCAGGGCCTCGCCCACCACCATGGCCCCCTGGGACTCGGTGTCGGGCAGCACCACCACGAACTCCTCGCCGCCATAGCGGGCCAGCAGGTCGCCGGGCCGACGCAGGTTATCCTGCAGGCAACTGGCCACCCGCTTTAGGCAGTCGTCACCCTGGGCGTGGCCAAAGTAGTCGTTGTAGGCCTTGAAATAATCTATATCGATCATCAACACCGCCAGGGGGTGCCCCTGGCGCAAGGCTCGGCGCCACTCGCGCTCCAAGGCCTCGTCGAGATAGCGCCGGTTGGAGATGCCGGTCAGGCCATCCAGGTTGGACAACTGGCGCAGCCTGCGATTCAGGACGACCAGCTTCTGGGTGGCCTCCTTAAGGTCCAGCTCACGGGCCTTGCGGCGGTCGATCTCGGCCTTCAAGGTCAGGGCCGAGCGCACCCTCAGGGCCAGTTCCTCCTCGCGATAGGGCTTGGTGATGTAGTCCATGGCCCCAGCCTGGAAGGCCCGGCGCAGGCTGTCGCTGTCGGCCTGGGCCGTGAGCATGATCACCGGGGTGTCGTAGAAATCATTGTGGGACTTCAAACGCTTGCACAGCCCTATGCCGTCCAGGCCCTCCATGACGATGTCCAGAAGGATGAGGTCCAGGTGCAGGTCCTGGGCCGGCTGCTCCTGGGCCAGCCCCAGGAAAGCCAGAGCCGCCTGGCTGGATTCGAACTGGACGATATCCTGGAATCCCTCCCGTTGCAGCAAATCCTCCAGGGAACTGCGGGCCAGGCGCGAATCGTCCACCACCATGATCTTGGGGCCTATGACTGACATCGCCTCACGCGGGAGCTTGAAGGTGCGCCAAAGGGCGCCGGTTGGGGCTCACCCATCCCTGGGGGCTAGCCCCCAGGGATCGACCGTATTGGCGGGCCTGGGGGGCCGGCGGGGACTCTTCGATACTATATAGCCAAAAGCCCGGCCATGGCAAAGGCGGATTGGCCCAGAAAACGACCGCCACCCGGCGACGGCCGGCACCCCGCGCTCACATTTTGTATTTACCGAAGTCCTCGGGGTCCATCTTGTCCAAAAGGTCCTTCCACTTTTGCTCGGCGTCCTCGCTCTCGGCCTTGCCTACGGCCCCGGCCCGGTCCAGGACCCGCTTGGCCACGAAGATGGGGGCCTGGGCGCGCAGGGCCAGGGCGATGGCGTCGGAGGGGCGGGAGTCCACGGTCAGGTTGCCCTGGGGACCGATCAGGTGGATCAGGGCGTAGAAGGTGTTGTCCTTGAGGTCCACCACCTCCACGCGCTCCACCCGGGAGCCCAGATCGGCGATGAGGTTGCGCAACAGGTCGTGGGTCATGGGACGGGAAAAGGCCACTTTCTCCAACTCGCTGGCAATGGCCGTGGCCTCCAGGAGCCCGATCCAGATGGGCAGGGTGGCCTCGCCGTCGGGGTCCTTGAGGATCAGGATGGGCGAATTGCTGGCCGGATCGATGGTCAGCCCCTGCACGGTCATGCGTATCATCGCGCCCTCCAGTTCCATGATTCCTCAGCCTCCAGCGGGGGTCTTAAGGGCCTTCCAGGGCCAGCGGTCGGACCAGCCCCAGGATCGCCGCTTCAATTGACATCCTGCTCCGTCAGCAGCCGTCCCTTGAGCGAATTGATCAGGCCCTCGCTGACGCGCACCCTGACCAGGCGGCCGATCAGCTCCGGCGGGCCGGGGAAGTTGATGGCCCGGCCGGCGCGGCTGCGCCCGCTTAGGTAACCCTCGCCCTTCTTGGCCGGCCCCTCCACCAGCACCTCCTCCACCCGGCCCACCAATGAGCGGTGCAGGGCCAGGGCCAATTCTTGCTGCCGGGCGTGCAGGCGGGCCAGGCGCTGGGCCATGACCTCCTCGCCGTGCTTGCCGGGCAGGCGGCTGGCCCTGGTGAAGGGCCGGTCCGAGTACTTGAAGCTAAAGAGAAAATCATACCCCGCCAGGTCCAAAAGCTCCAGGCTCTGGGCGAAGTCCTCTTCGGTCTCGCCGGGGAAGCCCACGATGATGTCGCCGCCCAGGGCCACCCCCGGCACCAGGCGGCGCAACTTGGCCACCTTGTCCAGGTACTGCGCCCGGGTGTAGCCCCGGCCCATGGCCTTAAGGATGCGGTCGCTGCCCGACTGGGCCGGCAGGTGCAGCTTCTCCATGACCTTGTCCAGGCCGGCCATGGCCTCCATCAGCCGGAGGGAGAGGTCCTTGGGGTGGCTGGTGGTGAAGAAGATGCGCCACAAATCGGGCACCTGGCACAGTCGCTCCAGCAGGCCGGGGAAATCCAGGCCCTCTTGGGGGTCGCGGTAGGAGTTGACGTTCTGGCCCAGAAGGGTGATCTCCCGCGCCCCGGCGGCGGCCAGGGCCGCCACCTCGCCCAATATATCCTCGGCCGGACGGCTGCGCTCGCGGCCGCGCACATAGGGCACCACGCAGTAGGAGCAGTAGTTGTCGCAGCCCTCCATCACCGTCACCAGGGCCTTGAGCCCCCCGCCCGGGGCGGCGCGGTGGGGCCGGGGGGTGGCGATGGCCGTCAGGTCGGTGAGCGCCCGGCGGCGGCCCTGGCGGGCCTCCTCCAGAAGCTCGGGCAGGCGCTCCAGGGCGCCGGTGCCGAAGACCAGGTCCAGGTGGGGTATGTGGTCCAGGAGGCGCTGCCCCTCCTGCTGGGCCACGCAGCCCCCCACGCCGATGATCAGTTCCGGCCGCCGCTGCTTGAGGTCCTTGAGCGCCCCCACCAGGGAGTAGACCTTGTGCTCGGCCCGCTGGCGCACGCTACAGGTATTGATCAGGATGACGTCGGCCTCCTGGGGCCGCGCGGCTGGTTGATAACCCAGATCGGCCAGCATGCCCGCCAGACGCCCCGAGTCGTACTCGTTCATCTGGCAACCGAAGGTGGTGATGTGCACGCGTTTGGCCGGGGCCGGGACAGTCATGGGGCGTTTCCTCGTCTGCGGTACGGATTGGCTCAAAACCTATCCCAGCCCCGGCCCCGACGCAAGAGGCGGCGGGGCCGGCCGGCCCCGGGGGCGCGCCTATCCGGGGCCGCGCGTGGAACAGACAAGCAATCCGAGGAGTTGGTATTATATTTATAGCATGACCCGGCCCGGTCGTCCCAGGGCCAAGACGAAGAACCCCCATGGTGGCCAACAGGTGATACCTCTTAAATCGGATATGCCCGTCCGGGGCACCTCCTACCTCACCCTGGGCCTGATCGCCCTGAACCTGGCGGTGTTCCTGTATCAGATCACGCTCTCGCCGCCGGCCGAGACGCTGTTCCTCTATGACTACGGCCTGGTGCCGGGCTGGCTCACCGGCCTGGGCCAGCCCAGCCCACCGCCCGGCCTGCTACCCCGGCCCCTGACCCTGCTCAGCGCCATGTTTCTGCACGGCGGTCTCCTGCACCTGGCGGGCAACATGCTCTACCTGTGGATATTCGGCCGCAACCTGGAGGACGCCCTGGGCGGCGGGCGCTATCTGATCTTTTACCTGCTGGGCGGGCTGGCGGCCTCCTTGGCCTTCGTGGCCAGCGCGCCCCAGGACATGCTGCCCATGATCGGGGCCAGCGGGGCCGTGGCGGCGGTGCTGGGGGCCTACCTGGTGCTGTTTCCCCGGGCCAAGGTGCTGGTGCTGTTCTGGTTTATTTTTTGGGTGCAACCGGTGCGCGTGCCGGCGGTGCTGCTCTTGGCCATCTGGTTTTTGTGGCAGGTGCTGGGCTTGGGCGGGGAGGGGGTGGCCTGGATGGCCCACATCGGCGGCTTCGTGGCCGGGATGGTCATGGTGCGTCTGTTCCCGGCCAGGTCGCCGGCGGGTCATTAGGAGCCAGGGCCAGAGCCCTCAGCGCGCCAGGCCCTTGAACTCCACCCGGCCCACCTCGCCCAGGGGGATGCGGAAGTTGCCGTAGCTGGTCTTGCCCGTGGCCTTGAGGGCCTCGCTGACACCCAGGCGCACGGGCTCGCCCTCCCGGAGGATGACCTTGGCCTGGAGTTGGCCGTCCTGCTTGGACAGCTCCAGGGCGCGCACCTTCTCAAAGGGCACCGCCGCCTGGCCCTGACCCACGGAGCCCAGCACGAAGGATTGGCCATCGATGGCGAATTGGCTAAGCTCAACCCGCATGCCCTGCTGGTCCACCAGGACCACCTGATAATCGGCCTGGGGCTCGGGTATGCGGGTGGGTCCGGAGCCGTCGCTCAGGCCCATGGCCATCAAGAGAGGGCACAGCAATAAAATAGCCGCCCAGGCCAGGCGGGTACTATATTTAATCATGGTCTCTCCTCGCCAAAACCATCGCCGGGGGATCAATATTGGGCTTCTCGTCCTTTTGGTACCATGGTGCCCAGGCCCAGGCCAACCAAAAACTAAGCCGTCGCGGTCCTTGGACCCAAGGCGGCGGCTGTAGTATCCTGAGCCTCAGGACCAGGGCAATGGCCGCCGTGGCCGGGCCGCGCCGCCCGGGCGCCAGATGGATGGGGGGGGCCACGCCGAGCCCCCGGGAAGGCCTGGGAGGCCCATGCTGAACCGCTTGCGACGGCGTTGGGGCATCTTGCCCACCTGGATCAAGGTGGTGCCGGTGGCGGTGCTATTAGTGTCGCTGTCGTGGCTGCACGCCCACCTGCCGCCCGAGTACCCTGCCTGGCGCCACGTGCTCAACAGCCTGTTTTACCTGCCTTTATTTATGGCCAGTCTGCTGTTCGGGCTCAAGGGCGGCCTGGCCTGCGCCTTTTTGATCGGCCTCAACTTCCTGGGCCAGATGCCCCCGGAGGCCGAGGGGGTCGAAAAGGGTCGCATGATGGCCTGGGGGTTGGAGGTGGCGCTGTATTTTGTCAGCGGCCTGATCACCGGCGTGATCGCCGACCGCGAGCGGCGGGAGGCCGGCCGGCTCAAGGAGGCCCAGGACCTGGCCTTGTTGGGCCAGGCCGCCGCCGCGGTGGCCCACGAACTCAAGACCCCCCTGGTGGCCATCGGCGGCTTTGCCCAGCGCATGCTGCGCGACATGCCCACCGAGCACCCCCATCACCGTCCCCTGGGCATCATCGTGGACCAGGTGGGGCACATGGAGCAGCTCCTGCGGGAGATGCTGGACTACTCCCGCCCGGTGGAGCTCAACCTGTCGGCCCAACCCCTGCTGCTGTTGGTGGAGGAATGCCTGGCCATGCTGGCCCATCTGGCCGAGCAGAGGCAGGTGCGCCTGGAAACCTTCAATCAGCCGGACCTGGCCGTGCCGCTGTTGGACGCCGGGCGCGTCAAGCAGGTGGTGCTCAACCTGGTGCAGAACGCCATCCAGGCCTCGGAGCTGGGCGCCTTGGTGCGGGTGAGCATCAGCCAGAGAGGGCCTTGGGTGGTGCTGGAGGTGAGCGACCAGGGCAGCGGCATCCGCCGCGAGGACCAGGGCCGGGTGTTTTTTCCCTTTTTCACCACCAAGCGCCAGGGCACCGGTTTGGGCCTGGCCATCTCGCGCAAGATCGCCGAGGCCCACGGCGGCCGTCTGGAGTTTGACAGCCAACCCGGAAAGGGCAGCAATTTCCGCCTGCTCTTGCCCTGGCAAGGACCGGCGGCCGGCGAGGGCTAACCGCCGCCAGCCTCCGCCAATCCGTTTGGAAGCACCGTTTTTCAGGGCCGACGCCGCAAGGTTGGCCCGGTCTTGAAGTCAAAAAGACAGCAAAACAATTAAAACAAGCGGTTCTTTTCGTGCCTTGCCCAGCCGCCCGTCCATACCGCGCCCCGCCGGTGCGAAGCCCGCACCCATTCATGGCTGAACAGTCGCGTGGACCGGCGTTTCCGCCTCACCCGGCCCATGCCGGCGTTCAAACGCTGGCCGGGCGGCGGCGATTAAAGAATGGCCGGGCTAAGGGCGGGGCACGGGGTCTAGGTGGGAGAAATACCAAGGCTGTTGACCCCAAGAGGCCGCAGCGCCCCAACGGGAGCCGGCGAGGCTCGTCCTTGCCTTCACGCCAACCGACCCGTATACGCCCCGCCGGGGGCACCCGGCCGGCTAGCCCCAGTGAAGCTTGGTGCGCAGGATTTCGAAGTAGTCCTTGAAGGGCGACTGCACCAGGCGCACGGCCTGGGCGGCGCGGCGGATGGTGAGCCGATCGCCGGGCAGCAGTTCCAGGCCCACTTGGCCGTCACTGGTCAGGGTGATTTCCTGGGAGCGGTTTCCCAGGGTCAGTTCCAGGGTCATGTAGGGGGAGAGCAAGAGGGGGCGGTTGCTCAGGGCGAAGGAGCAGATGGGCGTGACCACGATGCATTCCAGGGAGGGATGGCAGATGGGTCCGCCGGCGGAGAGGTTGTAGGCCGTGGAGCCGGTGGGGGTGGAGACGATGAGCCCGTCGGCCCGGAAGGTGGTCAGCGGTTGGCCGTCCACCTCCAGGCACAATTCCACGATGCGCGCCAGGGCCGCCTTGTTGATCACCAGGTCGTTGAGGGCCATGACCCGCTGGGTCTCCTGGCCGGGGCGAGCCACCAGGGCCTCGAGCATCAGGCGCGGCGGGGCCACAAAGCTGCCGGCCAGCACGCGCTCCATGGCCGGCATGAGTTCCTCGGGGGCCAGGGCGGTGAGGAAGCCCAGGCCGCCCAGGTTGACCCCCAGGATGGGCACCGCCGCCAGGCCGGTCAGGACCACCTCGCGCACGGCGCCCAGCATGGTGCCGTCGCCGCCCAGCACCACCACCAGGCCGGTGTCGGCGGGCAGGTCCAGGGTGGGGCCGTGGCTGGCCTCCGAGTGGCTGGAGCCAGCCTCCAGGAGCAAGGCCCGGGCGCCCTGGGAACGCAGCCAGGCCCCCAACTCCGTGGCCAACGCCCCCGCCTCCGGGGTATGGGCCTTGTATATCACCGCCACCTGGGGCATGAACCGCTCCCTGGCCCCGAGCCGGGGTCTGGAGGATTGTAAAGCCGCGCCGCTGGCCGTAAAATTTGTCTTGGGTCCAGGCGCCGCGCGGCCCCCGGCCGCCCGGCCCATTCATGGGCCAAGCTAACAGAAAGCGCCCTGGGCCACAAGGGCCAACCCCCAAGCAGGACAGTGCTGGCATGAGCGACGAAGACCTCATAGCGGCCCTCAACCAGGCGGTTAAGCAAGAGGTTCTGGAGAACTACTGCCGGGAACGGCGGGTCATCGAGGAAGAGGGCAACCTGCTCTTCGAGACCTGTTGCGCCTATCAGGGCGGTCTCTCGGCCTGGGACAAGGGCAAGCTGCTCCTGGCCCGCGCCCTGCTCAACCCCCATGGGGTGGAGCGCTTTTTCGCCCTGGCCGGGTTGGCGCCCCCCCAAGCCCAACACCAGCCGGCGGACCTGGCGTTCCCGCCGCCCAGGGGCTGGACCCGCTGCGGGCGCTTTCAGAGGCTCATCACCCGCCTGTACCAAGAGCTGTGGCAGGAGCGCCAGGACCTGGAAAAGGAGCTTCAGAAGGCCCTGGCCCTGCGCCAGGAAGTGAACCAAGATATCCTGGAGTTCGAGCGCAACCACGACTTCTTGTCCCTGTCGGCCTACCTGCGCGACCTGGACCCCCAGGAGTTGCAGCGCCGCAAGATACTGGGGGTGAACTTCTCCCCCGGCGAGACGGCGGCCTCGGCCCAGGCCCTGTCTTTCCGGCCCTTTTCCGTGGAGCGCCTGGGCCTGGACCAACCGCCCGAACAGCCGCGCCCCCCCCAGGAGGTGCTGCCCGCCGCCCAGGAATTTATTCAGGACCTCTGCCGCCAGCACCCCGAGCTGGTGGACAGCCTCTGGGCCTAACCACCGGGTGGGGCGCCCCCCACGGGGCATGGACGAGTCCAGGAGCGCCTTCGCCCGACCAGCCTGGCCGGCTCCCATCGAGAGGCTGTCGCGCCCGCCCCGCGCCCGCCCGCGGTGGCCCGCGGTGGCCCGGCCCAAGGGTGGTGGGTTGACAAGATTTTCGGCTTCGGGTAGAGGGGGTCATTGTTCACTATTGCGCGAGGGAGCGCCGTGCCCACCCATGACCTGCCCCTAGAGCCCCCGGCCCCCCGGCCCTTGGCGAGCCCCTTGAGCAACCAGGAGGTGCGGGCCAGGGTCTTGGCCCTGGCCGAGCCGGCCGACCAAGCGCTGACCGCCAACCTCAAGAGCCACGTGGCCTATATCGAGGAGGTCAGCGGCTACATCATCTTCAGCGGTGGCAAGCGCCTGCGGCCGGTGCTGTTCCTGTTGGCCGCCAGCGCCCTGGGCCACCAGGCCGCCCCCCGCCACGCGGCCATATTTGAATACCTGCACGCCGCCACCCTGTTGCACGACGACGTGGTGGACGACGCGGGGCTTAGGCGCGGGCGTCCGGCGGCGCGGGTGCAATACGGCAACGACGCCGTGATCCTGGTGGGCGACTTCCTGTTCTCCAAGAGCTATTCCCTGTCGGTGGAGGTGGAAGACCACCGCTTCGTGCGGGCGCTGACCGACTGCACCACCCAGATGGCCGAGGGCCAGGTGCTGGAGTTGTTGCACACCGATGACCTGGAGCTGAGCCACCAGGGCTATCTCCGGGTGATCGAGGCCAAGACGGCGGTGCTGTTGGCGGCGGCCTGCCAGATGGGGGCCATCCACGCCGGGGCCGACGATCAGACCGTGCGAGCCTTCTATGACTACGGCATGGAATTGGGCATCGCCTTCCAGATGGTTGACGACGCCCTGGACTACGTGGGCAGCGAGCATGAGTTCGGCAAGCCCGTGGGCCACGACCTGGAGGAAGGCAAGATCACCCTGCCCTTCATCCACGCCCGCGACCACGCGCCGGAACCCCTGCGCCAGCGCCTGCTGGAGCTGGCCGGCCGTAGCCGCCAGGAGCCGGCCCTGGTGGCCCAGGCCCAGGAGATCATCCGCCAGCAAGGCGGGGTGGAGGCCACCTTTGCCTGGGCCATTGACCACGCGGCCAAGGCCCAGGCGGCCTTGGAGCCCCTGCTCTCTCGGGGCGAGCCCAGCCGCGACCTGCAAACCCTGTTGGGCCTGGCCTCCTACGTGGTCACCCGCCGGACCTAAACGCCCCCCGCGCCGTCTTGATCCCGCAACGCTGTGAACATGGCTTGGCTTGACGGCGGACAGCGCGGCCATCCGCCCTCGCCCGGCGCGGGCCGGGGGCCCCTACTCCCCGCCCCGCCGCAGCCTTAAGCCCACCCAGTCGCCCTGCCAGGCCCCGACGGCCACCGCCACCCCCCGGGCCGCGTAGGCCTCTTCCACCCGAGGCGCGAACTCGCGCCGAAAGCCGCTGACCACCAGATCACCGCCCGGCTCCAGGCAGGCCGCCAGGCGCGGGGCCACCACCAGGAGCAGCGGCCCGGGCAGGTTGGCGGCGATCAGGGGGAAGCGGCCGGCCAGGGCCTGGTGGGTGTCGCGGATAAAGCGCACCCCCGGACCGGCCAAGGGGTTGAGGCGGCGGTTGCGCTCCACGGCGCGCTGGGAGGCCGGGTCCGGGTCCAGGGCCAGCACCTGGAGCCCGCCCAGCAGGACCAGGGCCAGGGCCAGCACCCCGCTGCCCGCGCCCACGTCGGCCGCCCTGGCCCCCGGGGCCAGGCCTCCCTCGGCCAGCGCCTCGGCCAACAGCCACAGGTTCAGGCGGGTGCTGGGGTGGTCGCCGGCCCCGAAGGCGGTGAGCGGGTCGATCACCAGCACCCCCGGACCGGCCGGCACCCCGGCCCAGGCCGGGGCCAGGGCCAGGCGCGGGTGCACCTGGTCGCGGGGCGGGGCCTGCCAATGCACCAGGGGGTCCGGGGCCTGGAAGGCCTCCATCCGGGGCACGGGCAGGCCCGGCTCGGCCGCCAGACCGGCCAGTTCGGCCCGGACCCGGGGGGTGTCGGGCCAGAGGGCGCGCAGCAGGCCCGAACCCTGCCAGAGGTGCCGGGCGCCGGCCCGGCGCAGCAGGCGGCAGGCGCGGCGGCCCTGGGCCTGATCTTCCAGAACCAGGCTGACTTCCAGCCAGGCGGGCGGCCCGTCGGGGCCGGGAGGGTCGAGATGGTTGGGCATGGGGCCATCCAGAAGGAGCTAATATTAGTATACGCGGGTAGTTATATTTGCGCCACATCCCAGGGCGGGCAAGCGTTTGCCGGGTATTGGCCCATGGAAGAGGCCCCAACCCATAGTCAGAAAAAATCGCGCCTGCCCTTGCTCTTCGGAATAATCATTGCCATATTTCAAGATAACAAAGATGGGCCCCACGGGGCAGGAAGGGAAACATCATGATCGAAGTAACCGAGAGCGCCAGCAAGGCCATCCAGGCCTTCATGCAAGAAAAGCAGTTGAACTCCGCCCTGCGGGTGTTCCTGCAAGCCGGCGGCTGAAGCGGGCCGTCCTTGAGACTGGTTCTGGACGAACCAAAGGACAACGACGATAAGTACGAGGTCGACGGACTCACTTACTTGATCGACAAGGAGTTGAGCACCCAAAGCGGCGACGTGAAGGTTGACTTCGTGGACAACGGCTGGCAGCAGGGCTTCGTGCTCTCCACCGCCACTCCCCTGGGCGGCGGCGGTAGCTGCGGCAGCACCTCCTGTAGCTGCTGATAAAACGGGCTAGGGGCACGGGCCAGAGGCCGGTGCCCCGCCCGCGATAATCAAGAGGGCGGGGATGACCCCGCCCCTGCATCAAGCATGAGGCTTTGTGGTGTAGGGGCGGGGTTTATCCCCGCCCGAGCTTGTCCGCGCCACAGCCCCTCAACGGGAGCCGATGGCCCCGGCCAAGGCGACACTCCCAACCGACCCGTATAGGCCCGCCGCGGCTCGCGGTTAGGAGCGCAGGGCGGAGGCCCTGGTGGCCAGGGCCGGGGCCTGGGGGGCCGTGGATTTGGCCAGGGTGGTCTCCAGGGCGGCCAGGCAGGCCTTCAGCACGGGCATGAGGGGGCGGCTGCGGGTGAGTTGGGCCTTGAGGGTGGCCAGGTCGGCCGCCAAGTCCTGGAGCGCCGCGCCCGCCAGCCCCAGGCCGCCGGCGGCATCCAGGTCGGCTAGAAAGCCGGCCAGGTCGTCGCCGCCGCCATCCTGGCCAGCGCAGAGTTGGCGGCCGGCCGGGGTGATGCGCACCTTGCCGCTGAGGTTGACCACCTCCAGGGCGCTCTGGGCCAGGAGGTCCATGGCCAGGGCCTCAGTGGCGCCGCGATCCAGGCCCAGGCTCTGCCCGGCCTGCCACATGTTGGCTTCTTCGCCGGCCTGGGCCAGCGCGGCCATAAATTCCAGATGCTTATTCTCCATGACCGCTCCCGTGTGGTGGTTGCAACCGCCGCCGGCCAAAGGGTGGGCGCGCTTGGTTTCTTAAACAGTGACACGCGCGCCGGCCCTGGTCAAGCCGGCCCCGGCGCCCGTGGTGGCGCGGGGGGGCCTGTGGTACCATGCCAGCAGGCCTTGCAGCCCATTACGTAATCAGGAGTAGCCCTTGCCCCGCCAGACCCAGCCCCTGGTGCAGTATCACCGCGCCCTATTGGCCGGCGAGCAGGGATCGGTGCGCAAGGACCCCGGCGGCCGGCTGAACGTGGCCCTGATCTACCCCAACACCTACGGCGTGGGCATGGCCAACCTGGGCCTGGCCACGGTCTACCGCATCATCAACGGGCGCGCCGACGCCCTGTGCGAGCGGGCCTTCTTGCCCGACCGCCAGGCCGCGGCCTTGTACCAAAAGACCGGCGCCCCGCTGTTGACCCTGGAGTCCTCGCGCCCCCTGGCCGGGTTCGACCTGGTGCTGGCCACCCTGTCCTTTGAGAACGACGCCCCCCACCTGGCGACCATGCTGGACCTGGCGGGCTTGGGCCTGGAGGCGCGCCAGCGCTCCGGCCCCCTGGTGGTGGCCGGCGGGGTGGTGCCCATGCTAAACCCCGAACCCCTGGCCGGCCTGGTGGACGCCTTTTTGCTGGGCGAGGCCGAGGTGGTGCTGGAGCCCTTTCTGGAGGCCCTCCTGGAGCTGGGGCTCCTGCCCCGGACAGAGGCCCTGACGCGGCTGGCCCAAAGGGTGGCGGGCTTCTACGCGCCCAGCCTCTACCAGCCAGGCTACCACCCCGACGGCACCCTTAAATCCTTCGCGCCCCTGGCCGATGTGCCGGAGAGGGTGGCGGCCCCCAAGTACCAGGGACCGGCCGCCGGCCTGGCCAGGAGCGTGTTCCACGCCAGCGGCCCCCAGTTCGGCGACATGGCCCTGATCGAGGTGGGGCGCGGCTGCGGCCATGCCTGCCGCTTCTGCGCCGCCGGCCACCTCTACCGCCCCCCCCGCCTGGGCCAGGGCGCGAACTTTCTGGAGGCCGCCGGCCAGGCCGCCCGCCAGTGGGGCCGCGTGGGGCTGGTCTCGGCGGCGGTGAGCGACATCGAGGGCCTGGACGAGCTGGCCGGCCGGGTGCTGCAAGAGGGCGGCAAGCTCTCGGTAAGCTCCCTGCGCGCCGACCGCCTGGGGCCAGACCTGGTGGCGGCCCTGGCCCAGAGCCGGCATCAGACCGTGGCCCTGGCCCCCGAGGCCGGTAGCATGCGCCTGCGCCGGGTGATAAACAAACACCTGAGCGAGGATGAGCTGCTCCATGCCGCCGAGTTGTTGATCCTGGGCGGGGTGCCCAACCTCAAGCTGTATTTCATGGTGGGCCTGCCCAGCGAAACCGACGAGGACGTGAACGAGTTGATCGGCCTGGCCCGCCGCCTGCGCCAGCAGGTGGTCAGCGCCGCCAACGCGCGGGGGCACCTGGGCCAGGTCACGGTGAGCCTCAACGGCTTCGTGCCCAAGCCCTGGACGCCCTTTCAGTGGGAGCCCATGGCCCCCCTGACCCTGATCAAGGCGCGCATGGCCCGGGTGCAGAAGGAGCTCAAGCCCCTGGCCAATCTCAAGGTCACCTGCGATGTGCCCAAGCACGCCCAGGTGCAGGCGGCCCTGGCCCGAGGCGACCGCCGCCTGGGGCCGTTGATCGCCGGGCTGGCCCATGGCCTGGACCCCCGGCGCGCCTTTGCCCAGGCCGGCCTGGAGCCAGATTTTTACGCCGCCCGCCGGCGGGAGCATGCCGAGCTGCTGCCCTGGGACTTCATCGATCACGGCATAAGCCGCGACTATCTGTGGCAAGAGGCCCGGCGCGCCCTGGCGGGTCAACAATCCCCGGCCTGCGCGCCGGCCACCTGCCGCCGCTGCGGCGTCTGCGGCCAGTCAGAAGAATAGAAGAGGAACCATGGACCCCATCGAAGAGAGGGCCGGCCTCCTGGCCCGCCCCGGCTCCCTGCTGGAGCTGGAAAAGTCCGACCCCCGGGCCGCCGAGGCCCTGTGGCACGGCCTGAGCTTTGACGAGCGTCTGCGCGTGGTGCTGGCCGCCCGGCCCCTGGAGCGCGAAAAGCTCATCACCCTGGCCCGGGACTCCGAGGCCCTGGTGCAAGCCCTGGCCTGCGACGAGTTCTCCGCCACGGTGCTGGAGCTGGGGCCAGAGGACGCCGGCCTTTTGCTGGGTCACTCCAGCGACGAGCAGCTGGGGTACCTGCTGGACCTCACCGGCTGGGTCAAGGAAGACTTCGCGCCCACGCGCTACGAAGTCTGGCTGCCCCTGGTAATGGAGGCCGGAGCCGAGCGCCTGGAGCGCTGGCTGGCCGCCTGCGACCTGGAGGTGCTGGCGCTGCTCTTTGCCCACTGGTTCAGGGTGGTCAAGTTTCTGGCCAGCCAGGACGAGCAGGAGCCGCCCGACGACCTGCCCTCCTTCACCCTGGACGGCGTGTATTACATCGAGTTCCACGACCAGGCCTCGGCGGCCTTTCCGGCCCAGGTGCTGGTGCTTCTGAAAAGCGAGATGGAGCACCGCTACTACCAGGTGCTGGAATCCATGCTCTGGGAGTCGCCCTCGGGCATGGCCGAGGACGCGGCCCGCTTCCGCCGGGGGCGCATGCTGGACCAGGGCTTCCCCGACCGCCTGGAGGGCCTGCAACTGTGGGCCGTGGCTCCGCCCGGCGAGGCTGACTGGCAAAAGCGGGCTAGCAAACTCTCCCTGGGCTTCCCGGAAAACTCCCCGCCCCGCTCCGACGCCCTCCTGGGGCTCTTGGCGCCGGACCAGGCCCTACCCAGCCTGGCCGGAGGCCTGGAGGGCGCGGCCCGGGACGCCTTGCGGGCCGAGCTGGCCTACGTGGCCAACTGCGCGGTGGTGGCGCTCAACGCCGACCCGGCCCAGCCCGAGGCCGTGGCGCGGGCCGCTGGCGAGGGCCTGGGCCTGGTCAACCTGGGCCTGGAGCTTTTGGCCGTGGACCAGGCAAGCCAGTCCACGGCCATCCTGGAGCGCCTGCCCCTGGCCGCCCTGGCCCGCCAGGGCGCGGCGGCCGTCCGCGAACTTAACCAGCGGGCCTGGCGGCTGATGCGCCAGGGCTGGCTGGCCGGCCTGCCCACCACCCTGCACATCCTGGACGAGCCCCTGGACCGCTGGGTGGGGGGGCTGTTAATTCCCCGTCCCCGTTGCTATGATCCCGGCCTGGGCGCCGGGCGCGAGTACCGCGCCTTCCTGAGCCTTAGCGACCTGGAGCGCTCGCGGCATTATCTCAGCCTGGCCGAATTCGGCGGCCGGCTGCTCTTTGATCTTTTGGGCATGGCGCGCCAGGACTTGCTGGACCTCTTGGGCGCCGAGGTCTGGCCGGCCGATCCCCAGCAGATCAAGCTGAGCACCGTGGTGGCCACCTGGCTGGCCCGCCGGGCCTTGGGGCTGGAGGGCCTGGCCGCCATCCCGGCCGAGAGCCTGCCCCAGGCCGTGGCCGCCCTGCAGGAAGGACTCAAGGGCGACCTGACCCGTCAGGCCCAGGAGGCCTGCCAGGCCCTGGCCGATCCCGCCGAGGCCTCCCTGGCCGGCGAGTGCCTGCGCCAGGTTCTGGGCCACATCCAGCGGGAGCTGGGCGGCCTGGCCAAAAACCAAAAGATGGACCCGCGCTATTTGGCGGGACTGGTGGTTGAACGATGAGGGACGAGGCCGAGCAGCTCCGCCAGGTACGGCGCATATTCAACCAGGTGGTGCCGGTCTACGACCTCTTGAACCGCGTGCTGAGCCTCAGGGAGGACGTGCGCTGGCGGCGTTTCGTGGCCAGGAGCCTGCGCCTGGGGCCGGGGGCCAAGGTGCTGGACGTGGCCACCGGTACCGGCGATTTGGCTCTGGCCGTGGAGGGCTTAGGGCAAAAGCCCCTGGTGGTGGGCCTGGACCTGGTGCCAGCCATGCTGGGGCCGGCCCAGAAGAAGCAGCGCCAGAGCGGGGCCAGGCTGGCCCTGTTGGCCGGCGACGGCACGCGGCTACCCTTTGCCGAGGGCACCTTCGACGCCGTGACCATCGCTTTTGGCATCCGCAACATACCCCGCCGGGTGGCGGCCCTTGGCGAGATGGCGCGGGTGCTCAAGCCCGGGGGGCGGGTCTACGTGCTGGAGTTCACCGCGCCCCAGGGCCGGCTGGTGCGGGCCATCTACCTGCGCTACCTGGCGCGGCTCCTTCCCTGGCTGGGGGGGCTCATCTCCGGCGACCAAGCCAGCTACCGCTACCTGGCCGAGACCATCATGGAGTTCCCCTCCCCCGCCGCCTTCCGCGCCGAGATGGCCGCCGCCGGACTGGTGGCGACGCGCTCCCACGCCCTGACCCGGGGCATCGCCTGGGTGCACGTGGCCGAAAAGGCGCTTTAGCCAGCAGCGCCGCGAATAATGCCCGCTACATTTTTTTGAGGGCGTAGAGGATCACCTGGGTGGGGCCGTCATCGCCGGCCACGCTGCGCTTGGTGGCGCGAATCTGGAATTTTTCCTGGGCCATCTTGAAGAAGCCGATGGCAAAGGGCCGTTCCTCGTGGCTGATGAAGGCCGTGCCGCCGGGAGCCAGCAGGCTCTCCAGGAGGGCCACCAGGCCAGGGTACAGCTCGGGCTGGTAGAGTATCTCGGCGCCCAGCACCGTGGCGAATCCTGACAGGTCCTCGGGCGGGGCGGTCCAGTCCAGGGCGCGCACCTGGGCCAGATGCTCCAGGCCGTTGATCTCCACGGCGGCGCGGGCGAAGTCCAGGGCGTCGGGGTCCAGGTCGGTAAGGATCACCCGCCGCCCGCTGGCCGCCGCCACCAGGCCGGGCAGACCCAGGCCGGCGCCCAGTTCCAGGATGGGACGCTGGTCGGGCGGCAGCGAGGCGGCCAGGCCGGCCAGCACCAGGGCCGCCGGCCAGACCTTGGTCCAGTAGGGCAGCTCACCGGCCGGGCGGGACTCGATATAGGCCAAGGGGTCCTTCAACTCGGGGATGAACAGGCGCCGGCCGCCCAGGTCCAGTTCGGTCTTGATCAGAGGCAGGCGCTGGTGCAGGCGCTGCCAGGCGCCGGGGGGGGTGGCGGGATCGCTGGGCAAGGGCTGTCTCCTGGCGGCCCGGCCGGGCCGGGTCTGCTTTAGGGGCGTGGCTTGTGCTCTGATAGCAGCTCGGCGAAGTTTACCTCACCCAGGGCCTGGCGTCCGCACTGAGCCGCCCGCTCCAATAGCGCGAACAGGCGCTCCTCGCCGGGCTGGGGACTGCCCAGGGCGTCCGGCTCCAGGCGCCCCTGCACGGCCTCCACCACCTGGGCCACCAGGATGGTGCTGAGCGAGCGGGCCGGCATCACCCGCCGCTGGGCATCGGGCGGGGTGAGCAGGCCGGCGCGCATCAGGCACTCCAGCACCCGCTCCACCTCGCCCAGAGACAGGCCCAACTCCCCGGCCAGGTCCTCGGGGTTGGCTGGCCGGGCGCCCTGGTGAAAGCGCAGGACCACGCGGAACATCAGGCGCAAGGCCAACTCCTGGCGTTGGGCCGGGCTCAGGCGGGGCAAGAGCGCCCGGGGCAGGGGTCCGTGCCGGCAGACATGGTGGGCGCGGGCCAACTCGTTGCCGAACAACAGCACCATCCAGCTCACCTGCACCCAGATGAAGAACAGGGGCAGCGAGGCGAAACCGCCGTAGATGGCGTTGTAGCGGGCCACCCCCACCTGGAAGAAGATATAGAGACTCTGCACCCCCCACCACAGGCCGGCGGCCACCAGCCCGGAGACCAGGGCCGGCCAGAAGGGCACGCGGGTGTTGGGCAAAAATAGATACATGAAGACAAAGGCCGCCGCCAAAAGCAGGAAGGGCCCCAGCCCCAGGCCGGTCTCGGCCACCGGCCCCAGCACCGCCAGGCCCAACAGCCAGCGCATGGCGGCGTTGGAGGAGAACCCGGCCCAGATGGCCGCCGAGGCCACCACCAACAACGGGCAGATGACCAGCACCGAGAGGTAGTCGGTGAAGCGGCGCAGGAGGGTGCGCGGCACCGGCACCTCCCACACCCGGTTGAAGGTCTCCTCCACGCTGGAGAGGGTCCACAACAGGGTGATCAACAGCACCGCCAGGCCCACCACCCCCAGGGTGCCCACCTGGGTGTTCTGCACGTAGGTGATGATCTGGCGGAAGACCTGGGCCTGGCTGGCCAGGAACTCGTTGTCAACCAGGAGCCTTTCCAGGGTGCCCGCGAAACCGAAGCCCTTGGCCACCGCGAAGCTGATAGCCAGGGCCGGCACCAGGCCCAAGAGGGTCATGAAGGTCAGGGCGTTGGCCTGGAAGGGCAGGCGGTCCAGGTAGGAGCCGCGCAGGGCCAGGTAGAGCACCTGGGCGGCCAGATGCCCCCAGCCGGCCGGCCCCTGGCGGGGATAGCCGGGGCGCCAGAACCAGGCCACCAGGCGGCGGTCCAGGCTTAAGAGCCAGTCTTCCTCTTGCCAGGCGGCCACGGCGCCCTCCCTTGGTCTATGCGAGCTTAACATTCTGGCCCGGCCAGGGCAAATAGGCCCGGAGCCGGCGGCCTGGTTTTCAGTCCAGGTTGCACAGGCGCTGGTAGCGCCGCCAGGGGCCGGCCGCAGGTTCCACGCACCCGGCCAGGGCCATGACCCGCCGCCGGAACCAGGCCCCCAGATGGGCGAAGCCGCCGCTGGTCAAGAGCCAGGACCGGGGTCGGCCCTGGCCTGCCTCTGGCGGGCCGGCCAGGGTGAGGGCGGCCAGGCGGGTGCCGGCCAGCAGCCAAGCCGCGCCGTCGCGGCTGACCGGGGTCAGGGGCGCCTCTTGGGCGCGGCCGGCCAGGCGCTCCTCCAGACCGGCCCAGACGGCCGGGCCGGGCAGGGGGCGCAAGGCCAGCAGATCGGCGTCGGTGGCGGCGGCCAGGAGCGCGGCCTCCAGGTCGGCGGGCTCGTCCTGGCCGGCGAAGGCCCCCAGGCCCTCCAGACGACGCCCCGGGCAGAGCCGCGCGGCCTCTTGCAGGATGCGCCCCAGGGAGGCCGAGGCCGGGTGGGGCGTCTCGTCGATGAGCAGGAGCAGGGGGGCCGGCTCCAACCCGGCCAGAAGCTCCACCAGGCCGGCCAAAAAAGCGTGGTCCCCGCCCTTGGCCGTGGAGGCGGCGAACTTGTCGGCCCAGGGCAGCACCAAGGCCTGACCGGTGGGGGGACGGCCCCGGGCGGCGGCCAGGCCGAGGATCAGGGCCAGGGCCGCCCGGCCCTCGCGCTCCATGGCCTGGGCCAGGGCCAGGGCCTGTTGGGCGCGGGCCAGGGCCTGGGGCCAGGGCCGGCCGGCCAGGGCCAGGGGCAGGCGGCCAGCCGCCAGGTCCGCGAGCTGCTCCGATGGCAGCCAGCGGGCGGCCCGCCCCGCCAGGTCCAGCCAGACCCGCTGGCCCCGGCCCTTTAGGGCCTGGCTGGCGCGCAGCTCCCACAGGGCCTGCAAGAGCCCCGGCCCGGCCAGGCGGCGGGCGCGCAGGCGGGCCAGGCCGGTCAGGCGCTCAGAGACGCCGCGCGGGGCGGGACGGGGCGGGGTCCAGGCTTGGGAAGCGCCCCAAGGGCCGGGCAGCGCCCACAGGGGCGGCCCGCCCAGGGAGGCGTTGCCCAAGAGTATCACCAGCCGCCCGCTGGCCCGAGAGGCCAAGGCCGCCAGCTCGGCGGCGGCTAGGCCCTCGCGGGCGGTGAGGGCGGCCATGCGCTCCAGGAGGTCCAGGTCGCCGCCGGGCCAGGCCAGAGCGGGCCGCTGCGCCACCGTGGGGGAGCAGCCGGCCAGGTCATGGGCCAGGGTCAGGGCGGCCGTCCCCAGGTTGGCCAGGCCCGGCCAGTCCCGCCGGGCCAGCAGGCGGCGCACGCGGGCTTGGCCGGTCCGACCAAGTTCCCGCCGGGCCAGCCACCCGGCGGGGTTGGCGCCGCCGGGCAGGCGCAAATCCGCCGGCAATAGGGCCAGCACCCGCCGCGCCCAGGGCTCCCCCCGGGCCAGGGCCAACAGGCGCGCCAGGGGCCTGCCCCCGGCCAGGGCCAGCACTCCCGCCAGGCCCTCGTGCCACCAGGGGCCGGGACGGGCCGTGACCAGATCCAACAGCGCCCCGGCCTGGCCGGCCAGCTCCAGGCCCAATTCCCAATCCGGCTCGGCCTGGAACAGCCAGTCTGCGGCGGCCTCCAGCACCTCGGGCGGGGCCTGGGCCAACTCCTGAAGCATCACACCCAGGGCGCGGGGGTCGACCAGGCGGCGGGCGTGCAGCTCCTGCTGGGACATGCGAGCCTGGGGCGAGCTGCCACCCTCATGGGCGGCCCGGGCCAGCAGCGCGGCCAGGTCTGGGGCGGGCGGGGGGCTCAAGCCGGGAAAAGCTCCACGGCGGCGAAGGCGTCCACGTCCACCAGGCCGCGATCACTGAGCTTGAGGTGGGGGATCACCGGCAGGCAGACAAAGGACAAGGGCATGAAGGGCTCGGGATGGGCGCAGATCAGGTCGGCCCCCTGGCGCAGGCGCTCCAGTTGCTCCAACACGATCTCCAAGGGCTGATCGCTCATCAACCCGGCCAGGGGCAGGGGCAGCTCGGCCAGCACCTGGCTGCCCAGGGCCGCGCAGAGCCCCCCGCCCATCTCGGCCACCCGGCGGGCGGCGGTGAGCATGGACTCATCATCCATGCCGGCCACCACCAGGTTGTGGCTGTCGTGGGCCACCGAGCTGGCCAGGGCGCCGCGTTCAAGCCCCAGGCCCTTGAGCAGGCCGTGACCCACCTTGCCGCTGGCCTGGTGGCGCTCGATCACCGTGAGCCGGGCCAGCCCCCGGGAGGCGTCGGCCATGAGCCAACCATCCCGCACCGGGGTCTCCTCTATGAGGTGCTCGGTGATGATCTGCCCCGGCACCAGGCCGATGACCCGCGCTTTGGCGCCGCCCGCCGCCACCTGGAACAGCTCGGCGCTCAAGGGACCGCAGCGCAGACGCCCCCGAGCCACCTCGGGAAAAGGCGTGGCGCAGGGGTCCAGGCATTGCCCCTCCTGGGCCACCAGGCGGCCGGCCTGGTAGACCTCACGCACCTTGAAGTCCTTGAGGTCCTCCAGCACCACCAGGTCGGCGGCATAGCCCGGAGCCACGGCCCCCTGGCCGGCCAGTCCGAAGCGCCGGGCCGGGTTGAGGGTCACCAGGCGCAGGGCGGTCAGGGGGTCCAGGCCCAGGGCCACGGCCTGACGCAACAGGTCGTCCAGGTGCCCTTCCTGGGCCAGGGTGTCGGGGTGGCGGTCGTCGCTGACCAAGAGGCAGCGGCGCTCGCTGTAGGGCGTGACCAGGGGCAGCAGGTCGGCCAGGTTGTGGGCGCTGGTGCCCTGGCGGATCATCAGCCACATGCCCCGGGCCAGCTTTTCGGCGGCCTCCTCCGGGCGGGTGCACTCGTGGTCGCTCTGGGCCCCGCCCACCAGGTAGGCGTTGAGGCCCAGGCCGGAGAGGAGCGGCGCGTGGCCGTCGATGGGCCGGCCGGCAAAGGCCAGCACCTTGTCCAGCACGTCGGGATCGCCGGCCACCAGGCCGGGGAAGTTCATCACCTCGGCCAGGCCCAGCAGCCGGGGGTGGCCGGCGATCTTTAGCAGATCGGCGGCGTCGAGCAGCGCGCCAGCGTCCTCCAGGGGCGTGGCCGGCACGCAGGAGGGGGCGTTGAAGTAGAAGCCGACCGGCAGGTCCTCGGAGCCTTGCAGCATGGCCTGGATGCCCGCCAGGCCCATGACGCCCGCGATCTCATGGGGGTCGGCCACGATGGCGGTGGTGCCCCGGGGGCAGACCGCGCGGGCCAACTGGGCCGGAGCGAGCAGGGTGGACTCCACGTGCAGATGCCCCTCGATGAAGCCCGGGCAGAGATAGGCGCCGGCCAGCTCCCGGCGCTCGATCCCCTTATAGGAGCCCAGGCCCACCACCAGGCCCTGGTGCACGGCCACGTCCAGCTCCTCGATCCGGCCGCTGAACAGGTCCACCACCCGGCCGCCGGCCAGCACCAGGTCAGCCGGCGCGTCTCCCCGGGCCACCGCCAGGCGCATGCCCAGGGCTTGGCGCCGGGCCAGCCACGAAGGGGATGCCAGATCGATCTGCTCCGCGTAGCTCATGCCTCGTCTCTCTCCCCGTCGCTTGGCGGCCGCCGGCCGTGCGTCCCTATGCGTCCCACTGCACCTCAAAGACCCGACGTCCCTCCCGCCAGCGCAGGCCCGCGCCCCGGGCCGGGGGGCAGAACAGGGCTGTCGCCAGGCCCGGCGGCGTCTGGTCCCCCACGGGATCAAAGGCCAGTCCCAGGCTGAGCCCCTGGGGCTGGCGGGCCAGGGACAGGGACAGGCCCTCGGCCCCGGCCAGGACCAGGGCCGACCAAGCCGCCACCCCGGCGGCCTGCACCGCCTCGGCCAAAAGGCCCTCCAGGTCCAGGTCCTGGCAGGCGGCCCGCAACTGTTCCTGCATCAGCCCGATCTGGTCCATGCTCCGGGGGGGCTGGAATTCAAGCGCCACGGCCCAGTTCCTCCAGCCGCGCCAGCACCAAGGCCAACTTGTCGGCCAACTCGGCGCCGCCGTCGACCACCAGGCCATGCTCGGCCAGCAGGTCCGAGGAATCCTCCCAGGCGGCGGCCTGGCTGTCCAGCAACTCGGGCCGACCGTCGCTGATGGAGCGCCCGGAGGCCTGGCGGCGGGCCAGGCGCTCCAGCACCACCTGCCGGCTGGCGCGCACCTCCACGAACAGCAACCGCGCCCCCTGGGCCTGACCCATCTCCAAAAAACGACGCCGCCAGCGCTCTTCACGGAAGGAGGCGTCCACCACGGCATGATCGCCCAGGGCCAGGCGGGCCTCGGCCCCCTCATACAGGGCCTGATAGGTGGCCTCGCTGGCCTGGGGGGAGTAGAGCCCGCCGCCCCAGGCCTCGTAGGCGCGCGCTTGCGGGTCCAGGCCGGCCATCTGCTTGCGCAGGGCGTCGGAGCTGAAGTGCAGCCAGCCCTGTTGGCGGCTCAGCTCACGGGCCAGGTAGGTCTTGCCGGTGCCCATCAGCCCCATCATGCACACCAGGAAATAGGGCGGCTCGCCGCCGGCATACTGGGCCGCCAGGCGAAAGTAGGCCCGGGCCTTGGTGATGTCGTGGAACTTGTGGGCCGCGTCGCCGCCCGGGCCGTCGAACATGAAGCCGTGAATCTTGGCCCGCACCACGGCGCGGTAGCACTTGTAGAAGTCAAGCACCTGGCGCAGGTCCTGGTCGCCGCCGCGCTCCGTATAGGTATCCACCAATAGCGCCGAGAGATCGCGGCGGCCGTGGAAGTCCAGGTCCATGGCCAAAAAGGCCAGGTCGCAGGCCGTGTCTTGATAGCGGAAGCGCTCGTTGAACTCGATGCAGTCGAAGATGATGGGCGGCCCGGCGCTGGGCAGCACGATGTTGCCCGAATGCAGGTCGCCGTGGCCGTCCCGGATGCGCCCGGCCCGCACCCGCTCCTCCAACAGGCCGCCGCGGCTGGCCAAAAAGCCCAGGCTGTAGTCGCGGATGGCCCGCCAGCGCGCGCCAGCCACCGAGACCTCCTGATAGGATTCGGTCTGGCGGAAGTTCTCCTCCACGTTCAGGCGAACCTGCTCGGGCCGGCCAAAAAATTCCACCGCCGGCCCGCCCTCGGCTTTTTGGTGGAAATCGGCCAACAGACGCCCCAGCTCGGCCACCTGCCGCGGCTCCACCAGGCCCTGGTCCAGCAAATCGTCCATCTGCCGGCCGGGCTCCATCTGGGCCATCTCCAGACAGACCTCCAGCACCTCGGCCCCGGGGGCCTCCAGGGGGGCCAGGGCCAGGCCGGCCGGGGTGCGCACGATGGCCAGCACCGCCAGGTAAATCTGGGGGGCCAGGCGGCGGTTGAGCCTGAGTTCCTCCTGGCAGAAATGCGCGCGGCGCTCCAGGCTCCCGAAGTCCAGAAAGCCCATGTCCACGGCTTTCTTGACCTTATAGGCCTTGGTCCCGGTGAGAAAGATGTGGCTGATGTGGGTTTCCAGGTGCTCCACCCGCGCCGGCGCGTGGGGATAGAAGCCAGGGGCCAGCATGGCCTGTACTATTTCGCTTTGCCCGTCAAGCACTGCCCACCACCCCCGGCGAGGTCATCCCGCCAGCCTTGCAGTCTATTCGCCTATTTAGCCAGGCCTTGCCCCGCAATGCAACCCCCCCGCTGGTGGGGTGGTGGCCCCAAGCATACCACTTACGGTATTATTGGTGATCTAGGCGAGTGCCGGAGAAAGTCCTCCATGACTTTCTCATCTTGGGCGGGCCGTCCCCGTCCCTACCTGGTCGCCTGTCGTGGCGTCACCCCCAGCGCCCGGTAAGGCGCGCGGCGATACCGGGCAGTTTTCCCCGAGGTTGTGGCCATCGATATTGGCATGCCATTTACTGGTCGGGCCTTGCCCGGCAAGCGGCCCCGGCTGCGACGGCTCCTGAGCGGGGGCCTGGTGCTGCTGTGCCTGGCCGTCCCGGCATCGGCCAGCGCCGGACAGGACCACGATCCCGCCTTTCAGCAGCCCGCCGCCTGGCCGGCCCCGGCCGGCTCTCCCCAGGCCCCGGCCGTCGCCCCCCAGGCCCCGGCCGTCGAGGAGGAACCCTGGCGCGTGCAGGCGGTGGATATCCTGGGCCTGGAGAACATCACCCGCCAGCAGGCCCTGGAGATCATGGAGACCAAGCCGGCGGCCTCCTTGTTGTTCACCCGCGACCCTCAGCTGGAGGCCTCGCGCCTGGAGCGCGACTGCACCCGCCTGACCCGCTTGTACCAGGAATACGGCTTCTTCGAGACCAAGGTGAGCTTTCACCTGGACCGCGACGAGGCCTCCCGCCGGGTCAGCGTGACCTTCACCGTGCAAGAGGGACGACCCACCCTGATCAGCGACGTGGACATCCAATTGCCCGAGGGCCGCCAGGCCGCCTACTGGCGCCAGCAGATAAAGGCGGTGCTCGGCGTGGCCCAGGGGCAGCGCTTTTCCCTGGAGGCCTACCAGGACGCCAAGAAGGCCATCGCCCGCCTGCTGAACAGCCAGGCCCACCCCATGCACAAGCTGGTGGGACAGGTGCGGGTCTACCGGGCCGAGCAGAGGGCCCAGGTGGTGTTCAAGCTGGACCCCGGGCCGCGGGTGCTTTTCGGCACCTCCACGGTCAGCGGCCATACCCACGTGGACCCGGCCTTCATCCTGCGCGAGGTGACCTACGCCCGCGGTCAGCCCTATTCCCAGGAGGCCCTGGACCAGAGCCAGCGGGCGCTCCTGGATACCGGCTTTTTCAGCAGCGTGAGCATCGTGCCCGATTTTGAGCACCTGAACGGCCAGCAGGTGCCCCTGAACGTCCAGGTTAAGGAGGGGCACCAGCACACCGTGCGCCTGGGCCTGGGCTGGGGCAACGAGGACCAGTTCAGGGTGCGCGTCACCCAGGTCAACCGCAACATGCTGGGCCTGCACGACACGCTGACCTTCGAGGGCAAGATCAGCTACATTTATTACGGCCTCACCGGCCGGCTCAAGCTGCCCTACATCATCAACCACAACACCAATCTGCTACTGGGCGGCGGCGTGGAGCAAAAGGACAACCAGGCCTTTATCAACCGCCGCTACTTCGTCAGCCCGGTGCTGGAATACCGCCTGCAGGGCAAGTGGCTCTCCTACCTGGGCTACAACGCCGAGGTCGACCGCATGCGCGAGTTGAAGACCAACGTGCCCAACCCGGACCAGGAAAAGCAGCAACATCGCATCTTCTCGGTGCCCCTGGGCCTGCGCTACGACAGCCGCGACTCGGTGCTGGACGCCAAGAGGGGCCTGTACCTCAACCTGGAGTTGGAGACGGCCAGCGAACTCCTGGGGTCGGACCTGGCCTTCCTGCGGCCGGTGGCCGAGGCGCGTCACGTGATGCCCCTGCCCCTGTTCAAGGGCTGGTATTTGGCCTCGCGGGCCAAGGCCGGGGCCATCTTCAACACCACCGGCCTGGACCGCGCCCCCATGATCCGCCGCTTTTTCCTGGGCGGCGCCGACAGCGTGCGCGGCTACCCCTATCAGGGTCTGGGCCCCCTGGACTCGGCCGGCAAGCCCCTGGGCGGCGAGGCCATGGTGGAGGCCAGCGTGGAGGCCCGCTTCCCCCTGTGGGGCGACCTGGGGGGGGTGGTCTTCCTGGACATGGGCAACGCCTATGAAACCCTCAGCACCGACATGGGCAAGCTGCGCTTCACCAGCGGCCTGGGCCTGCGCTACAACACGCCGGTGGGTCCCCTGCGCCTGGACGTCGGCTATCAGCTCAACCCCCCGGCCGACATCCACGCCGACCACTACGAGGTCTATCTGAGCGTGGGGCAGGCCTTCTGATGGCCAGACGCTGGGGCAAAATACTGGCCTGGGGCCTGGGGCTGGCGGCCCTGGCGCTCTGCGCGTCCCTCTTGACCTTGTGGTTTGTGGCCGACAGCGACTGGGGGCGCATGCGCCTGCGCGCCTACCTGGAGCAACAGGTCCACGAGCAGACCGGCGGCCGGCTGCTGCTGGCGGGCATGAGCGGCAATCTCTTCCACAAGCTCAGCCTGGAGGGCCTGGGCCTGGAGCTGGCGGGACGCCGTGCGCTATGGGTGGAGCGGGCCGAGCTGCGCTACAATCCCCTGGCCCTGCTGATGGGCGGGCGGCTCAGCCTGGGACGGCTGTATCTGCTGCGCCCCCGGGTGGAGCTGCCCCTGGACCTGAACAAGGCCTCTTCCCAGGCCGGCGACCTTTCCTTGAGCCTGACCGTCGGCCATCTGGAGGTGGTGGAGGGCAGCCTGGCCGCTGGCGGGCAATTGGGGGCCTTGACCGGGATCAGCGGGCTGAACCTGAGCGGGCGCCTGAGCCTGGACAGCCGCGGCCCCGCCCTGGACGCCGACATCAAGGCCGCCCAATTGGAGCTGACTGGCCTGGCGGCGCCCCTGGAGTTGACCGGCCAGGCCCGCCTGAGCCACCGACGCCTGACCCTGCCGGGGCTGGAACTGAGCCTGGGCCCCAACCACCTGGAGATCAAGGGCCAGGTGGAGTGGCGAAAGGCGCCGGTGCTCAAGCTGCTCGCCCAAGGCCAACTGGCCGACCTGACCCTCCTGGGCACCCCCGCCTGGCTGCCCGGCCGGCCGGCCACGCCCCTGGAGCTGGGACTGGAGATCAAGGGCACCCCGGCGGACTGCCGTTTCGAGGCCCGGATCAGCCGCCAACAGGAGAACCTGTCGCTGAGCGGCGTCCTGGACCTGGAGCGGCCGGGCCTGGAGATGGAGGGGCGTTGCCAGGGGGTGGACCTCTTGGCCTGGGGTCTGTCCTCCCAGCCCGCCCGCCTGGAGGGAGGCCTGACCCTTAGCGCCCAGGGCCTGCCCGGCCAGCCCCGGGCCAGCGCCCGCCTGGGTCTGGACCTGTCCAACCCCCTGGGGCCGGAGCTGGGGCTGCGCGGCCTGGTGCTGCAAGCCGACCTCCAGGACGACCAGATCAAGATCGAGGGGCTCAAGCTAAGCGGCGAGTCAGGCAGCCTGGAGGGCTCGGGCACCATCCTCTTGCCCCAGGGCCGGCGCCCCCCGGCCGTGCAGGCCGAGCTGCGCTTCCAGCACCTGACCCCGCCGCCGGCCCTGGCCGGCCACCTGCCCGAGCCCTGGCGCCAGGCCCTCCTGCAGGGCAGCCTCAAGGCGCGGGGCTCCCTGGACGACCTGGGCTTGGACCTGGAGCTGGGAGGCTCCCGCCTGTCCCCCGACCTGGAGATCAGCCGGCTCAGCGCCCGGGGCGGCAGGGCGGGTGGCCGCTGGGTGCTCAACGTCCTGGACCTGGAGGCCAGCGGCACCAGCCTCAAGTGCCAGGGCAGCGTCAGCCAGGAGAGCGCCGACCTGGAATTCAGCCTCAATCTGGAGGCCCTGGAGCGTCTGGCGCCTTTGTGGACGGCCCTGGCTTGGTCGCCGCCCTGGCAACGGGGCTCGCTGGCCGCCCAGGGGCGCCTGTCCGGTCCCTGGAGCGCGCCCTCCTTAAGCCTTAAACTGCGCGCCGGGGAATTGGCCCTGTCCCAGGCCTTTGTGCGCCGCCTGGATTTGGACCTGGACACCCCCCGCCTGGGCCTGCCCCTGGCCGGGCGCCTGCGCCTGGGGGTGCAGGAACTGGAGGGCGGGGGCATCACCTGGAGCAAGGCCTCCCTGGAGGCCAGCGCCGAGGCCGAGGGCCTGCGTCCGGCCCTCTTGGCCCAGGGGCCTCAACTGGCCATCGGCCTCAAGGCCAGCGGCGGCGCGGCCCGGCTGCCGCTCAAGCTCCAGGTGGGCGAGTTGCGCCTGACCCCCCAAGGCCAGGAGACCTGGAGCCTGCGCGAGCCGGCCCAGATGCAACTGGCCAGCGACGGCATGTCGGTGCGCGGGCTGGTCCTGGCCCAGGGCGAGCAGACCCTGAGCCTGGAGGGGCTCTTGGCCCCGGGCGGGGCCTTGGACGCCAGCCTGGACCTGCAAGACCTGCGCCCCGGCCCGCTGTTGCCCGCGGGCCTGTTGCCCCCCCAGGCCCGCCTGGACCTGACGGCCCGCCTGGGCGGCAGCCTGGCCGCCCCCAGCCTGGACCTGCGGGGCCTTCTGCACGGCCTGAGCTGGCCCCACCTGCCTCCCAGCGAGGTCAGCTTCCAGGGCGCTTACAACCAGGGCCTGCTCTCCATCTCCGGACAGGCCCTGACCCAGGGCCGGGCCAGCCTGGGCCTGGAGGCCAGCCTGGGGCTACGGGTCTCCTTGCAGCCTCCCCTGCTGGAGCTAACCAGCCAGGGGCTCAAGGCCTCGGCGCGGGCGCGGGAGTTGCCCCTGGCCCTGTTGGAGCCGGCCATCCCCGGCGTGGGCGGCCTGGAGGGGCGTCTGAACCTGGAGGCCGCGGCCAGCGGCCCCCTGGAGAGCCCCTTGGTCACCGGCAGCCTGGAGCTTGGCGGGGGGGCCTTTCTCATCCCCTCCACCGGTCAGGCCTTCGAGGACCTGGTGGTCAGGCTCACGGCCCGGGGCCGGGAAATCACGGTGCAGGAGATATCCACCGTGAGCAACGGCCCGGCCACGGTGCGCGGCAAGATTTGGCTGCCCATCGGCGATGACGGGCGGGTGGACCTGACCTTAAAGGCCAAGGACCTGCTGATAGGCATGGGCGGCATCGGCAAGGTGATCACCGACGCCGACTTCCACATCACCGGCACGGCCTTGCACCCCCTGGCCACGGGCTGGACCAAGCCCAGCCAGGCGGTGATACACCCCGCCCTGGCCGCGCCCCTGGCCCTGGGCGAGGTGGTGGTGCTCTCCCCGGGCCAGGAGCCGCCGCCCCTGGTGCGCCAAGGCCCCAGCCGGACCTCGCGCATCGTGCTGGGCGGACCGCTGGCGCCCTTGACCCTGGATGGCCTGGTAAACCTGGGCCGGGGGGTGCGCGTGGAGTTGGACCAGGGCTTCGTGGTGCTGGGCGGCGTGGCCAGGGTGACCAAGGCGCCGGGCGGCCCGTTGGTCTTCCACGACTCCTTCAGCGTGGACGGCGGGGCCATGTACATCGTGGGGCGGCGTTTCGTGCTCACCGGCGGCAAGACCATGTTCGCCGGCAAGGACGTGCCGGACCCGGACCTGGACGTCAACGTCAACCTGCGCATGGGCTCCACCCTGGTCTATATCACCCTAAAGGGCAGCGCCTTCTCGCCCCAACTGGTGCTCAGTTCCGAGCCGCCCATGGCCCAGACCGACATCCTGAGCACCATCATCTTTGGCCGACCCGCCCAGTCCCTCAACGCCGGCGAGACCCGCCAGCTCTCGGCCCAGGCCCTGGCCCTGTTGGGACTGCGGGGCCGCGACCAACTGGAAAGCGTGCTGGGTCCCAACCTGTCGCCGGACGTGGTCACCGTGCACACCGAGACGCAGACTGGTTCCTCCCTGGAGGCCGGCAAGTACATCAGCCAGGACATCTACCTGCGCTATCGCCAGAACCTGGGTCCCGACGCCGGCCAGAGCGTGGGCCTGGAATACCGCTTCAACCCCCACCTGTCGGTGGAAAGCCAGATCGGCACCACCCGCGACAGCGGCGTGGACGCGGTCTTCACCTGGGATTTCAAGTAAGCGGATTGGGCCGGGCCAGGACGGCTAAGCCACCCCCAGCTGATTGAACAGACACTGCCACTGCTCCAGCACCCGCTTCAGCCCGAAGCGCTCCACCACCTGGGGGGCCTGGGCCGCCAGGCGGGCGCGCCCGGCGGGGTCTTGCATCAGCCACAGCATGGCCTGGGCCAGGGCCTGGGGCTCGCCCGGGGGCACCAACAGGCCGTCCACCCCCGGCCGCACGATCTGGCGCACCCCGGCCGAGCAGTCCGTGGCCACCACGGCCAGGCCGCAGCTCATGGCCTCGGCCAGGGCCATGGGAAAACCCTCGTAGCTGGACGACATCACGAAGAACTCGGCTTGCCGCAACAGCGCCGCCGGCTCGGCCACCTGCCCCGGCAGGTGCACCCGCTGGGCGATGCCCAATTCCAGGGCCAGGGCCTCCAGGCGGGGGCGCTCCGGCCCCTCGCCCAGGATCACCAGCCGCCACTGGGGTCCGGCGGCCTGGCAGGCGGCAAAGGCCCGCAGGAGCAGGTCGAAACCCTTGGAGGGATGCAGGCGTCCCATGCCCATCACCGTGGGCCCCAGGGGCCAGGGGCGTAGAGGTGGGCCGCTCTGGGGGCGCGGCGCCTGGATGGGGTTGGGGATGGTCAGCACCGGCCGATGCTTGACGAAGCGCTTGACGTACTCCTCGGCCGCCGGGCTCACCCCCACCACGGCCTGGGCCAGGGGATAGACCAGGCGCCGCAACCCCGACCACAGACGACCCACCTGGTGGTGATGGGGGTCGGTGTGCTCGCAGACCACCACCGGCGCGCCCAGCCCCCGGGCCGCTAGCACGGCCAGCACATTGGTGGCGTCGCCGAAGCTGATGATCACCCGGGGACGCGCGGCCTTGAGTTCCCGGCGCAGGCCCCGCAGGCGGGCCAGGTTATTCCTAAGCGCCGGTATCAGGCCCGGCGAATCGGCCAACAAGCCCAGGCCCACCCGGCGCACTCGCTGGTCCACCCGGAAGAAATCGCTGGCCGCCTCGGCCAGGGTGATCAGGGTCAACTCGTGGCCCTGGTCGGCCCAGGCGTCGGCCAGGAGCTTCATCACCCGCTCGGCGCCGCCGCCGTGCATGCTGTATATCACCAGGCTCAGACGCATCCGGCCCTGTCCCCGCTGTGGGTGGCTACACCGGCCCCGTGGGGGCCTGGCCTGACTTTAGCCGATAGCCCCGGCGGGGACCAACCTAATTCGCCAAGCCCCGCCGGCCCGCGGGGGCCTGGCTGGAGCCACGCCACGGCCCACCTTGTTATCGGCGCGTGCCTGGGCTAATTTTGATATCAAGCTGCGCTCAAGGCCATCCATCGCCTTGATCGCGGCTGGGCATGAAGCAGACGAGCCAGGCTTTGGGAGGCGGCGATGGCCAAGGACAAAATTCCCGTGACGCCGGCGGTGCGCCTGCTGCGCGCCCAGGGCGTGAGCTTCACGCCCCGGCCCTATGATTACGAGGAAAAGGGCGGCACCGCCCGGGCCTCCCGCGAGCTTGGCGAGGACGAGCATAGGGTGATCAAGACCCTGCTCTTCGAGGACGAGGCCAGGAAACCCCTGATCGTGCTGATGCACGGCGACCGCCAGGTCTCCACCAAGGCCCTGGCCCGCGCCCTGGGGGTCAGGCAGATCAACCCCTGCGACCCGGCCAGCGTGACCCGCCACACCGGCTACCAGGTGGGAGGGGTCTCGCCCTTCGGCACCCGGCACCCCTTGCCGGTGTATGTGCAGGAGAGCATCCTGGAGCTGGGGGCCATCCTGATCAACGGCGGCAAGCGCGGCTTTTTGGTGGAGATCGACCCGGCGGAACTCTTACGGGTGTTGGGCGCCAAACCCGTGCGGGCCTGCCAGGCCTGACGACACCCCCGGCCGTATTGCCGGCCAGGCGGGCAGGTGTTATGCTAAAAAACCGCTTTTTCGTGGGGAGAGACTAGCTTGCACTATTATCCCGCCTTTTTGGACCTGCATGACCGCCTGACCGTGGTGGTGGGCGGCGGTCAGGTGGCCGGGCGCAAGGTGGCCTCGCTCTTGGAGGCCGGGGCCAGGGTGCGCCTGGTGGCCCCCCAGCTGCACCCCCACACCGCCGCGCTGCTGCCCCACCCCCTGGTGGAGCACCTGGCCCGGCCCTTTGCGCCGATGGACCTGGAAGGCGCCTGGCTGGTGGTCTCGGCCACCAACATCGAGGACCTCAACCGGGCCGTGGCCGCCCAGGCCGAGAAACAGCGGGTCTTCGTCAACGTGGTGGACGTGCCCGAGCATTGCAGCTTCATCGTGCCGGCCAGCCTGCGCCGGGGCGAGTTGTGCCTGGCCGTGAGCACGGCCGGCGCCGGCCCGGCCGTGGCCCGGCGCCTGCGCGAGGGCCTGGAGGGCCAGTTCGGTCCCGAGTGGGCCGATTACCTGAGCCTGATGCGCGCGGCCCGTCAGTGGGTCAAGGACCAGGGCCGCCCGGCCGAAATGAACCGCCCCCTGTTCTTCGCCCTGGCCGACTCCGACCTCTTGGCGCTGATCAAGGCCAACGACCTGGCCGGCGTGGATGAGCTGCTGGGTCGCATCCTGGGGCCGGGCTGCAACCTGGCCGGCCTGGGCTGGTCCCCCGGCCAGACCAATAACTCCCCCACCGCCCCCGAGCCCGCGCCATGAGCACCACCCTGCACTGGCTGACCCTGGCCGCCTACCTCTTGGGCACCGGGCTGTACCTGGGCTTTGTCATCTGGCAACGCCGGGGCCTGCACGCCATGGGCCGGGGGGTGCTGTGGGCCGGTTTTGCTCTGCACACCTGCGCCCTGGCCGCGGCCTGGATCGAGACCGGCGCCCTGCCGGCCCTCAACCTGCGCCAGTCCCTGGACGTCTTCTCCTGGGCCTTGATGGGCGCCACCCTGGTGGTCAATCTGCGCCTGGGCATCATGATCCTGGGGGCCTTGACCGCCCCCCTGTGCGCGCTTTTGCTCATGGCCGCCGCCGTGCTGCCCTTGCCGGCGGCCCCGCCCTCGGCCCTGATGAAGAGCGCCTGGATCGTCCTGCACGTGCTGAGCCTTTTGGCCGGCTACGGGCTCTTGGCGCTGACCTGCCTGGCCGGCGGGCTGTATCTGCTGCAAGACCACCTGATTCGCAGAAAGCGCCTGGGCGCGGCCTTCAAGCGCCTGCCCTCCTTAAGCCGCCTGGACTCCCTGGGGCAGCAGGCCCTGGTGGCCGGCTTCACCCTGCTCACCGTGGGGCTGATCACCGGCGCGGTCTACGCCCAGGTCACCCTGGGTTCCTACTGGCGCTGGCACCCCAAGGAGGTCTGGTCGCTTATCACCTGGCTGTGCTACGCCGCCCTGTTGCACACCCGCCTGGCCCAGGGCTGGCGGGGGCGTCGGGGGGCCTGGCTGGGGGTGGCGGCCTTCGCGGCCCTGTTGTTCACCTTCCTGGGCGCGGGCCTGATCTACGGCGGCTATCACAGCTTCGCGGCCCTGCCCACCCTGACGGGGCCGCTACCGTGAACCTCGTCCTGATAGGCCTCAACCACAAGACCGCGCCGGTGGACATGCGCGAGTGCCTGGCCCCGCCGCCGGGCACCCTGGAGGAGCTGCACCAGGAGGCCCTGGCCCTGCCCGGGGTGCGCGAGGCCCTGATAATCTCCACCTGCAACCGCGTGGAGGTGCTGGCCGTGGCCGACCAGGCCGATGAGGCCCTGGCCGGTCTGGGGGCCTGGCTGGGCCGGGACAAGCCCGTTGACCAGGGCAGCTTCGGGCAGGCCCTCTACCGCCACCAGGACCAGGAGGCGGTGCGCCATCTGTTCCGGGTGGCCGCCTCGCTGGATTCCCTGGTGGTGGGCGAGCCCCAGATCCTGGGGCAGATCAAGGAGGCCTTCCGACTGGCGGCCAACGCCGGGGCCACGCGGGCGGTCTTGAACAAGCTATTGCACAAGACCTTCCAGGTGGCCAAGCGCGTGCGCACCGAAACGCGCATCGGTGGGGCGGCGGTGAGCGTCTCCTACGCCGCCGTGGAGCTGGCCAAGAAGATATTCGACCAGATCCAGGGGCTCAAGGTGCTCCTGATCGGGGCCGGCGAGATGGCCGAGCTGGCCGCCGAGCACCTCCTGAGTCAGGGCGTGGGCCAGATACTGGTGGCCAACCGCACCCTGGAGCGGGCCGTGGAGCTGACCGAGCGCCTGGGCGGCGGCGCGGCCTACGGCCTGGGCGACCTGCCCCGGGCCTTGAGCCAGGTGGATATCGTCATCAGCTCCACCGGGGCCAGCCAGCCGGTCATCACTTATGACATGGCCCGGAGCTGCCTGAAGTCCCGCCGGGGGCGCCCCCTGTTCTTCATCGACATCGCCGTGCCCCGGGACGTGGAGGCCCGCGTGGCCGAGCTGGACGGCTGCTTTGTCTACGACATCGACGACCTGACCCAGGTGGTGGAGCAAAACCGCCGGGGGCGGGCCGGCGAGGCCCAGGCCGCCGAGGCCATCGTGGCCGAGGAGGTGGTGAAGTTCGGGGCCTGGCTGCACTCCCTGGCCGTGGTACCCACCATCGCCGAGCTGACCGGCAAGGCCGAGGAGATTCGCCAGGCCGAGTTGGCCCGCACCATGAAGGACCTGGGCGAAATCGATCCGGCCCAGGCCGAGGCCCTGGAGCGCCTGACCAAGTCCCTGGTCAAGAAGCTCCTGCACGATCCCATCCTGTTCATACGCGAGCAAGGGCACAAGAGCGACCAGGCCCAGCGCAACCACCTGGCCCTGGCCCGGCGGGTCTTCAACCTGGGCCAAGACGAGGACCAGTAGCCCTACGCCCCCCATGCCGACCAGACCAAACCAGGCGGGAGGCGCCCCCATGGGGACGCCCCGCGCCGCGCTCGATCATGCCCGGAGCCGGCGGCCGGCGACCGGCGACCGCGGCCTGGTACGGAAAGCATGGTTTGACTTGGCAAACTGGGAGGCGTTACCATGGGTGTCATGGAGAATCTGAATCGCCTGGCGGGATTTGATCGGCAATAGCCTCCTGCGCCCCTGATTTTATGCCAGGGACCGTGGCTGGTCCAGACATCGCCCCCTGGATCGCGCTGGTTGGCTCAATCACGAAGGTGTCGCGGCCCCGCCATCTCGCTGCCAGGCATGGTCTTTTCGTGGCACCTTCCCGGCTGTTCAGCCTGCCGGACCGAGCGCCGTGATAAATAACGGGACCTGAGCACCAGGGCCAGGGCGGGCCCAGCACGGCCTCCTGGTGCTTGATTGGAAAATAGTCCATACCAGGTCTGTTCCATGACGATGATCGTCCCTCCGGGGATGGCTCATCCGCGCCGCCCGCCCAAGCCTTCAATCGCGATATCGCCCTTTGGCTAGCTCCCGTTTCACGGTCATGGGGCCAAACCTTGTCGGGGACCGCATGTTGCTTCACGGAATGAACGATTGGCGGGGAGAGAATTAGATGAGCATCATCTCGCGGATCAGCAATTTGAGGCTCTCGGTCAAGATTTTTATTCCACCGCTGGCCGTGGCCCTGCTCGTCGCCGGCCTCATGGCCTTGTTCGTGCCCTATATTCATGGCACATCGTTGCAACTGAAGACCAGGAACCTGGTGGAGTCCGCCTCTTCGTTGATAGAGCATTTCGCCACCTTGGCCCAAAATGGCCAGATGTCCGTTCCAGCGGCCCAGGAGGCGGCCAAGGACGCCATCAAGGCCTTGCGCTATGACGGCAAGGAATATTTTTGGATCAATGACACCACTCCCGTCATGATCATGCACCCCCTGAACAAGGAACTGGACGGCAAGGACATCTCCTCCACCGCGGACCCGGATGGGGTCTTCGTATTCAAGGAGATGGTCAAGGTGGCCCAGGCCCAGGGTGGTGGATTCGTGACCTACAAGTGGGCCAAGCCGGGCGTCACCGGGACGCACGCCAAGCTTTCCTACGTAAAGCTCGTTCCTCAATGGGGCTGGATCGTGGGCACGGGCATCTATATCGACGACGTGCAGGGCGAGACCAACCGGTTGGTGTACATCATCGTCGCCGGAGTGGCCTTGGCCCTGGGCATAGGCATGCTCATCGCTTGGCTCACCAGCCGCAGCGTCACCAAGCTGGTGCGCCTGGCCATGGACGCCCTGGACCGCGCCGCCCGGGGCGACTTCACCTTGACTCTGGAACGCGGGCTGTTGGAGCGTCACGACGAGATGGGCCATATGCTGCGCGACGTGGACAAAATGGCCGCGAGCCTCTCGGTGGTGGTCCAGGAAACCACCGCTGCGGCCGCGACCGTGGCCACCAGCGCCGACGAGATTAGCCAGGGCAACCAGGACCTCTCCGAGCGCACCCAGCAGCAAGCCTCGGCCATCGAGGAGATCGCCTCGGCGGTGGAGCAGCTGACCGCCAGCATGAAGCAAAACGCCGGCAACAGCGCCCGGGCCAACGATCTGGCCAAGAGCACCTCCGGCATGGCCAGTCAGGGCGGCGCTGCGGTGGAGCGCACCGAGGTGGCCATGAAGGCCGTGCAGGAGTCCAGCAAGAAGATTAGCGACATCATCAACGTAGTCAACGAGATCGCCTTCCAGACCAACTTGCTGGCCCTCAACGCCGCCGTGGAGGCGGCCCGCGCCGGCGACGCCGGCCGTGGCTTCGCCGTGGTGGCCGGGGAGGTGCGCAACCTGGCGGGGCGCAGCGCCAGCGCCGCCAAGGAAATCCAGGCCCTCATCACCGACAGCGTGGCCAAGGTGGAGCAGGGCAGCCAGTTGGTGGCCGATAGCGGGCGCCTGCTGACCGAGATCATCGTCAATGTCCAGCAAGTGGCCGAAACGGTGGGCGAGATCACCGCCTCCATCCAGGAGCAGGCCTCGGGCATAGGCGAGATCAACAAGGCGATCGGCCAGATGGACGAGGGCGTGCAGCAAAACGCCGCCCTGGTGGAGCAGGCGGCCAGCGCCAGCGAGAATATGGCCGCCGCCGCGGAGGAGGTCCGCTCCCAGATGAGCCAGTTCAGGGTGCGGAGCGTGGAAGACGGCCAGCGGCCGCGGGAGTTACCCGGACCCGCCTTGGACCAGCAGACATAGCGGTCGGCTCCAGGCGCGACTCAGGGGCGGGGATCATCCCCGCCCCTGCTTTTGCTGGCCCAAGGAACCGGGGCGCTCGGCCCCTCGCCTCAAGCGCGGCTGGCCTTGCCAGGTGTGTGTCGGAGAAAGCCGTCCATGGCCCGTCTAGCAGCCTGTCGAGGTGTTACCCCGACAGAGGCTCCTAGGCCCCAGCGCCCTGGCCGCCCGGCTTGGTGGCCACGTGCACCAGGAACTCGGTCTGCTCCCGGCTGAAGGGGTCGTGGAAGTCGCCGAAGGTCTGGATGGGCTTGAAGCCGCCCTCCTCTATCAGCGCCAGCAGGTAGTCGATGCGCAGGGGGCACATGTTCAGGTAGAAGGTGGTCTGGTCGGGGAAGACGTACTCGAAGCGGGCCAGGCCCTCGTCCATGTACTCCGGTTTCACCACCACGTCGCGGCCGCAGTAGTAGTAGATATGCTTGCTCTGGTAGCCCTGGTCCAGGATCAGGTCGTAGTTGCGCTGGTCCAGCACCAGGATGCCCCCGGGTTTCAGCACCCGGTAATACTCGGCCAGGGCCTGGCGGCGCTCCGGGTCGGTGAACAGATGGGTGAAGGAGTTGCCCAGGCAGGTGATGGCGTCGAATTGGCCGTCCACCTGCTGGCTCAAGCGCCGCCAGTCGGCGCGCACCGGCTTGAAGTCCAGCCCGCGAGCGCGGGCGTTCTGGCCGGCCCGGGCCAGCATGGCCGGGCTGCCGTCGGCGCTGGTGACGTCGAAGCCGGCGGCCAGGAGGCGGCAGGAGTGGAAGCCGGTGCCGGTGGCCACGTCCAGCACCCGGCGCACGCCCCGATCGCGCAAAAGATCGATGAAGAAATCGCCCTCGCTGGCCGCCCGCAGGTCCCAGTCCACTATCTCGTCCCACTTCTCGGCCAGGCTCTGCACGTATTCCTGTAGGTAGTGGTCGGTGTGGCGCACCGCCAGGGGGTCCGGCCCGAATGATTGTTCCACGCTAGTTTCCATTTCTGGCCAGTCTCCAGCGTCAGGGCGAGCGGGGGGCCGGTCTTGGTCCTCGGGGTGCATGTTTATGTCCCTTGGAGAGGGGTAATGCAGGCAATAATAACCATTCCACGCCCTCGGGGCAACCAGGGCGGCCTGGGACGGCGGCGCCCCGGCGCTCAGGCCGCCGGGTAGTCCCGGCCCAGGGCGGCGGCGGCCCGGCGGGCCATCTCGTGGGTGGCCCAGTGCACCATGTCGTAAAACAGGTCCTCCCGGGGGTCCAGGAAGAGGTTCTCCTTGCGGGCCAGCTCGCGGCCGAAGAAGCGCTTCAGGATGGTCTTGGTCAGGGCCAGGTGCTTTAAGTACTCCAGGTAGACCATCCAGAAGGGCAGGCCCCGTTGGCGGCGCAGATGGCGCAGGAAGCGCCGGCGCAGCACGGGGTTGACCGGCCACATGGCCCGGGCGCAGATGAATTTTTTCTCGAAGCCGAAGGCCTGCCGGGGCACTCCGGCCTCCTCCAGCAGGCGGCGGGGGATGGGCCGGTCATAGTCGGTGCCCAGGCGCCAGGGGGCCATCTGGGGCGAAAGCGTGATCTGGCGGATTTTCAGTATCTCGTGGGCCCAGATGAAGGGCACCGGCACCGTGACGTAGCCGGCGTGCAGGCGTATCTCGGTCTGGTTCAGGCCCGTCAGGCAGCCCCGGCGGATGTGCTCGGCCAGGTGGCGCTCGGGGGTGTTCACGTCCCAGACCGTGTCGCCGTGGTTGCCGGTGAACACCACGCCCAGCTTGCCGCTGTTGGCGATGTGCCGGGCCATGGAATGAAAGCTCAGCTCCGACCAATGGCCGCTGTGGTGCTTGGGGTAGTTGGTGCACAGGTAGTACATCTCGTCCCGGGAGATGCTTTCCCGCCGGTCGTCCAGTTGATGGACCTTCAGCCCCAGGGCGCGGCCGATGCCGCGGGCGTCTTCCTTCCAGCCCTTGGGCAACAGGGGCTCCAGGGGCTGACGCACCGGATGCCCGGTGAAGGCCTCGGTGATGCCCAGGTCGCGCACTAGCACCGACACCGCCGCCGAGTCGTAGCCGGCCGAGAGTGTGGTGTAGCCCTGATAGGCGAAGCGCCGGGCCGGGTCCTGGTAGTTCTGCTGGATGCCGGCCAGGATGCCCTTGAGCGAGCCCACGTACTGCTCGAAGGTCTCGATCTGGTGGCGCTGGATGCGCAGCTCAAAGGCCGCGGGGCCGTCACCGATGACGATGTTCTCGTAGAAGACCTGCTGAAAATGCTCCAGCTCGGGGTGGGTGACGGCGAAGCGGCGGTCGTAGCGGTCCACGCCCTTGATGATGGACAGGCACTCGCGCCAGTAGTCATGCTGGTCGCTCAGGGTGGCCCCGGTGGCGGCCAGCATGAGGATCAGACTGTTGCTGACCAGGGCCTGACCCTGGTACTCGCAGTAGAGCAGGCGGTCGATGCTGGCCGTGGAGGGCACGAAGTGCACCACCTCGCCCTCCAGGCGTATGCCGCTGCCGAAGAAGTTCTCGGCCCGGTGGAAGCCGCCCTGCTCGAAGGGTCCGTCCCACACGCCCTCCACCAGCCAATCGTCGCGCCGTTCCAAAGCCGCGCCGTGGGTCACTTGCACCACCCGCCGGCCGCGGTCCACCCGGGCCAGCCAGGCCAGCTTGGGCAGGCGTTCGTTGATGGTACAATCCAAGGCAAAGGACATGGCGATACCTCCGGGCACGGCGGGCCGAGGGGAGCGGTTCATGGCCGGCAAGCGGCGGCAAAGTGTTATATTAGCGCAACACAGGCGCTTGACAACCAAGTTAGGGGCCACTAACAAATCAGCCATCCGGGCCGGTGATTAAGTTTGGACTTGGGCATCCAGGGCGGGAGTTGCTATAGTTGGTAAGGACTATCATCTTGGCGGAGAACGTAATGGCGGTCTTTTTTCTTGCCGCCAGGCCCGGGACCCAGCGTCCTGGTCTGGCGCCGGCGCCGTCAGGGCTCCGATGAGCGGGCGCGTCGCGGCCAAGACGTCCACCCAGGCGCGCGGCCTCTCCGAGGGCCTGGAGTTGCGCTGCCAGCCGCCCCAGACCCTGGAGCCCGGGCTGTTGGATGAGATCGAGGCCCTGGTGCTGAGCGGACAGGCCGTGGGACCGGGCTATGTGCGCCACAACCTGGAGCGCGCCCACCTCATCGCCTACGCCCTGGCGCAGGGGCGGGTGGTGGCCACGGTCAGCCTCAAGCACCCGCGCCCGGAATACGTGGCCCGGCTCAAACAGCGCACCGGCCTGGACCTGGACGGCTTTCTGGAACGCGGCTACACCTCGGTGCGCCCTGATTTCCGGGGTCAGGGACTGGGCACGCTTTTGGTGGATTACCTCACCCGGCAGGCGGCCGGGCGCCAGATATACGTGGTCATAGCCAGCGACAACCTGGGCGCCCAGGCCATCACCCGGCGCAACCGCACCCGCCTGGTGGCCCAGTTCCGCAGCCAGGCCACGGGCCAAGAATACGGTATCTGGATCCAAGAGCCGCCGGTCCAGTCTTGACGGCCCACGGCGACGCCCCTGTCCACGCACCTTGGGAGCAGACAAAAGCCATCATGATCAAACGCCCCCGCAACGGCCCCTCGGGCCTCGACCTCCTGCTGGTCTCCCTGCTCCTGTGGTTGTTGGCGCTGGCCCCCATCCCGGCCGGGGCCTCGGACTGGGACCGCGACATCCTCAAGGTGGGCGTCCTGGAGGAGCCCAAGAGCCTCAACCTATGGCTGGCCGGCGACGCCTGGTCCACCCACGTCTTGCAGCTCTTTTACCAGCAGCTCTATATCAACCGCCCCGGCGACCTCAAGAAAGTACCCTGGCTGGCCGCCGGGCCGCCGTCCTACGACCCCCAGGCCATGGCCTACACCGTGACCCTGCGCCCGGCCCGCTGGTCCGACGGCAGCCCGCTCACCGCCCAGGACGTGGTCTTCACCGGCCAGCTCATCCAAAAGCTCAAGATCCCCCGCTTCTACAGCCTGTGGAGCTTCGTCAAAAGCGTGGAGGCCCTGGGCGAGGACCAGGTGCGCTTCGTGCTCTCCCGCCCCGACGCCAGCTTCACCGCCCGCACCCTGGCCACGCCCATCGTGCAGAAGAAGCAGTGGGAGCCCATCTTGAAGCACTGCCTGGCCAGCAAGAAGCCCCTGGCCAGCCTGTTGCGCGCCGAGGTGGGCCAGCCGGCCAGCAGCGGACCCTTTGTCTTCAAGAGCTGGCGGCGGGGTGTGTTCCTCTATCTGGAGCGCAACGAGCACTTCTTCGGCCAGGGCATGGAGATCGACGGCCGCCGCCTGGGTCCCCACATCAAGGGCATCCTCTTCAAGGTCTACGGCACCTCCGACGCGGCCATCCTGGCCCTGCGCAAGGGCAGCATCGACCTGTACTGGAACAACGTGCAGCCCGGCTATCTGCGCGAGATCAGCGGCGACCCGGACATCCAGATTTTCCACAACCAGAAAAGCGCCCTGTACTTCCTGGGCTTCAACCTGCGCCGGCCGCCCTTCAACGACCAGGCCATGCGCCTGGCCGTGGCCACCCTGATCGACAAGCGCTTCATCTTGAGCAGGGTGTTGCAGGACGCCGGCGAGATGATGCCGGCCCTGGTGCCGGCGGGCAACGCCTTCTACCACCTGCCCCAGGTGGCGCCCTACGACCAGGAGATGAGCCGGGCAGAGCGCATAAAAAAGGCCCAGGCCCTGTTGGCCCAGGCCGGCTACACCTGGGAGGTGCCGCCCCTGGACCAGGACGGCCAGCCCCAGCCGGCCAGCGGTCTGCGCCGGCCCGACGGCCAGGAGTTGGAGGAGATCAACATCCTCACCCCGCCGGCCGACTACGACCCCCAACGGGCCATGACCGGCATGATGATTCAGGAATGGCTGTTGCAGGCGGGCATACCCGCCGCGGCCCGGCCCATGGCCTTCGGCGCCCTGTTGCAGACCGTCAAGGGGCATCACGATTTCGACAGCTTCGTGCTGGGCTACGGCAATCTGTCCCTGGACCCGGCCTGGGTGAGCGCCTTTTTCCTGTCCAAGAACGACAGCCGGGGCGGCTGGAACATGAGCGGCTATCAAAATCCCCAGTTCGACGAGCTGGCGGCCAAGGCGGCCAAGGCCCTGGAGCCCGAGGAGCGCCAGCCCCTGGTATTGGAGATGCAGCGCATACTGCAACGGGACGTGCCCTTTTTGCCCCTGTACAACCCGCTGCTGGTGGAGGCGGCCCGGCGCAACCGCTTTGAGGGCTGGGTGCCCATGGTGGGCGGCATCGGCAACCTCTGGTCCCTGTGCCAGCTAGCGCCCCGGGGCCAGGCCCCGGCCCCGGAGGGGAGGTAGCCCATGACCAAGTACGTCCTGGGCCGTCTGGGCCAGATCGTGGTGATCCTCTTCCTGATCGTCACCATTCTCTTCGTGCTCTTCCGCCTGGCCCCCGGCGATCCCGTATCGCGCATGGTGGACCCCAGCCTTAGCCCCGAGGAGGCGGCCAATCTCATCTCCCAACTGGGCCTGGACAAGCCCATCGGCCAGCAGTACGTGCAGTACCTCAAGAACTTCATGGCCGGCAACTTCGGGCATTCCTTCCACTACGGCCTGCCGGTGTGGCAGGTGATAATGTCCAAGCTGCCCAACACCATCCTGCTGTTCTCCACGGCCATGGTGCTCTCGGCCCTGGTGGGCATCGCCTGGGGCAAGATCGCGGCCTGGCACAAGGGCCAGGGGGTGGATACCTGGCTGACCGTGGCGGCCCTGGTGACCCACACCCTGTTCCTGCCCTGGCTGGCGCTCTTGATCATCTGGGTGTTCGGCTACAAGCTGGACTGGTTTCCCATCAACGGCATGGTCTCGGCCGAGGTATGGCTGGACCCCTTGAGCGGCCCCTGGGACAAGGCCCTGGACGTCTTCTACCACATGGTGCTGCCCCTGATCACGCTGTTCATCATGCATTTCGGCAGCTATCTCTTGGTGATGCGCTCCAGCATGCTGCAAACCCTGCGCGAGGACTACATCATCACCGCCCGGGCCAAGGGTCTGAGCGAGCGGGCCATACGCAACCATCACGCCGCGCCCAACGCCTGGCTGCCGGTGATCACCAGCGTGGGCCTGTCCCTGGCCTTCTCCATCAACGGCGGGGCGCTGACCGAGACGGTCTTCAGTTGGCCGGGCATCGGCCGCGAGCTGGTGCTGGCGGTTAGCCAGAACGACTACCCCCTGGCCCAGGCCTCCTTCCTGCTCATCGCCATGGTGGTGCTCATGGCCAACCTGGTGGTGGACATGCTATACGCCTACTTCGACCCGCGCATAAGGTACTAAAGCCTTGACCAGCAACCAGCAAACCGTGGAAGCCGTCACGCCCCCCCGGCGCTCCCCCTGGCGCCAGCGCCTGGGCGAAAACTGGCAGGTCTTCAGCCACAACCCCCTGGGCCGGGCCGGGCTGATCCTGTTGTCCATCTTCGGGGCCATGGCCCTGCTTAGCTTCGTGCCGCCCATGATCGACCCCATGTACCACCCCATGACCGGCGTGGACCCCCTGGTGCTGCACTCGGTGGGTCCCAGCGCCCGCCACTGGCTGGGCACCGACTTCATGGGCCGCGACATCCTGAGCCAGCTCTTGGCCGGCACCCGCGTGGCCTTCATGGTGGGGGTGAGCGCGGCCTTCATGAGCATCGTGCTGGGGGTGAGCGTGGGCATGGTGGCGGGCTACGCCGGCGGCATCACCGACACCCTCTTGATGCGCCTGGCCGAGATCATCATGGTGCTGCCCACGCTGTTGGTGGTGCTGATGCTCTCGGCCCTGTTCGGCAAGCTAGACATCTGGACCATCGTGCTCCTGATCGCCCTGTTCCGCTGGCCAGGCGTCTCCCGGGTCATCCGCGCCCAGACCTTGAGCCTCAAGGGGCGGCCCTTCATCGACGCCGCCCGGGTGGCCGGGGCCTCGCACACGCGCATCATTTTCAGGCACATCATGCCCAACGTGCTGCCCCTGGCCTTTTTGTACATGACCTTCCGGGTCACGGCGGCCATCGTCATCGAGGCGGCCCTGGCCTTCTTGGGCTTTGGCGACCCGAGCACCGTGAGTTGGGGCATGATGCTGCAATGGGTCTGGAAGACCGGGCACATGTTCCAGGCACCCTACTGGCTGTTTCCGCCGGGGCTGTGCATCTCGCTCTTGACCCTGTCCTTCTATCTGTTGGGCCGGGCCATGGACGAGGTGCTGGACCCCCGGTTGCGCGAAGAGAACGGGACGGCCTAGCGTGGCGCTTCTGGAAGTACAAGACCTATCCATCGCCTACCGCACCAAGCGGGGCATTTTGCAGGCCGTGGACAACGTCTCCTTCGCGGTGGAGCAAGGGCGCTCCCTGGGGCTGGTGGGCGAAAGCGGCTGCGGCAAGACCACCATCGGCATGGCCCTGATGGGGCTCTTGCCCAAAAACGGCCGGGTGACCGGCGGCGCCATCCGCCTGGACGGCCGCGACCTGCTGTCTCTGTCCAGCCAGGAGTGGCGGGCGGTGCGCTGGCGGGAGATCGCCATGATCTTCCAGGCGGCCATGAACGCCCTGAACCCCGTGCAGCGGGTGGGCGAGCAGATCGCCGAGGCCATCCTGACCCACGCCCCGGAGATGACCCGCGCCCAGGCCTTGAGCCAGGTGGAGGGTCTGTATCAGTTGGTGAACCTGCCCCTGGAGCGCCTGCGCGATTATCCGCATCAGTACAGCGGCGGCATGAAGCAGCGCGCGGTGATCGCCATGGCCTTGGCCTGCAACCCCAAGGTCATCGTGGCCGACGAGCCCACCACGGCCCTGGACGTCATCGTCCAGGACCAGATACTGCAAGAGACCAAGAACCTGCAACGCGAACTAAACATCGGCATCATCTTCATCAGCCACGACATCTCCATCGTGGCCGAGGTATGCCACCACATCGGCATCATGTATGCCGGCCAGATGGTGGAGACCGGCACTGTGGAGGAGGTCTTCCGGGGCGCCAGGCACCCCTACACCCAGGCGCTTCTGGGCTCCTTCCCGGCCCTGGGAGGGCCGCGCCGGCGCCTCAACCCCATCCCCGGCGAGCCACCGCTTTTGATCGGCCGTTTGCCAGGCTGCCGCTTCTGCGCCCGCTGCACCCAGACCGGCCACGCCTGCCACCTGGAGCCGCCCCAGTGGCGGCGCCTGAGCGACAGCCATTTCGTGCTCTGCGACCACTGCGTCTAGGAGCCTGCCGGAGTATTGCTTCGGCAGGCTCCTAGACGGGCCATGGACGGCCCGCCCGAAACAGCGCCAAAAATTATTTTTGACGCTGTTTCGTGAACTTGCCAAAATTTATTTTTGGCAAGTTCCAAGAGGAGAAAGCCATGGATGGCTTTCTCCGACACACACCTAGAAGTCAGGGAAAACGAGAGGCACATGGACTTGAACCCCGACACGCCCCCCATTCTGGAACTGCGCGGCCTGTGCAAGCAATACCGCAGCCGGGGCAGCCTGGCCGGTGGCGGCGGCCAGACCGTGGTGGCCTTGCACCAGGTTTCCCTGGACTTTCGCCCGGGCGAGATATTCGGGCTGGTAGGCGAGAGCGGCAGCGGCAAGACCACCTGCGGCCGGCTGATCGTGGGGCTGGAAAAGGCCGACCAGGGCGAGTTGGTCCTGGAGGGGCAATCCTACAGCACCTTGAAGGGCCAGAGCCTGCGCGACTACCGGCGGCGGGTGCAGATCATCTTCCAGGACCCCTACCAGTCCCTGAACCCCCAGTTGTCCATCATGGACAGCGTGGCCGAGCCCCTGATCACCAACCGCATCGGCGACAACAAGACCCGGCAGGCCAAGGTGTTGGCCACCCTGAAGGCCGTGGGGCTCTCGCCGCCCGAGGACTACGCCTTTCGCTTTCCCCATCAGCTCAGCGGCGGTCAGCGCCAGCGGGTGGCCATCGCCCGGGCCATGATCCTGGAGCCCAGGGTCCTGGTGGCCGACGAGCCCACCTCCATGCTGGACGCCTCCTACTCGGCCCAGATCTTCGACATCCTCTTGGAGGTGCGCCAGCGCCTGGCCACCACCATCATCCTCATCACCCACAGCCTGGCGGCGGCCCGCTACCTCTGCGACCGCATCGCGGTGATCTATCGCGGCCATCTGATGGAGGTGGGGCCGGCCGAGACGGTGATCAGCGATCCCCGCCACCCCTACACCCAGGCCCTGATCGACGCCACGCCCAAGTTCGGCGACTGCGCCCCCCTGCCCCGCTACGGCACCCTGGTCTCGCCGGAGCGGCCCACCTCGGGCACGGCGGGCTGCGCCTTTTTCCGCCGCTGCGGCCTGGCCCGCCTGACCCGTTGCGCCCGCCAGGCCCCCGAACTCAAGGCCCTGGCCCCGGGGCGCCTGGTGGCCTGCCATTTCAGCCAGGACACGGACGCCGCGCAGACCGCCGAGGGTGCCGGCTGCCTGCTGGGCGGCATGGCCTGACGCCCCCCCGGAGTCAAACCCGAGGCAGAGACGCGGCTAGGGTTCCACCGGCTTGGGCTCTGGATCAGGGCCGGCCTTGGCCCGCGGCCCCAGCCCGGCCAGCCAGTCCCATACGCGCAGCAGCCCGGCCAACCAGGCGCCCCGAGGCGTGGCCGAGGCCAGGAAGCGGGCCTTGAGCAGGGCGAACAGGGCGCGGGAGGCCCAGCCCCCCTGGTCGCGCAGGCGCTTCATGCGCAGCAGCGCGCGCCGCAGGGCCAGCACCTCGCCCGATTGCAGCTCAAAGCCCTGGGTCCAGGGTATGGCCATGCTGGAGCGCCCCCAGCGGTCCAGCTTCTCCCACTCGGCCATGGTGCGGGGCGGCTCGAAGCCGCGCTCCACGCAGGCCTGGTACAGGGGCGTGCCGGGATAGGGCAGGTAAAAGCCCAGGGTGAAGACCACCCGGGGCAGGGTCTCCAGGCACCACAGCACCAGGCGCAGGGTCTGTCGGTATTCGGCCAGGGTCTCGCTGGGCACCCCCACGATGAAGGAGAGCATCACGTAGCCCGGGAAGGCCCGGAGCTGCTCCACCACCCGCCGGGTGTCGGCCACCTGGAAGCCCTTGTTCAACAAACCCAGGATGCGCTCGCAGCCCGATTCCACGCCGATGAACAGGCTGCCCACGCCCTTGTCGGTGAGCTGGGCGATGAAGGCCGGGTCCAGGTAGTCGATGCGGGTCTCGATGTGCATGCCCTTGGTGGCCAGGCCGTCGATGACCTGCAAGGCCCACTTCTTGTTGGCCGTGAAGTTGTCGTCGTAAAAGAAAACCCCGCCCAGGCGGTGGCGCTCCACCAGTTGGTTGACATCGGCGATGACCTTGGCCGCCGAGGGATGGCGCCAGGTGCGCTGGTTGAAGAAGTGGTTGTAGCAGAACCCGCAGGCATGGGGGCAGCCCCGGCTGGCCACATAGCCGAAGAGCATGCGGCTGACGCCCTCGTACTGGGGGGCGATGTATTGCTCGATGTCGATCAGCGACCAGTCGGGCTCCACCTGGTCCAGGTCCTTGATCAGGGGTGGGCGGGGGTTGATCACCGGCCGGCCCTGGCGCTTGAAGCCCAGGCCGGGCAAATCATCCACGGGCTGGCCCTGGCTCAACCGCCGGGCCAGGGTCACGGCCGTGACCTCGCCCTCGCCCAGCACCACGAAGTCCACGGCCTCCTCGGCCAGGCACTGGGAGGGCTCCACGGTGGCATGCACCCCGCCCAGCATGATCTTCACCCCGGGCAGGGCGCGGCGCAGCTGGCCGGCGCACTCCAGCACCAGGCCCAAGGGGTCGCCGGTGATGATGGAAAAGCCCACCAGGCGGGGCTGGAAGCCGATCACCTCGTCCAGCCTGGCCAAGGCCTCCTCCCGGGTCCAGTGATGGGCCCGCACCTGGAAGCCGGCCTTGACCAGGGCCCCGCCCACGAACAGGATGCCCAGGGGCGGCCGGGGCGGTTGCAGGGTGCCCTGCCAAATCTTGATCAGCGCCACGCGGGCGAGCGGGGTCATGGTGGGTGCTTGGTCCAAGGAACGCGCCTTTCCGGCCGTCAGTCCAGGGCCTGATCTGGCCTGGCTGGCGGTCTGGGCCTTTAAGAATACATTCTTCGCGCCGGCGATTCCACGCCCCATGCCGCCGCCGGCCCCCAAGGGTTTTTTACCCACCCGCCCCGCCTTGCACTAGACTGTAGGCGGTCGCATGTTTTACGCACGCCAAGGGCGCGTCCCAGAGGACATACCGCAAGAGGAGCGAGCGATGAAGAGGGCTTGGTGGATGATGGCGTTGGCCCTGGCGGTGGCGGCCCTGGCGGCAGGCTGCGCGGGGCGGCGGGACGCGACGCCCACGGCCGCGTCCAAGCGGCTGACCATGGTTACCTTGCCGGCGGGTGAGTTTCTCATGGGCGCCGTGGACAGCCCCGGCCAGGTGGTGGCCAAGGGCGGCGGCGATGAGAAATACTATCTGCGCGAGCACCCCCGGCACCGGGTGCGCATCGGCAAACCCTTCATGCTGGCGGTCGCCCCGGTGACCAACGACCAATTCGCGGCCTTCGTGGCCGCCACCGGTCATGTCACCGACGCCGAGAGACAAGGCGGGGGCATGGTCTGGCACAAGGGCTGGGTGAAGGTGCCCGGCGCCGACTGGCGCCATCCCCAGGGTCCGCAGAGCAACATCGACGGGCGCGGCAACCATCCCGTGGTGCAGGTGAGCTGGCAAGACGCCATGGCCTTCTGCGCCTGGCACGGCCAGGTGGACGGCAGGGTCTACCACCTGCCCAGCGAGGCCCAGTGGGAATACGCGGCCCGGGCCGGCACCCTCACGCCCTTTTACACCGGCGCCACCATCACCACCGACCAGGCCAATTACTTTGGCAAGCGTCCCTACGACGGCGGCCCCAAGGGCGTCTACCGCCAGGACAGCACCCCGGTGGGCAGCTTCGCGGCCAACCCCTGGGGTCTGAAAGACATGCACGGCAACGTCTGGCAGTGGTGCTCCGATTGGTACGACCCCGGCTATTACGCCGTCTCGCCGGCCGACGACCCCCCGGGGCCGGCCGCGGGGCAGGAGCGGGTGCTGCGCGGCGGGGCCTGGAACCTGCCGGCCGAGGACGTGCGCTCGGCCCGGCGCTACGGCCGGCCGCTGGAACTGGGGCACAACCTGGTGGGCTTTAGGCTGGCCAGCGAGCTCGACTAGCCCGGGCCGCGCCAAGCATGGCGCCCATGACGGCTGGTGTGCTAGCATGAATGCATTTCAACCTAGCCGGGGGAATTGATCGGCATGCCCTCGCCCGTACGTAAATGGCTGGACATCCAACCGGAAGAGGTCGGCATCTTCCTGTGGACAGCCATGCTGTTCTTCCTGATGCGCAACAGCGACCTTATCTTCGACAACTTCGTGGAGACGGTCTTCTTGAAGCGCTTCGGCGTCAAGTACCTGCCCATGGTCTACATGGCCAACTCGGTGGTCACCTTCTTCAGCATGGGCGCCCTGATGGGCCTCTTGATGCGCCTGCCCAGCGGGCGGCTCTTGCGCAACATGCTGGTCTGTTTCGGGCTCACCCTGGCCAGCCTGCGGGTGGTGGTGGGCATGGAGGTCAACTTCATCTACCCGGTGTTGTTCCTCTTGCGCTCCCAGGTGGAGGCCCTGAACAACCTGGTCTTCTGGAACATGGCCAACGACCTGTTCAACACCCGCCAGTCCAAGCGCCTGTTCCCGCTGATCTCGGCCGGCGGCGTGCTGGGGGCCATCCTGGCCAGCTTTTCCACCCCGCCCCTGGCCCGGGCCATCGGCCTGGACAACTTCATGCTGACCTACGCCCTGTTGTGCTTCATGGCCGCGGGCGTGGTCTGGCGCATCTCGCGGTTGTTCCCCACCCTGTCGCTCAACGACCGCCGGGAGGCCAAGGGCCAGAAGCGCCCCAGCCTGGCCGAGGAGCTGAAAAACGTCTGGCCCCTGATCCGCACCTCCACCCTGGTGATGATCATGGTTCTCATCACCTTTCTGCCCAACGTCATGATCCCCATCATGAACTACCAATTCAACTTCGCCGTCAACGCCGCCTTCAAGTCCGAGGGCGGCATGGTCAACTTTTTCGGGTGGTTCAGAGGCGGGCTCTACATCATCAGCTTCATAATCCTGATGTTCGTGGGCAAGATCTACGGCCGCTGGGGCCTGCCGGTGGCCCTGATGTTCCACCCGGCCAATTACATGCTGGCCTTCTTGTCGCTCTTGTTGCGCTTCGACATCTTCTCGGCCATGTACGCGCGCATCAGCACCAACGTACTGCGCGACACCATCAACAACCCGGCCCGCGAGGTCTTGATGGGGCTGTTCCCGCCCCAGAACCGCGCGGTGATGAAGACCTTCCTGCGCGGCACCGTGGTGCGCATCGGCATCATCCTGGGCTCGGCGGCCACCATGCTCTGCCAGGGCCTGATCCATCCCCGCTATCTCTCCATCGTGGGCCTGGTCTTCGGCGGCTGCTGGGTGGTCACCTCCATCTGGCTCAAGAAGGCCTACCCGACCATTCTCCTGGACCTGATCTCCAAGGACACCGTGGACATCAAGTCCCTGGAGCGCTCGGACCTGGAGGATTTGTTCCAGGACCGCCACGCCCAGGCCCAGCTGGCCGGCGCCTGCCGGCAGGCAGCGGGCGCCGAGTGCGTGTGGTACGCCGAGATGATGCGCGGCCGGGCCGTGGAGGGCCTGGACCAGATTCTGCTGGAGATTTTGCCCGGCAAGGACCGCGAGGCGGTGCTGGGGCTGTTGCCCTTGATCTCGCCCCAGGCCGGGGCGCGGGCACTGGAGGTCTTCGCCGGCCTGGCCGAGGCCGCCGACCCCGAGCTGTGCCTGGCCCTGGCCGAGGCCGCCGCGCGCCTGCCCGGGGCCGAGGCCCAGGCCTTTTTGCGGCGCTTATTGGAGCCCCGCTTCGACCTGTCCACCCAGGCCCAGGCGGTCATCGGGCTTTACCCCAGCGATCACCAAGAGATGGCCCGGCGCATAACCGCCTGGCTGGACTCTGACTCGCCACAGGAGCGCCTGGCCGGGGTGCGGGCCGCCGGCGGCTCGGGGCAAAGCGCCTTCCTGCCTCGGCTGCGCGACCTCTTGGCCAGCGAGAGCGACGTCACCCTGGTGGGACGGGTGCTGGTGGCCCTGGAGCGCCTGGGCGACCCCGAGCTGCGCGACATGGTGCTCTCCCGCCTGGCCGCCGACCCCGAGGGCCTGCCGCATGAGCTGTTGGAGGCCTTCGCCGTGGCCGACGAGCCCTCGGCCCGGGCCTTCATCCGCCTCTTGGGCCACGGCTCCCAAAGCCTGCGCGATCTGGCCCTGCGCAAGCTGGGCCAGGCCAGCGAGCTGGACAGCGCCCTGTTGATCGAGTCCTTGAGCACCCCCAACCGCCAGGTGCGCGAGGGGCTGTTTCAGCTCATGGAGTCGCTCAAGATCAGCGACCGCGAGATCATGAATTTCGCCCACAACCAGTTGGCGCGGGCCTACTTCTACCTGATGGAGGAGCGGGCGGTGCACAGGCTGTTGGAGCCCTGTCCGGCCAGCGATCTGTTGCGCCAGCATTTCCTGGAGATGACCCAGACCCGGGTGCAGACCATCCTGCGGGTGCTGGAGACCCAGGACACCTCCGGCAGCATGCGCGTGGTGCTCCGAGGCCTGAGCTCGGCCGACAAGCGCCTGCGCGCCAACGCCGTGGAGGCCCTGGAGACCATCCTGGGGCGCAACCTGTCGCGGGCCATGGTGCCCCTTCTGGAGCAGTCCGACCCGGCCGCGCTGATGAGCGCTGGCCTTGGGCACTTCAAGTTCCGCCAGCCCCTGGATGACCGGCAACAGCTCAACGAGCACCTGCTAAACCGGCGCAACTGGGTTACCCTGGCCCTGTTCCTGGAATGCCTGGCCCAAGGCAATGACCAGGCCTCCTACGCCAAGGGTCTGGAGCTACTGGGCCAATTCGACGACCCCGTGGTCAGGGAGCGGGTCACCAGGCTGGTGATCGCCCGCCAGGCGCCCACGGGAGGGGAGATTACCGCCATGGCCGAAGCCACCACCAGCCTGTCGGAAAAGATACTGCTGCTCAAGGGCATGGAGATGCTCGCGGGCCTGTCGGTGAGCGAGTTGGCCGCCGTGGCCGCGGTGAGCGAGGAGGTCTCGGTGGCCCCCGGCGAGGTGATCATCGGCGAGGGCGAGATCGGCGACAGCATGTATTTCGTGGTGGCCGGCCGGGCCCAGGTGAGCAAGATCGCCGAGGCCGGCTGCCAGATCGAGCTGGCCACCCTGACCCCGGGGGAATACTTCGGCGAGATGGCCCTGTTCGACAACCTGGAGCGCTCGGCCACGGTCAAGGCCCTGGAGACCACCAAGCTGTTGATGCTGCATCGCCGCGAGTTCAACGAGGTGGTGCGGGAGTACCCCCAGGTGGCCCTGCAAATCTGCACCGACCTGAGCCGGCGGGTGCGCACCCTACAGGGCAAGATACAGGCCTTGCAGGCCTGCGAATGGCCCGGCCCACCCCAGCCATCATAGCCCGGCGGCGAACTCGCTCAGGGCCTGGCTTACCCGCTGGCGCAGGTCTTCCAGGCGCGGCGGGATGAGCCGCTGGCTCTCCATATCCAGGTACAGTCCCTTGTTCAGCTCCAACTGCGCGGCCATGATGCCCCGGGCCATGAGCCCCGGGCCGTAGCGCCGGGTGATGTAGCCGCCGCTGTAGGGGGTGTTGTAGGCCACCCGCAGGCCCTGGCCGGCCAGGGCGCCGCCCAGGCGCTCCAGCATCTCCATGGAACAAGTATCGCCCCCCCGGTTGCCCAACACCACCTCGGCCCGGCTCTGGCCGGCGTCGGGGGCGTTGTCCGGGCCCACGGGGTCCATGGCGTGGCAGTCCAGAAAGGCCTTGATCCCCGGCGCGCGCAGGGCCAGGGCCAGGCGCTGATGATAAGGCCGGTGATAGGCCGCGATGCGCCGCTCCACCTCGGCCCGGTCCGGCTCCTGCCCGGCCAGGAAGACCGCCCGCCCGCCAAAGCTGCGGCGGGCCACCACGCCCTGGGGGCCGCGGTCGGCGGGGTCGCGGTTAAGGTCCACGGCCAGGCGCGACCACTCGGCCACCACCATGGCCAGCACCGGCAGGCCGGCGAAGACCTCGGCGGTGCCCAGGTCGGCCTCCACCAAGGCCTTCAAGGGGTCCAGGGCCAGGGTGGGGGCGATCTCCGGCGGCAAGGCGCTGGAGCAGTGGGGCAGGCTCAATACCAGGGGCAGGGTCATGGCGCTCAAAGCCTGCGAGAGCGTTTGTGCCGCACCCGCTCCTCCACCCAGTCGATGACCGTGGCCTCGATCTTGAGATTGCTCAACCGGTTGATGCGCGGGATGCCGCCGGGGCTGACCACGTTGATCTCCACCAGCTTGTCACCGATGATGTCCACGCCCACGAAGAACAGCCGGTCCTTGATCAAATGTTCCTTGATATGCTCACAGATGCGCCGGTCGCTGTCGCTGATCTCATGCCGGGCGGCGGTGGCCCCGGCGTGGATGTTGGTGCGGAAGTCGCCCTCGGCGGGGATGCGCTTCATGGCCCCCAGTATCTCGCCGTTCAAGAGCAGGATGCGCACGTCGCCCTGGGTCTTGACCGCCTCCAGGTACTCCTGGACCATGATGGCCTGGCGGCGGGGATAGGGCTCATTGGCCTGCACGTAGTAGTTGATCAGCGAGTTCAGGTTGTCGCGGTCCTGCACGCTGACCTTGATCACGCCCTCGCCGCCGAAGCGCTGCAAGGGCTTGACCACCATGGCCCCGCCGAACTCCTCGATGATCTTTTTGAGGCGTCCGGGATCGCGCGAGACATGGGTCTCGGGGATGATCTCCGGGAAATTGAGCAGATAGAGCTTGCTGTTGGCCACCATCTGCCCCACGGTGCCGTTGATGACGAAGACCTGCTCGTTGACCGGGGTGAGGAACTCCATGGTCTGATAGATCAGGGGCGGGTCCTTGCGCAAAAACAGGGCGTCCAGGTCGGTGATCTGCTCGTAGATCAGATCCTCTTTCTTGAGGCAGGCGATGGCCGCGCTCCAATAGTCGGCCATGGACAAGCCGCGCTCCACGGTGACGTTGCGCATGCGGGCCACCAGACGGCTGGCGCGCACGTACACATCATGAGGCTCCAGAAAAAACACGGTGTGCCCGCGCTGGTTGCACTCGTACATCAGGTGGCTGCTGGTTTCCCATAGCGGGTCGATGGACTCCAGAGGGTCCATCATAAAGGCGATCTTCATGTTTTGTCCTTCCTTGGCCCGGCCCCTTGTCGCCGCCGTCCGCGGTCCCCACCCCATGACGGCGGCTGGACAGCCCCCTGGGGGGCGCCAGCCGGCTGGGTAATCCTAGCACATAGCGGGCCTCTAGGTTTCATTAATGTAATAGGCCGGCGGCGGCGGCCGAGCCCCCGCTTCGCTCCAAGCCAGGAGGGGCATTATCAGGATATGCAGGGGCCACGCCTGGCGGTATCATGGTCCTTGATCGTCGGCGCGCACGGCCGGCGGAGGGATCGGAGACTTGGCGCCAACCGCCCCGACGGGCCCGGGCGCCGCACCCAGCAGCGTGAAAGGCGTATACTCATCATGAAGCGGTGGCGGTTAGGTTGGCTGGCGGTTCTGGCTTTGGTGCTACTGCCCAACGCGGCCCTGGCGGCGCCCGAGCGCCATGTCCTGCCCGGCGGGCTGACGGTGATTTTAAACGAGAACCACGAGGCCCCGGTGGTCTCCTTCCAGGTCTGGGTGCGGGCCGGCTCGGCCTATGAGCACGCCGGCGAATACGGCATCACCCACCTCATCGAGCACATGATCTTCAAGGGCACCCCCCGCCATCCCGCCGGCGACATGGCCCGGCGCATCGAGGCCCTGGGCGGGGATGTCAACGCCTACACCACCCTGGACCACACCAACTACCACGTCACCGCCGCCAGCCGCTACGCCGGCGAGGCCCTGGAACTCCTGGCCGACGCGGTGGTCAACGCCTCCTTCGACCCCGAGGACCTGGCGCGGGAAAAAGAGGTGGTGATCGAGGAAATACGCATGGGCCAGGACAGCCCCGAGCGCCGCCTGGGCGAGGAGGTCTTCCGCCTGGCCTACGGCGACCATCCCTACGGGCGGCCCATCATCGGCACGCCGGAGTCGGTGCGGGCCATCACCCGCCAGAACATCCTGGACTACCGGGCGCGCCTGTACCGGGCCAGCAACCTGGTGGTGGTGGCGGTGGGCGATTTCAAGGCCCCGGAGACCCTGGCCTTGATCGAGAAGGCCTTCGCCGGGCTGCCGGCCTCGGCCGGCGAAACCTTGGCCTTGCCCCCGGTGGAGCTGCCGGCCGGGCCGAGCCTCAAGGTGATGCGCGACAAGGTGCGCCAGGCGGCGATTAGCATCTCCTGGCGCATACCAGGTCTGCCCAGCCAGGAGGTCTACGCCCTGGACGTGGCGGCCACGGTGGCCGGCGAGGGCAAGACCAGCCGCCTGTGGTCGCGGGTCAAGGACAAGCAGGGCCTGGTGGACAGCGTGGAGGCCTCGGCCTACACCCCGGCGGGCACCGGGCTGTTCCAGGTGGAGGCCCGTTTGTCGCCGGACAAGGTGCAAGAGGCCTGGCCGGCCCTGCTGAATGAGGCCCTGTCGCTGATCTCCGAGCCGCCCAGCCCCGCGGAGATGGAGCGGGCGCGGGTGGGCAACCAGGCCGATTTCGTGCGCAGCCGCCAGACCATGCAGGGCCAGGCCCGCATGTTGGGCTATTTCGAGCTCTTGCGCGGGGGCTATGAAAAGGCCCAGGAATATCTGGAGCGCTACCGCGCGGTGTCCTCCGGCCAGGTGGCCACGGCGGCCCGGCAGTATCTGCGCCCCGAGGGCTTAAGCGTGGTGCTGCAACTGCCCGAGGGCGCCCCGGCCCCGGACCAGGCCCAGTTGGAGGCCCAGGCCCGCGAGGCCTTCGCCAAGTTGGCCCCGGCCGCCCCGGCCCCGGAGGGCGGGGCCCAGCGCACCCAGTTGACCTGCGGCCTGACCCTGGTGGTCAAGACCCGCCGCGACGTGCCCCTGGTCTCCATGGTGCTGGCCGCCCCGGGTGGCCAGGCGGCGGAAAGCCCCGCCGAGGCCGGGCTGTACCAGTTGTGGGCCAAGTCCGTCACCCGGGGCAGCCAGCAGCACGGCCCCGAGGAGTTGAACGCCCTGCTGGAGGACCGGGCCGCCGGCTTGCACGGCTTCGCGGCCCGCAGCTCCGCCGGGCTGGTGGGCTCCTTCCTGGCCCAGGACTGGCGTCTGGGGCTGACCCTCTTGAGCCAGGCCTGGCTCACGCCCAGTTTCCCGGCCGAGCAGGTGCAAAAGGCCAAGGACGAGCAACTGGCCCGCCTGCGCAGCCAGGAGGACCAGCCCACGGCCCGGGCCTTCAAGCTCTTCCGCCGCCTGCTCTACCAGGGCCACCCCTACGGCCAGGACCCCCTGGGCAGCCCCGAAACCCTGGCCTCCCTGGACCGCCAGGCCCTGCTCAAGGCCCACCAACGCCTCCTGGGTCCCCAAGGCCTGGTGCTGTGCGTGGTGGGCGACGTGGAGCCCCAGGCGGTGCGGGGCGAGCTGGAGCGCCTGTGGAACGGCGCGCGAGGCCGGGCCGAGATGCCCGCCCCGCCCGCCCCGGTCCCGCCGGAGCGCCCGCGCCTGGAGCGGGTCAAGGACGCCAAGGCCGCCCAGACCCAGATACTGCTGGGCTTCCTGGCGCCCTCGGCCACCGACCCCCGGCGCTTTGCCATGCAGTTGTGGGAGGCGGTGCTGGGCGGCCAGGGCGGGCGGCTGTTCAGCGACCTGCGCGACCAGCGCTCCCTGGCCTACAGCGTGCAGGCCTTTTACAGCAGTTCCTGGCACGCCGGGTCCTTCGGGGTGTACATGGGCGTGGGGCCGGGCAAGGCCGCTCCGGCCCTGAAGGGCATCCTGGCCCACTTGCAGCGGGCGCGCCAGGAGCCGCCCAATCCCCAGGAGTTGGAGCGGGCCAAGAACTATCTCTTGGGGGTGCAGGCCATCGAGCAGCAGGGCTACGAGGCCCAGGCCATGACCATGGCCGTGGATGAGCTACTGGGCCTGGGCTTCGACCACTACCTCAAGGTGCCGGCCCTGGTGCAGGCGGTCACCCCGGAGCAGATGCGCCAGGTGGCGGCGGAGGTCCTGCGGCCCGCCCACCAGGTGGAGCTGACCCTGGGGCCTTAGGCGCCGGCCCCATAAAGCCCGCCCCGGCCCGCCCCGGGAGCCTGGGGGGATATGACTCCAACAGGCCCCGGGACCCCGGTCCAGGGGGGGCTTGGGCTGGCGGCCCAAAAAGGTTATCATGGGTGACGAGAGGCCCCCAGCCCCGCCAGCCGAGGAGCGAAGCATGAAAAAATCCATGGTCATTATCCTGGCCTGCCTGCTCATGGCCTGCCCCCTGCTGGCGCGCGCCGAACGCGGCGATGAGGGCGACCCCAACGCCATACGGCGCGAGATCGAGCAGTTGCGCATCCTGTACACCGACGAGCACCCCGATATCCAGATTCTCAAGCGCCGCCTGGACCGGGCCTTGCAACGCCAAGCCGCCAAGAACCGGGACAAGGCCCAGCGCCAACAGCAGCAGGAAGCCGGCCCGGCCCCCGCCACCCCGCCAGCCGCCGCGCCGGCAATGGCCCAGCCCGATATGGAGCAACTCAAGCAGCGCCTGATACAGGCCCTGCAACTCCAGGATCCCTCGGAAAAGGAAAAAGCCCTGCGCCTGTTGCAGAAGGAGGCCGCCTCCTCCTGGCCGGCGGGCAGCCGCCCCGACATGCAGGAGATCAAGAGCCGCCTGGACCGCTACCTGCAAACCAAGGGCGCGCCGGACAAGGATAAAATCCTGCAACTGCTACAAAAGAGAGCCGGCGCGACACCGCCCATGCCGCCCATGCCGCCCATGACCGCCCCCGGCGCCCGACCCTAAGCCACCGACCCCCCAGGCCGGCCCCCCAGGCCCCACCCACCGGCGGCAGCGCCGGCCTCAGTTGTCCAGTTGATATTTGCGGATCTTCTGGCGCAGGGTCTTGCGGTCAATGCCCAGGGCCTCGGCCGTCTCGCTGCGCCGCCCCCCCAGTTGGCGCAGCACCCGCCCGATGTGCAGCCGCTCCATCTCGTCGAGCTTCAAGGGCTCTTGGTCCTCGGAGCGCTCCCCCACCAGGATGCCGGCGGCCTCCAGGTCGGCGGCGTCGATCATGGTGCCGCTGGCCAGCACCACTAGGCGTTGCATCATGTTCTGCAACTCGCGCACGTTGCCCGGCCAATCGTGGACCGCTAGCATCTCCAGGGCCGTGGCCGTCAGGCCGCGCACCCGCCGCGGCCCCAGGCTGCGGAAGCGCTGCAAGAAGTACTCGGCCAACAGGGGCACGTCCTGGCGGCGCTCGCGCAGGGGAGGCAGATGGATATGCAGCACGTTGAGGCGGTAAAACAGGTCCTCGCGGAAGGCGCCGCTTTTCACGGCCAGCCTCAGGTCCTGGTTGGTGGCGGCGATCAGCCGGGCGTCCACGCGCACCACGCGGTGGGAGCCCACCTTGGTGATGGCCTGCTCCTCCACGGCCTTGAGCAGCTTGGCCTGGATGTCCCGGGAGATGTTGGCCACCTCGTCGAAGAACAGGGTGCCGTGGTCGGCCAGCTCGAACTTCCCGATCTTGTTGGAGTCGGCCCCGGTGTAGGCGCCCTTGACGTGGCCGAAGACCTCGGACTCGAACAGGGTGGGCACCAGGGTGGAGCAGTCCACCGAAACCAAGGGGTGGTCGCGGCGGGGGGATATCTCGTGCAGGCGGCGGGCCAGGAGCCCCTTGCCGGTGCCGCTCTCGCCGGTCAAGAGCACCGTGGTGTCGGTGGGCGCCACCCGGTCCACCAGCTCCATGAGCTTGGACATGGCCGGCGAGGCGCAGATGATGTCCGTGGGCCAGCTGCGACGCCGCAGCTCATCCTTCAGGTAGGTGTTCTCCAGGAGCAGGTGGCGCTTTTCCTGGGCCTTTTCCATGGCCTGCCGCAGCTCGTCGGGCGAGAAGGGCTTGGGCAGAAAGTCGAAGGCCCCCAGCTTCATGGCCTCCACGGCGGTGCCGATGGACCCGTGGCCGGTGATGACGATCACCAGGGCCTCGGCGTCCTGCTCGCGTATCTGCCTGAGCACGGTCATGCCGTCCAGGTCGGGCATGCGCAGGTCCAAGAGGATGACATCGTAGGCCCAGCGGGACAACAAGGCCAGGCCTTGGCCGCCGGACTCGGCCAGTTCCACGTCGTGCCCGCTGCGGGTCAGTATCTCGCGGCAGGCGTCACGCATGGTGCCGTCGTCGTCGATCACCAATATTTTAAGCTGATTAACCAAAGAACGCCTCGCCAGTGGGAGGTTGACCCTCATATTGCACACCCCCGGCGTGGCTGTCAACCAGGGGTTTGGCCACCGCCCCAGGCGTTGACTAAATGCCGGGTTTGGTCTAGTTTTGTTGCCATTTGGACAACACGCGCGCCCTGCCACGCGCCCGCGGCAGCAAAAGAGGCCTACAAATGTACACCGGCTCACTGGCCATGCAGACCGACTTCTACCAGATCACCATGGCCGCGGCCTATCACGCCCACGGCATGACCGGCCAGGCCACCTTCAGCCTGTTCGCCCACGGCCTGCCGCCCGCCCGCTCCTTCATGGTGGCCGCCGGCCTGGAGGAGGCCCTGGACTTTTTGGAGTCCTTTGCCTTCGCGCCGGAGGACATCGACTACCTGGCCGGCCTGGGGCGCTTCGGACCCCAGTTCCTGGACGTGCTGGCCGGCGTGCGCTTCACGGGCCAGGTGCGCGCCCTGCCCGAGGGCAGCATCTGCTTCGCCGAGGAGCCCCTCCTGGAGGTCACGGCCCCCATCATGGAGGCCCAGTTGGTGGAGACGTTTCTGATCAACGTCATCAACCTGCACTCCACCCTGGCCAGCAAGGCCGCCCGCTGCCTGTTGGCGTCCCAGGGGCGCAGCCTGGTGGACTTCAGCCTGCGCCGCACCCAGGGCGTCGCGGCGGGCATGGCCGCGGCTCGCTCCTCGGCCCTGGTGGGTTTTCAGGGCACCAGCAACCTGGCCGCCGCCCGTCTCTACGACATCAACCCCGTGGGCACCATGGCCCACTCCTTCGTGGAGGCCTTCGGCGACGAGCTGGCGGCCTTTAGGGCCTTTGCCGGCACCTTCCCCGACCACACCGTGATCCTGGTGGACACCTACGACAGCGTGGCCGGCCTGCACCGGGCCGTGCAAGTGGCCGCCGAACTGGCGGCCCGGGGGCACCACCTGGTGGGGGTGCGCCTGGACTCCGGCGACCTGGTGGGCCTGAGCCGCCAGGCCCGCACCATCCTGGACCAGGCCGGCCTGGAGCGGGTGCGCGTGGTGGTCTCGGGCAGCCTGGACGAGACCCGCATCGCCGAGATGCTGCAAAAGGGCGCCCAGGTGGACCTCTTCGCCGTGGGCACCAAGATGGGCTCCTCGGCCGACGCGCCCTTTTTGGACCTGGCCTACAAGCTGGTCAGCTACGACGGCCGCCCCACCCTGAAGCTCAGCACCGGCAAGGAAAGCTGGGCCGGGGCCAAGCAGATTTGGCGCCGCCTGGATCAAGGGGGCCACCTGGAGCATGACCTGCTGGGGCTCAGCCACGAGTCCCAGGCCGGCCAGGCCCTCTTGCAGCCGGTGATGGCCGGTGGCCGCCGCCTGGCCCCCCCGCGCGGCTGGCGCCAGGCCCACCAGCTATTCCGCGAGCATCTGGCCCAGATGCCGCCGGCCCTCCTGGGCCTGGAGGGCCAGGCCAGCGGCCGCGTGGAGATCAGCCCGGCCCTTGCGGAGCTTCAGGAAAACATCCGCCACACCACCCTCCAGCGCCAGAGCGTCCTGGCCGTTTAGCGGGGTGTTGAAAAAGTCCGCCCGTGGATTTATTCAACTCGAGTCAGCCGAAATTAATTCGTCTAACTCTCCCCAAAAGCGCGATTCTTGGCCCGCCAACCGGCTGTTTTTCAACAGCCTGTCAAGGCCCCGCTTCCCGCGCTCAACGCCCCCCGGGTTGTGTTAACCTGTAGGCAGGCGGGGCTTACCGCCGTCGGCGCGGCCCGCCAGGGTTGCCGTTCCAGCCCCCGCTCCGGGGCTGGTTCCCGGCCCGCTAACCCTAATGCCAGCAGGAGGGGCCATGAGCATCATCACACTCTCGAGCGAGATGGGAGCCCATCGCGACAGCCTGGCCCAGGACATCTGCCAGCGGGGCAAGCTGGATCTGGTGGACCGCCGCACCCTCATGGACGCCGTGCAGGGGCTGGTGGACATCAGCCGCGACGAGCACCAACTCCTGGCCGAGCAGGGGCCGGCCATGCTGGACCTGGGCGATCGGCGCCGCCGGGTCTTCGCGGCCTTGTTGGAGTTGGTGGTGCTGCAATACGCCCAGAAGGGCAACGTGGTGGTAGTGGGCAGGGGGGGCAACTTCCTCTTGCGGCTGGTGCCGGGCGTCATGCGGGTGCGCCTGGTGGCGCCCCTGGAGCTACGCGCCCAGCGCCTGGCCGCCCGCGAAGGGCTGGACCTGGACCGCGCCCGCCAGTTGGCCGCCGTGGTGGACCAACAGCGCCGCACCTACATGGCCCATCTCTTCGGGGCCGACTGGGCCTCGCCCCTGAACTACGACCTGGTGCTCAACCTGGGGCGGCTGTCCCTGGAACAGGCCGTCAGCACCATCCTGGACCTCACCGCCCACCCCGAGTACCAGCCCTCCTCGGAGAGCGATCGTCTGCTGGCCGGCATGGTGCTGGCCGCGCGGGTGCGCTGCCGCCTGGTGGAGGAAGTGGACCTGCATGCCCTGGAGGTGGAGGCCCTGGACGGCCGGGTGAGCCTGGCCGGCTACGTGGGCAGCCGCGAGGACCAGCGCCAGGCCCAGACCCTGTGCGAGGATGTGGAGGGCGTGGAGGGCGTGGAGTCGCGCCTGGAGATATCCCCCACCCTGCTCAAGTTCCTGCCCTGAGCGGGCCTCGGGCCTAATCCGGCTCCGGCTGGAAACTCAAGCTCCGGCCCTCTTGCAACAGGGCGCCGAAGTCGTCGGTCGACAGCGGCCGGCTGAAAAGATAGCCCTGCAGGTAGTCGCAGCCCAGCCCGCGCAGAAAGCCCAGTTGGGCGTGGGTTTCCACGCCCTCGGCCACCACCTGCAAGCGCAGGCTGCGGGCCAGGGAGACCACGGCCTCGGCGATGGCGTTGGCCTCGGAGTTGTCGGGTATATCGCGCACGAAGGAGCGGTCTATCTTCAACACGTCGATGCGCAGGTGCTTGAGGTAGTACAGGGATGAGTAGCCGGTGCCGAAGTCGTCCAGGGCCAGGCTAACCCCCATGCCGTGCAGGAGGTCCAGCACCTGACTGGCCGACTGCACGTTGCTCATGACGGTGCTCTCGGTAATCTCCAGTTCCAACAGTTCCGGCGCCAGCCCGCTGGAGGCCAGCACCTGCTCCACGTTCTCCAAAAGCTGGGGCTGGGCGAACTGGCGGGCCGATAGGTTGACCGCCAGGCGCAGGCCGCCGTGCCCCTGGCGCGCCCATTGCGCGGCCTGGCGGCAGGCCTTTTCCAGCACCACTTGACCGATGGGCAGAATCAGGCCGGTATCCTCGGCCAGGGGGATGAACTTGCCCGGGGGCACCAGGCGGCCATCCGGGCGCTGCCAGCGCAGCAAGGCCTCCATGCCCGCCACCCGCCCCGAGTCCAGGTCCACCTTGGGCTGGTAATAGACGATCAGTTCGTCCCGTTCCAGGGCCTTGCGCAGGTCGGCCTGCATGGCCTGACGCAGCAGCACGCGCTTGTTCATGGATGAGGTGTAAAGCTGGAAGGTGTTGCGTCCCTGCTCCTTGGCCCGGTACATGGCCATGTCGGCGTTCTTGACCAAGGTTTCCAGCTCGTCGCCATCGGCCGGAAACAAGGTGATGCCCAGGGAGGCGGTGACGTAAAGCTCGTGACCCTTGAGCACGAAGGGACGCTCCAGGGCCTCGATGATACGCTGGGCCGCGGCCACGGCCTGGTCAGGACCCTGCACGTCGGGCATGATCATGATGAACTCGTCGCCGCCCAGGCGGGATACGGTGTCCTCGGCGCGCAGGCACTGTTGCAGGCGCGCGGCCACCTCCTGCAACAGGACATCGCCGATGGCGTGTCCCAGGCTGTCGTTGATGCTCTTGAAGTGGTCCAGGTCCAGGAAGGTCACGGCCAGGCTCTGTTGGCCGCGCTGAGCGCGGGCCAGGGCCACGCGCAGGCGGTCGTTGAACAGCGCCCGGTTGGGCAGGCCGGTCAGCGCGTCATGGAAGGCCTGGTATTTGATCTGCTCCTGACTGGCCTTGATCTCGGTGATGTCGTGGAACACGGCCACGAAATGGGTGATCTGCCCCTGGGGGTCCCTGATGGCGCTGATGTTGAGCCACTCGGGATAGGCCTCGCCGCTTTTGCGGCGGTTCCAAATCTCGCCGCTCCACTGTCCGCGGGCCAATATCTCCCGCCACATGCGCTGGTAGAACTCGTCATCGTGGCGCTCCGAGCGCAAGACGCGCGGGTTCTGGCCGATGACCTCCTGGGGGCTGTAGCCGGTGATCAAACTGAAGCCCGGGTTCACCATCTGTATGTTGCCCTGGCTGTCGGTGACGGTGATGCCCTCCACGGTGTTCTCGAAGACCTTGGCCGCCAGCTGTAGCTGCTCCTGGCTTTCCTTGCGCTGGGAGATATCGCGCACCAGGGCCAACAGGCGATCCTGACCGCCCAGCGCCGCCAGCCGCAGGCTGACCTCCACCCAAAAGCGACGGTCGCCGCGGGACTTGACCAGCCACTCGAAGCGCTGGGGCGTGCCCGCCAAGGCCTGCCCCATCCTCACCTGGGCCTGGGCCCGGCCATGGGCGGGCTCCCCGGCGCTCAGTTCCCCCACGTCCAGGCCCCGCAGTTGTTCCAGGGAGTGGCCAAAAAGCTCCACGGCGGCGGGATTGGCGTCCAGAATGGCGCCATCGGCGGGGTCGTGCACGAAGATGGCGTCTTCCATGGCGTTGAAAATGGCCCGGTAGTTGGCCTCCGAGGCCATCAGCAGATCCTCGGCCTCCTTGCGCTCGGTGATGTCGGTCATCATGCCGTGATGGGAGACCCGGCCGTCGGGATGCATCAAGGGCGCGGTGACCGAGTAATACCAGCGCCCGTCCAGGGGGTTGAGGTATTCGCGGCGATAGGTAAGGCCCTGGCGCACGCTGCCCTCGCGGCACCAGGCGCAGGGTTGCGCAGAGCCATGGATGGTCTGGTGGCAGGGCTCGCCCCGGGGGTCGCGTCCCAGGTGGCGCTTGAGGCGCTCGTTGACGAACTCCAGGCGAAACTGGTCGGAGCAGATGTATATGAAGCCCTCGAAGCCGTCCACGATGGCCCGCAAACGAGCCTCGCGCTCGCGTATCTCCTGCCTGGCTCGCCGCCTCTCGCTGAGGTCGCGGGCCAGACACAAAACCATGCTCTGGCCCTCCAGTTCGAAGAGATGGGCCTTGACCTCCACCGGGATCAGGCTGCCATCCTTGGCCAGCAGCAGGGTTTCCAGGAGCACCTGGCCCTGGTCCTTGAGCTTGGCCATGATGGCCTGATGGTCCTCCAGGGGTTGCAGCAGGCCGCGCGGGTCGCGCCCCAGGATCTCCTCGCGGCCGTAGCCCAGCAGTTCCCAGGCCGCTTGGTTGACTTCGTCGATGGGGCCGGGCTGACCGCCCGCCTCCAGGCGAAAAACCAGAATAAGGTCGCGCACGTTGTCAAAAAGGCGACGATAGCGTTCCTGACCAGCGCCCAGGCTGACCTGGACCATCTGGCAGTGGCCCACCTCCCGGCTCAATTCCTGGTTGGCGCGGGCCAGGTCCTGGCTCAGGGCCAGGGTCAGGCGTCCCTGGCGCCACATGAGGCCCCAAAAACTCAAAAACAGCGCCACGAAGGCCACCAGGCCCCAGGCCACCATGAGCCGAGCCTGGTCGTAGGCGGCATAGGCCTCGCCCACATCCTGCTCCACGGCCAGGCCCAGTCCCAGGGCCTGGTCCCAGCGCCAGCCCCCCACCACCCGCACGCCCCGGTGGTTGAGGTAGCCGTCCAGGTCCAGGCCTGATTGCCCCCCGCCGCCCCGGGAGGCCAAGCGGATGGCCGTGGGGCTGACGAACTCGGCCGGCGTCTGCTTGATCAGGCGGCCAAACCAGTCGAAGAGGTAATGCTCACCGCTATAGCCCAGCCTGTCCAGTTGCATGCTCCGGCTCAGGACCAGGGCCGGGTCCAGAGCCAGCACCAGGGCGGCCACCACCTGGCCTTGGGGGTCGGGCACCGGGGCGGCCAGCAGCAGGCGGGGCTGGTAGCGGGGATCGGCCTCTCCCACCGGCAGGCTCAGCAGGGGAATGACTTGACCATGGCCGGCCAGCACCTTTTGCAGATAGTCTCCACGCTCGGCCACGGCGTTGACGGCGCCCACCGGCCCCATGCCCACCGAAAACAGATTGACCTGATCGCGGCCGGTCACGGCCAGATCGGCGCCGCCTTGCTCGCCCAGCAGCGGCGCCAACTGCCGGCGCAGTTCTTCTTGCACCGGGGACGATGCCAGGCTGCCGTGGGCGGCCCGCTCGGCCAGGAGTTGCCGCACCAGCAGACGCGTGAGGGGCTGCTCGGCCAGGGTGCGCAACTCGTCCTGGCGGCCGTGCAGCACGGCGAGCAAAAGCCGGTTGTTGGCCTCCAGCACCGTGTTCAGGGTGACGGCCAGGTCCTTGGCCAGTTGGCCGCGCAGGTGATGTTGGGCCTGCCAGCTGGCCCCGGTCGCCGCCAGCAACAGCAACAGGCCCAGCACGATGACCAAAATTTGCCTGAGGCGGGTTTGGACGGCCGCCGTGGCTTGCTCGGGGGAGGTGGCTGCTGGGGACAATATAGGCTCCCTGCCGCGTATGCCTGTCAACTCGCCCGCGCCGCCCACCGGCAAGTGGCGGCTTGGGGTTTCCTGGCTAGAGGATAGCACTTATTGCCGATCAGAGGAATGACAACCGTGCGGCCGGGGGCGTCAACCACCCAATATTAGTGGTTGTTTCAAGATGCCCCCGGAGGATTCGCCACCCCCGGGGGCACCACCCTAGAGAACCGCCCGCACGGCCTGGATGGCCGCCTGGTAGTCCGGCTCCTGGGTCACCTCGCCCACCAGTTGGCGATAGGCGATCTTGCCTCCCAGGTCCACCACCAGCACCGCCCGGGCCAACAGGCGCAGTTCCTTGATCAACAGGCCGTAGGCCAGGCCGAAGGAGGCCTCGCGATGATCGGAGAGGGTAAGCAAGGCCTGCGCGCCGGCGGCCCCGCACCAGCGCTTTTGGGCAAAGGGCAGGTCCATGCTCAGCGTCAGTATCTGCACCTGGGCCCCCAGGGCGGTGGCCTCGGCGTTGAAGCGCCGGGTCTGCAGATCGCAGACAGGGGTGTCCAGGGAGGGCACCGAGGAGATGACCAGGACCTTGCCGGCAAAGTCCTTGAGGCCCTTGGGGTTGAGGTCGTTGTCCAGGGCCGTGAAGTCCGGGGCGGGCTGCCCCGCTTTAAGCTCCGGGCCCAAAAGGGTCAGGGGGTTGCCCATGAAGGTGACCAGACCGCTACGTTCTTGCATGGTTTTCTCCTTGCTTGGCTATTCGCTGATCGCCGGCGCCAGTCGCCGGGAAAGGTCTTCTTAACCCGCCGCGACACCCCCACGGGAGCCGCCGGCCCACGCCAATTCCGCCACTTCGCCCGACCTGTATATGCTCAGCCGGGGGCACCCGGCCCGACCCGTATATGCCAGCCGCGGCTCGCGGCTAGAGGCCCTCCTCGGGGGCGGGGATATGGGAGGCGCAGGGCACGGCCACCTGGCACAGGCCGCAGCCCTCGATGTCCAGGCCGTAGTGCTCCAGGTTGTGCTCCTTGCCGACCTGGCCCACGTGGCGGCCGCATTTGATCTTGTCGTGCCCCTGGTCGCTGAGGGCCTTGACCGGGCAGCGTGGTATGCACTTGCCACAGGTGCCGTGGGTGTAGAACAGGCAGTAGGCATGGTGATCGTGGTAGGGGCGCGGGGTGGCCGGCAGCTTGGCCCGGACCACCACCGAGCCGGTGCGCATGGCCTTGCCCAGGGGGGTTATCAGGCCGTCGCAGAGCCCGAAGGTGCCCAGGCCGGCGGCATGGGCCGCGTGGCGCTCGGACCAGGTGGAGGCGTAGCCATAGTCGGCGCTGGTTTCGCGGCGCCAGGAGGGCAGGAGCATGGGGGCCAGGGCCGGCAGGCCCTCTTGGCACAAGGCCTGGGCCAGCTCCTGGCGCAAGAGGGCGTTGAATTTCTCGCCAAAGAGGCGCACCCCCGCCCAGCGCCCCGAGCAAAAGACCTTCTCCCGGGCGTTCTCGTCCTTGGTGGCCTGGGTCTGAGGCAGTATCCAGCTTATGACGCTGACCTCCTCGGCTGGGGCCGGCTCCTGGGGATAGGCCTGGGCATAGGCCTCGGCGGGGGTCCAGAAAAAATCACCGATGTGGCGCTTGCACTCCAGGAATATGGGGTCCTGGCCGCTGGCGAAGCCCACCAGGGGCTGGTCAAAGGCCCGCTCGCCGGGGCCATCCCGCAAGGAGTTGTGGGGAGAAGAGGCCACCAACCCGCCGATGAAGTCGCTGATCCAGCCCGCCAATACCTCGCCGTCCATTCTTGGGGCCATGGTGCCGCTCCTTGTCGCGCGATGATAAAGATGACTTTCTGTCTAGACTATACGCAACCGCCGCCGCCGGGCCAAGCCATTGTGCACGCCGGCTTGGGGAATGTAGAATGGGTATTGACGGGCTTCTGCACAAATAGTATATAGTAATTAATATCATTAACAACTAGACACAAAACCATCTTTGTCATAAGGAGAGGGAAAAACATGTCCAAAACCGATGACATGCTCAGAGAGGCCTTCGCCGGCGAGTCCCAGGCCAACCGCAAGTATCTGGCCTTTGCCAAAAAAGCCCTGGAAGAGGGTCTTCCCCAGGCGGCGCGTCTGTTCCGGGCGGCGGCCGAGGCCGAGACCGTGCACGCCCATGCCCACCTGCGGGCCTTGAAGGGCGTGGGCGGCACGGCCGACAACCTGAAAGAGGCGGTGGCCGGCGAGACCCACGAGTTCACCCACATGTACCCCGAGATGATCACCACCGCCCAGGCCGAGGGCAACAAGGAGGCCGAGCGCTCCTTCACCTTTGCCAACGCGGTGGAGAAAATCCACGCCGCCCTGTACCAGAAGCTCCTGGACAACCTCACCTCCGGCGCCAAGCAGGAGGATTACCCCTACTTCGTCTGCCCGGTGTGCGGCTTCACCGCCGAGAACGCCGCCCCCGAGCGCTGCCCGGTGTGCAACGCCAAGGGCGACCGCTTCATCAAAATCGACTAAGCCACGGCCTGCCCACCACCGGGGCGGCGTGCCCGCCGCTGGGCTTAAACGGGTCCAGAGGTCCCGTGGTCTGGCCGAAGCCGGCGGCTCCCGTGGCCAGGATGTTCCGTGAAAGAAAGCGGGCGGGGGTAAACCCCGCCCGTTTTCTTTGCGATACCCCCTAAACGGGAGCCGACGAGGCCTGCCAGGCCTGAGCGTCAACCGACCCGTCAATGCCCAGCCGGGGGCACCCGGCCCGGGGGCACCTGGCGGGCGACGGGGAAGTCCTCGAAGCTGACCAGGGGCACCAGGTGGTGGCTATCCAGGGTGGCGCAGAAGGCCAGGTCGTCCTGCTGGCCCAGGCGCCGGAGGCGGGCGGCCCCGGGGCAGTCCAAGAGGCGCTGGCGGATGGGGGCGAAGTCGGGCCGGCGGCCGGCCAGCAGTTCGCGCAGGTACAGGGCGGCCTGGCTGTCTTCCAGGGCCGGTTCCCGGGCCTCCAGGCCCATGGGCAGCAGGCTGACCGAGGCGGGGGCCAGGGCCGTCAGATAGCCGGCCAGGGCGCTGGCGTTGGCAAAGGAGGCGAAGCACACGGCCTGGGCCTGGGTCAGGCGGGCCACGGCCTGGGTGCCGGCCGAGGTGGTGAGTATCACCTGACGGCCGGTTAGGGTTTGGCGGCTGGCCCGGCAGGGGGAGTTGTCGCCGTCGAAGTCGGGGGGCATGATGCCGCCGCGCTCACCCCAGAGCAGCATGTGGGGCCGGGCCTTTTTGAGCACCCGAGCCTGTTCCAGGTCCTTGATCAGCCACACCCCCGCGGCCCCGGCGGCCAACAGGGCCAGGATGGTGTTGCTGGCCCGGAAGATATCCAGGACCACCACCACGCCCGTGGGCTGCTCCAGGCCGGCCGGTCCGGGGATTATGACCGCTTCCATGCTCAATCCACCTCCAGGCCGCCGCGCAGGACCTGGCGCACGTGGCACAGCAACTGGGCCAGGCTGTAGGGTTTGCGCAGCACCTGCCGGGGGTGGCAGGGCTCCCGCCCCCAGCTAACTCTCTGGGGGCCGTGGCCGGTGACCACCAGCACCCTGGCCTGGGGATGGCACTGGTGCAGGCGCTCCAGGCAGGTCTGGCCGTCCATCACCGGCATGGCCAGGTCCATGATGACCAGGTCGTGGGGCCGCCCTTGGCTCAGGGCGTCGCGGTAGAGGGCCAGGGCCTCCTCGCCCTGGCTGGCGGTGCTGACCCGGTAGCCGAAGCCCTCCAGCATCTCGGCGGCTATATCACGCAACAGGGGCTCGTCATCCACCACCAGGACGCGCTCCCCTTGGCCACGGGGTAGGTCCAAGGCCTCGCCGACGCTGGCGGACCCCGCGGGGGCCTGCTCGGTGGCGGGCAGATAGACCGTGAAGCAGGCGCCCTGGCCGGGTTGGCTGTGCACGGAGATATGGCCGTCGTGGGCCTTGAGTATGGAATAGGCCACGGACAGCCCCAGGCCGGTGCCCTTGCCCGGCTCCTTGGTGGTGAAGAAGGGATCGAAGACCCGGGCCATGACCTCGGGGCTCATGCCCCGGCCGCTGTCCTCCACCTTCAGGAGGACATAGGGTCCCTCCCGGGCCCAGGGATTGTGCTGGACAAAGGCCGCGTCCAGGTCCACCAGGCGGGTGCGCAGGGTGATGCGTCCGCCGGCGCTGGTGGCGTCGCGGGCGTTGAGGGCCAGGTTGAACAGCACCTGCTCCATCTGGGCCGCGTTGGCCAGCACCGGGGGCAGGTTGACTTCCTCCTGAAAAACCAAGTCAATGCGCGGCGAGTTAGTCTGGTGCAAGAGCTGCCACACCCCCTGGGCCACCTGATTGAGGTCCACGGCGGTCTTGTCGCCGGCCTCCAGGCGGGTGAGGGTGAGCATCTTGCTGGTCAGGTCGGCGGCGCGTTGGCAGCCCTGATCTATCTTGGCCAGGTAGGAGCCGGCGCCGGGGGGCAGGCCCTCCAGCAGGCCCAGGAGCTGGCCGTAGCCACGCAGAGCCATGAGCAGGTTGTTGAACTCATGGGCCACGCCGCCGGCCAGGGTGCCCACGGCCTCCATTTTCTGGGCGTGCCTGAGCTGCGCCTCCAACTCCACCTGGTCGCCGATGTCCTTGAGCACCCCCACCATGCCCGTGACCCTGCCCCGGGTGTCCAGGTTGGGCCCGCCGCCCAGGGTGAAGTGGCGCTGGCGGCCGTCCTTGTCCAGCAGGATGCCGCGCTCCTCCGAGATGGTGAAGCCCTCGTCGCGCAGGCGCCGGAACATACCGCGGGCCACTTCCACGTCCTGGGGCCGCACGAAGTCCACGAAGGGACGCCCCAGCAATTCCTGGGGGGCATGCCCCAACAGGCGCTGCCAGGCCGGATTGACGTAGGTGAAGCTGCCGTCCACCCCCAGGGTGAAGATGATGTCCGGGGCGTTCTCGGTCAGGGAGCGGAAGCGTTCCTCGCTGATTGCAAGGGCGTCCAGGGCCCGGCGGCGCTGCACGATCTTCCACATGGCGTCCATGAGCAAGGCCACCTGGCGCACGTCGGCGTCGTCGTAGGGGTCTTGCTTGTTGGCGGTGGCGATGACCGCCACCACGCGGCCGCTGTCGTTGACCGGTACGCTCAGATAACGCGTGATGGCCAAATGACCGTCGGGATAACCCATTTTCCGGGGATGGGCCTGGTAGTCGTTGGCGATGACCGGCGCGCGCCGCCGGATGGCCTCGCCCCACAGGCCGATGTCCTTCAGCCGGTAAACCCGGGGTTTGTCGGCGGTGGCGCACTGCTCCATGGCCGCGCGGGAGCGGGCCATGATGGTCATGATGCCTTGTTGCTCGTCCACGAAGCCGGCATAGCCGATGGCGCTGCCGGTCAGGCGCACGGCCTCTTCCAGGGTGTAGTCCACTATGGCCTGCAGGGGCACGTTGTGCATCTGCCCCAGCTTGACCAGGGCCTCCAGGCGGGCCTCGTCCAGGCGCAGATCCTCCTCGGCCTGGCGGCGCTCGGTGATGTCGTAAACCGTGCCCAGCATGGCCGGCTGCCCCTGATAGTCGATGGGACCGGCGGTGAAGTCCACCCAACGGGCATCGCCATTTCGACCCAGCAACTGGAACTCATAGTGGCTGGGCACGGTCTGGCCCTCCTGGCGGGCCAGCCCGCGGCTGCGCACCAGGTCCCGGAAGTCGGGGTGCACCACTTCCCAGAAGCGCACGTTCTGAATCTCCTGGGCGCTGTAGCCCACCAGGCGCAGGCCGGCGGGGTTCATGTAGCGGAAGTATTCGCCATGGATGATGAAGATGCCCGAGGTCGTGGTCTCGGTGAGGATGCGGAATTTGGCCTCGCTCTCGCGCAGGGCCAGGGCCGCCTGGCCCCCGCCGGCCAGATCGCTGGCGCTCATCAACAGCACCGGCCGGCCAGCCAGGCTGAGCAGGTCCATGGATACCACCAAGTTGGCCACCTGGCCATCCTTGCGCCGCAGGTCCAGGCGCAGGCCGCGCAGACGTCCTTCCAGCATCAGGCGTCCCACCAGGGCCTGGCGCAGGGAAGGATCGGGGTAAAAGCCCATCTCCAGGGCCTGGCGGCCGATCACCTCCTGGCGGGTGTAGCCGGTGGTGGTCAAAAATACCTCGTTGACGTCCAGCATGACGCCCTCGGGCAGGGTGCTCAGGGTCAGGCAGACGGGGCTGGCCTGAAAGGCCCGCTCGAACAGCTGCTTGCTCTCCTCAAGCAGGCTCTGGGCGGTAACCTCGTTGAGCAACAGCAGGCGCTGGCCCCGCTCCAGGTGGCTGCCCTGGGCCAAGAAGCGCCGGCTCCGCCCGTCGGGGCTGGCCATTTCCAGGTCCAACTCCCAGGTTTCCCGGCCGCCGGCCAGGCGCCAGGCGTCCAGAAATTCCTGGCAGCGCGCGGGGTCGGCCACGGCCCGCGCGGCCCAGGCGGCCAAGGTGTGCGGCTGGGGGGGCAGATCCCCGGCCAGGGCCAGGAAGGGAGGATTGGCGTGGATCAGGCGGTCGTCCTGGTCCAGCAGGGCCAGGGGCAGGGGCGGGCGCTCCAGCAAGCCACTGAGCAGGCCTGACCGGGGGCCTGGCCCGGCCCCGGGGTCGGCCGAGGCCGGGGCCATGGTGGGCGCTCGCTTGGGCATGGGGCAATCCTAAAAAATGCTGGTTCCCGGCGCGCCCGTCGGGGCTGGTAGGTTCCCCTGACGCTGGCGCTCCGCCGTCGTGGGCTGGTCAAGCAATAAGCGGGCCACGCGAGCCCATTATGTATAATACCATGTTTGTCAAGGAGTTACTCTAGCGGTTCACCCTGAGCCGGAGCGGGATCACCCCGGGAGCGAGGCTTGAGTCATATGGAAGCAGACAATCAGCCCGCCGGGCTGGACGGGGTGGGCGCGCCAGGGTGGGCCTAGGCGCCGGCCACCCGGTTGCGCCCGGCCTGCTTGGCCTGGTACAAGGCGGCGTCGGCGCTGGCCAGCACCTCCTGGGGGTCGTCGTGGTTGACGGGCAGGCGCGTGGCCACCCCCAGGCTCACCGTCACCCAGGGGGCCACCGTGGAGGAGGCGTGGGCAATGGCCAACTCCTCCACCTGGCGGCGCATCAACTCGGCCAGGGCCCAGGCGCCCTCCTGCCCGGTGCCGGGCAGCACGGCCACGAACTCCTCGCCGCCGTAGCGGGCCAGGAAATCGCCGGGGCGGCGCAGCCCCTGGGCCAGGGCCTGGGCCACCCGCCGCAGGCAATCGTCGCCGGCCAGGTGGCCATAGGTGTCGTTGAAAAGCTTGAACTGGTCTATGTCCACCATGATCAGGGCCAGGGACGACTGCTCCCGCACCGCCCGCCGCCACTCCTGGGCCATTTGCTGGTCGAAAAAGCGGCGGTTGGCCACGCCGGTGAGCCCGTCCACGAAGGACAGGCGTTGCAGTTCGTCCTGGGCGTTTTGCAACTGCCCCACCACCAGGGCCAGACGCTTATTGGTCTCCTGCAGGGCGGCGGTGCGCTCGGCCACCCGCTGTTCCAGGTGGTCGCGGGCCTCGCGCAGCTGATCCTCAGCCTGGCGGCGCTCGGTGATGTCGCGCCCCACGGACTGAAACTCGGCGAACTCCCCCTGGCGGTCGTGGATGGCCCGGGTGGTCCACTTGAGCCAGCGCACCTGACCATCAACCACCACCCGGTGCTCCAGGATGCCCAGGGGCTGCTCGCGGCTCAGGGAGGAGAGGTGGCGGGCCAGGGCCAGGCCGTCGTCGCCGGGGAAGGTGGGCAGAAAGGCGTGGCCCAGAAGCTCTTGGCGGGACTTACCGAAATAGCGGCAATAGGCTTCGTTGACAAAGGTCAAGGCCCCGTCGGGGCCGGAGCGGCAGATCAACTCGGTCTGGTCCTCCAGGATGGCCAAGTAGCGGGTCTGGCTCTGGCGCAGCTCCTCCTCCAGCTCCTTTTGGCGGGTGATATCCCACAAAAAACCCAGGCCCATCTCCAGGCGGCCCTGGCGGTCCCATACCCCGTCGACCCGCTGCCACAGGGTTACGCGCCCACCCTCGGCGGTCTGGCCCACCACCTCGCCCTCCCAGCCCTGGCCACGGCCCAGGGCCGGCAGCACCTGGCGCAGCATGGTCTCCTGGCTGGCGGGATTAAAAAAATCCAACACCGGCCGTCCCCGGGCCTGGGCCGGGGAGCAGCCGAAGAGGCGCTGGTGGGCGGGGTTGATCATGAGCACCCGCCCCTGCCCGTCCCACAGACACATTGCCACCGCCGTGGCCCGCAAGGCGGCCAGGCTCAGCCGCCGGGCATCCCCCGCCGGCCGGGCGCTCTCCCGCCGGGCGGCCTCCGGCCCCGTGCGGCGGCCCCTGTTTGGCGGCGATGAATTCATGGCCTGCCCTCCTGTCGGGCCGCCCCTCGCCGGTCTGGCGGCGCTGGCCCTGCTTAAAACATTATTTCAAATCAGGCGCTGATTATCCCCTCATTTTTGCGCACGGACCGGCCGGGGCCTGGTGGCGGATATGCTTGCCTTCCATGGCGGTTGCGGTATTCTTGGACATTCAGCGGCGGCCAAGCAGCCGCCCAAGTCCCCTTGGGGGGGCATGCCTCACAACCCGCATGCGGGCCGGCCGGCGGGCCGGGCTGCCTAGGAAAAGGCGCATGAAAAGAATGATGTTGTTGGTGCTGGCCTTGGGTCTGATCGCCTCCCCCTCCTGGGCCGCGGCCCCCCAGACCCCTGAGCAGAAGATATCCTACACCCTGGGTTTCCGGGTGGGCAGCGACATCAAGGCCAAGGATGTCAAGATCGATGCCGATAGCTTCTCCCAGGGCTTCAAGGACGCCCAGGGCGGGGCCACCCCCCAGATCGGCGAGGAGGAGATGCAGCAGACCCTGCAGAACCTTACCCGCGATTTGCAAGCCAAGGAGATGGCCAAGATCAAGGCCCTGGCCGACAAGAACCAGGCCGAGGGCAAGAAGTTCCTGGAAGAGAACAAGGCCAAGGAAGGGGTCAAGACCCTGGCCAGCGGCCTGCAATACAAGGTGCTCGCCAGCGGCAAGGGCAAGACCCCCAAGCTGACCGACACCGTCACGGTCAACTACCAGGGCCGACTCACCGACGGCACCGTCTTCGACGACTCCCAGCAGCGCGGCGAGCCCGCCACCTTCCCCCTGGAGGGCATCATCAAGGGTTGGCAGGAGGCCCTGCAATTGATGAAGGAGGGCGACAAGTGGGAGATCTACGTGCCTTCCGAACTGGCCTTCGGACCCCAGGGCGCCGGCGGCCCCATCGGCCCCAACGCGGTGCTGATCTTCAATTTGGAGCTGGTGAAGGTGGCCCCCGCCGCCGCCAAGGCCAAGCCCGAGGCCAAGGATAAGCCGGCGGCCAAGGCCAAGCCGACCAAGAAGGAAGCCAAGTAAGCCAGCGAGTAACCCGCCGCCCCGAAAGGGACAATGACGGGTCGCTCCAAGCCTTCCTAAAACACCCGCCGGCGGCTCCCCTGGGGGGCTGTCGGCGGGGCCAGCACGACGCGCGGGCGGGGGTTTGACCCCGCCCGTGGTCTATCGGCCGATCTTTAACCCGCCTTCACCCGCAAACAGTCGCTCGGCCCCTGCCCCGCCCTTGGGGTCGGCCTGGGTGCCGCGCGGGCCGGCTCACCACCCCAACAGGCCAGGCAACTCCTTGAAGTCGCTGGCATGGGCCCAGGCCGACAGCTCGGGGTTGCGGAAGGCGATGAGCCTGACCTGGGCGGCCTGGCACATGCCCTGGTCCACGTGGGTGTCGCCCACGTAGACCACCTGGTCGGGGGCCAGGCCCAGGCTCTCCAGGGTCATGTGCATCATGGTGGGGTCGGGCTTGGGCCGGCGGGCCTCCATGGGCGTTATGACCTGCTCGAACATCTCCAAGAGCCCGAAGTGACTCAGCGCCAGGCGGCAGGTGACGGTGCGGTTGGTGGCCACGGCCAGGCGCGCCCGGCCGGCCAGCCCGGCCAAGGTCTCGCGCACGCCCTCGTACAGGGTCAGGCTGGGCACGAACATGGCCGGGTCCAGGCTGCGGCAATAGGCCATGGCCCGCTGATACTCGTCCTCGTCGTGCTCCAGCAGGTGCCTGAGGGAGCGGTCCATGGGCTCGCTGTGGATCACCGCCAGGGATTGGCGGGCCACGGCCGGCCGGCCCAGGGCCGTGAGGATGTAATCGTAGAAGGCGATGTTGCTCTCGGCGGAGTCGAAGATCACCCCGTCCAGATCGAAGATCACCGCCTTGGGCGGCTGGTCGATGGCGGCAAGGGGGCTGGACATATGCGTGATTCCCGGGGCATGGCGTTAGGATGTCTGTTCGATGGCAATGGTACCACGCGCCCGCCCCGGCGTCAGGCGCGCCACCAAAAAGCCACGGAGCCCTAAAAAGGCCCCGTGGCTTGCGTGCTGGGTTTTAGCGCGGGCCCGCGCGCGGCGCGCCGGCCAAGGGCCTACCTAGTGGTGGCCGTGCTCGTGGGGGTCCTTGCCGGAGCACAGGTCCTTCATGGTGGCCTTGAAAGCCAGGGCCAGGCCGCCGCCGATGATGGTCAAGGCCAGATAGAACAGACCCATGAACACGAAGTGACCGACGTCCCAGTGCCATTCGAAGCATATGGGCAACATGGCGTTTACTCCTTAACCCTTATTCAATTCGACTTCCTGGGGGAAGATCGGCAGATAGCGGTAGGCCAGGGAAAAGATGATCAGGCCGTAGGCGATCACGCCGGCGCTGATGCCCCACTCCTGCCAGGAGGGCAGGTAGCCCACGAACTTCTCGAAGGGCATCACCGGGATGGCCAGGGGCTGGATGGTCATGACGAAGCGGTTCATCACCGCGCCGCAGCAGTTGAGCGCCATGGCCAGGGCCAAGAGGCCGTAGCTCTCGCGCACCCGGCGCTGCAAGAGCAAGATGGCCGGCAGCACCCCGAAGAGCCCCAGTTCCATCCACACCAGGTAGGTGCCGTAGGGACCGCCGGCGTAGAGGTCTGAGAAGGTGACGCCCATCTTGGGCAGGGTGACGTTGGCCCAGTAGAGGGTGTCGGCGATCTTTAGCACCAGGTAGAAGCTGAGCAGGTAGGCGCTGACCTTGCCCATCATCATCTTGACCTTGTGGCTGGTGAGCTTGCGGCCGCTGACCTTCTCGGTGATCATGACGATGAGGGTGGTGAAGGACGGCCCGCTGGCGATGGCGCTCAGGATGAACAGGAAGAAGGTCCAGGGCCAGATGACGATGCCCGTGCGGTAGGCGAAGGGCCGGGCGTAGAGCACGCCGTACATGCCGCCCAGGGAGCCTTGGTGGAAGAAGCTCAGGAAGGTGCCGGTGGCGGCGAAGACGATCATGATGCGGTGCAGATGATGGGCGAAGAAGGCCAGGTCGGGCACCTTGTTGATCTGGCGGTTTTCCAGAATCAGGGGCACGAACTCCACGATCAGCACGATCAGGTAGGTGGTGATGCAGAACATCACCTCGGTGAGCATGGAGTGCACGTTGGCGTGCCAGAAGCCGAACCAGCCGCGGGCCGGCTGGCCGATGTCGATGCCCAGCATCAGGATGGCGCCGGAGTAGCAGATGAAGCCGATGATGACCGCGGCGTTGATGATGTTCTTCAGCTCGTCCCGGCGCAGGACATAGGTCATGAAGCCGGTGAAGAAGGCCCCCGCCCCCAGGGCGATGATGGCCAGGTCCACCACGATCCACACGCCGAAGGCGAAGAAATCGTTCATGTTGGTCTGGTTGAGACCTTTATAGATGCACAGGAAGGCCGACAGCATTGCCCAGCCGCCCAGACCCAGGCAGACCACCATCCACGCGATGAAGGCGCCGGGCTTGCAGCGGGTGACTCCCTGGGGCCAGAACTTGGAATCATCCATGGGTGACCTCGCTAATCCTTAAATCCATTCAAGCCAACCGAGACCCTAGTGGCCGCCGCCCTGGGCAGCGGCCAATTGGCCGGGCTTTTCGTCCTTGAGGTAATTGTCGGCCATGCGCCGCACCCACTCGCGGCTGGTGCGGTAGTAGACCTTGTTGTTGGTGCCCAGGCGCTCCAAGAGGCGGAAGGCCTCGGGGCTGGCGGCCAGTTGGGCCACCTTATGCTTGGGGTTGCGCAGATCGCCGAAGGTGATGGCCCCGGAGGGACAGGCCTCGGTGCAGGCGGTCTGGTAATCCATCTCGCCCAGGCTGCCACCGTCCAAAAAGGCCTTGTTCTTGGCCCGCTGGAAGCGGTGGTAGCAGAAGGTGCATTTTTCCACCACGCCGCGCATGCGGGGCGACACCGAGGGGTTCAGGGGACGCTCCAGACCAGAGGGCCAGGGCGTGTCGTACCAGTTGAAGTTGCGGGCATGGTAGGGGCAGGCGCCCACGCAGTACCGGCAGCCGATGCAGCGCGTGGCGATCTGGCTGACGATGCCCGTGGTCTCGTCGTAGTCGGTGGCCGTGGCCGGGCAGACCGAGACGCAGGGGGTGTGGTGGCCGTGGGAGCCCTCGCAGTGCAGGCAGGGCCGGGGGAAGAAGGCCACCTGGGTCTCGGGGAAGGCCTTGCCGTTGTCGATCTGATAGACGCGCATCCAGGCTATGGAGCGAATCTTGTCGGTTTCGTCGTAGAGCACGCCGATGTTGTTCTCGGACATGCAGGCCACCGTGCAGGCACCGCAGCCGGTGCATTTGTCCACGTCGATGACCATGCCGAACCGGTAATCGCCGGCGCTATACCTATCTGCTAGCGACATGGCTATTCCCTCACGCCTTGCTGACCGCCACCGGAGTCAGGCTCCACACCGGCAGCCCGCTCAGGGGATCGGCGGTGGCCATGGCCACCTGGTTGTAGTTGCCGCCGCGCCGGAAGGTGTAGGCGTTGGCGGCGGCATAGTGCCCCAGGCCCGCGGGCATGAAGACCATGCCCGGCGCGGCCCCGGCGAACAGATGCACGCGGGCCTCGCTGGAGCCGGCCTGGGAGGTGACCTTGATCAGATCGTTATCCGCCAGGTGCAGCTCGGCGGCCGTCTGGGGGTTGATCTCCACCACCAGTTGGTCCTTGTTGGCCAGCACGGTGGCGTCCAGCGACTTGAGCATGTAGGGCGTGATGGGCTCGCCGGTCTTGGGCGTGCGCAGGGAAGGCAGCGCCGCCAGCACCAGGCGTCCGTGGCCAGCGGCGGCCAGGGCCGCCGGGGGCTCGTAATGGGGCATCAACGCCGCCGAACCTTCGGCCTGCACGCCCAGGGATTTTAGCACCTTGGCCACGCCGCCGCCCTCTCCGGCCAGCTTGAGGACCAGGTTGTGCAGGTTCATGCTGAAGAACTCCAGCTTGCCGCTGGGGGTCTTGAAGCTCAGGGCGCCGTAATTGGGCTTTTCCTGGACGTGGTAGCTCTTCTGGGCCAGCTTGGCCAGATCGCCCAGCCCGGCGGTGCGGGCCTTCAAGGCCGCCTCGGCCGATTCAAAGGGCAGGGCCTTGGCCACCTCGCCGCCCAGCTTGGCGGCCAGGGCCAGGATCACGTCGCCCTGGCTCTTGACCTCTTCATAGGCCTTGACCAGGGGGCGGTGCAGGCCGTACTCGGCCTTGGCCGCGCCATAGGGCGGCAGGCTGTCGCCCCAGCTCTCCAGAAAGGTGCCGCAGGGCAGCACCACCTGGGCCATGCTGGAGGTTTCGTCCAGGTAGGGGGTGATGGCCACCAGGAAGGGCACCGACTTGAGGAAGTCGCGCACCACGCCGGCCTGGGGCGAGGCATAGGCCGGGTTGCCGCCGGCCACCAGGGCCAGGTTTATCTTATAGGGAGCGCCGTTCAGGGCGGCCTGGGCCAGGGAGAGGTGATCGGGCACCCCCACCGGGCGTTTGGCGCTGCCCAGGCCATCCAGGCGGGGCTTGGCGCCCGCCTTGACGGCCTCGCCCAGGGCCTTGAGCCCCAGGGAGCCGCGAACCACCACGCCGCCGGGCTTGCCGAAGTTGCCCTTCAGGGCGTTCAGGGCCAGCACGGCCATGAAATCCAGAAGGCGTCCGGGCTCGCCGCCATTGCCGGGGCCGCACACGGCCACCGCCTTGGGGTTCTTGGCAAAGGCCTTGGCCACCGCGATCAGGGTCTCCACCGGCACGCCGCTGATCTGCGACACCTGGCCGGGGCTGTAGCTCTTGGCCAGCAGGGACTTGAAGCCGATGCCCTTGTCGGTGTCCTCGAAGCCCAGGGCCGCGCCGGCCGCCGCGCGGTCGTAGAGGCCTTCCTGCACCAGCACCTGGCATAGGCCGAGAGCCACGGCGGCCTCGGTGCCAGGCTTGCAGGCCAGCCACTGGTCGGCCTGGCTGGCCGTGACCGAGGCCCGGGGCTCCACCTGCACCAGGGTGCCGCTGTGCTTGAAGTCCTGGCGCCAACCGGCAAAGGCCTTGCGCACCGCCACCGGGGCGCCGAAGCCTTCCAAGAGGGGGGTGCCGAAAGAGATCACATAGTTGGCTTGGCCCAGGTCGAAGCCCAGGTTCTCCTCGCCGGCCATGGCCCAGCCCGCCAGGGCCAGGGTGTCGGCGGCGCCGACGTCGAAGCTGGCATTGGGCGAGCCGTAGGCGGCCAGGAAACGGGAAAGCAGCTCGCCGTCCAGGTTCTTGGCCTGGCCGCCCAGGGCGGCCACGGTGTGGGCCTGGCCGGCCTTGTAAAGCTCGGCCAGCTTGCCAGCCACGATGTCCAGGGCCTTGTCCCAGGAGACCGCCTCGTGCATGCCCGTGCGCTGGTTGAACACCAGCGGGGTTTTGACGCGGAAGTCGTCGTAGTACAGGTTTTGCAGGGCCGAGACATCGGCCGGCAGCACGCCGCCCTGACTGGTGGGGTGCTCGGGGTTGCCCTCCACGCGGATCAGGCGCTCGCCCTTTAGCCGGCCGTTGACCATGCGCACCTTGACGCCGGTGCCCGTGGCCGGGTTGACCGTGTTGGCCCAGGCCAGGGCCCCGTCCTCGGGAGTGGGCACCCAGTTCCAGTTCTGGGTCCAGATGGCCGAGTCGTCCATCAATTTGGGGACCAGCGGGCTGGCGTGGAGGCCCACCACCGCTCCCACGGCGAACTTGACAAAAGCTCGTCTATCCCAGTTCATCGACATCTCTCCTCGGCCTACTTGTGGCACACGAAGCAAGCGTCGCGCACGCCGTTATCGCGGTGGCACTCGGCGCAGTTGTCCATCTTCATACGGTTGGGCGGTCCGCCCAGCCCCAGGATGTTCCAGCCCCAGATGTCGCGGCTGTAGCCGGTGAGCCGGTTGTACTGGTAGGGGCGCAGGCTCTCGCTCTTGCCGTGCTCGCCGTGGCACTTGGTGCATTCCAGGCCGGCGTTCTGGGCGTGGGCGGCGTGGGAGAAGAACACGCAGGGCGGCTGCTTGGCGTAGACCTGCCAATCAACCGGCTTGTTCTTGTTGAGGTACTGCTCCACGAAGATCTTCTCCCCCGGGGAGTCGCCATTGGGAGAATCGCTGTGGCATTCCTTGCACTTTTCCATGTTGGGAATGCCCGTGAAGGAGCCGTCCTCACGGAAGGCGTGGCAGGACTTGCAGCCCTCGCTCACCTGTTCCATGTGGACTTTGTGGCTGAACTGGAAAGGCTGGGGTTTTTCGGCGTAAAGCAGCGCCGGCGTGCCCCAGAAACCCAGGGCGGAGAAAAGTGCGAACCCCAACACGAAGAGCCACCAGTCCGCGCCTGACCGTTTGGCCTGTCCTTGCTCATGCGTTGTCATATGACCCGTGCCCTTAGCTCAAGCAAGCGGTTAGCCCCCAACAACGGGGCTGCCGGCCTGGGGGAGCGGCTGTCGCCTCCCTCCGCGGCCATGACAATAATGTTAGGAAACCCTCGCAGACCTCGCCGGAGCCTTGTTGCCCGCCGAAATCTGCCGCACCATAGCAACCACCGGGGGGGCATGTCAACCCACAATGTGACGTCGATAAAGCAGGTAACTTGCTTGTTGTGCAATGAAAAAAGCGATCCCACCACGGCGATTGCACAATCGCCCCACCGCGTTAGTGGTTTTGTGCATAGATGCCAGCAGGGATTCCTGAAAGCCGAAGCCTCGGCGAGAGGCGCGGCGGGGCTAAGCCCCGGCGAGGGCGGAATAATATTTACCCACCCCCCCATTGTGCCAACCGCGCGATGCCTAAACTGGCCTATCCGGGTCGGCGGGGTCCAGGGCGGCCGCTTTTTTGATCAGGGCGGCGGTGTCGGGGGTGAGCCCCACCTGGTCCAGCTCGCTCAAGGCCACCCAGCGGGCCTCGGCGGCGTCGTCGCCGGCCCGGGCCGGGGCCAGCTCGGCCTGGCAGAGATAATCCAGGAGCACGTAATGATATTCCAGGCGACCGGCGGCGTCCTGGAGCAGGCGCTCGAAGACCCCCACCAGGGGGCCGACCCGCACCGGCACCCCGGTCTCCTCCAGCACCTCGCGGGCCACGGCCTCTTCAAGGCTCTCGCCCAACTCCACGGCCCCGCCGGGCAGGGACCACAGCCCCTTACTGGGCGGGCTGCCACGCTTGATCAGGAGCACCTGCCCGCCGGCCAGCACCACGCCTCCCACGCCCAACACCGGCGCCTGGGGATAACGACGTCCCATGGGGCCGCTAGTCTTGGGCCAGGCGACGCCGAAAATCGGCGATGGTGTCCACCAGGCCCTGGGCCAACTCCACCCCAGGGTTCCAGCCCAAGCGCTCCCTGGCCAGGCTGATGTCGGGCCGGCGCTGCACCGGGTCGTCGGGGGGCAAGGGCGCGTGCACGATGGCGCTGGACGAGCCGGTCATCTCCACCACCTTCTCGGCCAGCTCCAGGATGGTGAACTCGCCAGGGTTGCCCAGGTTCACCGGACCGGTGAAGTCTGGCGCCTCCATCAGGGCCATCAGCCCGGCCACCATGTCGTCGATGTAGCAGGAGGAGCGGGTCTGTTGCCCTTGGCCGTAGACCGTGATGGGCTGGCCCGAGAGGGCCTGCACCACGAAGTTGCTCACCACCCGGCCGTCGTTGACGGCCATGCGCGGGCCGTAGGTGTTGAAGATGCGCGCCACGCGGATGTCCACGCCGTTGCTGCGGTGGTAGTCGAACATCAGCGTCTCGGCCAGGCGCTTGCCCTCGTCGTAGCAGGAGCGCAGGCCGATGGGGTTGACGTGGCCCCAATAGTCCTCGGTCTGGGGGTGCACCTGGGGGTCGCCGTAGACCTCGCTGGTGGAGGCTTGCAGAATGCGGGCCTTGACCCGCTTGGCCAAGCCCAGCATGTTCAGGGTGCCCAGCACGTTGGTCTTGACGGTCTTGACCGGGTTGTACTGGTAGTGCACCGGGCTGGCCGGGCAGGCCAGGTTGTAGACCTGGTCCACCTCCAAGAGGATGGGCTGCACCACGTCGTGGCGGATAAGCTCGAAACGTGGCCGGCCCAGCAGGTGGGAGATGTTGTCCTTGCAGCCGGTGAAGAAGTTGTCCAGGCACAGAACCTCGTGCCCCTGCTCAAGGAGTGCCTCCACCAGGTGGGAGCCGATGAAGCCCCCGCCGCCGGTAACCAGGATGCGTTTCAAGCTATCTCCTCCTGTTTGGCCGCCAGATACCTGGCCAGGGCCTCTTGCCAAGCGGGCAGGGGCGCTCCCAGGAGCCGGGCCGCGCGGCCGGCGTCCAGCACCGAGTAGGCCGGCCGCCTGGCCCGCCCGCCGGCCTGGCCGCTAAGGGCCGGCTGGGCCAGGCCGGGATCCAGGCCGGCCAGCTCCAGGGCCTGGGCCGCCAACTGGTGGCGCGAGGCCTGGCCCTGGTTGACCAGGTGCAGCACCCCGCCGATCCAGCGCCCGCCCAGTTCCAAGAGGGCCTGGGCCAGGTCGGCGGTGTAGGTGGGGCTGCCCACCTGGTCGGCCACCACCGGGAAGGGCTGGCCCAGGCGACCCTTGGCCAGCACCTTGTCCACGAAGCTTTGGCGCGCCGGCCCGAAGAGCCAGGCCCCGCGCACGATCAAGGCGCCGGGCAGCTCGGCGGCCACCAGGCGCTCGCCGGCCAGCTTGCTGTGGCCATAGGCCGAAAGCGGCGCCGGGGGGTCGTCCTCGCGGTAGGGGCGATCCGCCAGGCCATCGAAAACAAAATCCGTGGACAGATGCACCAGGTGGGCCCCGGCCTCGGCGCAGGCCCGGGCCACCGCCTGGGCGCCCCGGCCGTTGACCGCCTCGGCCGCCTCCGGCTCCTGCTCGGCCTTTTCCACGTTGGTGTAGCCGATGCAATTGAACACCAAACGCGGCCGCCCTTCCCGCAGGGCCAGGCGCAGCAGGTCCAGGTTGTCGTGCAGCCGCTGGGCCTGGTCGCCCAGGGCCGACAGGGCCGCCTCCAGGCTCTCCAAGGTGGCCTGGGCCTGGGCCTGGCCCAGATAGGCCCCGGTGGGCGGCGCGGCGTCCAGGGGCAGGCGGGCCAGGTCAAAGAGCTCGCGGCCGGCCTCGATCACCTGGCAGCGCCCCTGACAGGCGGCCACCAGGGCCTGACCCAGCAGGCCGCGGTGCCCCAGCACCAGTATCCGCTCAGCGTCCGCCATACATCCTCTGATAATACTCCCGGTAGGCCCCGGAGGTGACCTGGCCGCACCAGTCCTGGTGCCCCAGGTACCAGTCCACGGTCTGCTCCAGGCCCTGGTCCAGCCCCACCCGGGGGCTGAAGCCCAGCTGGCGCTCGATCTTGCCGGCGTCGATGGCATAGCGCCGGTCGTGGCCGGGGCGGTCCTTGACGTGGCGGATCAGGCCCAAAAGCCGCTCCTGATCCTGGCCGGCGCGCCCGGCCACCAGGGCGATGAGCCGTTTGACCAGCTCCAGATTGGCCATTTCGTTGTTGCCGCCCACGTTGTAGACCTGACCAGGCTCCCCGGAGCGCAGCACCAGGTCCGTGGCCCGGCAGTGGTCGGACACATGCAGCCAGTCACGCACGTAGAGCCCGTCGCCGTAGACCGGCAGTTCGCGCCCGGCCAGGGCGCCCAGGACCATCAGGGGGATGAGCTTCTCCGGGAACTGATAGGGGCCGTAGTTGTTGGAGCAGCGGGTGACCAGCACCGGCAACCCGAAGGTATGATGATAGGCCCGGGCCAGTTGATCGCCGGCCGCCTTGCTGGCGCTGTAGGGGCTTCTGGGGTCCAGGGGCCAGTCCTCGGCGAAGCGCCGACCGTCCTCCAGCCGAAGCGCGCCGTAGACCTCGTCGGTGGATATATAGAGGAAGCGCCGGCTGTCATCCTGGCCCCAGGCCCCCAGGGCGGCGTGCAACAGGCACTGGGTGCCCAGCACGTTGGTGCGCACAAAGGCCTGGGCGTCCTCGATGGAGCGGTCCACGTGGCTCTCGGCTGCGAAATGCACCACCGCCTGGGCCTCGGCCAGGAGCGGCCCGGCCACGGCGGGGTCGCAGACGTCGCCGTGCACGAAGCGGTAGCGGCCCGGGTAATCGGCCTCCACGTCGGCCAGGTTGGCGGGGTTGCCGGCGTAGGTCAAGAGGTCCAGGTTCACCACCTGGTCCCCGGGATGGGCGGCCAGGACGTGGCGCACAAAGTTGGAGCCGATGAAACCGCAGCCGCCGGTGATCAGAATGCGCAAGCCCGAACCTCCCCTCGCCAAAGCAAAATATCGCCAGGCCTGCATTATCTACGAGGGCTCCGGCCCCGTCAAGGTGGCGTGCCCCCGGCTGGGCATATACGGGCCGGTGGGCGTTGCCGCCTGGCCAAGCGCTGGCGGCTCCCGTTGGGTGGCGTGCCCGCCACGGGGCTTGTACGGGTCGGTTGGCCCTGTAGACTGATCAAGCGCTGGCGGCTCCCGTTGGAGGTGGCGCTTCTGCCAAGAATGCCGGGCGGGGAGCTCGCCGAGCATGGACGGGGCGGGCTTGCCGGCCGGGCCGGCTCGTGCTAGTTAACAGGTATCATCAGCGGGAGAAACCATGAGCCCAGCCGAGACCTGCCGCGACCACCCCGATCAGCCCCTGGCCGCCCGTTGTCAGAAATACGGCCACGGTCTGTGCGCCCAGTGCCTGGATGACAACCCGGTCTGCCCGGACCCGGACATCTATTGCAAGTTCAGGCCCCAGTGCCTCATCCATTTCAACTTCAAGGAGCAGCGCCGGCAAACCCGGAGCGCGGGAGAAGCCTCATGAGCCTCAACCAGTATGCCGAGTTCATCAAACGCTTGCCCCGGGCCGACATCCCCATGGCCGGGCTGGACGCCGCCCTCTTGGCCGGCGCCCACGGCCAGGTGGTCTTCTTCACCCTGCCGGGCGGGGCCTCGGTGCCGCCGCACAGCCACGGCGAGCAGTGGGGCATCGTGGTGGAGGGCGAGATCGAGCTGACCATCGACGGCCAGACCCGCACCTACCGCCGCGGCGACGCCTACTACGTCGGCGACCAGGTGGTGCACAGCGGCTCGACCAAGGAAGGCTGCCTGGCCATCGACGTCTTCGCCGATCCCCAGCGCTACCAGGCCAAGGCCTGAGGCAGGACGGGCGGGGGTAATCCCCGCCCCCAAACTCAGCAAGGCCTTCTTGATGCACGGGCGGGGGTTGGTCCTGGCCGGGCCTGGCCTTTGGCTGAAGACCCGGAAAGCGCCGCTTGGTGGGGGTGTCCCTAGGCCTGGCCCTCCACCTGCTCAAAGGCCCGGCGCACCAGTTCCAACAACTGGTGCAGGTCCGCCGGCTTGGTCAAGAAGCCGTCGAAACCGGCCTGGCGGGCCGAGTCCGGGGTGAACAGACGGTGATAGCCGGTCAGGGCGAAGATGCGCGCCCGGGGCTGGCGGGGGCGAATGGCCCGGCACAGATCCAGTCCGTTCATGCCTGGCATGTTCAAATCCAACAGCATGACCTGGATGGGCTCCTGCTCCAAAATGCTCAAGGCCTCCCGCGCCCCCGGGGCCGCCGCGACCTCGTAGCCGAACTCTTGGAACAGACTGCACAGGATATCCCTGATATCCGGCTCGTCGTCCACCACCAGGATTTTGGGTCCCATGTCACCCGCCGCCTGAAATGACTATTTTTATATAAATATAGTACAACCCGCCAAGGCAGGATGCAAAGGCGCCCCTTTGCCCCTCCCGCGCGCGGGTTGGGGGCTTGAAAACCCGGGAGGGCATGATTTATCGTGGGGACGGTAGCCAACCGCCAGCCGGGGGACAAGCATGCCCGCCTACGAGTTTCAATGCCAGAAATGCCAAGAGGTCTTCACGGTCTTCCTCAGCCTGGCCGAGCACGGCCAAAAGCGCCCCGCCTGCCCCAAGTGCAAGGGGCGCAAGCTTACGCAGCTTCTGGGCGGGGTCAGCGTCATTACCAGCAAGAAGAGCTAGCTCGCCAGGAAGCGGGCGCGGTCGTCCCGGGCCAGGGTCTCAGGCGGGCTGGTCCTCCAGCACCAGCCAGACCTCCTGGCCGGGGGTCAGGCCCAGGCCGGCCAGGTCATCCAGGGGCAGGCGCAGACAATAGGCCCCCTGGCCGGCGTCCAGTTCCACCCTGCCCCGCCCCCCCGGTTCCTCCAGGGCCAGGCAGGAGACCCGGCAGGCCAGGACGCGCCGCCCCGCCCCCTTCCCGCGGGGCTCTTGCAGATGCAAGGCCCCGGCCGGCGCCTCCCGCGCCGGTGGCCTGGGGGCCGGGGGCGCGGCGGCCAGGCGGCCGTACTGCAACCCCCACACCCGGTCCACGGTGCGCGCCAGCCAGGCCAGATCGTGGCTGGCCACCACCAGGGTGGTGCCCCACTGCTCCCGGGCCGCCAGGGCCGCCCGGCTGATCAGCTCGGCGCTGGGGGCGTCCACGCCGGCGGTGGGCTCGTCCAGGAGCAGCACCCGAGGCTTGAGCACCAGGCGGGCCGCCAGGGCCACGCGCTTGGCCTCGCCGCCGGAGAGCTGGTACCAGCGCCGGCGGGCGAACTGGTCAGGCTCCAGCCCCACCCAGGCCAGGGCCTGGTCCAACTCCGCCCGTGGCGGCCGGCCCTGGCCGCGCAGCCTCAGGCCGTAAGCCAGGTTGGCGGCCACGCCGCGCTTGAGCAGATAGGGCTCTTGCAGAAGCAGGGTGACGCCCTGACGGGCGCCGGGGGTGTCGGGCCCGCGCGGCGCGCCCGCGAAGATGACCTGCCCCTGGCTGGGCGCCTCCAGGAAGGCCAGCAGGCGCAGGAGGCTGCTCTTGCCGCTGCCGTTGGGGCCGGCCAGGCCGATCACGGCGCCCTGGGGGATGTCCAGGCCGGGGACGTCCAACACCCGCCGGGGGCCATAGGCGTGGATCAGGTCGCGCACCTGGTAGAGGTCCCGGCTCACGAGACGCCGCCCCGGCGCAGGCGTATCAGGCAGAGGTTGACCAACAGGGCCAGGGCCAGCAGCACCAATCCCAAGGCGATGCCCTGGGCGAATTCGCCCTTGCCGGTCTCCAAGGCGATGGCCGTGGTGACGGTGCGGGTGTGCCACTTGATGTTGCCGCCCACCATCATGGCGATGCCCACCTCGGTCACCACCCGGCCGTAGGCGTTGACCGCCGCGGCCAACAGGCCGTGCCTGGCCTCCCACAGGGTGGTCAGGGCCACCTGGCGGGGGTTGGCCCCCAGGGTCAAGAGGGTCTGGCCCAGGCGGGGGTCCAGGCCCTCCACCGCCGAGGCCGTCAGGGCCGTGACCACCGGCAGGGCCAGGATGGCCTGGCCGATGGCCAGACCCGGCAGGGTGAACAACAGCCCCCACTCACCCAGGGGGCCGCGCCGGGAGAGAAAGGCGTAGACCAACAAGCCTATCAGCACCGTGGGCAGGGCCAGGCAGGTGTCCACCAGGGTGCGCCAGAGCCGGCGGCCCCTGAAACGGCCGTGACCCAGCACAAAGCCCAGGGGCAGCCCCAGGAGCAGGCTGACCAGCATGGCCAGGCTGGAGGAGCGCACCGTGGCCCCCAGGGCCGAGAAGGTCTCGGGGTCGCCCCGGGCCAGGAGCCGGCAGGCCTGCAACAGGCCCTCCAGGATGTAATCCACTCGGCGCCCTTATTGGGCGTTGGGGGTGAAGAGCTGCTTGCCGTGCACCTTGAAGTCAGCCACCAGCTTCTGGCCCCGGGGCGAGGCCAGCCAGTCGGAGAACCGCTTGGCCAACCCCTGCTTGGCCTGGGGGCAGGCCGCCGGGTTGATCTCGATGACGCTGTATTGGTTCAGGAGTTCGGGCTCGCCCTCCAGCAGCACCGCCAGAGGCGGGTGGCCCTGGTGATCGGCCTCGAACTTGAGGAAGGTCCCCCGGTCGCAGAGGGTGTAGGCCTTCTTTTCGGCGGCCATGGTCAGGGTGCTGTACATGCCCTGGCCGGCTTGCAGATACCAGGACTCCTTTTCGGGCACCTGGCCGCCGGTCGTCTTCCACAGCCCCAGCTCCAGCATGTGGGTGCCGGACTTGTCGCCCCGGCTGACAAACAGGGCCTTGCCGGCGCGCAGGGTGGCCAGGGCCTGGGCCATGGACTGGCCCTTGATGCCCGCCGGGTCGCCTGCCGGCCCCAGCAGCACGAAGTCGTTGTACATGACCTGGCGGCGGTTGAGGCCGGCCCCGGACTCCACGAACTTCTTCTCGGCCCCGGGGGCGTGCACCAAGACCACGTCCACGTCGCAGTTCTTGCCCAGCTCCAGGGCCTTGCCCGTGCCGGTGGCGGTCCATTTCAGCTCTATGCCGGTGTCCTTCTGAAACAAGGGCGCCAGGTAGTTGAGCAGCCCGGTGTCGTCGGTGCTGGTGGTGGTGGCCATCATCAATTGATCGCCGGCCCAGGCCGGGACAGAGGCCAGGGCCAGGGTGCAGGCAAGGATTCCACAGATGGCGATTGCTCGGCTGGGGCGCATGACGTCCTCCTGGGTGGCGGTGCTGAGCCTGACTCCCGATTGCCATCCCGCCCGCTCTGCTGATGTCCGGCCAGGTCTGAGGGCGGCCCCGGAGCGCGGCGAGATATGTCAATTTTGACTCAGATGATAAGAGAGGTTCCGCATTTAGGCAAGGGGCATTGCGAGCCCCGCCGCGCTAGCCGCCGTTGGGGGCCAGACCTGTGAGGGCCGGCGAGACAGGCAACGCCCCCGGCTGCGGAAGCATCCCGCGTCCAGGGGCGTTGCCTGGCCCGGCCAAGTGTGGGGCCAGGCGCCGCGCGGCGGCTAGAAGTCCTTGAACTCGCTATCGTCCAGGGGAATGGCCTGCTGGGCGACGATCACCCTCTTGGCGGCCGGGGAGATTGGCGGTCTGCCGGAGGCCTGGGCGGGCTGGGGCAGGGCCAGGCGCCGGGAGTCCTTGCGGCGTCCCCGGTCCCAGCGGTGCAGGGACAACCTCCCCCCGCCAGCCATGGTCGAGCCCACCAGGGCCTCCAGGTCGGCCACGAAGCCCTGCATGGTTTCGGACTGGGCCGATAGTTCCTCGGAGGCGGACGCCGATTCCTCGGCGTTGGCCGCGTTGGTCTGGGTGACCTTGTCCATCTCGTTGGTGGCCTTGTTCACCTGCTCGATGCCCTGGGCCTGCTCGCTGCTGGCCGCGGCGATCTCGCCCACCAGCTCGGCCACCTTGGCCGCGCTGGTGGCCACCTCCTGGAAGGCATCATTGGTGCGCGCCACCAACTCCGAGCCCTCCTTGGTCTTCTTGATGGTGCCCTCGATTAGGCTGGAGGTGTTCTTGGCCGCCTCGGCGGCGCGCATGGCCAGGTTGCGCACCTCCTCGGCCACCACGGCGAACCCCGCGCCGGCCTCGCCCGCCCGGGCGGCCTCCACGGCGGCGTTAAGGGCCAACAGGTTGGTCTGGAAGGCTATCTCGTCGATGGTCTTGATGATCTTGCCGGTCTGCTCGCCGGCCGCGTTGATGTCCTGCATGGACTGGGTCAACTCGCCCATGGACTGGTTGGCCCGAGCCACCAGGGTCTTGGCCTCGCTCATCAGGCTGTTGGCCTGGGCGGCGTTGTCGGCGTTGGTCTTGGTCATGGAGGACATCTCCTCCAGGGAGGAGCTGGT